>NZ_DAIUBR010000016.1:0-69614 GCF_036846585.1 Limnobacter sp. | reverse complement strand
CGAACAAACCTGCACTTAAGCAAATTGGCCTCTACGAAAACCGGGGCGGTTCAGACAGTCGAATGCTCATCAATTATTCGTTGAAAGAGGTCACGCAATTCCCTGTCTTCCTTGAGTCGTAGCAAGTATTCACGGTCTTGGTCTTGCCCAGTTACACATGCTGCCCAAGCGTTAACTGACATCCACGCAAATATAAAAGATTCAAACGTGGCATTTTCATTGTCCCGCTGTTGCCAAGCCCTTTCAAACCATGTGGTTATCAACCTGCTTCCATCTGGATGGAGGTAGGTATGTTTTTTAAGTTTCAAGGGCTGGCGGTCACTTACTCTTACATACCGACATTCATCAGCCGCCAGCATTGACCTTTTACCAGCAGAGCCTTGTTGGCTTGACATATCAGTACCCTTTTAGCTATTCAGCATGGGCACTAACTGACCATCAGGACGCTCCACCACCACCGTCAGAACAGTCAATGGAGCCTCTGGCATCTCTAACCTAAACTGCCTGTATTCGCCATCAATTTCATGAAGTTGTTCTGGCAAAGTAGCAGCTAGTCTCTCAAGCAGAGGTCCTACCAATAGAGATTTGGAATACTCATCCGATAAAACGGATAATTGAGCGTATCCAAGACGCTCACCGTCTGGGCCAATAAGCCCGAAATTTTCTGGAATAGGCATCCATTCTGCGCTGAGAAAATCAGTCGCAGCCAGCAACTTCAGAAGGTCTAACTTCTCTCGGTCGGTACCATCGAGAACGTAGGTTCTGCCCGCAAGTCGTGCGACATAGCCATCCTCATCTGCACAAACCCAAAGATTGGCCACCACCTCTGGAGTTTTCAATGGCATTGGAACGGATTTGCTCATGGCAGGGAAATTCCTCTAATGCGTTGATACAGTTCAACTGCAAAAGTGTCAGTCATGCCGGAAACAAAGTCTGTGGCTAAAAGGGTTCTCTTGTAAATGTCTAATTCTTCGAGTTTAATTTCCGTCTTAGGCATTAGGCTAAGTAATGTCCGAGTACGCACCTTACCAGCCTGAAGCTTTGTAGCTTTTGAATTGATGGCTCCAAGAAATGCATCTAACAAGCCAGCAATAACTTCAAAACCACAGGCCTCTATTTCGACTACTGGCCGAGCGCTGTAGACCTTCTCCTTGGCAAGAGTCTTAAATTTTTTGAGCTCATCTCCATGCTCAATAATTGCGGTGAGTTCTCCGTCAAATGTACTGCTCAGCAGTCCATCATATTTTTCAGCAAAAGCCTCAACAACTTCGTGCACCAAAGAATTAACAGTCACTGCGCGAAAATATTCAACTCTGCGTCCAAGGTCTTTAATTTCGCTGGCTCGACTCCACTGCGCACCAGAAAGTATCGACCTGTGTAAATCCTCTATCTCACTGAAGGAAATAAAACCTGCTTTGTAGCCATCCTCAATATCCATAACGTGATAACAGATGTCATCAGCAGCTTCTACTAAAAACGCCAAGGGGTGGCGGAACCAAACCAATCCACTGCCTGGTTTTTTAATCAGTCCTAGCTCATCAGCAAGTTCTTCAAAAAGGCTTGTTTCACTTTGCATGAATCCGAATTTTTTCCCGCTAATGCCACTGGACTGGCTTTCATCAACAACTGATGCTCTGGGATATTTGGTGAAAGTTCCGAGTACGGCACTTGTTAGCTGAAGCCCGCCGCGCTGAGGTGCTTGTTGGAGGCGACAAAGTGTTCGGAAGCCCTGCGCGTTACCTTCGAACTTAAGCAAATCTGTTTGGTGCAATTCATCTAGTTCTCGAATGAAATCGCTATGGGATTCAAACCATTCCTGAATAGCGGACTCACCTGCATGTCCAAAAGGCGGATTACCTATGTCGTGTGCCAAACAAGCGGTGGCTACGATAGCTCCTACGTCATGCGGTAATGATTCTGTTTTAAGTCCTTGGTCCCTTTCGGAAATTACCTCGGCAGCAAGCATGCCAAGCGAACGACCTACACTGGCTACCTCAAGGCTGTGGGTAAGTCTTGTTCGAACGTAATCGCTTTTCGCTAGAGGAAAGACCTGCGTCTTATCTTGAAGTCGTCTAAAAGCTGAACTAAAAATGATGCGGTCATAATCACGCGTGAACTCTGTTCTAGGCGGAAGCGCTGCTTCGTTTTCTTCAGTTCGTCCAAGGCGTTTAGCCGAAAGTAATTTACTCCAATCCACAGCCTTTACCCCTATTAATCTGCATTCTGTTGGTCCCACGCTTCTAGGACTAGCCTACGTGTTCTGTACTCACCATAAGTTCTAATCTCACCTTCCTTCAACACTCGAAATGTCTCGCTGGGATAGTCGTCACCCATAACATCTTTTGGGTCGAGGATGTAGCGCAGTTCATCACGTGTAAGTCCGTAGAGCCTCGCGTAGTAAGCATCTAGCTCTGCCCGCAGCTGAGCGCGCCGCTCGGGGTTCCAAACAAAAGGGCGGTCCTGCTCGACTAATGGGCGTGGGTCGTAAGCAGCGAGGTCTTTGCCCCAGGCTTGTAAGTCATGCGCGGTATACGTTAGTTCGAGGATGCGGGGAACTATGAAGGCTAGGTCAGTGTTTGTGTAACTATCAGGAGTAAACATAGGCAACTGCTTGATAAAGTAGAAGCTGTAGTTGATACCACCCACCTTTTGACGCGCAACAAAGTCAAACGGTAATGAGTTTAAGGCACCTAGAAATGCTGCGCACCTCTCTGCAGGCTGAAAACTCGGAAAGAAGAATAGAAAGACGCTGTCGCCTTGAGCACTTCTTGGCATAGCCGTTGCGATAGTAGTCCGCTCGTCAGTAGAGCGTGCGTTTCGCCGCCAACCCATTAACCACTTTGGACTTCGCGCATCCACCCAATCGTCCAACAGCAACCGCAGAGCCTCATCCGCACTTGACACTTGAAGCGTAGCCTCCAACGCTTCGAGCTCGCTTTCAGAAAGGCGAGCTTCACAGTTCTGGTGCGCCCATTTCGGGAACTCCGTCAGCGCTTTTTTTGTAGTTAAACCGTCACTGCGCAAGACATCATCTAATCTAGGAAATCGTGTTCGTAGTTGTTGTTCCACTAGAGATAAGTGGGGCTGCGCTTGCTTCGCAGTCCAGCCTACAGCTGAAGCGGCTGGAATGGCCACACAATTGAATAACTCGCCTGAAACCCATTGTGCTAGCGCCAATAACATGTCGGCCAATGCGGTATCAATGACCTCGCGACGGACATCTCTATCTGTCACATCTAACGCCTCATGCCACTTCAACCAAGAATTGGCAACGCGGCTAGGTACGCGAGCAATGCGAGCCAGTACCTCTCTCTCCGCTACCCAATAACGTGGCCTCACTGCAAAGTCAGGAGCTGCCTTTTCGACCTCTCTAACATCCGTGGTTTCAACCTCGCCTGCGGCACCAGCGACATCTACGTAGGTAGCCCAACGGTGGTCAAACTGATGAATCATTTTAGCTTCGTAAAGAGGTAACCGCCGGGGCTCCCCAGCTGGAGTTGGCGAGTCACTAAAAAGTCCGCTATCACTTGTCATATTGAACAAGCCCTGCGAAAACGAAATACCCCAAGGGTTAAGCTCAGGCTTCGAAACATTACCCTCGTCATTTGTGATTGCCTCTCTAATAAGTACAGAGGCAGTGCGGTAAAGCTTCTTCGTCAGCTCAGCGTCCCGTTCACTACGAAAAATTGGGCATGTGCGGGTATTTGGGTTGATTAGGTTTAAATCGTCAGAATTCAGTGTAAAGCGGCGACGGTTATCTTTCAGGTGCTCAACTTGGGTAGCAAAGCACACAAACTCAGGCCTAAGGGAGGAACCAAGCGTCAACAGTGAGAACTTGTAGCTGCGATGAACCGCTGGGAAAACAGCATCACTATTTTCGAAGTCGTACAAACTGACCAACCGCTTTTGGTTGGCAATGTAACCAAAATATGCTTTAGTAGAGTCATCTGTCGCAATGCCAGTAGGTACGAGAAAGCCCGCTCTGCCACTAGGCCCTAAACCTTGCAAAAACGCTTCCGAGAACAAAGCGTAGGTATTAAGTTTGCCAAAGGCAGTAAGAGGAAATCGACCACTAGCCCTAAAGTACAAGTTTGCGGCATCGTACTGACGTTTAGTTGCATAAAATTGGTCCAACAACCATGGCGCTGTATATTGCAGTTCAGCGATTGCTTTTTTACGCTTGTCGCCCGCCAGTGCCGCTATAGAGGGTGCTCTTGGCGCAAAAAATTCCTCCTCGCTGAGCTGCAACTGCTCCCACGGCGGGTTACCTAGCATCACACTAAAACCACCTCGTGCTGCAACTTGTGGAAACGCTAACCACCAGTGAAATACACTATGTTGGCGGCAGAGAGACCGAGCAGCGTTTTCTGTTACTGTGCCTCTTTCACGTTCGGTTTGCTGACTGTTCAGAACACCCCACAAGTATCCTGAAAGAGGAACCGTAGAAAAAGTATCAGCCAACTTGGGAGCTAGAAAGGCAGCGACGTACGTATCTGCTAATCGTGCAAACGCGCTTTCTTGCGCCTGAGACTGAACTTCACTCCAATTAGCCTTTTTAGCAGCTAACTCCTCTGGTGTGTCATCGCTTAATAATTCAATGTCCACGGCAAGTGAAGTAAATCCGGCCTGAGCAAACAAATCTCCACTGGCTATATTTCGCCAGCTTTTTAAATCAATTTTGTTTTGCTTTTTTAAAGCACTAGCCACTGACCTATCGTCTCCAGAAAGCGCGTTGTACGCTTCGTCCGGTATGCCATCTTCAAGCACTTTAGGGTCCAAAACACCAAGCAATGCATCGCCAACTTGCAGGTGATGGTCGATAAAAGTCAACGGTCTGTCGGGTGAATAAGCCTCCAACCACAATGCGGTTTTGGCCAACTGAATAGCCATAGGGTTTTTATCAACACCGTAAATACAATGGCTCACCACATCACGCAGTGCGTGGCGATAATCCGCAGGAGTGGGAGCTCCTCCCTCGCGCTCAGCCACTGCTCGGTGCAAAGCTACCTCATCTGCAAGTCTTCGCGCAGCTGAAAGCAAAAAATGCCCGCTACCGCAAGCCGGGTCGCAAATTGTGAGTGATAGCAAAGCTTCTACTGGGCGTTCTGGATTAGCCTGCACAGTCTGCTCAATCACTGGCTCCAAAGCGCTTTTAATTAGCTCTTGAACCAAGCTATCTGGCGTGTAATAGCTACCTGTTAATTTCCGCGAATTGCCACGAGTTGACGCGTCGGTGTTGTCATCACCCACAAAGGCCAGCCGAGCCGAAGTTGCACTGGATAGGCCCTGAAGGTCCGGAACCAACTCCAATAAACTTTCGTAAACACTCCCAAGCTCCTCCGGCCCCATATCGCGATAATTCACGCGAGACAATCCACCATCAGCTCTAAACCAGCCCAATTGAAAAAGTGCAGAGAGCAAATAGTTGTTGCTCAGCTCCGCATTATCAAGCGTTGGGCACTGGTCTTGGCCAAAAAGTCCCCCCAAAGCAGGCAGACCCAACAATGGTTGGCCTGCACCAAGGCCGTTGAAGGTCACCGTCAATGCTTGCCACAAGTCAGTGTGGCGGTCATATGCGTTGCGTCGTACAGCACGCTCACGAAGCCAAGTTAAAGAATAGCCAGTGATGTATCTCGATTTGGCATCTTCGTTAGCATTCGGTAAAAATACCAACCTTTCACCAGTTGCTCTGTCACGCCGGTCCTCTACTGTGGCCAAGAAAATAATTCGATAAACAAGCCTTAAGAGCTCTTCAAAAAAAACCTGTCGGTCGTAACCGCTGTCGGTGTTCTGTAAGGCTGCACGCAAACCTTGATTTCCAGGGTGACTGAGAAATCCAGTGCCTAGCGCTCGTAGTGCTTCCGCCACTTGGTAGCGCAACTGTCCTCGTACTGTCACCCCAAGTTGTTGCCCGGCGTTTCTCCAGCGCTCCCATGGGCAATCAGACGCTGTTGAGTCTGCTTTTCCAAAACGACTAGAGTGGGCTAGGAGCCACAAGGCACTGAAATCTGCCAACAACTCTTCAGAAAACAACCGCTCCAAGTCGACTTCTACATAGGCTGGACGAGTCAAACTAGGGTTGTCTCGCAGGATGCGAAGAGTTAGTCCATTGCTCGTTATTGCCCATAACGAGCTATCGATGGCATTCAACGCCTCTTGAGCCAGCATGAATGGGCTTCTGCGCCGGGTTTTGCCAGTGTCTGGATTGGTTTCACCAAATCGTTCGCTAGATAAATCCAAACCTTCATCAACACCAGCTAAAACCAGAGGAACGCGGCCAGAGTGGCTTACGTGACCAATCGGGTATTCGCGTCCAGTGATTGCAAGGGGCCGTGTTTGAGTAACATCATGGAAATGCAGTACATCCTTAAACAGCGGTATCAGCCACTCTCGCACAGTCACTTCCCGCAAGCGAACATCCTGCCTGGCCCGAAGAACCTGAAAATCTCGCCAGAGTGTCAGAGCAATTTTGAAGTCACGAGCAATTTCGTCCCTCAGTTTCAGGCCACGCGCAATTTGATAATGCGCGTCGGTTTGCTCAGTTTCTTCTGGATTTTCAAGTAGGGTTAGACGAATTAGCTGCTCAGCAGGGATGAGGCCACCTTCA
The DNA here is from genome assembly GCF_036846585.1 of Limnobacter sp. GTDB lineage: Bacteria > Pseudomonadota > Gammaproteobacteria > Burkholderiales > Burkholderiaceae_B > Limnobacter. The sequence goes on along the minus strand of NZ_DAIUBR010000016.1, from coordinate 63,007 downwards.
ATCCTAATTGCGGTGTAAGTGAGCTGCTGGGTGTTTCTACGAGACATGTTTAGGCTCCCCCATTTGAAGGGACAAGCACATACACACCCATCACATCGACGGGCAAGCTGGGCGTAACCTGATAAGTCCCTCGGGCTTCTGACGCCTCACGAACTCTACGGTGGTCAGACAACAAGGTCTGAGCTCTGTTGTTTGCTATTGCCTCGATTTCAGTTCGCCAGCCAGGCAAGGAATCTAGTGCTTGCTGTACATGGCGGTCTTTTAGAACAGGCGGCATATTTCGCTCGGCCTCAAGTCCTAATAATGTCCTTGCTCGTTCGGGTTCGAGGACCTTGATTTGACCGCTCGCTTCGCTGGACACCGCAACAGTTTCCTCACACAGCAATAGGCGGGTTTTGCCATCTCTTACGATAGTGAGTTGATGACGTAATCGCAACAACAGCACGGTGGTTTTCAAAGCAACCCCTACTACAAATGCTGCCCCGGCTCTTGCCACTCCCGTTGTGTCGGTCGATTGATTTTCAAGTGCTTGCTCCAATAGGGTGTCTGCCAAAGCGACTACCAACGGATGAGTTCTTCCCACTTGAAGAGTGCCGTGTGCGGGTGGCTGTCTGAAATCTATCTTCAAGGTGCCATCAAGCCCCTCAGTGGCCAGACGCTCACGCAGAGATTCAGGTAAAACAGAAAGTGGAGCCTTATAAAAACCACGGTAAGACTCAAGCCCACCGCCAAGCTTTATAAACGCCCGCGACACAAAACGCTCAACTTCTGCTGGCCCGCCGAGGACTGTCGCTGAACGTCTCCACTCTGGCAAAACTTCATCTGGCTTCAACCTTCTCTGTGCGAAGATGGACCGATTCTTCGCTGCTTTTTCTCGCGCACTTTGCCAAGCTACATCAATCTGTTTCTCTGGCTCACCAAAATCAAATGCAGCTTGACCGCTTGATGTACGCCCCTGATTTTTCCTCAACAATACAGCGTTCAATAAAGCCTGCGTAAGCTTGGCTTCATCATCAGGCATCGGCACAAGAACGCCCAACTCTTTACGAATGCTTTCGGCCTTACGCAAAATTACCTTGAGCACCGCACCATCCACGGGATTATCTTCACCGTAGAGCATCGTGCTTCTTACTTCTTTTGCTTGCTGTCCAAATCGGTCAACTCGACCTTCTCGTTGTTCGTGTCGAGTAGGGTTCCAGCTCAAATCGTAGTGCACAACGGCAGTAAACAGGCTCTGTAGGTTAATCCCTTCAGAGAGGCAATCGGTGGCAATCAAAATGCGCTGCTCAGTTTCACCCAGTTCAGCAACTGCTGCTTGACGTTCATCCGGTGTCAATTCCCCGGTAACAGCTTTAACTGAAACACCCTTGAACTTAGATTTAAAGAAATCTGCAAGATAATGCGCCGTGGCGATATATCGGCAAAAAACAACTGGATGAAAACCCGCTTTTAACAGGTCTTGTAGGTGCTTGTGAAGTTTTGCTAATTTTGGGTCACTAGCATCACCTGCCAAATTTTGCGCAGCTTCAATTAGCGCCTGCAGTCGTTCGGAATGTTCAGTCTGCGCACCAGGTTCGATGTCAACCGTAGATAAGGCATCATCAGTACCATCAAGGACCCGCTCACGAGCGTACTCCTCAAAATCACCATCCGAGAGAACTTCTTGCCCAGCTTGAGCGGCGTTTAATCGTGTTCGGAGAGCATTCACCGCAGCGGCTGGCGATGAACTAATGCAACGAAGCAGTGCCAACGCGGCCCACCAGTTCATCCGCTGTTCGCGTTGACCTTTACCTTCAGCTTGTTCTACTAACTCTCTGGCGTAATCCAGCACATCGTTGAACAGTTGGCCCCAAGAACCCGTTAGTTGGTAAGTAATTTCAGCTGTTTTTCGCTCCGGAAACATGCTGGAGTCTTGCCACTCAGCAATATCAGGCCTTCTTCTTTGCACGAAGTGAAGCGATAGCTCTTCTCGCAAATCCGTTCGAGCACTTGGTGGCAAGTCCTTGAGCTGTACGAAGTCTTTTTTAAGTAAGCCAAGTAAATTGAAAAATGCTTCGTCATCACCGCTGTGGGGTGTTGCCGTTAACATAACCAGGTGACGGTTGGGGTCCTCGACAAGTCCTTTCAGTAATTGATACCGCTGCTGTCTGCCTTGGCCACCTTGAGTACACGTATGGGCTTCGTCAACAATGACAAACTCGGGACAAAAGCGTTGGAAAGCCTCTCGACGACGTTCTGATTTGATGTAATCCAAGCTCACAACTGTGAAGGGGTGTACATCAAACAATGAAGTTCCGGGTGGGAGGTCTCGCTCCAATCGAGTCGCAGTGCTGGTTCGCACAATAACGGCTTGAATATGGAATCGTTCCGCCAGCTCTTTCTGCCATTGTTCGCACAGATGCGGAGGGCAAAGTACAGCCAAGCGCTGCACCTCTCCACGGTCGACGAATTCTCGGGCAATCAGCGCCGCTTCGATTGTTTTACCAATACCCACATCATCTGCAATCAGCAGACGGATGGTGGACATTTTTAACGCCATAAGCAGTGGTACCAATTGGTAAGCCCGAGGTTCAACTGCAATGTTTCCAAAGCTTCTGAATGGACCTGCCCCACTACGTAGTTTGAGTTGTAGCGCATCCATCAGCAATTGGCTTGCTGAATGGTTACTTGCCTGTTCCAATGTCGGCCATGGGAATGATGCTGGACCAACTGGCTGCCGTTCCAACGGAAGGTAAATCAAACATTCCTCTTTGGAACCACCGCTTAAGGGCCTTAACCGTAAAGTGTCTTCAGCTGACTCAGGTAAAACAATCCATTCACGTCCTCGTGCCGATACGAGGCTGCCAGGATAAAAACTGGTTTGAGTCATTCCGTAGTCCTTTCGTTGGGCGTTGGCCCAGATAGCATTTTAGGTTTTAGCTTTGCGCGGCTTATTGTTGAAGTCCAGGCCCAAACAAGTCAGCGTTATTACGGAATGTTTGTTCCCAAGATGATTTATCTTTGGAGAAGCGCACGACGATATAACCTCTCGCTTCAAGTTGCTGGTTTATTTCAGCGTCTTTTGATGACTGCTTTTCCACCTCGTGGTGCGGCCCGTCTATAAAAATTGCGAGGTTATAGTCGTCGTAGAAAAAATCGGCATTCGCACCCACTGACACCAGTGTGTGCTGCGCTCGGTCTGGCTTTCTGTAACCGCGCTTTTCGACATGTTCCAGCCAATCTTTTTCCAGCGAACTGGTGGACATTCGTTTTAACTCACCTGTCTGTTGTTCGGGTGTACGCCCCTGCGTAGCGGATTGGAGATTTGCTTGAGTAAGACGACAGAGCATGTCTAACAACTGACCACCAGCCGCTTTATCTTGGCGGTCAATTTCTGGATGGTCAGGTTGGTTGTAATAGGAAAGCAAACAACGATAGCAACCTGCTTCGCACGGATAACTTTCTAACTCTTCGTCATCCTGTTGCAGCAAGGATTTTTTCCAAGCTTTTCCCTCAAGTGGCTGCTTGTAATGCATAATGCGCAACGCTTCTGCAGCAACATGCTGCAGCGCCAAAGGTTCTGATGCTAATCGCGTGAGCACGCCTGCGCCACCCTCGGCAGCTTCGAAGAATAAAATAGACTGGCGTTTGTCTCGACCAGGAAGAGGCTCGGCCATAAGCTCACTTTCTTCAAGTTGGTAAACCGCTTCAATTCCTCGCTTCAGTGCATATTGAAGAGTGGTCATGGTTGATTTTGAAATGTCACCAAACTCCCAATGTGGCTTTATCACAAGGATATTGCGTCGGTCTTCCACGAAAGGAACTATTCGCTGTGGTGGCGTGCGGTCTGGTGGTGCCTCTTCACCCTCTTGTTCACCCCCTTCATTCTCACCACCAACCCAATGGCCTGTCACGGGATTAATCTGGAAGCCCAAAACCTTCTTTTCTTTGCGTCGTTTCCACCCAAAATTCATGCGCCATATTGTGGCCGTTGGACCGTATTGCAATTCAAGTAACGGGCCATCTGAATCAGATATCACTGAAGTGACCATTTGCAACTTGTCATCTACTTCCGCAAATTGCAAGGTTGTTTGCATTTCGTAACCCTGACGTTGACGCTCCTCTTCATTGGCAGTAATGCGCTCCACACGCTTGGTAGATACGTTTTCGATGCGGTAAAGATTTTTAACTTCTTCCGCACCATCCAGATTTGCTCCACAAGAAACGCAGCGGTCTGCGTCTCGTTGAGTTCTAAAATGTCCGTACCCACAACTTGGACAGAGTCTTGCCACCTCAGTGGGTAGTTTTGCTCCTTCAGCCACCTGGTCTTTGCTACCAATAGTTAGGAGAGCTTTTGTAACTCGGTACTGACTACCTTCGTGATAGATGAGGCTGTAGGGACCAAATTCTGACAGCGCAAGGAAACGTGGTCTGGACAGAAAGCTTTCTCTTCCAATTTTTCCTCTACGTGCCGGGATATACGCCATGAGGGGAAGGCGTGGGAAATTGTAACCAGGTAAAAATCCTTGGCTAGCCAAGTACCTATAGGTGTAAAAGTCACTATTAAACGCACTTTCACCAGCCAACAAAAGGTCGCGTTGTTTCCTGGCTTCGTTGTGACGCTGCTGTGCTTCGCGTCTTTCGCGTTCACTCGCAGCTGGATTATTTTCTTTTTTATAATTCAACTCAATCGCATGCGCAGTAGCCTTATACAGGTCACGCCATCTGTTTAAAGAGGAATTGAATTCGTTGAATGCTCGTTGAAAAACTGATTCTGGCCAATTTGGTGTGAACCAAGGGGCACGTTCAGAGGTCAGTTCGGAACTGAGCATGCCCAGGACTTTGAGGCCACGTTCGTGAGCTTTGCGTTGTGCTGAAGGTTTCGATAAATCATCTGCTAGCTCTTCGAGCAGTGGAAGGTCCACTGGCTTCTCCATATCCAGCAGGTCTCTAATGCTATTGCCGAGTTTCTTCCCTGTTTCAGCAAGCCATATCGCTTGCAAGTGACTTTGTACTAGCTCTCGGTTAGCCAAATCCAAAGTAGGGGGGTTTACTTGTCCGTGAACCATACGTACTGGGTCGCGGAAATAATACTGGTCATGTGGCGACTGGTTTGCGCAGTAAGTAATCACCAAAGCTGGCTGACCCGCACGCCCTGCACGCCCACTTCGCTGCGCATAATTTGCAGGGGTTGGCGGCACATTTCGCATGTAAACCGTATTCAAAGAGGAAATATCAACGCCCAGTTCCATGGTTGGTGAACAGAACATCACCGGAAGCCATTCAAGCTCGGTCCCGTTTTTGTCCTTCCATTCGTCACGGTCTTTTTGGGTATAGCGGAATCTCGCCTCTCTTTCCATCCTATCTTCTTGCTCAACTTGGGCCGTATGTTCACGAGCTTCAAAATCGAACAACCTGTGCGCGGGTTCACTCAGAAGTTTGGAAATATTTCTGTATAAATTTCTGAAGAATTCATTTTCATGAGCTTGAGACGTTCCTTTTCCTTGCCCCTTTGACCATAGCATGCAGCTACCAACAAGCTGCCAACCTGTTTGACCAAAATCAGTTTCTTCCTTGCGAACAAGACCATAGCTTTCAGCAGCTTTCAGGAGCGCATTAATAAGAACCGGGTAGGTTGCATCTTTGATGTCTTTGTAGAATGGGTTGCTTCCACCCCATGTGCTTGGTTTGCGCAGTTCTTTACCAAGTTTTGAGCGGCTTGACCCCACCACCAAATAGTCTTCAATACGTTGGCGTCTGTTGCGTCGATTTTGGTCATCCTCCGGCCTGCTAACAACAAACCACCGCGACGGAACGGGTCTTTCATCTTCAGTAAAACCCCAAGGTTCACGTAAGTTCGCAAAGCTCAAAGTCTTCAGTTGTTCCAACTCGGTTCTGTCGAGATAACGAGATGCTACACAAAGCCCCTCTCGCATAAAACCAAATAGAAGCTTCAGAACCACCGCTCTTTCTGCTGGCTTTGCAGATTTCAGAATTTGAGGAGCTTCGCTCCATTCCTGTTCATCTTGAGCCAAATCCTCAATATCTTGATACTCAATTTGCATTAGCCCGAGTTGTTCAAGATTGGGATTGTTAAAACGCCAACCGCGCCTCAGGTCAAAGAAGGCTCGGTAGCCCAGAATCGACCGCATAGCCTCTTGTACTTGGCGACGACTATTACCCTTCACGTCGGACTGCTGCATATACTCAGCACGAACCGAGTAATCATCGGTATGGAAACCAAGAGCTTCAAAAACACTGTTCGCAATGTCTTTTTCGCTCAAGCTATTCTCATCAGCTTTCTCCAGTGCTGAAAACAAAGCAGCTCTGGTCAAAAGAACCTGAAGGAAATCGTTAAAGTGCCCAGCTTGTAACGCGGCATCCTGCCTGTTATCGGAGAAGCCAAGTACCTTTTTAGCATCAGCGCTTAACGTGTGGTCCTGTTCGTATAAGTAGCGAAGTGCCGATAAAGTCAGCATCGTTGTTGCTGAACTTCTTCCTTCACCAGAAAGTGATGTCAACCGAACAGAATCCTTGCTGCTGGTACTGTGCGATGTTCCGCAAGACAAGCAGAATCTAAAGTTTCCTGGAATAAACCACGATTGGTAACCCGCCTGCTGAGAAATCGCACCATCTGGTGTCACGCTCACTTCTTGGGGTACGAATTTTTTTTGTTTGATTTTCCAATCGCCGTCAGGCTTTTGTTCAATCCAAGTTTCAGGATAATTTTCAGGGTCGGAAGGGTCCCAAATATTCTGACCGTCCAGCATTAGAAAGCCAGCTTTCACACCTTCTTCATCATGCTCACGTTCTTCGATGCTACGAACTGCGAAAATTCTTCCATCCGAAGTTTCTTGGTCCCAGACTGGAACGTATTCTTGTCCGCAGTTTCGACAGAAATGGACGTGATAAAACAGCTTCTTGCGGTCACCTGTTGCAAATTGCTGGCCCTCTAGCGAAATCGTGCGCTTGCCTGGTGCTTCTAGCGTGGAAAAAACCTTTCCCCCACCTGAAATAAACTGGTGGAGCTTGAAAGCGAAAAGAGGCTTGCCTGAACCGTCAGTGACACTGTAGGCGTGAAGCAGGAACGCTTGTAAATATTCACTGCAGACTGATTCTCCTAAACCTGTCGCATCACTAAGAAGTCGAGCTGCGTCACTTAATTTTTTTGGCTTTGCTCTGCGAGGTTTGTGGCTTTCATAAGTTAAGCCAAGAGTCAGTTCAACCCAAACAGCTACTGGGTGTTTTGCCAGCTCAGAATAGTTCGTCTCAGTTGGTACACCAGCCAAAATTGCATCTTTCAGCTTTGATATGACGCTTTCAAGAGTTTGATTTTCCGGGGTACATCTGCGAAGAGTTTCGGTAATTACGTTTGTTGCTGGGATTGAAACACCGAATAATCTGCTTGCAACCTCAGCGACTTTCGCGTTCCTCTCCACTTCAGTTCCATCGGTAGCCATTGTTGCAGACGTACCAATACAAACCAGATTGTCTGCCAAAGCCTCTCGCACACGCCGGACCAGCAATGCCACGTCGGCCCCTTGTCGACCTCGATATGTGTGTAGCTCATCAAGAACCAGAAATTTCAGTCCTCTAGCGTTTGAGATTACTTGCTGGTCAATGGCATTTTGCCTGGTCAGCAAGAGCTCAAGCATCATAAAGTTTGTCAGCAGAATATCGGGAGGATTTGCTTTCATCACCTCCCGTTCTTCCGTGCTTTCTTGCCCAGTAAACCTACCGAACGTAACTTTCCTAGTTGAAGTCTCAGCGCCTAGGAACTTTTTCAGTTCTTCTAACTGGCTATTTGCTAGGGCGTTCATCGGATAAACAACGATTGCCTTAGTTCTTGGTGCAGGGTTTATTGCTTTTTGTTTCAAGCAATAGTCAATGATGGGTATGAAGTAGGAGAGTGACTTACCGGAACCCGTTCCCGTGGTAAGTACATAGCTCTCACCAGCAGCGGCAAGACTTATAGCTTCAACTTGGTGCTTATACAGCGGTAAGGATTTGCCAGCTGAAGATGCTGACTTATCGAATCTGAAGATTGCTGAGCATTCTTCACTTAGCTGCCCAGCTGTGCAGAGCGACTCTACTGTGCCGCCTGCTTGAAAATTTGGGTTAACTTGGATTAGTGGCTCAGGCCAGTAGCGTTGTGATGCATACTGCTGGTCTACGAATTCCCGTATATCGTCCGCTTTAATTTTGGCAAAGCTTCTGGTGAACTCAGAGTATTCCGAGACGAGATTCTTCCTGAAGTCGAATACATTCAATCACACACCTCATCTTCTGAAGGCTTACATCAGTTTTTATATGATTTTCCCGCGTGAATAGTTGCGGCTGATGCAGACATTTTCTGTTTGGACTGAAGGCCGGTTGAACCTTCAGTCCACATTTACTACTTTTTCAGAGTTTTACTTGGAATTCGCAAACTATTAGACTTTTATTCGCAAGCTTTTCCCAATCCCAACATCCGCTTAAACGTCAATATTGCCCGCTTTCAAGGCATTGCTTTCAATGAACGCCCGGCGGGGTTCCACTTCATCGCCCATCAATGTCGTGAAAATTTGATCCGCTGCAATGGCGTCTTCAATTTGAACACGCAGCAAACGGCGCACAGTGGGGTCCATGGTGGTTTCCCACAGCTGTTGCGGGTTCATTTCACCCAAGCCTTTGTATCGTTGTTTTGACACTGCTTTTTCAGCCTGTTCACGCAACCAGTGCATGGCCTCGCGGAAACTTTGTACCGCTTGCACTTTTTGCTTTTCGCCTTCGCCACGTTGAATTTCAGCGCCTTCAACAATCAGGCCTTTGAAAGTTTTGGCAGCGTGAGCCAGCAAGGGGTAATCGGCACCGTGTACAAAATCGGGGTCGATTGTTGTTACGCGCACGTTGCCGTGGTGGCGGCGGTGAATCAGCACGCGGTGTTTGTCAGTTTGTTCATCAAACTGGGAAAACACTGTCATGATGGTCGGGTCAAGCACCGCTTGCAAACGCGCTGCACTGGCCTTGGATGCTTCTTCGGAATCCAGATCCAGTTCCACACCTTCCACAATGGCATTCAACACATCAGGATCAATCATGCGGCTTAGTCGGCGAACCACCGCTTCCACGGTGACAAACTGACGGGCCAGCTCTTCAAGTGCTTCTGTTTTGATTGGCTCCAGGCCTTCACCGGGAACCAATGCTGCTTTTTCCAGGGCAATGGTCAGCATGTACTGCGCTTCTTCCTGGTCGTCTTTCAGGTAGCGTTCGTCTTTGCCGTGTTTCACCTTGTACAGCGGTGGTTGGGCAATATAAATATGACCATGCTCAACCAGCTCCGGCATTTGGCGGTACAGCAGGGTTAGCAGCAATGTTCGAATGTGCGCACCGTCCACGTCCGCGTCGGTCATGATGATGATGCGGTGATAGCGCAGCTTGGCCAGGTTGAAATCGTCTTTGCCGATGCTGGTGCCCAGGGCTGTAATCAGCGTGGTAATTTGCTCGGAAGTCAGCAACTTGTCGAAACGTGCTTTCTCCACGTTCAACACTTTACCGCGCAAAGGCAAAATCGCCTGGAATTTACGGTCACGTCCCTGTTTGGCCGAACCACCCGCGGAATCACCCTCGACAATGTAAATTTCACATTTTGCGGGGTCACGTTCCTGGCAGTCGGCCAGTTTGCCCGGCAGGCCCACACCATCAAGTACGCCCTTGCGGCGGGTCATGTCACGGGCCTTACGGGCTGCTTCACGTGCACGCGCGGCTTCAACAATTTTCAAACAAATCAGTTTGGCATCGTTGGGGCGTTCTTCCAGAAACTCGCTAAGCACCTTGGCCACAATATCTTCTACGGGTGCACGCACCTCGCTTGACACCAGTTTGTCTTTGGTTTGGCTTGAAAATTTTGGCTCAGGTACTTTGACTGACAACACACAACACAGGCCTTCGCGCATGTCATCGCCGGTCACTTCAACTTTTTGTTTCTTGGCAATTTCATTGACTTCAATGTACTTGCCGATTACGCGGGTCATGGCTGCACGCAAACCAGTCAGGTGGGTACCACCATCGCGTTGGGGAATATTGTTGGTGAAACACAGCACCGATTCATTGAAACCATCGTTCCATTGCATCGAAACTTCCACGCCAATGCTGGTGCCGGGAATACCACCGTAGGTTTCTGCCGGGCGTTCACCTGCAGCATAAAACGTATTGGGGTGCAAAATTTTCTTGTTGGCATTGATGAACTCAACAAAACCCATCACGCCGCCACTACCGGCGAAGTCGTCTTCCTTGCCGGTGCGCTCGTCTTTCAGGCGAATGCGTACACCATTGTTCAGGAAACTCAGTTCACGCAGGCGCTTGGCCAAAATTTCATAATGGAAATCGTTGTTCTGCTGGAAAATTTCCGTGTCAGGCAAAAAATGAACTTCTGTGCCGCGTTTGTCCGTGGTGCCAACCACTTTCATCGGCGATACATCCACACCATTGACTTGTTCAATGATGCGGTTCTGCACAAAACCACGCGAGAATTCAAGCTGATGGACTTTGCCTTCCCGGCGAACAATCAAGCGCAGCCAGCTGGAAAGCGCGTTCACACAACTCACACCCACACCGTGCAAACCACCAGACACCTTGTAACTGTTCTGGTTGAATTTGCCACCTGCGTGCAGTTCAGTCAAAGCGATTTCTGATGCAGAGCGTTTGGGCTCGTGCTTGTCATCCATCTTTACACCGGTCGGAATACCCCGGCCGTTGTCCGTCACGCTGATGGAATTGTCAGCGTGAATGGTGACCACGATGTCATCACAATGACCAGCCAAGGCTTCATCGATCGAGTTATCGACCACTTCAAACACCAGGTGGTGCAGGCCTGTACCATCGGACGTATCGCCGATGTACATGCCAGGCCGTTTGCGCACTGCTTCCAGGCCTTCAAGAATCTGAATGGCACCTTCACCGTAATCGGCGCCAGTGATTTGCTCGGGCAAGATACCGCCGTTCTGTGTTTCTGAAGTCATAGGGTGTTGTTGTGTTCTCTTTTTTAAATACGCATGGGCATTACGACGTACTTGAAGTCGTCTTTGCCCGGGGTGGTCACCAATGCACTGCTGTTCCCGTCTTGCAACGTGAACTGCACGGTTTCCGACTTGAGGTTGTTCAACACGTCCAACAAGTAGTTTACGTTAAAACCCACATCAATCTCGGGCCCTTGGTACTCGACTTCCATTTCATCCCGTGCCTCTTCCTGATCCGAGTTGTTGGCCACAATGGTCAAGCCATTGGTACCCAACACCCAACGAATGCCGCGAAACTTGTCACTGGTCAGGATGGAAGCGCGTTGCAATGAATGCAACAACGCGTCACGGGAAATCACCACGTGATGTTGGTGGGTTTTGGGAATGACCCGTTGGTAATCCGGGAACTTGCCCTCGACCAGTTTGGTGATCAAGGTAATGTCGGAAAACGTGAACTTGGCCTGGTTGCTGGCCAGATCAATAGTCACGGTGTCGTCTGTGTCGTTGAGCAAACGCGACAATTCCAGCACGGTTTTGCGTGGAACGATCACTTCATGCTTGGCCGTACCACCCTGGCCAGGTGCATCTGCATACGCCAAGCGGTGCCCATCGGTGGCAACCGCACGCACGCAGGCGCTTTCAATAACCAGCAATACACCGTTCAGATAGTAACGCAAGTCTTGTTGGGCCATTGAAAAGTGAACCATTCCCAACAGATTTTTTAACATTTTCTGAGGCAAACTGATTTGCGTTACCCATTCCTTGGGTTCCTGAACCAACGGAAAATCTTCTGCCGGCAAGGTTTGCAATGCGAAACGGCTTTTCTTGGCCTGTACCGATATCTTTTTGCCGTCGAGTTTCACCATCACATCCGAGTCTTCGGGCAACGATCTCAAAATGTCCAGGAATTTTCTAGCTGCCACGGTAGTTGCAGTGTCTTCACCACCTGCACCCACTTCAGCACTGGTTTGGATCTGCATTTCAATGTCTGAAGACAGCAGTGTCAGCAGGCCGCCCTGTTTCTTCAACAGAATGTTGGCCAACACCGGCAAGGTGTTTCGACGTTCAACGATGTTGCTGACAATTTGCAGTTTTCGAACCAATGCATCGCGCGAGCTATGAATTAATTCCATTTAATATTTCCTTATAGGATTAGTTAATAGAGTTGGTTCATTTCTGTGGACAACTCCATTTTTCCCTTTGAATTGAGCTTCTTGGGTTCTTTCATAATTGGTGTAGAACTACCGGGGTTCAATCTGCACACTGTGGATAACTTTTTAAGAATTCCCAGGGTTCATTTTTTTCTGTGGATAACCCGTCTTTTTGTGCACCGTTTTTACATACTTTTCCACAATTCTAAATCAACCCTTCAAGGTTTGGTCCAGCACATGCAATGCATGGTTTAACTCTGAAGACTTATTGCGCAATTCCGAGATCTTGTTCACCGCATGCAGTACGGTGGTGTGGTCACGTCCACCAAACAATTCACCGATTTCCACATAGCTTTTCTCGGTTAGTTCCTTGGCCAGGTACATGGCCACTTGGCGCGGCAACACAATTTGGGCCTGCCGGCGCTTGGAGAACATGTCTGCAACCTTGATTTTGTAGTAATCGGCCACTGTTTTCTGGATGGATTCCACGGAGACCTGCCCGTGGTGCACGGAAATCATGTCGCGCAGGGCTTCGCGTACCAGGTCCATGGTCACTGGCTTGTTGTGAAACGATGCAAATGCCATGATGCGGCGCAAAGCACCTTCCAGTTCGCGAATGTTGCTGCGCATGTGTTTGGCCACGAAAAAGGCCACATCTTCCGAGAACACAATTTTTTGCTGTTCAGCCTTCTTCAGCAGAATGGCCACTCGCATTTCAAGTTCCGGCGGTTCAATGGCGACTGTCAAACCGCTGTTGAAACGGGAAATCAAGCGGTCATCCATGCCCTGAATGTCTTTGGGGTAGGTGTCGCTGGTGATGATGATTTGCTTTTTGGCGGCAATCAGTTGTTCGAAGGCGTAGAAAAATTCTTCCTGGGTGCGGCTTTTGCCCCCAAAGAACTGAATATCATCGATCAGCAGCAGGTCGAGTGAATAATAAGACCGCTTGAATTCTTCAAACGCCTTTTTTTGATAGGCCTTCACCACATCGCTGACGTATTGTTCAGCGTGGATGTAACGAATCTGGGTATTTGGGTTTTGTTCCAGCAGGCGGTTGCCGATCGAATGAATCAAATGGGTTTTACCCAAGCCCACGCCGCCATACAAAAACAGCGGGTTGTACGACACGCCCGGGTTGGATGCCACCTGCTCCGCTGCAGCGCGGGCAAGCTGGTTGGCCCGGCCTGACACGAAGTTGGAAAAACAAAGGTCGCGGTTCAGGCGGCTTCGTTCATACACCGTGGCGGCAATTTCATCGCGCTTGACAGCGGCTACCTTTGTCCCGCCCTGGGCTGCATTTTCGTTGTTCGTTCTGGCGGCAGAAGGGGGGGGGGGCATCAGTGGGCTGGCCTGTTTGGCCGCCACTTGCCATTGAATGGCCATGTCGCAACCAAAAAATTCGCTGGCCAGTTCATTGAAGCGGCCGCCGTAGTTGTTCAACACCCAATCCAGTTTGAAGCGGTTTGGTGCTGCCATGCTCAAGCTGGCTGTGTCTTCATCAAATTCAACCACAGTCAGTGGTTCGATCCACAGTTTGATCTGTTGGGCCGGAATTTCCTTCCGAAGCGCTTCAACACAGTGGTTCCAGAATTGATCAATCACGTTATGAACAGCCTTATTATTCGGATGAACTGCTTTGCAGGAATTAAAACTCAGCGCTCCATTGTATCCAAACCCCCACGGATTGAGTGAGCCATTCCCGGTCTTCAAGCGAACTCGAAGATTTTTCTAGGTTTTTCTGACGTTTGCCACTATAATTTCGGGTTCCCTTGGTGCAAGCTTTGATCCAAATCAGCTGCGCCTAGAGTTTCAACCTATTTTTCGCCAAATTTTAAGCCCATGTGGGCCAGAGGCTTGCCATGAAACGCACTTATCAACCTTCTAAAGTTCGCCGTCAAAGAACACACGGCTTTTTGGTCCGTTCACGCACCCGTGGTGGTCGTGCCGTACTGCGCGCGCGCCGCTCCAAAGGCCGTGCACGTTTGTCCGTTTAAGCTTTAGCGCATTGAAAATTCTGAATTGCGCGGGGTGGGTTCCAGGTCGTATGCGACAAAAATCACTCGATCTGAATCATTCGGTGGTCTGTTAAAAACCAGGCCAGTGGCCAAAACAGATCGGTTGATGCTTCACGCGCTGTTTCAAGACGACACCCCCCCGCAGTTCGGAATCCTGATTCCCAAGCGCCTGGCGAAAAGGGCAGTGGATCGAAACGCCTTGAAACGTTTGGTCCGGCATGCCTGTCGGGATGCGCTAGGTAACTACCAAGGCAAATTTCTGGTTCGCTTGAGCAAGCCAGTGAAAGCAGTAGGTCATTCAGATCGAGCGGCATGGTGGACAGAACTTCAACAACTTTTCAGCGATCTTGCACGGCGCGCGCCATCACAGTGATGATCCGCGGCTATCAGCTTGCTGTTAGTCCCCTTTTCCCACCGTCTTGCCGTTTTTACCCAAGTTGTTCGGAATATGCCCTTGAAGCAGTTAAAATTCATGGCGCATGGAAAGGTGCGGCCCTGTCTCTGGGCCGCATTTGCAGATGCAACCCCTGGAATGCAGGTGGGCTGGACCCGGTTCCAAAGGCTCGCCGCACCAGTCACGATTCAAAGTAATTAAGGATTTCAATGGAAACGCGCAGGCTAGTCCTCTTGATGATTTTCAGTTTGTCTCTCGTCATGCTGTGGGACAACTACCAGGCTTCGATTGGCAAGCCCACCCTGTTTGGTTTGAACACGGGCATACAAACTGCGGACAAAGAAAAAAGCAATCAGAATGGTGCCAATGGTCAGGCCAACGACTTGCCCCAAGCGCCAGCAGCTTCGTCAAATGATTTGCCTGCAGACCCCAGTTCCATCGCGACAACTGAAGAAAAACCCGTGGAAACGGCGAGAACCATTGTCGTAAAAACAGATGTGCTTGAATTGCAGTTCTCAACCCAGGGCGCGCAGTTGATCGGTTCAAAGCTGTTGAATCATCCCGCGGCAGAAAACCCGAAAGAGCCCGTTCAATTGTTTGAACAATCATCCCGACGCACCTACCTTGGCCAGGCTGGTCTGGTAGGCGTTCAAGACGCCCCCAACCACCGAACCTTGTTTGAACTGGTGCCGGGGCCCACAGATTTCGAAGCCGGCAAAGACATTCTGAAGCTGGTGTTCAAAGCCACCAGCGGTGGCATTGAAAGCCAGTACACCTACACCATTTACAAGAACCGGTATGACCTGGATTTGGTGATGCTGGCGCGCAATACCAACACAGAGGTGGTTACACCGAGCGCGTATGTTCAAATTACGCGCGATGGAAATTCTCTTGAAAGCGATTCTTCCTTATACGCCACGTTCACTGGCCCTGCGGTGTACACGCCAGAGAAAAAGTATCAGAAAATCAGTTTTGACGACATTGCAGACCGCAGTGCCGAGTTTGTGAAAACAGCCGATTCCGGCTGGCTGGCAATGATTCAACACTACTTTGTGTCGGCAATTATTGGTCAGGATGGCCCACGCGAAAACTACACCCGTCAGGTTGAAGCCAACCTGTACTCGGTTGGTTTGGTCAGCAGTTTGGGTGCAGTTGCGCCGGAACAGTCCGCCACTTATTCAGCCAAGTTGTACACAGGTCCGCAAGACCAACGTGTGCTCGAAGAATTGTCACCCGGCCTTGACCTGGTGGTCGACTACGGTTGGCTGACCGTGATTGCGCAGCCTATTTACTGGTTGCTGGAAAAAATCCACGGCTATATTGGCAATTGGGGTTGGGCAATTGTGGTGTTGACGATTCTGATCAAACTGGCGTTTTTCCCGCTGTCTGCCGCAAGCTACAAATCGATGGCGAAGATGCGCAAGGTTGGCCCGCGCATGCAAAAACTGAAAGAACAATATGGCGAAGACAAAATGGGCTTTCAGCGCGCCATGATGGAAATGTACAAACGCGAAAAGATCAACCCCTTGGGCGGTTGCATGCCCATTCTGGTTCAAATCCCGGTGTTTATTGCCTTGTACTGGGTGTTGTTGGCCAGTGTGGAAATGCGCAATGCGCCTTGGCTGGGCTGGGTGAGCGATCTGGCTGCACCAGACCCCTTCTACATTTTGCCTGTGATCATGGCGGTGACCATGTTCATCCAGACCAGATTGAACCCCACCCCACCGGATCCTGTTCAGGCCAAAATCATGATGATCATGCCCTTGGTATTCTCGGTCATGTTCATTTTCTTCCCGGCAGGCCTGGTACTGTACTGGGTGGTCAACAACATTTTGTCGATTGCCCAGCAGTGGGTAATTACGCGTCAAATTGAGTCTGCACCAGCCACAGCACGGTGACCCTATCGTGGCCATCGCCACCGCGCCTGGAAAGGGCGGGGTGGGGGTGGTGCGGTTTTCTTTTCCTTCCCCTGCACAATTTGAATCGTTTTGCCTGGGGTTTTGCGGCAAGTTGCCCAAACCCCGCCGGGCAACACTTTTGACACTGCGTGATGCCGAACAACATGCCATCGATGAAGGCATTGTGTTGCTGTTCAATGCGCCGGCCTCGTTCACAGGTGAATACGTTCTTGAATTTCAAGGCCATGGCGGGCAGGCCGTATTGCAGGCGGTGCTGGGTCAGGCGTTAATGGTTGGTCGGCAATTGAATATTCCATTGCGCCATGCGATGCCGGGCGAATTCACTCAACGTGCTTTTCTGAATGACAAGCTTGATTTGGCTCAGGCCGAAGCGGTGGCCGATTTGATTGACGCGGGTTCAGTGTCCACGGCCAAAGCGGCGGCGGCATCGCTCAGTGGCGTTTTTTCGAAACAGGTCAATGCGCTGGCGGATCGATTGGTGCACTTGCGTTTGTTGCTGGAGGCGACACTGGATTTCCCCGAAGAGGAAATCGAGTTTCTTGAAAAAGCCGATGCCAAAGGCCAACTTCGCCACATTTTGCAAACCCACCATGATTTGTTGCTTGCCGCGCAAGAGGGCGTGAAGTTTCGCGATGGGCTGCAAATTGTGCTGGTGGGCGAACCCAATGTGGGCAAATCAAGTTTGCTCAATGCGCTTGCCGGGCAAGACGTGGCCATTGTGTCGGCTGTTGCAGGCACCACGCGCGACCGCATCAAACAGGAATTGAATATTCGGGGCATCCCCCTGATGTTGGTCGACACCGCAGGCTTGCGGCACACCATCGATGAAGTGGAAATGATTGGCATTGAACGCACCCGCAAATCGGTTGAAGAAGCTGATTTGTTGCTGGTTTTGAAAGATGCAACAACCCCGGATGCGGACACCTTCGACACGCACCTTGAATTGCCCGCGAATTTGCCCAGCCTGATGGTGTACAACAAAGTGGATTTGTTGGCAGATCACTCAGTGCAGCAAGGCCAAGGAAGTGATGCAGTTCATGTGTCTGCGAAAAGCGGGTATGGACTTGAAGAGTTGAAAGATGCCATTCTGGCCAAAGTGGGAATCGCCCATACGCCTGATCATGGTTTCATGGCGCGTCAACGCCATGTGGATGCTTTGATAGTGTGCGGTCAACACTTGGCCATTGCACATGGGTTTGCGCAACAAGACGATCGAATTCTGGATTTGTTTGCCGAAGAGCTGCGCCTGGCACACGACGCATTGGGCGAGATCACCGGGCGCATGTTGCCAGATGATTTGCTGGGTTTGATTTTCAGCCGCTTTTGTATCGGAAAGTAAATCTGCCCCAGGCAGATTAGTCGCACAACACCAATAGCGTTTCGTCAAATACCATTTGCTCGAGCAAGCTGGATTCCTGTTCAAACACGGCGCTGAGAAACATCAGTTGTTCGCACAGCGATTGAATCGATTCATCGTGGCTTTGCGGGTCGATGTGAACAACCTTTTGGGTGTGTTCTACTTCCAGCACGTATTGTTCCATCAGGGTTTGCAGTGTCGGCTTGTTCAGGGCCCAGGTTTTCAATTGCAGTACCAGCGCAAACCGGGCCTGTGCAGAACGGGTTTTGCCCAGCTGGTCGCTGAAATGTTTCAAGCCATGCGCGACATTGTCCAGTTCCATGGTCACGCGCGATTCCGCCTGACGGAAATAAAGCGGTTCGTGCATGTTGGTGCGGTGTTCTTGAACCAGTGCGATGTTCATGATGCCTTGCTCCACAAAGGATTGATCTTGACTTCATCTTACGTGTCTCAGTTTTTTTTCCCATTCCGTCAATTGAGGATGCTTGTTTGTGATGCCCCCCCAAAATGCTGAACCCTTTGTATCAAAGGACAAAAAGCAGTCTTAATTCTTCCGGCGAATTCATGTACTCTTTGGGATGAAGAAGAGACTGAACGGTCCGATGGCTTGAATTGACCTGCTAACAATGAAAAATCAAAAAATACTGGTGCTGGAAGACCATCCTCTGATTTCGATGGTGATTGAGGACGTTTGTAAAGACATGGTGCCCCATGCACAGTTGACCGTGGTAACCAGCCTTTTGCAGGCGCGCGAACATGTATTTGAGCGCCCAGACCTGATCATTTTCGATTTGACGCTGACCGATTCCCGCGGCAAGGAAACCATTGACTGGCTTGATTCCATGTTTCCCAACGTGTGCGGTTTGATTTACACGGGTTTCGTGAGTGGGGACATTCAGGCCAGGGCGGTGCAGTCGGGTTACACGATAATTGACAAGGCCTGTAGCCAGTCGGTGTTGGCCAAAGAAATAGAAGCTGCACTGTTTCGTTCCGGCATTTTGAGCCGTTCTGCAGTGGAACCCGCTCCGGCCAATGAACATCAATCCAATATTGTGGCTTACCCAGGCGCTAAACCACTGACTTGGCGGCAGGTGGAAATTATGCGCATGACAGCTGAGGGTTTGTCGGCAAAAATGGTGGCTCAGCGGATCGGGTTAAGTCCCGAAACAGTTCGCGGGCACATTCGGGAAATTTTCAAACGTTTGGAAGTATCCAACAAGGCGCAGGCGGTCAATGTGTTTCTGAAAGCAGAGCGCAGCGTAAAAATGAAGCTCAATGATTAGGGTGGGGCACCCGCTTTAAATCAACACCCACGGTGAGGGTGCCAATCATCAGATCCCCGTCATAAACAGGCACACTGACTTTTGCAATCATGGCTTTGGTACTTTCGTCCCAGCGTGCACGCGAAATGTACGAATCCGGTTTTCTTGAGGGCACATTGCTGTCAAATACTTCCAGGAATTTTTCTTCATCCCCTTGCCAGTAATCAGTGGTGACTTTATTCATGGCCAGGGTTTCACCCTGATTGCCCGTCAGAATCACTTCCTTGAAGTAGATTTTCTTTTTCATTTCCATGGCCAGTAGAGCCGATGTTCTGGATTCCAGAATTTCTTGTGCTTCCGGTAGTTTGCCCAGTGTTTTGATCCAGCGTTTGTCCAGTTCAAGAATGGCGTCTTTGCTTAACTGTTTTGAATTGCCGGATTTCACGGTCTCCACGACATCTCTCAAGGCGGCAATGGCCTGTATTTCCTTGACCATGGCACCGGCGCAAAAAGCATGTGCCTTGCCACTGCCGGTAAGCAAGATGAGTAGCAACCACGGCCAGGTGGCCACAGTGATATGCCAATGTGATGGTTTTCCTGATTTCATGCGTTTGGCTTACTCTGCCAGTACCTTGATCAATCTCAATCTCGACTTGAGCTCGTCGTCCTGGAATTCCTGTCGTGTAACGTAACCAAGGGCATTTGGATTGCTGACCAGCATCTGAATCAGGTGTTTGCTGTCGCGGGCTACGGTGGGTGCTTTGCTGACACCGATGCACTCAAGCAAGCGCTGCACAGTCTTGAATTCCTCACTGGTAAAGCCGAGCGTGCTTAAAATAAAGTCACTTCGTTCGCGAAAGGTGTTGTCACGGTCAATGACGAGCACGCTGGAATTGCCAACCACCTGGCTTTGGCCTGTGTACAAGTCACGCAACTTGGTTTTTGATATTTCACCGAAAGGCAGCCTGCTTGAGCCAACTAGCACCACCTCGGCATGCGCAATACCGGGCATGGCCACCATGGCACACACGGCAAAGCCGAGCATGATTGCCTGAACGAAATGTTTCACGTCAAACCCTTGAAAATACTTTGACTACTTTGGGCAAGTTCTTGATACTAAAAATACTTAGAACTTTTTTTATTTTTGTTGTTTACAGCCGATCCAGTGTAAAACAAGCCGCAATTGAAAACAAACAATTCAACATTTGGAATCAGTTTTTCCCAAACCGGTTAATCAACACAAGTATTTTTTCAGCCTCGTCCACAATCTTTGGCCACACTTCTTTCATTTCTTTCAGTACAGCGGGGTAAGCCGACGGATTCTCCAGCGATTTGTCCATTCTCGAGAATTGTTGCTGCACGCTTTCTGTGCCCAACATACCCAGCACCCCAGCCAGAGAATGTATTTCCCGTTTCAGGGTTTGAATGTCCTCCTGTTTCACACAGTCTTCCAGGCGTTCAATCAAGTTTTCACTGGTTTGTAAAAATTTGCCCAGGTATTTGGCCATGCGTTCTGGCTCAAAGCTGTCCACTTTGAAGATGGATGTGTGTTTGGGTGCGATCATTTCCGGGCCGATGTGGTCCTGAAGTTCCAGTGGCCCGGTTCTCATTTCAAAGCCGGTCAGTACGCCTTCCTTGTTGCGCAAGCAACGTTTGATGGCGTCGAACAGGTTTTGTTCATGGAATGGTTTGGTCAATACATCGTTGATTCCGTGTTCTTCGCACCGTACGCGTGTTTGTTCGAATGCGTGGGCCGTCAGCGCCATGATCGGGGTGACACAATGCACGGCGTTTTCCCTCACCCAAGTGGCCAGTTGATACCCGTCCACAAAAGGCATTTCCAGATCCGAAATCATCAGGTCAAAGGGCTCGGGTGTGTTTTTGAGAATTTGAATGGCTTCGCGCCCGTCTTTGGCACAACGGATCTGGTAATTTTTTGGGCTCAGGAAGTCCAGCAGCAATTCCATGTTCAGGGGGTGATCTTCAACGATCAAGATATTGGCCGCCCGCGCAATGGTGTTCTTTTCAATTGGCTCAGCCTTAATCTTCTTTTTCCCGTTGGACTTGTGGTTGGGCGACACGTCGTTGTTGCTGATCTGCCGTTCTGCAAGTTTCATCAAATGAACAGGCAGGATAGGGGTGGTCAGCACCTTGTTGTTGGCATCCGCACCATGCACGCGTTGCAGTTCGCTGGCGTTGCGGTTTGATAGCCAAATCAGGTTTTCACGCTGGTCAAGCCGGTTGCTTTGCAACAACGACAGCAGTTCAGGCGATGTGGTGGCAATGTCGCTGTCGATGAAGACAATGTCCTTCGGTTCGAAAGGCCGATGGTCCATGACGAGTTCTTCGGGCGAAAGTGCGGCCAGAGGCACGTAGAACTGATCCAGAATGCTGGAAATCGAACGGTGCAGTTTCTGGTCCAGTGAACAAATGAATGCGCGTTTGATATCCGGGCTGTGCAGAAAACTGGGGTTGCGGGCTGGTGCCTCTGCTTCCTGGGTTTTCAGGTTCAATGTGAAGTAAAACACCGAGCCGCGCCCAGGGGTAGAGTGGGCGTGAATGTCGCCCTCCATCAAATGCACCAGTTCCTTGGCAATACTCAATCCCAGCCCGCTGCCGCCGAACATGCGTGTGGTGCTGGAATCGGCCTGAGTGAACTTGTCGAACACGCGTTGAAGCTGGTCTTTGCTCATTCCAATGCCAGAATCACTGACACTGAATTGCAGTGTTACCTGATCGTCGAGTTGCTTGAGTACTTTGACGGTCAGGTTGACATGACCTTCAGAGGTGAACTTGATGGCATTGCCGATCAGGTTTTTCAGAATTTGCCCAACCCGAAGCGAGTCGCCCACCAAGCGGTTCAGCGTGGATTGCAAGCCTTTGCCCTGCAGGGTATATAGCAGGCGGATGTTCTTGTCCAGTGCGGAATTGCCCAAGGTTCCAAACACTTCTTCCAGCACATCATCCAGCCTGAACGGGCGTTGTTCCAGTTTGAACATGTCCGATTCGATTTTGGACAAATCCAAAATGCTGTTGAGCAAGTGCAGCAGGTTGTCACCTGACAATTGAATCTTGCTCAGGTAGTCTTTTTGTTTTTCGTTGAGTTCTGTTTTCAGTGTCAATGCTGTCATGCCCAATATTGCATTCATGGGCGTGCGAATTTCGTGGCTCATGTTGGCAAGGAACGAACTCTTGATCCGGGACTCATTTTTGGCCCGTTCTTTTTCCACATTGGCTAGACTGACCTCTTCCAGCGCCTGTTTCACCCGTTCACTTTTTTCCAGGTCGCGCTGAAAGGAGCGGATCATTCTGTTGAATGCCCGAATGAGCAAGTTGATTTCGTGCGAACCAGTGCGGTTGTTCACGCGCACTGTGTAGTCGCCCTTCATGATTTCTTCGCTGGCGTTGTACAGCGAGTTGATCGGATCAATCACTTTCTTTTTGATTGACACCAAGCCCACGAACAAGCCCAGCAAGAACAACAGTGTGAACACCACGTCCAGATAAACGCTGTAGGTCAGTTCTTTGCGTGAGGCATCAATCAAGCCCAGGTAGCGGGTTTTTTCACGTGCAATAAAGCTGGATAGCTCGAACGACAGGGCGTTGGTCAGTTCAATGTGTTCACGGTCAAACAGCATGCCGAATGTGTCACGCACTTCCGGTGGAGAAAGGAATTTGTCGGCAGGTTTGTCGACAAAGCGCGTGATTCCGCTGGCAAACGCACTCAGTTCATTGCGTTCCAGCCGGTGCCGAAGGTCAAGAATACGTTCAATGGCGGGTTCGTTCTCGGAAATGAACCGAAGGGAATAAAGCCGCTCGCTAAGATTTTGACCAATACCCCAAGACACAGCGGAATCTTTTGTCTGGCCCGTGATCACATCGACCCAATAATCCACCTCAACCTCGGAGGTGTAAATGCGACTGCCGTTGTGCAGGCCGACAATGTCGAGATAGTGGTTGATGTATTCAGGATTGCGACTGGCTGCGTACAGCAGGACTAGCTTGCGCATGGCTTCGAATTCAGCCAGGGTTCGCGTCAGTATTGCTTCATCCGACGCCCAGGCACGGTAGTAGTCTTCCTGCACGGTTTGCTGATGAATCGATATGCTTTTCACCCCGATGCCGAACACGGAAAAAACCACGATCAGCAGGGCGAAAATTCGAATAAGCAGGGAAAGTTTCATGGCCAGGCCTTGTTCTTGGTGTAGTCCGGCCCGAACTCAGTTGCTTTGCGCTTCTTCAAGCAACCGTGATTGTCTTTCTGCCTTGGTGAAGATGGACACCGCATGGGCCCGATTCTGGGCACCCAGCCTGACAAGAACTTCACGCATGTGGGCGCGCACAGTCTCCGGGCTGAGATTCATGTCCCGGGCGGCCTCTTTGGCGGTCATGCCCACAGCAATGCGGCGCATGATTTCAACTTGTCTCCAGGTCAGGGGTTTTTTCGATCCGGGTGCAATGATGTTGGACTGAAATTCGTTCTTTGATTTCATTTTGTCCGCGTTCATGCCTTCCGGGTAGCTTACGCCCACGGCCATCAGTCCCTTCATGACGGCGTCCAGCAACTCATGGTAGTCGGCAGACTTTCGAACACAAGGGATTCCCATGTCTTGCAGTTCTTGCAAGATGCCATCGTGCGTGGTGCCGGTAAAGGCCAGTAACTGGGAAAACGGATAAAGGCTGCGCACGCGCTGGGCAGAGGCAATGCCTTCGCAGTCAGGCAGGTTCAGGTCGAATATCACCAAGCGCGGATTTTCATGCACGTGTTGTTCGCTGGCTTGAAGGCTGGGAACTTTTCGAACGTTCAGGTCTGGCGCGTGCTCGGTCAACATGTCTGCAAGCATCATGGACACCAGAGGGTGATCTTCGATTAAAAGTACAGCGTTGGGGCTCATGAGGCAACCCTCCAAATTTTATTTTGCCTGAAAAAAAACCGGAATCGGTGTTGTCGATTTCTTAAATTGATATTACGTGCTTACCCACTTGGTGGTGCCCCTTCATTTGGAGGATGGCTTCATTTGAAGCGTCTATTGCTTCAGATAATTTGGTCCCCCAAATAGGGGGGGGTCACTTTGTGTCTACAGTATGCCACGGGTCATCCACTAACCTAACATCATTAAGTATTAATGCCGATTGGCTAGGTGATTTTTGTGATTGAATCCGGATCAAAACTGTTGGAAGTGTGGGTTGCTGAGGATTCTCCTTTCTATCGCCTGGTGGTTGAAGAAGCGATTGAGGAGATCGCCAAGGTCACCTATTTCTCAATTTCACTGACCGTGTTTGAACGGTTCGCTGACATTCGCCAAGCCTTTGGCGAGGCAGAGCAGGGCCGCCGCGCATTGCCCGCCGCGGTGCTGTCTGATCTTCATTTCCCCGACAATGCACACGATGATTTGCAAGACATTCTGGCTTTCTACAGTCGTTATGTACATGTGGTGCCCGTGTCTTACATGTCGTGTAATCTGGAAAGCCTGGAGTTGGCCGAAAGCCTGACCGAACACCGTTCAGATGCGCTTCAAAAGGCCAGGTTTTTGCGCAAAGACACTTCCTCAACCATGAGCAATCTGGTCAAAACCATTCACTGCATGGTGTTTGCGCCACGCACCCAGAATCTGAGTTTGGGTGCCACCCTGGTTTGAGTCTGCCTAGTTGTCGAATACCCGGAATACGATGAGGAAGCACGGCGCGTTGCGTGCTGTGTCCAGAAACGGAGAAATCAGAATGTCACAAGTCACCTTGTGTTCAGGGTTGACTTCGTATTCGGTTTTTACTAGAACTTTCTGTCGGCTCAAAAACGCAACCAGCAGTTGCCGATAGTGGCGTGTGGGTATGCGGCCGTGAATCAAATGATACGGGTTGCGTCCCAGCCATTTGTCTCTGCCTTGCCCCACAAATGTCTCGAAGGCCGAGTTCACATAAAGCAAGCCAAATGGTTCTTTGGTTTTCCGGATGTCGTTGGTCACAATGATGATTTCGCGGATCTGTTCGATCGCGGAGTTCAGCATGTACAAATCGCTGCTCTGGTTTTTTCGTTTGGTTATGTCTTTGATCAGGATGGTGTAACCCGATCCTGATTTAAAAACACGAAGCGAAATCCAGCGTTTGATGAATCCCACAAATTGTTCAACAGATTTTGAAACCCCGACTTTGTTGACAGATTCAAGCAAGGCGGCGAACTGGACTTTGTCCAGGTCCGGGATCAATTCCTCCAGCGGCATGGCATGCACAAACAGCTCGCGGTCTTTCTGCAGCAATGTTTTGGCGTTGCGGTTGACGAAACTGACATTCAGGTTTGAGTCTATTTCAATGAGCCCGTCTGTCAGGTTGTCTACGATCAGGTTGTAGGTCAGCAGGTTCTTTTCCAGCGCCTGTTCAACCCGCTTGGTCTCCGAGATGTCGGCGATGGAACCGTACAAACCCATGGGCACACCATCGTCGCCAACGGATGGGCGAATCATGATGCGAAACCATTTCTTTTTCTCGTCCGTTTGTGACGCTTCAAACTCCAGGCTTGCCGGTTTCCGGTTGTTGATGCATTCGATGAACAACACGGCGATATTTCTACCCGAGAGTCTCGACAAAATGGAACTGAGGTGGAAGACCGAATGAAGGGAATCCTTGCTGATCCCCAGCACCTCGCGCAACATGTCTGTGGTTTTCAGTGAGCCACTTTCAAGATGGTAATACCAGCCACCCACCTTGCCCAGTGTGCCTGTCAGGTTCAGCAGACTTTCATCAAAAATGGATTTTTGCGCTGACGAGGACTTGTTGATCAGCGCGGTGAATACGGCATCCACCGAGGGTTTGTTAAATGCGGTAAACCGTTTTTTCGGGTTCAGCTCCATTCGCAGCCAAGTGCGGTCGTCATGAATATTCAGGCGAACCCATGCCTCGCTGGGCGAATTGTTTTTCAAGCATTGCGCCAGCGTTTTCCGGAATGTTTCCTGGTCTTCTTTGTAAAGCAAATCAACAAAATTTTCCTTTTGTCTGATTTTGGTGATGTCCTGTTCACTGGCACTTGCCAGCCCGGTGATAAAGCCTTGATGGTCCAGCGACAATTTTCCCCTCACCGTTTCGCGCAGAAACGACTTTGGAAAACGCTTCAAATCAACCTGGATTTCCATGCGTTGCGAATCGGTCTCGTCGACAGCGGGGTTTATTTCAATGGGCGCGGTACAAACTTCATTGATCTTCTTGACCAATCCAAACAGGCGCTGGTCATCCGGGTTGCCGTTGTCGTACACCTGTTCTTCAAAGCGGACAATGTCGCCACTGGGCAAGCGGACACGGTAAACAAATGGATTGCCTGTTCGTTCAAGCCGGGCTTTGCTTGCTGTGTCCCTGTCTTCAGCCACTGGCAAGTCGAAGAACCACTTTGCCTGAACAAGTCGGGTTTGTGACAGGCACAGCCATTTTTCCATGGACGGAGACAACTCAATTTGTTCATTCTGACTGGCACTTTTCCAACTGCCCAGGCCCTGGTGATTGGTGTGTAATTGTGGGGGTACTGAATTCACTTCGTTTGATTCATTGATTTTAATTGCGCGCTCAACAAGATTGTGTTCAACCAGTTTGCTCAAGGCCGATGCAATCGCGATTTCCGCTTTGCTCCATGACCGTGGTGCATTGTCTAGCACGCAAAAGGTGCCAACATTGTTGCCGTTAAGGGATTGAATTGGAACACCCAAATACGCCCGCACATGGGGATCGCCGATGACCAGTGAATTGGTTTTCAACTCGGGGTGCTCAAGGCAATTATTGATTACGTTGGGTGCGTTCTGTTTGATCGTTTGAGAGCAGATGGACAGGTCTCGGGGTATTTCTTTGATGTCGAATCCGCGTTTGGCCTTGAACCACTGCCTGGTAGAATCAACAAACGCAATGAAGCAAAAAGCGCTGTTGAATGCGGAAATACCCAGATCCACCAAGGCTTCAAAATATTCTTCATTGTTCGTGTCCAGAATATCGAGTTGATACAGCTCTGTCAGCCGTACCGCCTCGTTAATTTCTTTTGGACTGCTCATTTTGGAAGTGTCTCCGTCCTGCTTTTCTGTCTGTGCTCACTTTACACTTTGTCACCCGTATGAGGGACTACACATTTGAACTACCCACAAATAAATAGAGGAGTTTGGTGGGAATTTGTCTTAATTTGCATTTAGAAGCAGGCGTATCTGTTCCACGCGTTTGCGATTTGCGTCCAGATCGCTGTAACCCACCCGCGATCCGGAGCGTACATGCAGCAGGCCGCTGCCCTGATCCACACGAAACTCAACATCGTCCACAAAGCCGAACAGTTCACTGGTGAAGGTGCTCGCCATGTAATTGGCGTCGGCGTAGCTTACGTCGCCGCCCAAAAGCTCCACCACTTCCTTCACTTTCAGCAGCGGTTCTTCACCCATGGCTGGTGTGATGGTCATTGCGGCGATCGAATGATTGTCGGAAGGCGCGCTTTCGCTGCTTACGCAATTGGGTTTGCTGGGGCAACTTGAAAGTTGTCCGTTGGCAAGTCCCGGTGCGGAACCGGTCTCTGAATAAAGACCCATGGCGAAGAATGCAACAATCACCACTGTGATCAGGATAATCAAACCGAGCAATGCTCTTTTCACGGAAAAGTCCCCTTCTGTCATATACTAATTATTGAATTTTCACCAGTGTAGCGGTCAGCGAGATCCGATGTCCAAGTCTTTGCAGTTTAAGTTGTCCAATGAGGAAATTTCCCGCATCGTTGAGATGGCCTGGGAAGACAGAACGCCCTTCGAGGCGATCGAACTTCAGTTTGGTTTGAATGAATCCCAAACAATCGAACTGATGCGTGCCAATATGAAAGTCAGCAGCTTTCGGATGTGGCGCGAACGGGTAACCGGCCGCAAAACCAAGCACCTCAAGTTGCGCGGTTTCGTGCAATCCAGGGCATATGCACCCGCACACTACAAAATACGGCGCAGCTAGGCCGTTGAATTTGAGGGTGTTTCCATGACCAAAACGCTTCACACATCGGCATTGGCTTTCCGGGGTGGTCAGGAATGGCTGTTGTGGTTGGGGGGCGCAGCACAACACATGCCCGACCTGCATCGGGCACTGCAGTTTCTGGAATCCAGTTGCGAGCTGATGGATGTTGACGATGGGGGCGATGTGAAAACGCGCACCCGCCAGCTCAAACAATTAATCAATCGTTTTGTGGGTCAGGCCCGGTGCCCGTCTGCGCAGTCTTGTGAAAAAATTGCCATTCGAACGCAGGTTCTGGATGGCTGGTTGCAATCAGAATTACTGCGCACATCCGACCCTAACTTGCTGGTGGACCTGGGCGCACACGGTTTGCAGAAACTTCTGACGATTTGCGAGGGGGCAGACGACAAACACGGCCTGCTGCTCAAAGCGGTTCGCGAATTTACGCGAGACTGGTTAAGCATTGTGTCAAGCCGAGTTGAAAATTCGATTGAGCGGGCGCATTTGGTCTACCCCGTGGCCATGCTGGACCAGGCAGGTCTGGTGGATCCGTCCTGGTGGTGGAAGCAGATTGCCTTGTGCGACAGGCACACCGTGTTGGGCTTGGTCGAGCTTGAAATCAACGACATGAATGAGATGCAGCCGACCAGCAATGTGAGCTGGCGGTCGTTCGATAAAAGATGGCGCAGGCTTCGGTTGCGTGCGTTGCTGGAGCACCTCGGAGAAAAGCGCTTGTTGGCCGAGTTGTTGAGAAAATCGGCAGTCGACGACTTTGAGGCCGTGGCGGCTGTTCGAATGCTGCGTGATGCCGGGCGTTCACGCGATGCCATTGTGCAGGCGGAACAATGGATGCGTGCTTTACCGCGCAGCCCGGTTTTGGCCGATGTACTGTTTGATCTGTATGCCGAAGATGGCTGGGACGAAGAGGCACTTGCCTTGGCGGTGATTCACCACGGGTATGACCCCAACCCGGTGTGGATCGACAAGTTGGCGAGGCTGGGCACGCCGGCGGCGAAAACCCAAATCAAGGCATGGAAAAAACAGCACGCCGTTTAGCGCGGTGCCTGGTTGTTACAGCAAATCCATTTGCCCTTTCTGGGTTTTCAGCCGGAATGAATCGATGACGGTTTTGCCGTGCGGATTTGCAAAGTGCTTTAGTGCAATACCCGCCTGAATTTTGCCGGTTTGAACCACACGCAGGTACCAGCCGCAGTTGCCCTGTTGAATCATCTGTTTGGGTGCAGCACCGAACCCCATGCGGATGGCAAACTTGTGGCAGGGCTCACGTGGGTCTGTCACGCGCAAGCGAACCGCGCCCAATTCAAATTCATCACCGATTCGAACGTAGTTTTCGTTCAATCCTTCCACCACAAGGTTTTCGCCGAGGAACCCCCAGGGTAGGTCGGTGTCCAGGTTTTTTTCCGCACGCCGCGCCTTCCAGAAATCGTAGTGTTCGGCGGGCATCATGTACACCGCTTTGTCCATGCCGCCATGTACGGACAAATTGCATTGTTCATCGCCTTCAAGACCGAGTTTTTTGAGTTCAATCATTGAAGGGTTTTCTTCGGTGCTGACCGCTTGTTTTTTGATGCCGCTGGCCTCTGTTTTGATGGCGCCAGACGCAGTTCGATACACCAGCGGGGCAACCAGGCCCGTGCAAATTGCAATCAACTTCATGGGAATTCCGTAGTAATGCCGTGTTGCCACTTTACATGGCCTGTGCCGGAAAGCAAACACGGCATGCGATTAGGTGATTGAACTTATAGGAAAAACTTATTTCTGTTTGCTTACAACATGTTAAACTCGAGGGCTAAGTTTGCGGATAAGCGACACATCGATCGCCCGTGCGCTTGGTGTCATGTTCCGGTCACACTGTAGAGCAACGCGCCAAAGCCCCCCGCACAAAAGAATTACATTTGTCTATCTGGAGGTTTTAGCATGAGTGCAGTGCTGTCTATGGTCAGCCAGACCGTGCCGTCGTATGTCAAGCACAAGAAGCTTGTGGCTTGGGTGCAAGAAATTGCAGCCCTTACCGAGCCCAAGAATATTGTGTGGTGCGATGGTTCACAAGAAGAGTACGAACGCCTTTGCGCAGAAATGGTTGAAGCAGGAACACTGCGCAAACTCAACCCGGTAAAGCGCCCCAATTCTTACCTGGCCTGGTCTGACCCCTCAGACGTTGCCCGAGTGGAAGATCGCACCTACATCTGTTCTGAAAAGAAAGAAGATGCCGGCCCCACCAACAACTGGGAAGCCCCCGCGAAAATGCGCGCCACCTTGAATGGTTTGTTCAAGGGTTCCATGCGTGGTCGCACCTTGTATGTAATTCCATTTTCCATGGGCCCCTTGGGCAGCCCCATCGCCCACATCGGCGTTGAGCTGTCTGATTCCGCCTATGTGGTTACGAACATGCGCATGATGACGCGCATGGGCAAAGCCGTGTACGACGTGCTGGGCGAAAACGGTGAGTTTGTACCTTGCGTGCACACCGTGGGCGCACCGTTGGAAGCAGGCCAGAAAGATGTTTCATGGCCCTGCAACCCCACCACCAAGTACATTGTTCACTATCCTGAAACACGCGAAATCTGGTCGTATGGTTCCGGTTACGGCGGCAACGCCCTGCTGGGGAAAAAGTGTCTGGCCCTGCGTATTGCTTCCACCATGGGTCGTGACCAGGGTTGGTTGGCCGAGCACATGCTGATTCTGGGTGTAACAAACCCTGAAGGCAAGAAATACCACGTGGCTGCTGCCTTCCCGTCCGCTTGCGGTAAAACCAACTTCGCCATGTTGATTCCACCTGCTTCCATGAAGGGCTGGACCGTTACCACCATCGGTGACGACATTGCCTGGATCAAGCCAGATGTCAATGGCAGGCTGCGCGCGATCAACCCCGAGGCGGGTTATTTCGGTGTGGCCCCCGGCACCAACACCAAGACCAACTCCAACTGCATGGCCTCTTTGAATGCCAATGTGATTTTCACCAACGTGGCCCTGACAGATGACGGTGATGTGTGGTGGGAAGGTTTGACCAAGGAAGCACCAGCGCACCTGGTCGACTGGACAGGTCAAGACTGGACCCCCGATTGTGGTCGCAAGGCTTCACACCCCAATGCCCGTTTCACCGTGGCTGCGGAACAGAACCCCGTGATTGACAACAACTGGGACAACCCGGCTGGCGTTGAAATTGACGCGTTCATTTTTGGTGGTCGCCGTTCAACTACCGTGCCTTTGGTTACCGAGGCCCGCAATTGGGTTGAGGGTGTATACATGGCGGCAACGATGGGTTCAGAAACCACGGCTGCCGCGTTTGGCCAGCAAGGTGTGGTTCGTCGTGACCCGTTTGCCATGCTGCCATTCTGTGGCTACAACATGTCCGATTACTTTCAGCACTGGCTCGATCTGGGCAAGAAGCTGGAATCAACCGGTGCGAAGTTACCCGGCATTTTCTGCGTGAACTGGTTCCGCACCGACGCAGAAGGCAAGTTCATCTGGCCGGGTTTTGGCGAGAACATGCGTGTATTGGCCTGGGCGCTAGAGCGCGTTGAGGGCAAGGGCAGGGGCATTGATCACGTGTTTGGCACATCACCAAGCTACGACGACATTTCTTGGGACGGTTTGGAATTCAGCAAAGAGCAGTTTGATTCCATCACAGCAATTGACAAAGCGGCCTGGCTGGAAGAGTTGAACCTTCATGCCGAGTTGTTTGAGAAGCTAAAGCACAACCTGCCAGTACAGCTGGAAGAAACCAAGGCGCAAATTGCAAGTCGTCTTGCTGCCTGATTTGGTTTGAAAGTTTTGACTTTTTTCTGATACACCGGAATGAGTCCTATGGCGGGCGCCCACAAGGCGCCCGTTTTCTTTTCTTCGGAAATTATTTTCATGTTCGATGGCATCGAGTTGTGGGTTTTGGTTTTGTTGTGTGCGGCTGCTTTTTCTGCAGGCTTGATTGATGCCATGGTAGGTGGGGGTGGTTTGATCCAGATCCCCGCTTTGTTTGGTTTACTGCCAAGCCAGGGGCATGCCACGTTGCTGGGCACCAATAAAATTTCCAGTGTGGTTGGTACAACTTTTGCCGCCTACAAATACGCCAGGGCCATTCAAGTTCCGTGGAATGCGGTGCTGCCAGCCACAGTAATGGCGTTGATTGGCGCTTTCTGTGGTGCTTACATCGTGACGCAGGTTTCGACCGAAGTGTTGCGATTGATGTTGCCCTTGTTGTTGTTTGCTGTGGCCATTTACACCTTCTTGCGCAAAGACCTGGGCAGTGTGCATGCACCTAAACTGGACAAAAATCGGGAAAGGTTCTTTGGTGCTTGTGTGGGTTTGGCGATTGGTTTTTACGACGGCTTCTTTGGGCCTGGCACAGGATCATTTTTGATGGTGGCCTTCGTTGTGTTTTTTGGTTTTGATTTTCTGGCTGCCACGGCAGGTGCGAAGATGGTGAATGTTGCTTGCAACCTGGCTTCGCTGGCTTGGTTTGCGCCAGCTGGGCATGTGATTGTGGCTTTGGGTCTGTTGATGGCGGTTTTCAATTTGGCGGGTGCCCGAGTGGGGGCAGGCTTGGCTATTCGCAAGGGCGCCGGGTTTGTGCGCAAGGCGCTTTTGACGGTGGTGTTCTTGTTGATATTACGCACGAGTTACGACAGTTATTGGCCGTATGTGGAAGCTTGGGTTGGGGTGTGATGTTCCACGTGGAACATGGTTGGTGATTGGTGGTTTGGGTGGTTTGCAACACATCAGCACTGGCCGCGATTGCCATCTCTAGTCAGCGGCGTTTGCGAAGTTCGCTTTGCCGTTTCTCCGCCTTTGCAAATGCTTGTCACTTTTGTGTTCCACGTGAAACATGTTCACTTGGGCAAATTCTTGCTGAGGCATATAATTGCGCCATTGTCGCCGAATCAATTATCTTGATCTCGGCATTTGAATTTTGAATCCCGTGTTGGATTCCGGCACCCGGTGCCAGGAGTGAGGAATGTTTTATCCCGAAGAGTTTGATGTCATTGTGGTTGGTGGGGGCCATGCTGGTACCGAGGCCGCACTTGCTGCTGCCCGGGCAGGAAGCAAAACACTGCTGCTAACGCACAACATCGAAACGCTGGGGCAAATGTCCTGCAACCCATCCATTGGTGGCATAGGCAAAGGCCATTTGGTGAAAGAAGTGGATGCATTGGGTGGTGCCATGGCCATTGCCACGGACGAGGCGGGTATTCAGTTCAGAATTCTCAATGGCTCCAAAGGTCCTGCGGTGCGGGCAACCCGCGCACAAGCCGACCGTGTGTTGTATCGCCAAGCCATACGCACGCGTCTGGAGAATCAGCCCAATTTAAGCATTTTCCAGCAGTCTGTAGAAGACCTGTTGTTGGACGGTGATCGGGTGTGTGGGGCCGTTGCGCAGATTGGCCTGAAGTTCAAGGCCAAGGCAGTTGTGCTTACAGCGGGTACCTTCCTGAACGGCAAAATTCACGTGGGTTTACAAAATTATTCTGCAGGCCGGGCAGGGGACCCCCCTTCGATTGGCTTGGGCATGCGTCTGCAAGAAATGAAATTGCCACAAGGGCGATTGAAAACGGGAACGCCCCCACGCATTGATGGTCGCAGCATTGATTTCTCGGTGATGCAGGAGCAGCCCGGCGATCTGGATCCTGTGCCTGTGTTTTCCTATCTGGGCAATGCCGCCACGCATCCGCGGCAGTTGCCTTGCTGGATCACGCACACCAACCAGAAAACCCATGACATTATCCGTGGTGGCCTGGACCGAAGCCCCATGTACACCGGTGTGATTGAAGGTGTTGGTCCGCGTTATTGCCCGTCGATTGAGGACAAAATTCATCGCTTCGCTGACAAAGAATCACATCAAATTTTTCTGGAACCCGAGGGCCTGACCACCAACGAATATTATCCAAACGGCGTGTCCACTTCGTTGCCATTTGATGTGCAGCTGAACCTGCTGCATTCCATCAAGGGTTTGGAAAACGCCTACATCATGCGCCCTGGGTATGCTATTGAGTACGATTATTTCGATCCGCGCGCACTGAAAACCACGCTTGAAACCAAAGCAATTGAAGGCTTGTTCTTTGCGGGTCAAATCAATGGCACCACAGGTTACGAAGAAGCCGCAGCCCAGGGCTTGCTGGCTGGTGTCAATGCCGCATTGATGGTGCAGGGCAAAGACCAATGGACTCCGCGTCGAGACGAGGCCTATTTGGGCGTGCTTGTCGACGACTTGACCAGCAAGGGCGTGGCTGAGCCTTACCGCATGTTCACCAGCCGCGCAGAGTACCGTTTAAGCCTGCGTGAGGACAATGCCGATCAACGCCTCACCCCGATTGGGCGGAGGCTGGGTTTAGTCGACGATGTTCGCTGGAAGGCGTTTTCTGAAAAGCGGGACGCAGTGGAGTTGGAAAAGCAGCGACTACGTTCCACGTGGATCAACCCGAAAATTGTGGCGCAGGCTGAAGCCGAGCGCGTACTGCACAAAGGCATTGACCGTGAATACAACCTGTATGATCTGCTGAAACGCCCGGACGTGAGTTATCAAGACTTGAGTACCCTGAGCAAAGAGGATGGCGAGCTGGCTATGGTCGACCCCTTGCAGCAAAGCGATTTGATTTCCCAGTTGGAAATAGAAGTGAAGTACGCAGGTTATGTGCTGCGCCAACAGGCTGAAGTAGAACGGGGGCTGGGCAATGAATCCATTCGCTTGCCAACCGATTTCGACTATGCCGGTGTAAACGGCCTAAGCAAGGAAGTGCAACAAAAGCTGAACATGCACAAGCCGGAAACCATTGGACAGGCGGGGCGTATTCAAGGCATTACGCCCGCGGCAATTTCGCTGTTGCTTGTGCACCTGAAGAAGCGTGACTTGCTGAATCGAAGCACTGGTGTGTCCAAATCCTCTGATGGAACCTCGGAGCAGGTTGCTTGAATTCAGCTCACCGAAAATCAAAGTCTGAAACCCTGGGGTCTTCAGACCAAACCCTGCTGAATGACGGCATTGCACAACTGCGTTTGGGTTTGAATGCCAATCAGCATGATCAGTTATTCAAATACGGGCAGCTTATCCAGAAATGGAATCGGGTGTACAACCTCACCGCCATTCGCAACAACCGTGAATTGATCACGCACCATTTGCTTGATTCACTGGCCGTGCTGCCCGAAATTTCTTTCGCGTTACAGGCCACGCCACACGCCGAAATTCTGGATGTGGGCGCCGGTGCGGGCTTACCCGGTCTGGTATTGGCGATTTCCCAGCCCAACTGGCAGGTCACGCTGATCGACACCGTTCAGAAAAAGGCGGCATTCATGCAGCAAGCAATTGCCAGCCTGGGCTTGAGGAACGCACAGGCAGTACATGGCCGGGTAGAGGAGTATCAACCCAATACGCGGTTCGACCTGATTTGCTCCCGCGCTTTTTCCAGCATCGACAATTTCATTGTGCTTGGCCAGCACCTGCTGGCCGAAAACGGACAGTTTGCTGCCTTAAAGGGCCGGGCGGAAGTGGACAAGGACGTGCCCGCAGGCTGGCGAATTGAAGCCTTGCACCCAATTCAAGTGCCATTCCTGGACGAGACAAGGCACTTGTTCCTGATTAAACGCTAGAATCGGAAGATTCATTCACAGGACAAGAAGATGGCGAAAGTGTTCTGCATTGCCAACCAGAAAGGTGGCGTGGGAAAAACCACCACTGCGGTGAATCTGGCTGCCGGTTTGGCCATGGCCAAGCAGCGCGTGTTGTTGGTTGACCTGGATCCGCAAGGCAATGCCACCATGGGTTGCGGCATCGACAAGCGCAGCGTCAAACACACGGTGTACCAGGTGCTGGTTGGCATGGTGGGTGTGGCAGAGGCCACCGTGCGCGCTGAAGGCGATTTCGACGTGCTGGCAGCCAACCGTGAACTGGCCGGTGCCGAAGTGGAAATGGTTGAATTTGAGGATCGCGAGATCAAACTGCGCGAAGCCATTTCCGAGGTGGACAGCCAGTACGACTTCATTCTTATCGATTGCCCGCCGGCCCTTTCGCTGCTCACCTTGAATGCCCTGTGCTGTGCCAATGGCGTGGTGATTCCCATGCAATGTGAATACTATGCCCTGGAAGGTTTGAGCGACCTTGTGAACACCATCAAGCAGGTGTGCAAGAACCTGAACCCGAACCTGACCATTATTGGTTTGTTGCGGGTGATGTACGACCCCCGCATGACCTTGGCCCAACAGGTTTCCGCCCAGCTTGAAAAGCATTTCGGCAACAAGGTGTTCAAAACAATCATTCCACGCAATGTCCGCTTGGCCGAAGCGCCCAGTTATGGTGTGCCTGGTGTGCTGTTCGACAAATCCAGCAAGGGTGCCAGGGCCTATCTTGATTTCGCCAATGAAATGGTTGAACGCCTGGGCTTGCCCATTGCAGCCTAACCACATTCAATAGAAGAAAATATGAACGCGATTAAACGTACAAAAGGCCTGGGAAGGGGGCTGGAAGCGCTATTGGGACCTTCTGGTGACGACGTCAACAAAGACATGGGTGAACAAGTCATGACGCTGCCTCTGGGCAAGCTGCAGGCTGGCAAATACCAGCCGCGCTCCCGCATGGATGAGTCGTCGCTCATGGAGTTGGCGGAGTCCATCAAAAGCCAGGGCATCATGCAGCCTATTCTGGTTCGACCTGTCGGGTCGGGAAAGTATGAAATTATCGCTGGCGAACGTCGCTTCCGTGCATCAAAAATAGCGGGTCTTGAAGAAGTCCCTGTGTTGGTGCGTGCGGTTCCCGATGAGTCTGCCCTGGCCATGGCGCTGATCGAAAACATTCAGCGCGAAGACTTGAATCCATTGGAAGAGGCGCTGGGCGTCCAGCGTTTGATTCGGGAATTCAACCTGACCCACGAAGACGCAGCACGTGCCATTGGTCGGTCCCGCAGTGCAACAAGCAATATGTTGCGCTTGTTGAACCTGGCCGAGCCGGTTCAAACCATGTTGTTGGCTGGTGATGTTGAAATGGGCCATGCCCGCGCCTTGCTGGCTTTGACCGCGGCTGAGCAGATCGCGTGTGCTAATGAAGTGGTCAACAAGCGTTTGTCGGTGCGTGAAACCGAGAAACTGGTCAATGACTGGGCCAGCAACAATGATCGGGTGGCCAGCAAGCCCAGGCAAACAGCGGACGTGCGTCGCCTGGAAGAAGGTTTGGCAGACTGGTTGGCCAGTGCGGTTCAATTAAAAGCCAATCCAAATGGCAAAGGCAGTGTTACTATCAAATTTAACAGTCTGGACGAATTGGACGGTGTGCTGGAGCGCATCGGCTTTCCCAAGGAAGACCTTTAACTTTTGCACCAAATCGGTGTGAAAAATAAGCCGTTTTTGTTTGACGAAGGGCTGTACAAACCCCTATAATCTGGCGGTTTGTCAAAAACACGTGCGCCTTACGGGGAAATACGTACCCGGAAAAGGCGAAATGTGGCGGTGCAGCAAAAAATGTGGAAAATAGTTGGACTCCAATGGGTCGTCGGGGTGGCTACGTGCCTCCTCCTGTGGTTGGTGTCTCCTGTTCACGCGCAATCTGCTGCATGGGGTTTCGTCGCCGTCGCGTTGCCGAGCACATTGTTCGCCGCACGGCTGGCCTTGGGCAGTAAAACCCCCATGGGCGGAACCTTTGTGTTTTTGGCCGGAGAATTCCTGAAGGTTGGCGCAACAATCGCGATCATGTTTGTAGCGAGTCAAGTTGACCCGAACATTGTTTGGTGGTCCTTGATCCTCACAGCGATCGTCACCCTCAAAAGCTATTTTTTGGCATTTTTCTTGAGATAAGTATGGCATCTTCCGAGCACGGGCAAACGCCCTCAGAGTACATCGTCCATCACTTGCAGCATTTCGCTACCGATAAGCAAAAATTTATCGTCGATTTCTCAGTGATCAACTTCGACACGATGTTTTTTTCCATCCTGTCAGGTCTTCTTGTTATTTTCTTTCTGCGCAAAGCAGCGTCCAAAGCCACTTCTGGTGTGCCGAACCGCTTTCAGGGTTTCGTCGAAATGTTGGTGGAAATGGTTGAAAACCAATCCAAATCCATTGTGCACGGCGACCGCACCTTCATTGCCCCACTGGCATTGACCGTGTTTCTGTGGATTATTGTCATGAACACCTTTGACTTGATCCCTGTAGACCTGATTCCAATGGCCTGGGGCCAACTGATGTACCAACTTGGCTACGCAGCCAGCCCCGGCGAGCCCTACATACGCGTGGTGGCCACAGCCGACCTGAACGGCACGCTGGGCTTGTCCTTGGGTGTGTTGTGTCTGATGCTTTACTACTCCGTAAAGATCAAGGGTGCTGGCGGCTTCGTGCACGAACTGTTCTGCGCACCCTTTGGTGCCAACCCACTGCTGTGGATTCCCAACTTTTTGTTGAATCTGATTGAGTTTGCTGCGAAAACCGTGTCCTTGGGCATGCGATTGTTCGGCAACATGTATGCAGGCGAATTGGTGTTCATGCTGATCGCTTTGCTGGGTGGCGCTGCTGCGTTGTCCATGGGTGGTGCGTTTGCCTTCTTGGGCCATGTGTTGGCCGGAACAATCTGGGCAATTTTCCACATTCTGATCGTGTTGCTTCAAGGCTTCATTTTCATGATGTTGACCTTGATCTACATTGGCCAGGCACATCAGAGCCACTGATCGATTTTAGTTTTTTTGGTTTTTTTAATTTTTCATTTTTTCAATTTAAGGAGTTGTCATGACTAACGTTGCTTTCGTAGCTCTTGCTTGCGGCATTATTATTGGTTTGGGTGCGATTGGTGCCTGTATCGGTATTGCCATCATGGGCGGTAAGTACCTGGAAGCGTCTGCTCGCCAGCCAGAACTGATGAACGAACTGCAAACAAAGATGTTCGTTTTGGCCGGTCTGATCGACGCTGCGTTCCTGATCGGTGTTGGTATCGCGATGATGTTCGCGTTCGCCAACCCATTTGTTGGTTAATTTACCGCCACTTCCTTCGAACAACACCGCACGAATGTTTTAAGTCCAATTCGTGCGTTTTAGAGGAAACATGCCGTGAACTTAAACGCAACGCTGTTTGCTCAGCTCGTCGTTTTCTTCATCTTGGCGGTCTTTACGATGAAATTCGTATGGCCTCCACTGATCAAGAGCATCGATGAGCGTGCAAAGAAAATCGCAGACGGCCTGGCCGCTGCAGAACGTGGTAAGCAGGCTTTGGCAGACGCCGGTCGTAAAGCTGAACAGGAATTGGCTGTTAGCCGTTCTGAAAATCAGCAACGCCTGGCCGAAGCAGAAAAGCGTGCCCAGCAGATTATCGAAGAGGCAAAACAACAAGCCGAAGTTGAGCGCAAGCGAATTCTTGCGCAGGCTGAAGCGGAAGCTGCAAACGAAGCACAACGTGCCCGTGACCAGTTGCGCGATCAGTTGGCAACTCTCGTGGTGAAAGGCGCAGAACAAATCCTGAAGAAGGAAGTGAACGCCCAGGCCCACGCAGATTTGCTGAATCAACTGAAAGCGGAACTGTAAGCCTAACGCTTAAGGAAAAACAAAATGGTCGAACTATCCACCATCGCCCGTCCTTACGCTGAAGCTGCATTTGAAGTTGCCAAAACTTCAAACCTGAATCAGTGGAGTGATTGGCTACAGTCGTGGTCGGCAGTCGCAAGCAACGCAGACATCAAATTGCTGGTCAGCAACCCAAAGTTGACTGACGAGCAGGTGTTGAAAGTGTTTGTTGAACTGACCAAGACACCGGCGGAAGCGCAAGCAACGAATTTTTTGAATGCGCTTGTGGAAAATGGCCGTTTGCTGGCCTTGCCAGAAATCGCTCGACAGTTCGAAGAATTGAAGAACAGCCATGAAGGTTCTGC
Source organism: Limnobacter sp. (assembly GCF_036846585.1). Taxonomy (GTDB): domain Bacteria; phylum Pseudomonadota; class Gammaproteobacteria; order Burkholderiales; family Burkholderiaceae_B; genus Limnobacter. Next base: position 23,141 of record NZ_DAIUBR010000016.1, on the reverse strand, counting down.
AGACGCGGTCATCGCCTCTGCATTCCCCATGACTGATGCTGAAGTTCAAAACGTACGTGGCGCATTGGAGAAGAAATTTGGTTCCAAGCTGAAGGTAACAGTTCAGGTGGATGAATCGCTGATTGGTGGCGTTTGCGTCACCGTTGGCGACCAGATTTTGGATAGTTCGGTGCGCGGCAAACTCAACGCGATGAAGGCGGCTTTAACAGCCTAACTTGGCCCTCAAACGTAATTGGAGCAATCAATATGCAGATTAATCCCTCTGAGATCAGTGAACTGATCAAGAGCCGGATCGAAGGCCTCGGATCATCGGCCGACATCCGGACACAAGGTACTGTAGTGTCCGTGAGCGACGGTATTTGCCGCGTTCATGGTTTGTCAGATGTTATGCAAGGTGAAATGCTTGAATTCCCGGGCAACACCTTTGGTTTGGCGCTCAACCTGGAACGTGATTCCGTGGGTGTCGTTATTTTGGGCTCCTATGAGCATATTTCTGAAGGTGACCTGGTCAAGTGTACCGGCCGCATTCTGGAAGTGCCTGTTGGTCCTGAACTGCGTGGTCGCGTGGTGAATGCATTGGGTGTGCCGATCGACGGCAAAGGCCCAGTGAACGCCAAGATGACTGACGTGATCGAAAAAGTGGCGCCTGGTGTTATTGAGCGTAAGTCAGTAGACCAGCCTCTGCAAACCGGCGTGAAAGCGATTGACGCCATGGTTCCCGTTGGCCGCGGCCAGCGTGAATTGATCATTGGCGACCGCCAGACTGGTAAAACAGCTGTGGCGATCGACGCGATCATCAACCAGAAAGGCACAGGCGTTACTTGCGTGTACGTGGCTGTGGGCCAGAAAGCCTCCTCCATCGTGAACGTGGTCCGCAAGCTTGAAGAATTCGGCGCGCTGGAATACACCATTGTTGTAGTGGCTTCTGCTTCTGAATCGGCTGCGATGCAATACCTGGCACCTTACTCAGGTTGCACCATGGGCGAATACTTCCGCGACCGCGGTGAAGACGCCTTGATCGTGTACGACGACCTGTCCAAGCAAGCTGTGGCCTACCGTCAAATTTCCCTGTTGCTGCGTCGCCCACCCGGCCGCGAAGCTTACCCGGGTGACGTGTTCTACCTACACAGCCGTTTGCTTGAGCGCGCATCACGCGTGAACGCCGACTACGTTGAAAAATTCACCAAGGGTGAAGTGAAAGGCAAAACCGGTTCATTGACCGCACTGCCAATTATTGAAACCCAGGCTGGTGACGTAACCGCGTTTGTTCCAACCAACGTAATTTCAATTACTGACGGTCAAATCTTCCTGGAAACCGACTTGTTCAACGCCGGTATCCGTCCAGCGATCAACGCGGGTATTTCCGTGTCTCGCGTGGGTGGTGCAGCGCAAACGAAGGTGGTTAAGAAGCTGTCAGGCGGTATCCGTACCGACTTGGCTCAGTACCGTGAATTGGCTGCGTTTGCGCAGTTTGCTTCTGATCTGGACGAAGCAACCCGCCGCCAGCTGGAACGTGGTCGCCGTGTGGTTGAATTGTTGAAGCAGCCCCAGTACGCCCCGTTGAAAACATGGGAAATGGCACTGGCCCTGTTCGCAATCAACAATGGTTATCTGGATGATGTTGACGTCGCGAACGTTCTTCCTTTTGAGGTTTCTCTGCGTCAGTTCATGCAGACAAGCCACAAGGACCTGATCGATCGCATCGAGCAGACTTACGAGTTGTCGAAAGACGACGAGCCAAAGCTGCACGAGGCCGTGAAGTCATTCAAGAAAACTGGCGCGTATTAATCAGAGCGATCTGATTGTACCCACCGCATAACCCGGAAGGTCTTGCACCTTCCCGGTCATTGGAGGAAATACGATGTCAGGAATGAAGGAAATCCGGACCAAGATCAAGAGCGTGCAAAACACGCGAAAGATCACGAAGGCGATGGAAATGGTGGCTGCGTCCAAAATGCGCAAAGCCCAGGACCGTATGCGTTCGGCTCGTCCCTATGCGGACAAAGTTCGGAACATTTGTGCCAACCTGGCCAAGGCAAACCCTGAATACCGCCATGAATACATGGTGGCGCGCAACGAAATCAAAAACGTGGCTGCGATTGTTGTGACAACGGACAAAGGTCTGTGTGGTGGCTTGAACACCAACATTCTGCGTTTGGTGACCAGCAAATTTCAGGAGTTTGGTGCCAAGGGCGCAAAGGTACGAGCAACCGCAATCGGTACAAAGGGCGCTGGCTTCTTTAACCGCATTGGTGTTGAAGTAACTTCCAAGGTCACGGGTCTTGGCGACAAGCCCCACCTGGAAGCGCTGATCGGCGCGATCAAGGTACAACTTGATGCGTACGTTGCAGGCGAAGTGGATGCTGTTTATCTGGCATACACCAAGTTTGTGAACACCATGAAGCAAGAGGCCGTGTTCGAGCAACTGCTGCCCTTGGGTGGCGAAAGGCTGCAAGCCGATGAAGGCTCCACGTCGTGGGACTACATCTATGAGCCGGATGCGAAGGCCGTGATCGACGATTTGTTGCTGCGTTACATCGAAGCATTGGTGTACCAGGCAGTAGCAGAAAACATGGCTTCAGAACAATCAGCACGTATGGTTGCGATGAAGGCAGCGTCAGACAACGCCAAGAATGTGATCAGTGAACTGCAACTTACCTACAACAAAGCCCGTCAGGCTGCCATTACGAAAGAATTGGCAGAGATCGTCGGCGGCGCAGCGGCTGTGTAAGCGGAAGTTCGGAACGATTTTGAATTAAGGAAATAACGATGAGTACTGCGACAAACGAAGGAAAAATCGTACAGTGTATCGGCGCGGTGATTGACGTTGAGTTTTCACGCAACAACATGCCGAAAGTGTACGACGCGCTAACCATGGAAGGTTCCGAACTGACACTGGAAGTTCAGCAGCAGCTGGGTGACGGTGTAGTTCGTACCATCTGTTTGGGTGCATCAGACGGCTTGCGCCGTGGCATGGCTGTGACAAACACAGGCAAGCCAATTTCAGTTCCCGTGGGCCAAGGCACACTGGGCCGCATCATGGACGTATTGGGTCGCCCAATCGATGAAGCCGGCCCCGTGAAAACCGATGCAACACGTGCCATTCACCAGGATGCACCCGCTTTCGACGAACTGTCACCTTCGACAGAACTGTTGGAAACCGGTATCAAGGTGATCGACTTGATCTGCCCGTTCGCCAAAGGCGGTAAGGTAGGCTTGTTCGGCGGTGCGGGTGTGGGCAAGACCGTGAACATGATGGAATTGATCAACAACATCGCCAAGCAGCACGGTGGTTACTCCGTGTTCGCCGGTGTGGGTGAGCGTACTCGCGAGGGCAACGACTTCTACCACGAGATGAAAGATTCCAACGTGTTGGACAAAGTTGCACTGGTGTATGGCCAGATGAACGAGCCTCCCGGCAACCGTCTGCGTGTTGCGCTGACTGGCTTGACCATGGCTGAATACTTCCGTGACGAAGGTCGTGACGTGCTGCTGTTCGTGGACAACATTTACCGCTTTACTTTGGCCGGTACAGAAGTGTCTGCGTTGCTGGGTCGTATGCCTTCAGCGGTGGGTTACCAGCCAACACTGGCCGAAGAAATGGGTCGCTTGCAAGAGCGTATTACTTCGACCAAGAAGGGTTCCATTACTTCCGTGCAAGCGGTTTACGTTCCTGCGGATGACTTGACCGACCCGTCACCTGCGACAACGTTTGCCCACTTGGACGCGACAGTTGTGTTGTCTCGTGACATCGCCTCTTTGGGTATTTACCCTGCGGTGGATCCTCTGGATTCCACATCACGCCAGGTGGACCCCAACATCATTGGCGAAGAGCACTACAACGTGGCCCGTGGCGTTCAGCAAACACTGCAGCGTTACAAGGAACTGCGCGACATTATCGCGATTTTGGGTATGGACGAATTGTCTCCAGAAGACAAGTTGGCCGTGGCCCGTGCGCGTAAAATCCAGCGTTTCCTGTCACAGCCTTTCACAGTGGCTGAAGTGTTTACCGGTTCACCCGGCAAGTACGTGTCACTGAAGGAAACCATTCGCGGCTTCAAGATGATTGTGAACGGTGAGTGTGACAACTTGCCCGAGCAGGCTTTCTACATGGTAGGTACCATCGATGAAGCCTTCGAAAAAGCCAAGAAAATTCAGTAATCCGACTGGTGTGTCGTGTGCCGGTTGAGGTGAAAACCCAAACTGGCACCCATCACAAAGGAAATGAGTATGTCGACAATCCACGTGGACGTGGTGAGTGCAGAAGAATCAATCTTCGAAGGTGAAGCAGAGTTTGTTGCTTTGCCAGGAGAGCAGGGTGAGCTGGGTATTTACCCTCGCCACACCCCGCTGATTACACGCATCAAGCCCGGTACAGTTCGCATCAAGATTGCAGGTCAGGCTGAAGAAGAAGTGGTGTTCGTCAATGGTGGCGTGTTGGAAGTACAACCCAACTCCGTTACTGTTTTGGCAGACACGGCCCTTCGCGGCAGCGACCTGGATGAAGCCAAAGCAATGGAAGCCAAGCGATTGGCAGAGGAAGCATTGGCCAATCGCAGTGCAGACATTGACTATGCTCAAGCACAGGCTGAATTGGCTTCCGCGATTGCGCAGTTGCAGGCCATCAAGCGCTTGAGAAAAGTACGTTAAGCAATAAAATGCCAAAGCCCCAAAGGTTGAAGCGGACAAAAGCCACGGTGAAAACCGTGGCTTTTTTCTTGAACGGAAGTACCTGCACGTTTATTGGAACTACACGTCACGGTTGACAACATAAAGGGCTATCTAGGAGCTACTTTATGTACAAGAAATTTGACGATCTGTTGGCTGACCTTGCTCAGTCCCGCCCCAGCGAAAGAACCCCAAATGGTCCTGTGTTCTTCTTTAATGACCAGCCTGTTGCACTGCAGGAGGGTGAAATGGAAGGTGTGCACTGGGTAGACATTCACATTGAGTTGAAACACTTTCATGTGGACAATCTGGCCGCAGCCAAGAAGGTGCTTCAAGCAAACCGCGAGATGGGTCGTTCCACCCCCATTCCCACCTGGTTTGCCATCAATGAGAAAACCGACAAACTGGTGTTTATCAACCGCCTTGACTGGCGGCACCTTACCCGCAAAATTCTGGAAGACCATGTGATGCGTTGCATTGAACAGATGGGCCAGGCTTTGCGCACCGAGGGCGTGTAAGCCATTTGCATGTCTTGAACGGGTTAGAATAAAGGCATGAAAATCGCCCTGTATTCTGACCTGCATCTTGAAACGATGCGCAACTTTCCCGCTCTGGCGGCTGTTCCCCAGCCCGCCAGTGATGTGGATTTGATGATACTTGCCGGCGACATTCACCAAGGCATCAAAGGCCTGCAGGCTTTGGCCGATATGGGTGAAGAAAACCACATTTATATTGCTGGCAATCACGAGTACTACCACCACGACATCGAAATTCTTGATGATCAGCTGTTTGAACTTGCTGCCCGAAAAACCCTGAATTATCTTCAGCGAACCAGTGTCGTGATTCATGGTGTCCGGTTTCTGGGTTGTACCTTGTGGACTGATTTCAATATTCAACCTGGCTGGCGTTTTGGTGCAGAACTGGTGGCCAAGGCTTTTCTGCCCGATTACAAACTGATCCGCATGCGGGGCAAGCAGTTTTCGCCAACCATGGGCATTGACTTGCACTACCAGAACATCGATTGGCTGGAATGCGAGCTGGCAAAACCCTTCGACGGCAAAACCGTGGTGGTCACCCACCATGCACCCCACCCACAAAGTATTCACCCGCGTTTTTATTTAAGCCCGATCAATGCTGCATTTGTGTCGGATCTTGGTCGTTTGATGGGTAAGGCCGATGTGTGGGTGCACGGCCACATGCACGACTCCTTTGACTACACCGTTCACCAGAACGGCGGGCAAACCCGTGTGCTGGTGAACCCGCGCGGTTACGTGCGCAAGAAGGGCAAGGCCAGAAAAATGGAACGCGGGCAAGTGCAGGTGACGCCGCAGGCGTTCGAGAATCCGTTCTTTAATCCGAATCTGGTGTTTGAAGTATGAAGCTGGCAGCCAACCTGAGCTGGTTATACACCGAGTTCGAATTTCCGGACCGGTTGCAAGCGTGTGCCGAAGACGGTTTTCAGCACGCTGAATGCATGTTTCCTTATGAATATTGCGCTGAATTGTTGCGCGACAAAGCCAATGAGGCGGGCGTTACCTGGGTGCTGATCAACACACCTGCAGGTGACTGGGCCAAAGGTGATCGTGGTTTGGCCAGTTCGCCTGCGCGGCGCGATGAGTTCAAGCGTTCAATTGAGCTGGCGAGCGAATACGCAAACACCCTGGGCGTACGCAAAGTGCATGTGCTGGCTGGCGCGGTGAACCTGGGTGAGGCGGCTTCAGTGGAGCGCGCATGGGCTTGCTATGAAAAGAACCTGTCGTGGTTGGCTGACTCAACAATTGGCGGGTCAATTGATTGGCTGATCGAACCGATCAATCGCAACGACATACCCGGTTATCTGCTCGCCGAGCAAGCGGCTGCGCATGCCTTGATACAACGTGTGGATCGCCCCAACCTGGGCGTGCAAATGGACCTTTACCATTGCCAGCGCGTGGAGGGCGATGCGCTGGATGCACTGGCCCGGTACCTGCCCACAGGGCGTGTGAAGCACTTGCAAATTGCGGGGGTGCCCAATCGGGACGAACCTTCTTGCAAGGGGCTGGATTACTCACAAGTGTATCTGCAACTAAAAGCACTTGTTTACACGGGGCACATTGGCTGTGAGTACCGGCCCAAAGGGGCCACCCGGGATGGGCTTGGGTGGGTCCGGCAGACCGGTTTTTCAGGCACAATGGAGTCCTTCGAATCTTGAGCTTGAGCGGGCAACCGCCAGAAGGATTGTGCATGCAAGACCCTGAACTGAAGCAGTTGCTTGAAACAGCAAAAACCATCGCCGTGGTGGGCTTTTCATCGCAGGCACACAAGCCCAGTTTTTTTGTTGCCAAGTATTTGCAGTCACAGGGTTACAGGATTTTGCCTATCAATCCTGGCTTGCAGGGGCGCCCCAGCGGCCTGTTGGGTGAAACCTGTTATCCCGATTTGAAAACAGCGGTTGAAGAAAGCGGCCTCAAGGTTGATTTGGTGGACGTGTTTCGCCGCGCGGAATACACGCCGGACGTACTGGCACAGGCCATGAATATCGGCGCTGGCGCAGTGTGGTTGCAGCAGGGTATTCGCAACGACTTGGTGGAAGCCAAGGCAAAGGCAGCGGGACTGCCTTTTGTGATGGATCGCTGTCTGAAAACCGAGCACCAGCGCCTGTTTCTCATTTGAATCATTTTATCAAGCACCAAAGACCATGAGCAGTTTTCAGCCCGTCAAGAACGACACTTTCCTGCGTGCATTGCGCCGCGAGCCCACTGAATACACGCCTGTGTGGCTGATGCGCCAGGCCGGGCGTTATTTGCCGGAATACCGGGCAACCCGGGCCAAGGCTGGCAATTTCATGGGTTTGTGCACCAACCCGGAAGCCGCCTGTGAAGTGACTTTGCAGCCCCTTGAGCGCTACAGGCTGGATGCGGCCATTTTGTTTTCCGACATTCTGACCGTGCCTGATGCCATGGGCCTGGGTTTGTACTTCTCCGAAGGCGAAGGTCCAAAGTTTGAGCGACCCCTGGTGACGGAAGAAGACGTGGCCAAGCTGGCGGTGCCTGATATTGGCACCAGCCTGAAGTATGTCACTGATGCCGTCAGCACCATCCGTGGTGCCCTGGATGGCCGTGTGCCCTTGATTGGTTTTTCTGGCAGCCCCTGGACCCTGGCCTGCTACATGGTGGAGGGCGGTGGCAGTAGCGATTTCCGCAAGGTGAAAACCATGCTGTACAAGCGCCCTGACCTGATGCACCGCATTCTGGAGGTGACCACCGAGGCGGTCAGCCAGTACCTGCGCGCGCAAATTGATGCCGGTGCCCAGGCTGTGATGATTTTCGACAGTTGGGGTGGTGCGCTTGCAGATGGTGCATTTCACAAGTTCAGCTTGAACTACATCCGGAAAATTGTCGCCAGTTTGCCGTTGCAGGCCAACCGGGGCAGTTTCACAGAAAGCATCCCATCCATTGTGTTTACCAAAGGCGGTGGTTTGTGGCTGGAAGACATTGCTTCCACCGGTGCCAGCGCCGTGGGGGTGGACTGGACCGTGAATCTGGGGCAGGCACGTGCGCGCGTTGGCGACCGTTGTGCAATTCAGGGCAACCTGGACCCCAATGTGCTGTTCGCTGAGCCCGCGCAAATTGAGGCTGAAGTGGCCAAGGCGCTGGAAAGCTTCGGGGTTCCACAAGCCGGTGCGGGGCATGTGTTTAACCTTGGGCATGGTATTTCCCAGTTCACCAACCCCGACAGCGTTGAGGTCATGGTGAACGCTGTTCATGCATACAGCCGCAAACAAAGGCAGTGAAAACTTGGACTTATGCACATTTTTGGCGCAAGTCCAAGAAAACCTTTTTTTGCATTGCACGATGATCGGACAGGCAGGGGTGGCAGTTAAGTTGTTGATTTAATGAAATAAATTGTTATTTTACAAAATTTGTACTTTACATGAAGATCCGCATCCTGTAGCACCTTTACATCTACAATCCACGGATGTCCACAAAGTTATCCACAATGCGTGTTGGTCTTTTGTAATCCGTTTAATTCAAGTCAGCTAGTCCATGAACTTAAAGTAAGCTGTGAAGACAAACCCAAGTCCAGACACATCATCTAACCCGATCGAGGGGTGTCATTTGCTGGTGAATGTGTTGGTTGCTGCACCGCTTCCCAAAGCATTTACATACCAATGGTGCAGCGAAACCTCGCCCCAATTCGGGATGCGAGTGATTGTGCCGTGGGGGCGCCAGCATCGAATTGGTTTGGTCCAAGGTGTTGCGCCTGACCAGCAAATGGCTGAAAACATCAAACCTGTGCACGCGATTCTGGATGAGGCGGAGTGCTTAAGCCCAGAGTGGCGCGCGTTGATTGAATTCGCAGCCAAGTATTACCACCACCCTTTGGGCATGATCGCCCTGGAGGCTTTGCCCAAAGCCCTGCGCGTACTGAACGCCCGTGGGGAAGAACCTGTGATGGTGGGCAAATCGCGGGAACACGCCTTGAAGTTGCTGGCCGAGCGACACGAGCCCCTTGCTGTTGCCAAAACCAAAATAGACAAACTGGAAAAACCGCTGTTGAACACCGAGCAGCTGGAGGCTGTGGCGCAGTTGTCGACTGCAGCCGGCTTTCAGCCCTTCTTGCTGTACGGCGTAACCGGCAGCGGCAAAACCGAGGTGTACTTGCACACTGTGGAAGAACGCCTGAGGCGTGGTGAACAGGTGTTGGTGTTGCTGCCCGAAATCAACCTGACCCCGGCTGCGCAGGCCTTGTACAAAGAACGCCTTGCCCCGCACCGCGTGGTGGTGATGCACAGCAACCTGGCCGAACTGACCCGAACCAAAGCCTGGTTTGAGGCCGCAACAGGTGCCGCTGATGTAATTATTGCCACGCGCTTGGGCGTGCTGACCCCCCTGCCCAGGCTTGGCATGATTGTGGTGGACGAGGAACACGACCCTTCGTACAAGCAGCAAGACGGCATGCGTTACCATGCCCGCGATTTGGCCCTGATGCTGGCCAAACAGCGCGAGGTGCCCATTGTCTTGGGTTCGGCCACCCCTGCGCTGGAAAGCTGGTTGAAAGCCGATCTCGGTGCTTACAAGCGCTTGACGTTGAAGAACCGTGCAGTGCTGGGTGCCAGCTTGCCCAAGGTAGAGTTGATCAACACGGCCAACTTTCCCGCCAAGGAAGGTTTGAGCGAACCCGCCATGCAGGCCCTGGTGCAAAACTTTGAAGCGGGCAAACAAAGTATTGTGTTTTTGAACCGCCGTGGCTACGCGCCGCAAATGGTGTGCAATGCCTGTGGCTGGGTGGCCAATTGCGACCACTGCACAGCGCACATGGTGTGGCACAAGAATGAACGCATGCTGCGTTGCCACCACTGTGGTGCAGGCCAGCGCGTGCCCACACATTGCCCCACCTGCGGTAATCAGGATTTGACCGGCTTTGGCCGGGGCACCCAGCGCATTGAAGAAACCCTTGCCGGTTTGCTGCCCACCGCGAACATTCTGCGAATAGATGCCGACAGCACCCGCAACAAGGGGCAAATGGAAGCTTTGCTTCAGCAGGCCCACAGCGGGGAAGCCGATGTGCTGGTGGGCACGCAGATGATTGCCAAGGGGCACGACTTTGCCAACGTAACCCTGGTGTTGGCCTTGAATGTGGATGCGTCACTGTATTCGCATGCTTACCGCGCGCCGGAACGCTTGTTTGCGCAGCTGATGCAGGTGGCGGGCCGGGCGGGGCGCAGGGCCGGTGATGCCCGCATGGTTGTGCAAACCCGGTACCCGCAGCATCCGCTGTTTGATGCCTTGAAGGCGCACAATTACGAAAGCTTTGCTGGCCATGAAATGCAGGCCCGCAAAGACGCCCGCATGCCGCCGTTTTCACACCAGGCCACCATTCGGGCCGACCACAAAAAGCTGGCCAATTGCCTGCAGTTTTTAAGCACGGCGAGGGAGTTGGGTGAACCTTTGGTGGATGCGGACAACCCTGTGTTTATGTGCGACCCGGTGCCGCTGACGGTTGTGCGAGTGGGTGGCATTGAACGCGCGCAAATGCTGATTGAAAGCGAATCGCGACCTGCTTTGCATCGTTTCTTAACCCAATGGCTAGCGCAACTGCACGAGTTACCCGGTAGCGTTCGCTGGTTTTTGGAAGTGGATCCGGTCGATCTGTAAGTGCCTCTGGTACAGTAATGCCTTCCCCTGGAGTTTCCCCCCTGTATGTTTGTTGGCCTGAACAAAGCCCAAAGCGAAGCTGTGCATTACGTCGATGGTCCCTGCCTTGTACTGGCAGGGGCCGGGTCGGGTAAAACACGTGTTATTACCCAAAAAATTGCGCATCTGATTCAAAACAAAGGTGTAAGCGCGAAGAACATTGCCGCTGTTACCTTCACCAACAAAGCCGCCAAGGAAATGGAAGAACGTGCGGCCAAGCTGCTGCATGGCACGGAAGGCAAGGGCCTGCTGGTGTGCACGTTTCACAGCCTGGGCATTCGGATTCTGCGTGAAGAACACAAGCACGCCGGGTTGAAGGCACGCTTCTCGATTCTGGATGCCACCGACACCTATGGTTTGGTGCAACAGCTGTACGGCACCACCGACAAGCAACTGATACGCAAGGCGCAAAGCGTGGTTTCGCTTTGGAAGAATGGTTTGATCGATCCCGACACCGCGCTGGCCCAAGCCACCACGGATGATGAAGGGCAGATTGCGCGCCTGTACAAAAGCTATGAAGCGACATTGGCGGCTTACCAGGCTGTGGATTTTGACGACCTTATTTTGAAACCCACGCGCCTGTTGGCCAGCAATGACGAAGTGCGCAACCGCTGGCAAAACCGCCTGCGCTATTTGCTGGTCGATGAGGTGCAAGACACCAATGCCTGCCAATACGATTTGCTGCGTTTGATCGCCGGACCGCGCGCCATGTTCACGGCTGTTGGGGATGATGACCAAGCCATTTACGCCTGGCGAGGCGCCACGATCGAAAACCTGCGGCAGCTGACCGAAGACTATCCTCAACTAAAAGTGATCAAGCTGGAACAAAATTACCGTTCCACCCTGCGTATTCTTCAGGCGGCCAACCGCTTGATTGAGAACAACCCGAAGCTGTTTCCGAAAACACTGTGGAGCGACCACGGGCCGGGCGAGCCGATTGTAATAAGCCCCATGGCCGACGACGAACACGAGGCCGAGCAGGTTGCCATGATGCTGAGTGGCCACCGCTTCGAGCGCCGTGCCAAGTACGGCGATTATGCTGTGTTATACCGCAGTAATTTTCAGGCCCGTATTCTGGAACAGGCTTTGCGCCGCCAGAAAATTCCGTACATTCTCAGCGGTGGACAAAGTTTTTTCGAGCGTGCAGAAATCAAGGACGTGATTGCCTACCTGCGCCTGTTGGTGAATTCCGATGATGACCCGGCGTTTATTCGCGCGGTGACCACACCGAAGCGCGGCATTGGCCAGAAAACACTGGAGGCCTTGGGCACCTATGCGGGCACGCGTGGCGTTTCATTGTTTGAAGCGCTGTTTGAAACTGGTGCCGAAAGCCATTTGAATGCCGGCATGGTGGATGCGTTGCGTACATTTGGTACCTTCATCAACAAGCTGGAATACCGCGCACAACGCGAACCCGCGCGTGATTTGTTGAACGAGTTGCTCAGTACCATCAAGTACGAAGAATGGCTTTACGAGCAGCAAGACGAGCGTGGTGCACAAGCCAAATGGCAAAACGTGTTGGACTTTGTAAAGTGGATGGGCGACAAGGGAGAGGAAGAGGGGGCAACCCTGTTGGACCTGACGCAAAAGGTAGCCTTGATGACCATGCTGGACCGGCAAGACGATGGCACCAGGCCCGACGCAGTGCAGCTTAGCACCCTGCATGCCGCCAAGGGGCTGGAATTTCCGCATGTGTTTTTGATTGGTTGTGAAGAAAGTATATTGCCTAGTTTTGGTGATGGCGAAGGGCGCGAGTTGACTGACGACCGGCTGGAAGAAGAACGCCGCCTGATGTATGTGGGCGTAACCCGTGCGCAGCGCAGCCTGAACATTACCTGGTGCAGAAAGCGCAAGAAAGCGCGTGAACTGGTCAGTTGTTTTCCGTCGAGGTTTATTAAAGAACTACAACTGGAAACCGACAAAGACCTGCCCGATGACACACCGAAGATGAGCCCGAAAGACAGGCTGAGTGCTTTGAAAGGGCTGCTGACCAAGGTGGGCACTTAGGTGGGCACTTAGGTGGGCACTTAGGTGGGCACTTAAGCCGCACCCAGCGCTGAATTTACTTTTTGAACGAGTGCTTCAGGCGTAACCGGTTTAAGCAACCACCCAGCAAGGCTGAGGGCTTTGGCCTGTTGAATCATTTCTTTGTCCGAATAGGATGTGATCACCACGATGGGCACAGTGGCACCGGTTTTTCGAATTCGGTTGCACAATTCTAGTCCGTCCATGCCGGGCATTTCGATGTCCGTGATGATCAAATCGGGTGCGCCGTTTTCTATGATGTCCCGAATGCCTTCCTGTCCGGAAGCCGCTGTGCGGACCACGTGACCTGATTGGGTCAAAATGTGCGAACACACCTTGCGAATGGTGTTCGCGTCATCAATTAGAAGAATGTTGGCCATGCTGCGAATATAAATTTATTTGCCCAATCATACCGTGTGAAATTCTTTCCACGACGGGCTCACTGAAAACTTTCTGATTCCAGAACCTTGACGCCTTGCTCGGCTTTCAGGGCTTCTTCCAGCATAACGCGTGCCAGTTTCTCCACCTTCACGCTTCGAATGCGTTTGGGCAACAGCGGGTTGAGCAGGCGGCTTGCCATCAATCCAATTTCTTCGCCGACACGAAATTCCTCGCGGTCGCCATCCAGCAGCCCCGGGCGCGCGATCACCACGCCGGGAATGCCCGCATTTTTAACCGTCTGCTCGGCTTCGCCTTTGGTGCGAAGGTACAGGCCCTTGGCCTTGGTGCTGGCCATCATGGCAGAATTCAGCACGAAGCAGGGCACTGCATGTTGCGCGGCCAGTGCAGCAAACTGCGCCACCAGGGTGAAATCAACAAACCGGAATTGCTCGGCTGTTTTGGCGACCTTGATGGTGGTGCCCAGTGTGCAGATGAGCGCATCGGCTTGCCACCAAGGTGCTTCTTCAGGAATGGCGTTGAAGTCGATAAGTTGATTGAGCAGCTTGGGGTGGGGGGTGATGGGTTTGCGCGTCAATGCAACAACTTTGCCAACTTGTGGGTTGGCAAGTGCCTGTGCCAATATATTTTGGCCCACCAGGCCTGTGGCGCCAACCAGTAGGATGGTTTTTTGTGTTGCAGGTGTTTCCAACGTGGCTCCCCTTCAATAAAAAACGCGGCAGCCTTAAGACTAACCGCGTTTTACACGTCAAGTCCAAACAGTTGCCTGTTTGATGTCTGTCAGTGTTTAGGCACTTTGCATTTGCTTCTCGGTGGCCTTGCGTTTTTTGCGGGCAATTTGTTTGCTGCGCATTTTTTTCATCTGACCAACAATGATGGTTTGATAAAGTTCGGGCAGGGTGCGCACCATGGTGTCAATGGCCACGGCATCCGGGCCAACCAGTACGCGTCGTTTGTCTTTCTTTACGGCCTTCAAAATGATATCGGCCGCTTTTCCTGCGCTGGTGATGAACATTTTTTCGAATAGGTCTTTGCCGCTTTCCGGGTCGGTGCCAGTGAATTCTTCAATTTCGGGCGCGGTCACGCTTTTGCGTGCAATGGCGGTTTTGATGCCGCCGGGATGAACGCTGGTGGCCGACACGCCGCAGTTCATCATGTCCAGTTCCTGGCGAAGGCTTTCGGTGAAACCACGCACCGCAAATTTGGTGGCGTTGTATGTGGATTGTGTGGGTTGTGCACACAGTCCAAACACGCTGGAGGTGTTGATGATGTGGCCTTCGCCACTTGCCTTCAAATGTGGCAGAAACGCCTTGGTGCCGTACACCACGCCCCAGAAGTTGATGCCCATGATCCATTCGAACTTGTCGTAGTCGATGTGTTCAACCGGGGTTGCGTAAGCCACACCCGCGTTGTTGAAAATCAGGTTTACCTTGCCGTGGTCTTTCGCGGTTTGATCGGCCCAGGCGTACATGGCGTCGCGGTTGGATACGTCCAGTTGTTGGCTGGTCACCTTGATGTTGGCGTTGGTGGCTTTTACCAGCTTTACGGTTTCAGCCAGGCCTTTGGTGTCCACGTCAGAAATAGAGACGTTGCAGCCTTCTTTGGCCAGTTGAATGGCCAGTGTGCGGCCCATGCCGGATGCTGCGCCGGTGATTGCGGCCACTTTGCCGTTGAATGATTTCATGTGTTGGTCTCCGTTATTCGATGATTTTGGCGTCACAATCTGTGGTTTGTGATCGTGTCTGCAATTTGACAATCGTGGTTGTCAATTTAATGTCGGGCCTTCATACTGTCAATGCCTATTATTCGAGTATCTCTTCCAATATGAATGCAAACGCACCAGAACAAATTGCCAAGAACGCAGGGCGGCGGTACCGCGGTGTGTCCAATGAAACGCGCAAGGCCGATCGTCGGCTAAAGCTGATTGATGCGGGCATCAAGGTGTTTGGCTCCACGGGCTACCATGCGTCCACTGTGAAGGGCTTGTGCCAGGAAGCGGGTTTGACCGAGCGGTATTTTTACGAAAGCTTCAACAATGCCGAGGCGCTGTTCACGGCCTGTTACCTGCACATCACCGACACGCTGCGCGAGAAATTGCAGCATGTGCTGCTGGGCATGGAAGAAGACAATCTGGAGCAGGCGACCCGTGCTGGTTTGACGGTGTTCTTCACCCAGTTCAAGGACAGCCCGCAGGCCGCGCGCATTTTGCTGGTGGAGGTGTTGACGGTGAACCGCCACCTGGAAGAGTTGAGTTTGAAAACCTTGTACAGTTTTGTGGAAATGCTGGAAACCCTGGCCAAGCCCTTGATTGAACAACGCAAGGATGGCGAGCTGGCCGGTCTGGATTCAACCCTGTTGGCGTCTGGTTTGGTGGGGGCAGTGCTTTACATGGCCGCCCGCTGGAGCCTTGATGGTTGCAAGAAGCCCGTTGAGGATGTGGTGGAAAATGCCATGTTGATATTCAAGGGCGTTGGTATCATGCTGAGCAGGTAGTGGGCGTAAAAAAACCCGCTTTGAAAAGCGGGTTTTTTTGGTGACCACCGGGAAACGCCGTGGTGCACAACTTACTTCGCAGGTTTTGCCGCAGGTGCATCGGCTGGGGCTGCGGGCTCAGGCGCTTTGAAATCTGCACCCGCTTCTTTGCCCATGTAGGCCACTGCGCGGGCCACTTCGATGTCATCCAGGTCGGCGTTGCCACCTTTGGCTGGCATGGCGCCAATGCCATTCACGGCACTTTTCCACAGGGCATCAAAACCTTTGCTGAGGCGGTCACCCCACTGGCCCTGGTCACCCAGCTTTGGCGCGCCGGCTGCACCCGTAGTGTGGCAGGCTGCACAGGCGGCGGCGTATACCTGCTCGCCGGTTTTCAGAACCCTGGGTGCGTTTGCGTCCACGAAATCAATGGTTCCCACGGGCGCCAGGCGTTCCGCAATGGCTTCTTCGGAGAACGCGTTGCTGCCGGCGGCGGGCTTTTCACTGCTGCTGACGTAGTTGGCCAGCAAGATAATGATGAAAATTGGAACAACGAAAGAGGCAACAATCGCAATGATGAGCTGCTTCGGTGTTTTGATAAGAAGTTCGTGTTCGTTTGAATCGCTCATACGACGTCCTGATTGATAGCGCTGGGTTGAAACGAGATTATAACGGGATGCAAAAGCATGCTGTGGCATGTACGCAGCATCAAAACAACTGTAAATTGTATCGTGAAAAACACTTTAAACCCAACTATTTATTGCTGAAAATGCAAGCAGGCGCAGCAGAGGGATGAGATTTTGAAGAGTGCATTGAGCGAGAGCCATCGGTATGGTTTGCCCATGATGGTGGTTCACTGGCTGATGGCAGCGGGCATTTTGACGGCATTCGGTGTGGGCTTGTACATGGTCGACATACCCGGCATTACGCCTTTCAAGCTAAAACTGTTTAACTGGCACAAGTGGCTGGGTGTTACTTTGTTTGTGCTGGTGTTGCTTCGTATTGTGGTGCGCATGATGTCGAAAACACCCCGGTACCCCGCGCATTGGGGGCACAACACCGTGTTGTTTGCAAAGTTGGGGCACATGGCCTTGTATGTGTTTATGTTGGGGGTGCCCACGTTTGGTTACCTGTACAGCCTGGCGTCCGGTTACCCGGTGGTGTGGTTTGGCGTGATCGAGTTGCCGGTGTTGATCGACAAAGACCCGGAATTGAAAGAGCTGTTCAAAACCCTGCATGAACTTTCAGGCAAAGGCTTGGTCTTTCTGGTGGCGGGCCATGTGTTGATGGCCCTGAAACACCACATTCTGGACAAAGACGGCATTTTGGGCCGCATGATCCCCGGAATGCGGGCCGATTAATTCACAAGCAGGTAGAACATGATTCATCGATTGGCCTTCACTGTGAGCAGTATGGCCGCAGGCCTGGCTTTTGCGGGGTTTGTAACCCCGACTCTGGCGGCGCCGCTGGACACAGCACAAAGCGAAGTGACGGCTACCTTCAAGCAGTTCAATGTGCCGGTCAGTGGCAACTTCAAGAAATTCTCTGGCGATGTGCAGTACAACCCTGCCGCGCCTTCTGACACCAAAGCAACCCTGAGCGTGGACACAGCCAGTTACGATTTGGGTGACCCCGAGTACAACAAGGAAGTGGCAGGCAAGGACTGGTTCGATTCAAAAAACCACCCCAAGGCGACTTTTTTGATTACGGGCGTCACAGGGTCGGGCAACAGTCTTCAAGCCATGGGCGATTTGACCCTTCGTGGCATTAAAAAACCGCTGAAGTTTCCGGTGAAAATCCAAACCGCAGGCGGTAAGCACACTTTCACTGGCAAAACGCAGATCAAGCGCCTTGATTTCAAGGTGGGTGCTGATGGTGAGTGGGGCGACACCAGCCTGGTGGCTGACGAAGTGGTCATTGATTTCAAACTGGTGATGCCCGCCAAATAAGGTGGCGTTACCGTAGGCACGCAACAACAAACAAGGAGTAAGGGATGTTCAAGCAGTTATCAAAAACGGCAATGGGTGGCGTACTGGCGCTGGGCATGTTGGGTGCAGCGCATGCGGCGGTGGATACCTACATGGTGGACCCCAGCCACACTTACCCGTCTTTTGAAGCCGACCACCTTGGTGGTTTGTCCCTGTGGCGTGGCAAGTTTGAAAAAACCAAGGGCACCGTGACCCTGGACCGTGCCAACAAAACCGGCATGGTGGACATTGAAATTGATGCCACCAGCCTGGACTTCGGCCATGGAAAAATGAACGAGGAAGCCAAAGGTGTGGACATGTTCGATGTGGAGGCGCACCCCACCATCACCTACAAGGCGAACAAAATCCGTTTTGAAGGTGACAAGCCTGTGGAGGTGTTGGGCGATTTGACCCTGAAGGGCATTACCAAGCCGGTGCCTTTGAAAATCAACACCTTCAAGTGCATCATGCACCCCTTCAAGAAAGCAGAAGTGTGTGGCGCCAATGCGGTGGCTGAATTCAAGCGCACGGATTTCGATCTGGGCTATGCGGTGGACCGCGGCTTCTTTCCCGAAGTGAAAGTGCTGATTGCGATTGAAGCGGTGAAGCAGCCGAAGTAAAAACAGATGAGTGAAAGAGAAAGGCCGACACTTGGTAATTAACAGGTGCCGGCCTTCTTTGTTTTAGCAAGCCTTACTTGCTGTCGGTGGCGTGTTCCAGTTTTTGTGGCTTGCTTTCTACCCGGGTTTTCCAGAGAGAGAACGCCACACCACCGGCTATCAGCCCCAAGGTGATGCTCAGCGACAAGGCGGGTGGAAATTTGCCGATAAAGTTCACCAGGAAAATTTTGCTGCCGATGAACACCAGCACCATGGCCAAAGCGTACTTCAGGTAGTGGAAGCGGTGAATCATCGCGGCCAGTGCAAAGTACAGGGCACGCAAACCAAGAATGGCGAAAATATTGCTGGTGTACACGATGAACGGGTCGGTGGTGATCGCGAAAATCGCGGGCACGGAATCGACTGCGAAGATCAAATCCACAAACTCAATCAACACCAGTGCCAGTAACAGGGGGGTGGCAAAACGCACCACCTTGCCGGTTTTGGGGTCGGCCTCGTTCACCATGAAAGCGTTGCCGCGCAAACCCTCGGTAACACGCATGCGCTTGCGCAGGAACTTCAAAATCGCGTTGTTTTCAATGTCGGGTTCGTGGTCTGCCATGAACCACATCTTGATGCCCGTGACCACAAGAAAAGCACCGAAAAGGTACAGCACCCAGCTGAATTCTTTCACCAGTGCGGCCCCCAGGCCAATCATGATGGCACGCAACACGATGACACCCAAAATGCCCCAGAACAAAACCCGGTGCTGGTATTGGCGGGGGATGGCGAAGAACGAGAAGATCATGGCGATGACAAACACATTGTCCATCGACAGTGACTTTTCAATCGCAAAGCCGGTGAAGTAGTTCATGCCGCTTTCCGCGCCAAGGTACCACCACACCCATGAACCGAACAGCACTGCGGCGGTGATGTAGCCACCCGACAGCAACAGGCTTTCCTTGACCCCTATTTCGTGGTCATCCTTGTGCAGCACGCCCAGGTCGAAGGCGAGCAGCGCCACCACAATACCGACAAACAACAGCCAGATCCATGCGGCGGTGCCCAGAAAGTCGGCATGCATGAATTCCATTAAAACGTCCACGTTGTTACTCCATGAGGGTTGAATTGAACATGGCGCCATGGTGTATCAGTTGTGGATTCGGAAAAATCAGTATTTAATGAACCGTTACTTCGGTTTTTACGAAGCTAAAATTGAAGGTGTGCCCGTGACCCTGAACTATCGCCATTTGCATTACTTCTGGATGGTGGCCAAAGAGGGTGGTTTTGCCCGTGCTGCTGAACGCATGGACATGGCCATTCAAACCATCAGCGCACAGGTGCGCGAACTTGAAAAAGACCTTGGGCACCAGCTGTTGAGGCCGGCTGGGCGCGGCGTGGCGCTGACCGAAGCCGGGCAGGTGGCCTTTGCCAAGGCAGAGGAAATTTTCCAGATTGGCCAAAGCCTGCCTGAACTGGTGCGGGCGGTGGCTGGCAAGCCGGTGCTGCGTTTCAGGGTTGGCCTGTGCGACGGCATATCGAAGCTGGCAGTGCATGCCTTGTTAAAGCCAGTGCTGGATACGGAAAATTTGCACCTCACTTGCCATGAGGGCGAGCCCGAGCAGTTGCTGGCTGAGCTGGCTTTGCACCATCTGGATTTTGTGTTTGCCGGACAGCCGCCATCGGCGAACCCGAATTTGCGGGTGCAAAGCCGCATGCTGATCAGTTCGGAAGTGGATTGGTACGGTGCGTCGAAATGGGTGAAAAAAAGCCACGTGGATCACTTCCCGCAATGCCTGGCCGAATTGCCTGTGTTGTTGCCCACGGGGCATTCAAGGCTGCGGGTGGATTTGAATCACTGGTTTGAGCAGTTGGACATTGTGCCTCACGTGGTGGGGGAGTTCGAGGACAGCGCCCTGATGTCGGTGTTTGCTGCACGTGGTTCAGGTGTGTTTCCGGTGAGCCGGTTGGGTGTGAACGACACGGGAACCCTGAGCGGGCTGCGCTTGTTGGGGCAGTGCGATGAAGTGCACGAGGAAATCCACGGTGTGTGGAATGTGAAAGGGATCGACCACCCGTTGGTGGTCGACATACTGGACAGGCTTGCTGCTTAGGCGATCAAGCCGCAGCCACCGCCGCTTCAATTTCCGCAAAGGTACTGGCTTTCACGGGGTCAATCACGGGAATGCCCATTTGGCGGGCAATTTGCGTGGATGAAAACAGACCGACCACGCGCATTTTTCCGGTTCGGTTGTCCACCACCAGCGCATGTTGACGGTTGTGCGCACGCAGCGTGGCAATGATGTGGCCCACTTCGGCCCGTGACACGGCGCCGAATTCCAGAAACTCCAGGTCGGGAAGGCGCACCATCACGTCATGTGTAGTTAGTTCAGGTACTGTGCGGTTGCTGGAAGATGCTTCCTTGATGGCACGTTCACCGGCCAGGTCGTTGGCGGTCAACAGGCCTTGCAGGTGGCCTTGTTCATTGCGTACAAACAGCAACTTCACACCACACACAATCATGGTGGTGCGGGCTTGTTCCAGTGTTTCAGAGCCTGAAATGCTGACCGGGTGTACACGCCGAAGGTCTGTCATGGCGTCGAAAGCTGGCGAATCGGCTGTCAGCTTCAAAGGGCGACTGGGATCGCTGACCGTAATGGTGTCAGTGGCCGCAGCGCTGATGTGTTCGAGTGCTTGATAGTGTTGTCTGATCATGTTGAACCCCTTTAGGACACAAAATCAGTCTACGCCGCTTGGTAAAAGTTTCAAGTCAGTAGAAGCCCGGAGGAAACAATTGAACACCCGCCTGTTCCGGCGATTGAAAGTGCTCAAGTTTTCCTGAATTGTGTTTTACTGCGCGGCGCTTACTTCAGCGGGGTGCCCAGTGCATAGGGCAGCAGGTTCATTACTTCCTTGCTGACGCCCATGGCCAAATGGGGGGTGTCAATTTCAATGTGTTCTACGTTGGGGCTAAAGCGGTCGATGCAGGCCTGCCAGCTGACAATAGAATCTTTTTTGCAGTACAGCGCCACGATGGGGCACACAATCGGGTGTTCGAACCGTTTCAGGGTGCTGTTTTCGATGGATTCAACGTCAAGCCCGCGAATGTCGTAGAAGGCTTTGACTGCGGTGTACTTCGGCCCGCCAATCACGGGGCTGCCGATGGTCACGATGCGGCTTACATTGTGTTGCACTTCGCGTGCGGCCTCGCGGGCCAGGTAGCCGCCCAAACTCCAGCCCAGCAATTTGATGGGGGCTTGTGCCTGTTCGGAATGTTCCTTGATGTCGGCAATGACCTGTGGCAACAGCTTGCCCACTTCACCGTGGTTAAAACCAGCCGACCAATGCACGGCCTTGTAGCCCAGTGAATCGAGGTAGCGTTTGATGAATGTCATGCTGCCGGGGTTTGCACCAAAGCCGGGCAACAACAACACGGTTTGGCCTTGCCCCACGTTTTTGCGGGCCAGAAAGTGCCAGCCCATTGCCAGCTTCGCAGCTTCAAACGGGGTTTTCACTTCGCCAAGCAACAGGCTCAGTCTGGGTTTGCCGATGGCGTTGCCGTAGCGTTTCTGGAATTCTGTTTTGTTCATGGGGTGTTACAAGGTTGTGCACACCCGTGAAAATACGGCAAGGCGGGGCGCTGCACAAAGAGGAATTCCTCTAGTGTGGCTGCTTGTTTATTGAATCAGCGCAAGGCTTTGGTTGGCCAGGCGAATGCGCAGGGCCAGTTCGCGGGCCAGGTTGTTGTGCACAATGTGCCCCAGTTCACTGTCGTGCTGAAGCAGTTGATCGAACTGCGCCGTGGGCATGAACAGAAGGCGGCAAGGCGTGTCGGCCCGCACGGTGGCTGAACGGGGTTTGCGGTCGATCAGCGCCATTTCACCCACCATGCTGCCGGGGCAAAAGCGCATCAGCCTTTCGTTGCTGTGGCCTGTGTGGTGCCAGGCGCTAAGCTGCCCCTGTTGCAACACATACAAACCGCAGGGTGTTGCGCCTTCGTTGAACAGGGCTTGGCCAGCGGGCAGTTCTGCGCTTTGCCAGTAGTTGACAAAGGTGTGGGTTTGCGTCGGGGTCATGTGGTCGCACAGGTGGCTGTCGATCAATGTTTCCAATGCATTTGTCGGGGTGGTGGTGGTGCTGTTTTCCAATAGCCGGTTTTCAAGGTGCCAGAAGGCATCGTCCACATGGCTGTGAATGGAGGTTCCCCACGTGTTTAACGTGCGGCGCAACAGGTTTTCACCACCCATGGGCTGGGAAGTGGCGGGCAGAACTGCCACGGTGTGGGCGCAATGCAGGCCTTGTTTTATCAGCCGTTCAATGCAGTCGCAGGCGGTGTCGTCGATGTAGCGCAGGTGTGTGAAATCAAGCACGGTGGTTTGCGCGTTTTCCAGTTCGTCTTGCAGGCGAATGGCAATGGCGGGGGCATTCCCGAAAAACAGGTTGCCATCGAAATGCACCCAGGCCAGGTGTTCAAAGGCGGCATCCAGTTGTTGGCGGTGCGCACGCGGGCGCATGCTGCGCGACCGTGCTGCGGGGTTGAATTCAATGCCGCGCAACCCGCTGCTGGATTGCTGTTGCAAAAAGTAGGCGGCCACGAACAACACGCCCACCAAGGTGCCGATCAACAGGTTGCTTAGGCCTGTTATCACAATCATGGTGAACACCACCCACACGGTAAAGCGTTCGGTGGGGGCCATGCGTTTGCGTTGGCTGGGGCGCGCAAACCGCGCAATCAATTTCAGGGTGCTGCCTTGAATCAGAAACAGGGAGCTGATGGCCACGGCGGTGGCCAGAATGTGCAAAGGCAGTTGGGCAAGAATGGGCCATGTCAGCAA
>NZ_DAIUBR010000015.1:0-73862 GCF_036846585.1 Limnobacter sp. | reverse complement strand
CAGTAAACGCCCCACTGCCATATTGGCTGACACTGGGCGGGCTGTTGGCACTGGGGCGGGTCACTGCATGAGGTGGGGGTAGTGCGGTGGGGAAATTGAGTTATTCATGGCGTGCTTTGCGGTTCGGTCATGAACCCCAGTTTTTCAACGCCAGCGCGTTGTGCGGCAGCCATCACTTGCACCACCTTTTCATATTCAACCGCCTTGTCGCCTTGAATGCGCAACTCAGGTTGTTTTTCCTGCTGCGCCACGGCCTGCAGGCGAAGCTCCAGGTTCTTGAAAGTCAATTCTTCGTCGTTCCACATCAGGCTGCCATCGCGCTGCACGGTCAGCGTGACCACATCGGGTTTTACCTCTGTGGGTTGTTGGCTGGCTTGTGGCAAGTCCACTTTGACCGAGTGTGTGATCACGGGCACGGTGATGATGAAAATAATCAGCAGCACCAACATGACATCCACCAGGGGGGTCATGTTGATTTCACTCATTTCCTGTTGATCGTCGTAGGAATTGAACGACATGGCTTACGCCTCCTTTTTCAAGGGTACTGTGCGCACGGCGGAGTCTTTCTGCATGGGCGAACCAGTCAGGAAGTAGGCATGCAATTGACGTGCAAAGCGATTCAACTTGCCAAGCAGACCTTTGTTGGCGCGTGTCAATGCGTTGTAGCCCAACACTGCGGGAATGGCCACGGCCAAACCAAATGCGGTCATGATCAGCGCCTCGCCCACGGGGCCGGCCACCTTGTCGATACTGGCCTGGCCTGAAACACCGATGCCGACCAGCGCATGGTAAATACCCCACACCGTGCCAAACAAGCCAACAAATGGCGCGGTAGATCCGACTGACGCCAGAATGGACAGGCCCGATTGCAGTTTTTCTGCGGCTTCGTCCATGGCACCGCGCAAGGCTTCGCTGAGCCAATCGGCCAGGCTGATTTGCCCGTGCAGGTCCTCTTTGTTGGTGGCGTGGTGGTTCACCGCGGCCTGGCCTTCAATGGCCATGTGGTGAAACGGGTTGCCCGTGTCTTTGCCCAGCACCTGCAAGCCTTCAGCAAAACTGTGGGTGTGCCAGAACTGGTTTACTGCGCCCACGTTTTTGCGCAGGTGGTACAGGCGAATGCTGCGTGTGATGATGACATACCACGATGCAATCGACATGATCAACAACAGCACTGCCACGCCTTTGATGACCCAGTCGCCTTGGGCCCACATGGCGGCCAAGCCGTAAGGATTGTTTTCCATTTCAGTAAACCTCGCTTTAATTCAATGTTCTCAGTTATTCAACACAAATGAAACAGGTTGTACGTACCAAAACGCAATGGGCTTGTTGCCCCTTTTTGCGGGCACGTACTTCCAGTTTTTCACGGCTTGCAGGGCTGCGTTGTCCAGCCTTGGAAAGCCGCTTGATTTGTTCAGTTTGATTTCGCCCACGCTGCCATCGGGAAGAATGTACACATCCAGCATCACACGGCCCTGTTCGCCCAGGCGGCGCGACAAGGCTGGGTACTGCGGTGCCGGGTTGTTCAGGTGCGCGGCATCGGTACGGGGCGGTGTCACGGGTGCTGGTGCCTCGGGCGCAGGTGTGGCCTGTTGCGCAGGCGGCGCAGGCGGTGTGGGCACGGTGGGCGCTGTTTGTGGAACGGGTTCGGGTTCCGGAGCCACTTCGCGCGCAGGTTCAGGCTTTGGCGTGGGTTTCGGTGTTGGTTTTGGCTCAGGCTTTGGTTGCGGTTTGGGCTCCGGTTTGGGCGGAGGGGGAACCGGCTTAGTTTCTGGTTCCGGGGCCACCAGCACACCAACCACGCTGGGCGGCGTAACCGCTGGTTCTGTAATGCTGAGTTGTTGTGCAGCCCACACCAGCCCCAGTATGTGCAACAGCACAACACCAATGAACGTCAGCATGTTGCCGATGGATTGGGTGTTGTTGTTGAAAGGGGTTGACATTGAGTTCATCAAATCGGTTGCTGCTTGTTGCCTGCGGTCATAGTGGCAGAGACGCAAGTTTCATGCACTACTGCGGATGTTGTTAATGAGAATTAATATCAACAGGAGTGTATCAGAACTTTTGATTGTCCAAGTAAACGGTGTGCAAGCCTGGATTGACTGGTTTGAGCAAGAGGGTCTTTCCGGGTGATGAAGGCCTGCCAACGAGGATGCCAACTGTTGCGAAGAAGGAGATTGAGCGGTAGACCCACAATAATCTCACCCGGAAAGATTAAACGAGAATTGTTTCTATTATTGTTTGGATTTTCGATTTCAGCAAGTGTTTTTTTAAGAGCCGCACCAGAAAAGGGTTTCAGCCGACTTGGCACGCGTTGTACACTGTGCCATTGAGTTGATTTTTGAATGCGAGGGAGAAGAACAATGAAAGGTTCGAAGAAGGTAATTACTGCGCTGAATGCACAGTTGAAGAATGAGTTGACAGCGATTAACCAGTATTTCCTGCATTCACGCATTTTTGGCAACTGGGGCCTCGAAGTGCTCAAGAAAAAAGAGTATGACGAGTCCATTGGCGAGATGAAGCATGCAGACAAACTGATTGAGCGGGTGTTGATGCTGGACGGTCTGCCCAACCTGCAAGACCTGGGTAAATTGATGATCGGCGAGAATACCCGCGAGATTCTTGAAAGCGATCTGAAACTGGAAACCGGGGCGCAGGTCACCATCAAGGATGGCATTACGATTGCAGAACAGGAGCGGGATTATGTGTCGCGCGACCTGCTTCAGGAAATTCTGGATGACACCGAAGAGCACATTGATTGGCTGGAAACCCAGATCAGTCTGATCGATCGCGTGGGTTTGCAGAATTTCGAGCAGTCCATGATGGGTGTTTCCGAGTAAGCCGGGAAGGTTCTAAAACGACGAATTTCAGGATGCGTTGAAAAAATGCTTGATTATAGTAATGCGAATCATTATTATTACTTTCAAGTTCAACGCATTTTGAGGTCTCGCCGTGATCGTATGCATTTGTGCCAACGTTAGCGAACGTACCATTTCCGAAGCTGTTCGCAGCGGTTGTGGGTCTGTGGACGACATCACCATGAAAACCGGTGCATGTTCAGGTTGCGGCCAGTGCCGCATGCACTGCCAAAGTGAAATTGATGCCCACAACATGCTGGTTCAAGTCAGTGAAATGAGCCAGCAGCCAGCCTGACTAAGTTCAGATAAATTAGTCCAGATAAATGATCTCGGGTGCGGCGTGCATCAAAAAATTCTGGTGTGAAATATTCCATGCGTAAGCACCCGCCAGCGTAAACACCAGGTAATCACCCAAAGCCAATTCCTGAACCGGCAATTGCTGGTGCAGGCGGTCTTTCGGGGTACACAGCTGCCCCACCACATTCACAGTTGAATTGAGTACAACAGCGGCCTGCCCATTGCGGTGCACCCACACCGGGTGGTTGTGGCTTTGTGCCGCAGGGGTTCGGAAGTGGTGTGTGCCGCCTTTGCCAATGGCAAACCACTGCCCGTGGCTTTGTTTCAGGTCGATTACTTCCATCACATAGTACCCGCAAAATGCGCTCACGTAGCGTCCACACTCAAACCGGATTTGCCGTGTTTGCATGTCGTGCTGCGTGATCAATTGATCAAGCCCTTGGCAGAATTTTGCCCAGTTGAATTGTTCTTCAACGCACTGGTAGTTCACGCCGATCCCGCCGCCCACATTGAGCACTTTGCAGCGAATGTGCCAGTGCGATTCCCATTGCCGGGTGATCTCAAAGTACCGCGTCATCAATTTCAAATGATTCTCGACAGACAACTGATGCGACATGGAATGAAAATGAAATCCTTCAAATTCAAGGTGCACTGATTCTTCAAGCAGTGCCAGCGCGGTACCAAGGTCGCAGGGATCAAGCCCGAAGGGCGTGGCCTGGCCGCCCATTTGCAGTTTGCTGCTGGCCACCCCGTCCAGCGTAATATTCATGCGCAGCATGATGGCTTGGGTTTGACCGGTTTTGGCGCAAAGCATGGCAAGGCGTTTCAGTTCAGTCAGGCTTTCCACATGAATGCAGGCCACTTTTTGGTGTAGCGACTGTTGCAAATCTTCAGTGGTTTTGCCTGGCCCACCAAAAATAAGTGGTTTGCCAAAGTGCTGGTCATTCAGGTGGGCCAGCTCGCCAGCGGATGCGGCTTCAAAACCGTCCACATGCGGTGCGAGTGTTTTCAACAAACGTACATCGGGGTTGGCTTTAGCCGCGTAATACAACTCGCAATTGCGGGGCAGGTGCTGTTTCATCTGTTGTGCATGCGCGGCCAGTGCGGGCAAGTTGTACACATAGGCACACCAGGGTGGTGTGCCTGATTGTGTGCCTGAGTTGGCTTTTTCAATAAGCAGCGTGTTCAGTGTGTTTGTCATGTTGCGCAATCAGTGGGTGAGAAAGGAATGTGTAGTCGGAAAGGCGATCGGCCTTTTTGAATAAACGTGTTTTGAGGTTGTTTTTCGATGCAAGCGCTTGGCCTTGCAACAAACCGGAAAGCGCTTGTGGGGCACCCAAGGCCTGGCTGGTTTTTTGAAGCAAGGTGGCCAGCATTTTCCAGGCGCGTTGTTCAAGCCCCGGCGTGTGTTGGCAGGCGTGGAAAATCATCTCGGCAATGTTGTTGACCAACAGGCAATAGCTGACCCTTTTCCAGCCTTGATCGCCGGAATAATGCACCGATGCAATGGCGCGTTCCGAGAGGCTTTTCAGGCTTTCAGAAGGCCAGTGTTGTGGAATCAGTTTGGTGCCTTCCAGGTCGCGTATCCACACGCGCACGGGCAAGCCGTTCTCTAGCGCCAGCACGGTGTTTTGCAAGTGCGGTTCAAGTACTACACCGTGTTTGAACAGCAGGGTCAGGGTGCCGGGCACCAGCAACTTGAAATAACTTTGCAGCCAGTTCAGGGTGAATTCGGCTTTGTTAATGCCGTGTTGTTGGGCTTGTTCGCCAAGCAGTTGTGCCAGTTGGCTTTGGCCCACCGTGTCCCACGATGCAAGCGTGCCCGCCATGTGGATATCGGAGTGCTGGCTTTGAAGCTGTTCCCTGAAAATAATGCCGAAGCTTTCTTGCAGGTTTACAACATCGTCGTGGCTGGTTGTTGCATCAGCCTGTGACAAGTCAAGTGTGCAGGCTGCCGGTTCGCGCAACATGCGAAAGCCCGGGTGCGCGTGTTCAACCTGTTCAAATGTGTGCGCAAGCAGTTGGGTCATGCCCACTGCACTTTCAAGTTCGTACCATGCATTTTTGCGGATGCAATTGGTGAGCCGCACATGGATGGAGCATTTCAGAAACACATCCAGTTCAGGGTGGTACAGCGTGCGCACGGATGAAGTGGGCCATACCACTTTGCCCAAGGGGCCCAGGTGGCGAATCAGTTTGTTCTGGCTTGCTTGCTGATAAATTCTGGACTGTAGAACAAGCTCCACCTCCCAGGGGTGGCATGGGTACAGGCCCGTGCGCCCGGTCAGTGTTTCAGACACTTTGTCGATCACGGGGCTGCCAAGTTCTTTCAGCAAAACCGGATCGATTTCAAACCAGTGCAACTGGAATGCCGCACCCACTTCTGGTGAACACAGCAGCAGTTGATCGGGTTCTACGCCCGATCGGCTTTTCGGGCTGGGGTGAAACGGATGGCCCCACAGCAGCGATTGTTCGGTGTGCTGCAAGGCGTTGATGTGTGGCACCCGGGCGTGCGCCAAAAACTGTTGCATGTTGTGCAGGCTGTTGTGTATTTGGGCCTGCAATTCAATGTTCGGTTCGGTTTGCGTCAGCATGGCCATGTGTTCAAGCAGGGCTTCAATGGCGGCATGGGTGCCCAGCACTTGCCAGGGTTTGCCCATGGGTTTTCCGAACAGTTTGGATCCCAGTTTGATCTGGTTCAGTGCACCCCGTGCTTGCACTTTGAAGGCTATTTTCAGTAAGGGGTAAGCCGTGCGAATTCTCACGGTTTCGCCTTCCAGCAAATCGCTTTGCAGGGCTTTGGGCAAGTCGCCCTGTGCGTGCCAGTCGACCAATTGATGCGGCACTGCGAATTCGCGCAGATAACAGTTCAGAAGGTGGTTCAGGCTGTGGTGTTCGGCCTGGTGTTGTTCAAAGGTGTACATGGGCGTGATCCTTTTTTTTGAATGTGGTGAACAAGTGGCATGGCAGCAAGGCTTGCCACGGCGGAAAGCAGAAAAGGCGAAGCGAGGTTCAGTTGGTTGACGGCCAGGCCGGCGGCCAGGCCTGCGGCCACGCCGGCCAGTTTTCCCACGCTGTCGAGCGAGCCGAACCAGGTGCCGGCGCGTGCCGCCTGAAAAGACTTTGCGACCAGTTGGTGAATGCCGTGATAACCCAGCCAAATGCCCACACCAAACAGAACCCGGGCAGCAGCAAGGGCCACGCCGCTGTTGAATTGCCATTGCATGCACGCGGCAATGGCAAGGGCCAGCATGCTGAGGTGGCAATTGAAAGCCCAGTTTGGCAGGCGCTTTTTAAGCATCGGTTGAAGCAGCAGATAAACAAGGTGGGGCAACACGTACAGCAGTGCAATGGCGGTGGTGCTGGCAATGCCCGGGGCGGCATAAGGCAGGAAGTACGGGAAGGTGACCACCATGGCAAAGCAGAACAAGGCTTGCAGGGCGCACACTGCAAGGGCTGAGGCGTATTCCACGGGGGTAGATTTGTTGCCGGGTGCGCTCACTACATTTGCTGTTGAAGATTGCGACCGGTGTGAATCTTTGGGCAGTGTGCAGGCATACAGTGCGCCCAGCATGGGCAGGGTGGCCAACACAATGTACAGGTGTTGCAGCCTGAAGTATTGAATGCCCACAGCCAGCACCAAAGGCGCGGTAACCAGCGCCAGGCGTGCGCTGAACTGCGTCCAGTTCAAGGTGGTGGACAGCGTTTCACGCGGCATGGTGGTGGCCAGGTAGGAATTGGCGGCGGCCAGTGTGCCACCCATCAAGCCTTGCAGGGTTAAGGCCATGACCAGTTCCGGCACTGAACTTGAAACACCCACCCACACGAATGCGAGGGACAACCCCCCCAGCGCACGAATCAGCGAGAAGCGCCTGCCCAAACGATCAGCCACTTTTCCCCACAAAGGGCCGCTGAGTGCGGTCAAAAGGGTTGGCCAGGCAAACACAAAACCGATCCAGGGGCTGTTCGATGGCAGCCCCAAATCAGTGAACAGCACAGGCAGGTACAGGGGCATGCCCAGCACGGTGAATGCAGCCAGAAAATGACAGGCCAGCACGGCAAGCAACACGCGGTTCATGTCAGGTCTCGCAAGGGATTGGGGCCGGTCATGCCGTAAAACTTGTTTACATCGCTTGCACCGCATTCCTGTTTGCTCAACAGGCTTGCGCTTTGCAACAGGTACTTCACCGGGTGCATTCGGGCGCACAGCAACAGCTCGGTGGCCAGGTCGGTGTCGAAACCTTCCAGGCGCAAGCTGTGCAAGGTGTTTTCGATGGCGCGGCGCAAGGTGAGCAAAGCCTGTTGGCGGTTCAGTGCGCCGCTTTGTGCAAGCCCGTCGAGCACGGCAAGCAAATTCAGTTGCAGGGTGATGGTGATGAACATGTGGGCCAACGGTGCTTCGTCGTTGACCAGAATGCGTGCATCCAGCAGATCATTTACATGGTGGCCGCGGCTTGCAGCAGCCGTTTCAAAACGGCTTGGCCACAGGCGTGCGGCGTCGTTGTCTTTCATCACCAGTGTGGGCGACTGTCTTGGGCGCAACGACAACACCGAATTTTGTTGATTCGATTCCAGCGCAATGCCGTGTTGAATCCACAAACGCAGGTGCACGCCAATCATCAATGTGCAGTAACTGGACCACCAGCTTTGCATGCTTTGTGCGTGTTGCTCCAGGTACTCAAGCAGGTAAGGCTTGCCGCTGGGCATGGGGCTGCACAGTGTGGCCACGGTGGCCAGTGTTTCATCGGGCAGTTCGGGCGGGTACTGGCGGTGCAGAAAACCCGCAATGTTCAGTTGCTTGTAGCAGCCGGTGAATGATTCATCCACATGCCGGTACAAACCTTTGATCCCTGCATTGGTTTGTTCGATCGATGCAAGTGCTTGTGCAAACCAGTCGCCGTCTTTCAGGGTGGAGGGCTTGATGTAGCGAATGTTTTTCTGACCCAGCGTGGCAATCGGCATGGGCAGTTTGATGTGTGACGCCGGGTGATTCAGCACGGCCACGGTGCGCACCGACAGCGTGGGTTTGACAGCCAAATACGTGTGGGGTGCTTCAATGCTTTCCGGTATTTCCCGTGCAATTGCGGCGCGCATCATGGGGTGAACCGGCAGCAGTGCGTGGCTGTTGTCAAGCGACTGCGGCAAGCCCACTTGTGCCAGTGTAGGCCACCAGGCGGGCTCAGTTCCCGTGCCTTCAAATTCGCTTGCAGGCACGGCAAACCAGGCCAACTCGAAAGTTGGGTTGAATTCCGGTGAATAGGCTTTCAGTTCGCTGGTTTCCATGCCGAACTTCGCACGGGCGGTGGGGTAATAAGGGTGATCCAGAAAGCTGGCCATTTGGTCGGCATGCAGCATGCGTTCGGCCCAGTTGCGCGGCACTGAATCAAAGCCCAGTTTGTTTTGTTGTTCGGTGTAGGTTTGGTCGCACAACACAGTTTGGTCAATCGCGGCCTGCACTTCCAGTTCGTAGTTCCGGTACAGGGCGCTTGCCTCGTCAGGCAAACCTTGCGCCAGAAAACGGATCCATTGCCTTGCACCTTGTTGTTCAATCCACTGGCCGTTTTGAAGTATTTCCCAATGGGGGTTGATGGCCCGGTGTGTTTGCATGCCAGGGCTTTCTTTCACTTCGATCCGGCAGGCTTCGGGCAGGTGTTCAAACACCAGAAATGTGCGGTCTTCGCTTGCTTCAATACGCCCCAGGCTCAGTATGTTGCGGACGTTTTCCCGCAGGCACGTGTTGATCAGCCGTAGCGCAATGCGCTGGTCGTGCAAGGTGTTCATTGAACGCTCCAGGGATTGCGGTGTTGTGTTTCGGTTCGCAAGCGTTGAAGTTCGTCTTCGGAATCGGCCTGAAAAGTGAACACGCCAATGTAGTCTTTGTTGGAATGGCTGATTTGTACGGTTTCCCCTTGCTGTTTGATGGCCCGGTACTGCACGGTGGCATTGTTTTCAATGCGTGGTGCCTGGCGCAAAGTGCCTGCGTGTGGGGCAACCAGGTAATCAATTTGTGCGCACTTGGGTTTTACGCGCGGCACTTCAATTTCTTGCCCAAGGTGGGTTTGCAAAATGGAGTTGAACCAGCCTTGCTCCACAAGCTGATCAAGCAGGAATTCGCGGTTGTCGCCAATGCTGCGGTAGTTGATTTCCACCAGCACAGGGCCGCGAGGGGTCACAATGAATTCGCTGTGGCAGGCCCCCAGCCCAACACCAAACTGAACCAGGGTGTGTGTCATGTGCGTGCGCCACTGCCGCGTGTGCGGGCCATTCCATTGCGCTGCGGTTTCAACAAAATAGGGTGGACTGGACAGGCTTACATCAAACCCGCCTATCGTGTGAAGGTGCTTGCCATCGCCCAGCGTTTCAAGGGTAATCAGCGGGCCTTCCATGAATTCTTCCAGCAACACACTTTGCGATTCATCAAGCTGCGCAAGGTGTTGTGTCAGTTGCGCGGGTGTGTCGATGCGAACCACATCCATTGACGCGACACCTTGCGTGGGTTTGACCACCAGCGGGTATGGCCATTCGGTGTGAACCGGGTCGGTGCTGCGAATGGTTTGGTTCCAGATGCTGGGCAGGCGAAGCGATTCAAGCCGTTTACGCATCCAGTGCTTGTTTTTGGCGTGGTAGCAAATCTTCGAAGATTTGGCGGGCAGGCCCAGCAGCTCGCCCACCAAGGCGGTGCAGGTTTGAAGGTGGTCGCTGTTGGAGAACACAGCCCGCGGTTCAATGTTCAGTGCGGCAATCAGGTCGATCACCGCGATCGGGTTGAACACATCGCATTCATGAATACGTACATTTGCAAGTGCTTGCTGGTGGGCATGACCGTGGTCTGTCAGCACAATCACGTCGTGGTCCAGTGCTTGGGCTGCGGGAATGAATCCATCGACGATGGCGTTGTTCAGCACATGAGTCAGGAAAACAAGGGTGGGTTTCAATTCAGGCTCCTAGGGGTGCGGGCTGGTGTGTGCGGAATGGTTGAAGGTTGCTGCGCAATGTTTTGCTGAAGTGGCTGCGGTCTTCGCCACACAGAAAAAGGGTGCAACCCAGTTCTTGCCAGTGCCGCAGTTGGCTTGGTGTTCTTGGGTTGGGGCAAAAGGGCACATCGGCTTGAAGGCACATTTGATGCATGTTGTTCAATGCCTCGAACACGTCTGGGTGCAATGGGCTGGGTCCCAGGCCCATGTTCAGTGCAAGGTCCAGCGCACCTTCCATGACAAAGCTGACGTGCCCGGTGGACAGCATCTGGGGCAGGGCATTCAAGCCGCTTTGGCTTTCAATCATGGGCACCAGCAGGGTGTTTTCGTTGGCCTGAGCAATGTAGTTGCTCAAGGGCAACTGCCCGTAGCCTGTCACCGTGCCGCCGGTAATGCCGCGTGTACCCAGTGGGGGAAATTTCATGGCTTGTGCCAGCGTGTGAATTTGCGCTGCCGTTTCGGCGCGTGACAACACAATGCCCATGGCCCCGGCATCCAGCACCTTGCCGATGAAATTCGGGCGAATTTCTGCAACGCGAATCAGCGGAGTGCAGGTGTGGTGTCGGCAGGTTTGAATGCATTCCCTGAGGGTGTTTTCATCGAGCAGCACATGCTCGGTGTCGATGATGACGAAGCTGTAACCGCACTGGGCAATCATGTCGACGATCAGCGGCGAGGGCAGGGAATTCAGCAGGCCCAGCCGGGGTGATTTACCGGGTATTGCGTTGCTTGACGGGGAAGTGGCGATCATTTTTATTTACGTAAATGAGAATGATTTATATTAACATTAAATAATGAGGGGTTTCAAAATATTTAACAATTCATCACTCGAAATGGGGGGTGGTGCGCTTGGGTTCTACGGCGTGTCGAGAAAAAAAACGGCATTTCTGAATTTCATACAACAAACAGTTGGTAAAATTAACGATAATGAGAACGATTTTTATTATTAAAAGGAAAACCGCAATGTCCTCTTTTGATGTGCGTGCCGACTCACGCCAACGTCCTCGTGTTTCACCCCTTTCCATGGCAGTGGCCCTGGTCTGCATTTCGTTAGGCCACACTGCTTTGGCTGAAACCCTGGCACCTGTCACCGTGCAATCTGACTGGTTGGGCCCACCCACCGAGGAAAGTGTAAAAACCTACACGGGCGCGCGCACGGTGCTTGAGAAAGAAGACCTGGAAGAGCGTGGTGCTTTGAACCTGGAAGATGCCTTGCGTCGCGTGCCGGGTGTTCAAGTGCTGGACGAAACCGGTACCGGAATTTTGCCCAACATTGGTGTGCGTGGTTTGAATCCCTTGCGCAGTGAACGTTTGCAAATTCTGGTGGATGGTTACCCCATTGCCATTGGCCCCTACACCAACGTGGGTCTTTCGCTGTTCCCCGTTACGCTGCCCAGCCTTGAATCCGTGGATTTGGTGCGTGGTGGTGCTGCCGTGCATTACGGCCCGAACAACGTGGGCGGTGTGCTGAATTTGGTGACCAAGCCCATTCCTGCAAAAACCAGTCAAACCTTCCGCGAGCGCCTGCAGATTTCCGAAGAAACCGGCAACATGCTGACCGACACGTACTACCGCATTGGCGGCTTTGTGCGTGAAGACATTGGCTTGCAATTTCAGGCCAACATTGTGGATGGCAAGGGTCAGCGCGATCGTTCCGACACAGAAGTGCGCAACTTCATTGTGGATGGCGAGTACTACCTGAACCCCAACAACGACTTCAAGGCGCAGTTGCAGTACTACGAAGTGAAGGCTGAGTTGCCCGGTGCCTTAAGCCCTGCTGCCTACGATCAAAACCCCAACCAGTCGCAAAAGCCCTTTGATGCGTATGACGCAGACATGTGGCGTGGCACTTTCACCTGGAATCATTCGTTTTCCGATGACTTCAAGCTGACCTGGCGCAACTTTGCGCACCAGGCCAACCGCACTTTCTTCTTCAGCCAGTCCGCCACCTTCTCGGATGACCCCGCGCAAACGCCTGCGTTTGTTCTCGATTCCCCGCGGGTATTCAGTGTGCATGGCACGGAACCACGGTTTACCAAGCAGATTGACAACCACACGGTGATTGCCGGTGCGCGATTTGTTGAAGAAGATGTGCGCTTTGATGTGAGCCGCACCACACTTGCAACAGGTGCTGTGAACCCGTTCCGTCGCTGGGACTTCACCACCAAGGCCATGGCTTATTACGTGAGCGACACCATCGCCTTGATGGACGATCGTTTGAAAGTAACACCGGGTATTCGTTATGAAGACGTTGAAACCCGCTACCGTGATTTGAATACTGGCGCTGAATTTCAGAACAACCCCGATGAATGGTTGCCCGGTTTGACCGTGGGCTACCAGGCCACGAAAGATGTGTTTGTATTTACAAATGCGCAGCGTTCGCTGGTGCCGGTGCAAACGGCGCAGGTTACACGTGGCGGTGATGTGGGCAATGAAACAGCGGAGAACTACGAGATTGGTTCACGCTGGCAGATCAACCCGCAAGCCAATATTGCGGCGACCCTGTTCCGGGTGGATTACAAGGATCAAATTGTTTTCGACACGGGCGCATTCCGCAATCTTGGGGAAACACGCCAGGAAGGTGTTGAACTGGAAGGTCGCTGGAACCTGAACAGCCAAACTGAATTGGGCATGAGCTACACCTACCTGGACACAGAGCAATTGTCGGGTGCTGACCAAGGCAAGGAACTGCGCCATGCGCCCACGCACCACCTGGGGCTGGATGCTGTTCACAAGTTTGGCAAGTGGACTGCCAACGCAAATGCCTTGTATGTTTCTGAAAGCTTCAGCGATTCAGCCAACACACAGGCTGAAACCGCCAACGGAAGCGCTGGCGAGTTGCCTGCCTACACCTTGGTGAACATGCGCGTGGGTCGCGATTTTCCGATTGGCCAGGGCAAAAAAATGAACCTTGGTTTTGGTATCAACAACCTGTTTGACGAGCAGTACTTCTTCCGCGGTGTGGACGTAAGCACAATCGGCCGCGTACCAGCGCCGGGACGCATGTTGCTGGTTGAAATGCAGGTTGACTTCTAATCGAAAAATGCAACTGCGAAAAGCCGGTGGTGAAGCAATTCATCACCGGCTTTTTTTATTGCTTGCCGCGCAGCCTGTCTACATCAACTGACGCAACGCCACTTGCGCTGTTGCCCCAGCTTCGCCGAATGTAGGTGACCACGGCTGCGATTTCTGTATTGCTTAGTTCGACTCGGTAGGGTGGCATGCCATGTGGGTAAGGTGTGCCTTTTGTGCTGGGCGAAAACCCGCCGTTGAGCACCATGCGTATGGCATTGACCGGGTTGGGCGCAATCACGTTCACATTGCCAGTCAATGCCGGAAATTGATTGGCTTTGCCTTCGCCCTGTTTGCCATGACATTCTGCGCAGGTGTTGGCGTAAATGCTTTCACCCCGCTGTATGAGGGGTTGCAATGTGCGCTGCCCCAGGCCCGTTGATTCTTTTTCTGACGGGGCTTGTGCTGACAGGCTTTTCAGGTACACCGCCATGGCTTTGGTATCGGCGGTAGTGGCAAATTGCAGGCTGTGTGCAATCACCTCGCTCATGGGGCCATAAGTGGCCGCGTGGCGGTTCACGCCTGCTTGCAGATATTGCGCAATGTCTGTTTCACTCCATTTGCCCAAGCCATGCACGGGGTGATTGTTCAGGGCAGGTGCAAACCAGTTCAGCACTGGAATGGTGGCGCCGCTTAAATTCAGTTTTTCTTTCAATCCACCCAATGCGTTGCGCGGTGTGTGGCAGGCGGCACAGTGGCCCGGGCCGTTGACCAGGTAAGCGCCACGATTCCACTGCTCGCTTTGCTGGGTGTTTGGCTGGTATTCACCTTCTGCGAAATACAGGGCGCGCCACACCGCCAAAAGCGGGCGTTGGTTGAACGGAAACTGCAATTCAGGCTGCGGTGTTTTTTGCGCAATTGCAGGCAGGCGTTTCAGGTAGGCGAATAAATCATTGGTTTCGGCCCGACTCATTTTTGTGTAGTCGGTGTACGGAAATGCCGGGTAAAGGTAGTCGCCATTTTTCGAGATACCGCTGTGCATGGCTTTGTAAAAATCGTCCGCAGTCCAACTGCCCAAACCGTGTTCGGAGTTGGGGGTTAAGTTGGTGCTGTAAATTTTTCCAAATGGCGTTTCGATTGCACGGCCACCCGCAAATGGCTTTTTCGGGTTCGCTGTGTGGCAGCCGGCGCAGTTGCCGATGCGCGCCAGATACGCGCCCCGCTTTTGCTGTTCAGACAGCACATCGTTGCTGTCGGGAATTGTGGTGGTGAAGTGCGTGCCGCATTTCAGGGGAAATTGAATGCTGTTGGCAGGCGCTGCTTTTGGATTTTTCGGTACGGGCTGTGCTGCCAAATACGCTGTGGCGGTGTTCAATTCCTCGGGGGTCAGTGTCTTGACAAGCGCATGCATGCAATCGGGTTCCGCTGCCTTGCGCTGCCCGTTGCGCCACTTGCCAAGTTGCGCGTTCAGGTAGTCGCGGGGCAGGCCAAGCAAACCGGGTGTGTAGGGTTCGATTCCTGTAAGTGCCTGCCCATGGCAGGCCGCACAGGCAGGGATTTTCCTGTCAGGTGCGCCGTTGAATACCAAATGCTTGCCCTGTTCCAGTTCAGCCTCGGTGGCTGTACTTTTTGCAGGTGAAGGGTAAGGCGGATTTAGTGCAGCAAAGTACCTGGCCATTTGCAGCAGGTAGTCGTTCGACAGGTGTTGCACAATGCCATTCATGGCAGCGTGTTGGCGGCTTCCATCCCGAAATGCGATCAATTGGTTGTGCAGGTAGCCTTCCGGTTTGCCCGCAATGCGTGGGTAGTAACCTTCCGCGCTGGCACGGCCTTCGGCACCGTGGCAAACCACGCAGGTTTGAACGCGGCTTGCCATGTCGGGCACTGTGGTTTGGGCTTGGGTGGTCAGTGTTGGGAAAAGCAACAAGGCGGCAATGGCGAAGCGGGTGATCATGGGGGCAACTCAAATTGGATTGCCGTGATTATACGCTCAGGGGTTTAAACGCTGGCGGTCAATCCCCCCGGGAAAGCACCCATGCCAGCGACGCAGCCAGCGCGGCTGCCGCCATTACCCACAGCACCAGCCCGAAGCCCCAACCTTCAGAGAAGACCAACAAACCCGCGCTGCCCAGCAGTGCAAGTGTGCCTGCGAAACGACGCATCCACGGGGTTCGCAAGCCGATGCGGTTGAATCGACCCGCCCAGTGCCGGTGGCGGAAATGCTTTTGTTGCGACAGGGCGGTGCACAACAAACCGAGGTACAGCAGCGCCATGCCGAGGGGGGGCAGCAAGTCATTCAGTTGCATTCAAATGCCTCTTTGTGCAGGCCTGCAACGCGCTCGGGTGCAGTCAGTTTGCGCGCGGCATACACACCGCTTGCGGCCATGATCAGCAAGCCAACATCAATGGCGAATGAATTCATTTCCTGAAGGTGAAGTGCGGTAAGCATTCCACCGGTGTTGATTTGGTTCAGCAACCACGCAAGCGCACACAGCGTTGTGAACAGCCATGTGGGTGCCAGCCACTGGCTGTTTTTATGGGTGACCGCGTTGATGAATGCCCATGCAATAACAAGCACCCACACGCCGTAGAACACATTGGTTTCCAGCGTGGCGCGATTTGCAACGTGGTGGGGAATCAGTTGGTTGGCCACCAGAAAAGCAGCCGTGGCGATCATCATGCCCAAGGTACCGCCCACGGCAAGTGCCTGCACGACGGTAAAACCCGGCAGTTTTCTTTTGTGGTGCCGCACCTTGCGGGATTCAAGCCAGAACAGAAAACCAGTGTGGATCATCACGCACCCCAGCAACCCACCGATCACATACAGCACACGCAAGGCAGCATGGTCGAATTGAATGAAGTGCAGCCCGTTGATCCAGTGCGTAAAACTTTTCACGGGTTTGGGTTCATGTGCGTGAAGCAGTTCACCGGTGTGCAGCAACAATGTGTCGGCGTGTGTGCTCATGCCAATGCTGCGTTCCGGGAATACGCGCCGAATTTCGAGCAAGGCGTTGCTGTCGCCCAGGTTGCGAATGTTGATGGCATCGGCCGTGGCGGGTTCGCCCAGTGCGGCACTCCATGCGGCTTCGCGTGCCTGAACCAGTGCGGGAATGCTTTTAAGTGCTGCCAATTGTTGACTTTTGTTTTCGACAAAGCCGCTGGGGGGCAAGTTGATGAAACCGCTCATCGCTTTTTGTGAGGCGGCTTTGTTCCCATCAAAGGCGGTTAGTGTGGCCCACTGAAAATAAATTGAGAATAAAATGAGCAGACCCGAGAAGGTCATGACGATGTAGAAGGGCAAGGCCACAACGCTGCTCAGGTTGTGTAAATCCAGCAGGCTTCGCACCTTGTG
Organism: Limnobacter sp.; assembly: GCF_036846585.1. Lineage (GTDB taxonomy): Bacteria > Pseudomonadota > Gammaproteobacteria > Burkholderiales > Burkholderiaceae_B > Limnobacter. The sequence goes on along the minus strand of NZ_DAIUBR010000015.1, from coordinate 57,372 downwards.
TTTTTTTGGGCGAAACAGAAAAAACTCGGCCAGCAGTTTGCGGTGCAACACCGCGCCGCTGACCAGCAAGGTCAACATGGCCAGCCCCGCGATCCCCAGCATGTAGTAACCCACATTCATCCATGCAATGTTGAATTTGTAGTGGAATGGAAAGAAAAATCCGGTGCCGCCCAGTGTGTGTTCGCCCGGCACTGCCTTGCCGGTGTCGGGGTCGATGTGATAAGTCGTCAGGTTGTTGTTGGGTTCGGTGATTCGTACCGACGGCATGGGCGTGCGTGCGGTGGGCAAGCGCACGCGAAGGTTGGCAGATTCGGGTGCCAGTGCATGCACTTTCAGCAACACGGTTTCAAGTTGGGCGGGTGTCAGGCTGCAGCATGGGCTTTGAACACTGCGGCTTTCAGGGTGCATCCAGCGATCAAATTCCTTGTCGAAAACTGTCAGTGTTCCCGTCCAGAATACGGAGAACAAAAGAAAACCAATGACAAGACCAAACCAAGTGTGAAACCAGGCCATGTGTTGCCGAATGGAGGGTGTCATGGAAAGTAGATCACGATTGCGCACAACAGGCCCAGCAACAAGCCTTTGGCGCCCAGCCAGGCCAGGTTGGCCGTGCAATAAATCCACAGCATCCAGGCGGGCATTGCCAGGTAAGCAGCCAGCAAGCCGAGGGTCATGGCTTCGCTTTGCTCCATGCCGAACCTGAACAGCCCGATGGCCAAGGCGGCAGCCAGCAGGTTGGCCAGGGCCAGGCCTGCAGGAAAAGCCAGTATCAGGCGATAAACGTTCACGGTGAAGCGTTGGGCGGTGGGAGTCACTTGCGCGGATGCTGCTGTTTTGAATGTTTTGAAGTGTAATTCAATCACTTATTAATTGCAAATCATTCTCATTAAGATTAACATGTTGCCTTGATTTGATTTGATTTGTTAAAAGGTTTTATTTATCCATGAAACTTGTGCAGTTCCGATTCAAAAAGCAGTGTCTTGCCGCTGTGGTGTTGTTTTCCGCAACTTCCCTTGCCTGGTCGGCACCAGCCACAGATGATGTGGTGAAGGGCTACAGCAAGTTGGTTTACGCCAATTACACCGACGCACTGACTGCAGCAAAAAAAATGCAGACCGAAGTGGATGCGTTTTTGAATGCACCTTCCGAAGCGGGCTTGGATGCTGCGAAAAAAGCGTGGCTTGATGCGCGCGAGTTTTATGGACAAACCGAGGCATTCCGATTTTATGGCGGCCCGATCGATGATGAACATGGACCCGAAGGGCAGATCAACGCCTGGCCCATGGACGAATCGTATGTGGATTATGTGCAAGGCAACAGCAACAGTGGTTTTGTCAACAATGTGAAGTTCAATATCACGCGCGCCGCCTTGGTGGAACAAAACGAACGTGGTGGTGAAGAGAACATTGCAACAGGCTGGCACGCCATTGAGTTTTTGCTGTGGGGTCAGGATTTGAATGACGGTGGCCCTGGCAATCGCCCCTACACAGACTATGTGAAAGGCAAGGGCAAGCATGCCGAGCGCCGCGCAGCTTATCTGCGTGAAGTGACTGCTTTGTTGATCCATGACCTTGAACATGTTCAGTCTGCCTGGTTGCCGGGCAAATCCGATAACTTCCGCGCTGCTTTCGAGAAAGACGGCAAAGAATCCATTCGCAAAATACTGGTGGGTCTGGGGTCGTTGTCGCGCGGTGAATTGGCCGGTGAGCGCCTGGAAGTGGCTTTGTTCAGTCAGGATCAGGAAGATGAGCATTCCTGTTTTTCCGACAACACCCATCGCGATGCAGTGACCAATGCGCAAGGCATTTTGAATGTGTGGACAGGCACCTACAAACAGGCCGGTGGCGCTGTGCTGAAAGTACCATCCCTTGCGGAATTGGTGACATCGAAATCTCCGGATGTGGCCAAGCGCACCACTGCACAGATCCAGAATTCGGTGAGTGCAGCCACAGCCATTCAAGCGCCTTTTGACCGGGAAATTATTGGCGGCGCTGATGCACCTGGCCCCCGGCGCATCAAGGCCACCGTGGCCAGCCTGGTGGAACAGAGCAGCCTGCTTGTCGAGTCAGCCAATGCCTTGGGTATTACCCGGCTTACATTGACCCAGCCATAAGGTGACAGACACAGTGAGTATCAAGAAACTTACCTTGGTTTGCCTGGCCACGCTGCTTGCAGGCGGTGGGGCGTGGGCTGCTGCGCAAAGTATGACGGCCCGCACAGCGGGCGACGCAACGGTGTTTGCCGATGGGCGCAACGCGTTTTCATTTCCGGCTGCCAATTTGCCCAACGAAGAACGCACCCGCTTTGCAATTGGCAATTCGTTTTTCAAACGCAACTGGGTTCAAGCCCCGGCATCCACCACAGCGCGCGATGGTTTGGGTCCCCACTTCATTGCCCGTTCATGTGGTGGTTGCCACGTGCAGGATGGTCGCGGCAAGCCACCGGAAATTCTGAACCGCTTGAACACCGGGCAACCAGTTGATTTGCTGTTCCGGATTTCCATTCCTGGCACAGGGCCACACCATGGCGTGGTGCCCGAACCCACCTACGGGGACCAGTTGAACAATGCGGCCGTAGACGGTGTAAAGCCTGAAGGGAAAATCAATATTGAAACGACGCCATTGCATGGCAAATATCCCGACGGCACGCCTTATGTGCTGCAAAAACCAAGGTATACATTCACGAATTTGGCCTATGGCCCCATGCACCCCGAGGTGATGATCAGCCCGCGCATTGCGCCGCAGGTTATTGGTTTGGGTTTGCTGGAAGCGGTTGAAGAACAGGATGTACTGGCCAATGCCAAGCAACAGGCCGTGCGGCCCGATGCCATCAAAGGCATGCCCAACCGGGTGTGGGATGCGTACGCACAACGTGAAATGCTGGGGCGTTTTGGCTGGAAGGCCAATGTGGCCAGCCTGGCCCACCAAACTGCTGGGGCATTTCTGGGTGACATTGGGATTACTTCCAGTTTGTTTCCGGTTGAAAACTGCACCAAGGCACAAACGGATTGTTTGAATGCGCCCCACGGTTCCGGCAAAAGCGAACCCGAGTTAAGCGACAAACTGTTCAATGAAATTGTGTTTTATCAAGCGGTGCTGGCGCCACCGGCGCGCCGCAATGTAGACGATGCACGTGTGTTGAAGGGCCAGAAGTTGTTTGATCAGGCGCAGTGTGCCGTGTGTCACCGGTCTTCCTACACCACAGGCAAAGTACCGTTTCCTGCCTTAAGCAGCAAGGCCCTTGAAGGGCAGGAAATTTGGCCCTACACGGACTTGTTGTTGCATGACATGGGCGAGGGCCTGGCCGACAATCGACCTGATTTCAAAGCCAATGGCCGTCAATGGAAAACGCCACCCCTGTGGGGAATCGGTTTGATTCCCGATGTGAACAACCACATGCGCCTGCTGCACGATGGTCGAGCCAACGGCGTTGAAGAGGCCATCCTTTGGCACGGTGGTGAAGCGGAGCAAAGCAAAAAAACATTCATGAATTATTCAGCGCAAGACCGTGTTTCACTGATCCGTTTTGTGGAGTCCCTGTAATGAAAAGTGGTTTGTTTCGCGCATTGGGCTCGATAGTGATTGGTGGTGGGGTGTTGCTGTTCAACACTTCAGCCGTGGCTGCCAAGCCCGTGGACAGAAGCACCATGCTGTTTCCGTATTACGAAGTGCCCGAGGTGCTTGGCAGTGCGGTGAATCACCATTACCGAAAAGACACGGCAGCCTTGCTGCAAGGTTTGAAGCAACTGGACAATTCAACTGCCCGGTATTGCAAGGGCGGTGTGGGCCTGAACGCGCTGAAGAAACATTATTCGGAAGCCTACCTGGCGTGGCTGGAATTGTCGGCCGTGGTGATCGGCCCCTTGCTTGACAACAACACGGTGCGACAAATTGATTTTCGCCCCCTGCGCGAGAAGCTGCTGGAGCGTGCCATCAAAAAGCAACCCAAAGGGGCGCAGGCAATGGCCCTGGTGGGCAGCCCGGCAAAAGGCTTTCCGGCTTTTGAACATTTGATGGCACATTCTTCTTTCAGGCCGGGGTCTGCTGAATGTGACTACGCGCAAGAAGTGGTGAAAGACATTCAGCGCACTGTGGGCGATCTGCAGTGGAACAAATTGCCTGACAGCATGCAACTGTATTTCAACCAGATGGTGGGCGCTTTGCACAACCTGGGCTGGGAGCGAATGGAAAAACCGTTGTTGAAAAACAAGGATTCGCGGGCTCAACAAGGCGCAAGTGAATGGCCTTTTTCTGCCATGGGTTTGACCACGCAGGCTTGGGCAGCGCAGTGGCGGGGCATTGAACATGTGCTGGTTTTAAACAGCGCAACGGTTCCACAAGCGAACCGGCATGTTGTGCCCCTGGAGGCTTATTTGCGCGGGCTGGGCCAAATCGAATTGGCCGATACTTTGGTCAAGCACAGTGATGCAGTAGACAAGGCGCTGCAAGCCAATGACATTGCCAAGCCCGCCACCATTGAACGATCGGTGAAAGCATTGAAGGTGTTGAAAGGTTTTATGGAACAGGATGTTGCCAAAGGCTTGAAAGTGTCGATCCAGTTTTCTTCCTCGGACGGTGATTGAATTGCAGGCGCAACGTCGGCATTTTCTGCGAACCTTGAGTGCGGCCAGTGTGTTGCTGGCCATGCCGTCCATGGTTGCGGCAGTGAATACCCCCCATCTTTCCCTTAATTCGACATCGGCCAATTTGCTGGCTGCATGGCAATTACCGAGTGGCGGGTTTCAGGCCGGCGTGTTGAATGTGGACCCTGCACAGCCGAACTTGTTCACGGTGCAACAGGCGGTTGATTTGCCCACGCGCCCCCACGGGCTGATGCATTTGCAAGGCGACGACTATTTGGTGATTGCGCGCCGACCTGGTGACTGGATGATGCGCTTGAACATTCGCACAGGCGATGCATCCCGAACCTGGCAAGATGCCGACCGCCAGCTCAATGGCCACAGCGCAGTACATGGCATGCATGTTTACACCACGGAAACCGACATGCTGGGCGGCAGCGGGGTTCTGGCAATGCGCGACAAAACCACACTTGAATTGCTGGACGTGTGGCCCACGCACGGGCACGATCCTCATGAAATGCTGGTGTTGCCCAATGGCGGCCTGGGCATTGCAGAACCCTTTTTGCTGGTGGCCAATGGTGGTATTCAAACCCATGCGGACATGGGGCGCACGCAGCTGAATTTGAATCAAATGGATTCGTCGCTTGTGGCTTTAAAACCGGCGACAGGCAAGTTGTTAAAGCAGTGGGTGATTGACGACACGCAACTCAGCTTGCGGCACATGGCCTTGCACACGGATGGTGTGGTGGGCATTGCCATGCAGGCACACCATGGCAGTGCTTCAAGAAAAAATGAAGCACCCGTGCTGGCATTGCTCAGTGAACAGGGTTTGCGCACTGTGCCCGAATCAGCAGGCATGAAGGGTTACGCGGGTGACATTGTTGCAACGCCCCAAGGCTTCGTGATCAGTTGCACCAATAGCAACGCAGCACTGCATGTCAGTGTGCAGGGGCAACGCCTGGCCGAATTCGCAGCAAGCTCAGCTTGTGCGCTGGCTGCAAAGGCCGACCGTGTGTGGCTGGGGCACCTGCCCGCCGGTTTGGCTGACACACTGGAACTGGACAATCACTGGCTGCTTATTTAGTTGTCAGCGCCCAGGCCTTGATGGTTTGCCCCTGCTTGAAACCAAACAATTTGTTGCCGCCCACGGTCACGGCCAGGTACTGTTTGCCCTTGACTTCATAGCTGATGGGTGGCGCATTCACGCCCGCTGAATTGCCCTGTTGCCACAGCCGTTTGCCGGTGTTTGCATCCAGCGCAAAAAATTCACCGCTGCCTTCACCAGAAAACACCAAACCTGTTTGTGTGCTTAACACGCCGCCGATCAAGGGTGCTTTTACCTTGTGTTGCCACAGCAGTTTGCCTGTGTCCAGGTGAAGGGCAGACAACAGACCATACTTCTCGCCGTCTTCAATTGGCGACATGGATGAATACTTCAGGGCGGGTTTGTTGCCCTTGGCTTTCAATTCATGCAACTGGTATTTCACAGGCCAGTGAATGCCGGCGATAAATACCATGCGGCGTTGTTCATCCACGGAAACTGGCGACCAGTTCGAGCCGCCAATCACACCGGGGTAAATCACATTGCCTTGTTCAGTGGGCAAGGTGAACATGTTGTTCTGCGGCACAAAGGCTTCGCTTTTGAACAGCAGTTCGCCGGTGGTGCGGTTGTGCACATAAAACCAGCCTGTTTTTCCGGCCTGCCCAACAGCCTGAACCTGCTTGCCTTTCACTTTGGTGCCGAACAACACGGGTGGGCTGGCCACGTCGTAGCCCCACATGTCGTGCGGCACTTGCTGGTAGTGCCATTTCAACTGGCCAGTGCGTACATCAAGGGCCACCAGCGAGGCCGTGTACAGGTTGTCGCCGGGCCGTGAAGAGCCTTCCATTTGCGGTGACGGGTTGCCCGTACCGAAATAGAGAATGCCGTTTTCCCGGTCAATTGCGGGTGTGCTCCAGGCCGAGCCGCCGCCGAACTGCCATGCATCGGGGTACTTCGCTGCTGCCGCTTTTTCCTGTTCAATGTCTCGGGGCAGTACCATGCCGTCCGGGGTTGTCTGGGTGAACTTGCCTTCCCAGCCCGAGTCGGGAACCGTGTCGAATTTCCAGGCCTGCGCCCCAGTGTTGACATCGTAAGCGGCCATGAAACCACGGCGCCCGTAGTTGCCGGCAATGCCCACCACAGCACCCAGGGGTGCATCCGGGTCGGGGGAATCCAGGTGCAAACCGTAGCCCACGCCGGTAATGCCCACAATCACTTTGCCATCAAACACCATGGGTGCCATGTTGATGCCTGCACCTGAGGCACCAGACACCTCGAGCTTGCCACCCTGCGTGTCCAGTTGCGAACCCAGGCTGGCAGCGTCTTCCTGCACACCTTGTTCGCCTTGGGTTACATCAATGTCCCACAGCTTTTTGCCCGTGCGTGCATCCAGTGCCAGCAGGCGTGAATCAACTGTGCCCATGAACACCTTGCCACCACTGACTGCCACACCACGGTTGGCCGGGCCGCAACACATTTTGCGGCTTTTCAAGCGGTCGTGTGTGTAACGCCAGATCAATTTGCCGGTGTCGGCGTGTAGCGCCACCACGTGGTTAAAGGGCAGAGAAACATACATCACCCCTTCCACCACAATTGGTGTGGCCTGAAAGCTGGACGACACACCCGTGTCAAATTCCCAGGCTGTGTCCAGTTGCGCAACGTTGGCTGGCGTAATTTGTGAAGATGCTGTGTGCCGCTGGTGATCCCAGTTGCCGCCGAATACGGGCCAATCCCCGGCCATGGCCTGCGTGCAGGACAGGCCGATGCCCACCAGCAGTGGGTTGATAAAAGTGCGGTTCAGGCTGTGGCGCAGGTTCATTGGGTACTTCCTTGTTGCTTGATAACCCAACGACGCAAGCAAAGATCAAACCACTCGCACTGTTGCAATCTGGGGCAGTGTTGTGGTGTCACAAAACTGTCATCCAAAGTGCATGCGCCAGCGTGTATATTGCGCGTACGCGATTCTATTAGTAAGTGATCATGAAACAACAACTTGAATTGTTGAAAGAAATTGAAAGCAAGCTTGAAGAGCTGAGTAAAGACAAAGACCTCAAAGACAAGCGCCCACTGGAAGTGAAAGAAATCAAGGGCCTTCGCATGGTGGTGTCGTCAATTATTCGCCGCATGGCAAGCTGAATATTCAGGCAAACCTATCGGTACACCTTGATTTGCCGGGCGATCAGCACTGCAATCACGTTGAATACAATGGCTATCACACTGCACAGCCAGTAGTTTTCAATCAGCCCTTCCGCATTTCTTTCGATCAGATGCCCGCCAACAAGGGCTGCCAGTCCCATGGCGGCCGACTGCATGGACGAATTCAGCGTCATGAATGTGCCCCGGTTTTTCGGGTTGCCCGCGGCGCTGACCATGGCCATGCCCGGAATCATTCTTCCGCTGACAAATACGAAAAAGCAGGTGGTGATGATCAGGATTGCGATCTTGCCCATGCCCTCTGTTTGTGTGATCAAGGCCATGGGAATGATTGCAATGGTGGCGATGATCTGCAGCATTTTGAGTTTGCCGATTTTGTCGCTCAGTTTGCCGATGATCTGCGCGCTGAACAGGGTGGCTGCGCCACCGGCCAGATAAATCAGCGGAATTTCGGAAGGGGAAAGCCCGGCGTTTGTCTGCATGTAAATCGTGATGTACGGGATGATTGAAAACCCGGCGAAGATCATGCAAAACGAGAAGCAGAATGCAATCAGGTGGTTGGGGTCGCGCAGCACTTGCGCAATGCCTTGCAACGGGCCAGTTTCACCCCGCGCATGCAAGTGGCCCTGCAAAGTCGGAATGACGTACACGGCCGCCACCACCAGCACGAAGCTGATGCCTGCAATGCCGAAAAAAGGTGTGTGCCAGCTTGAATTGGCCGCCACAAACAAACCCAGTGGCACACCCATGACGGTGGACACGGAGAACGACGTCATGATGACGCCCATCGCCTTGCCCCGGCGGGCGAAGGGCACCACGTCGGCCACAATGGTCTGGATCATGGCCGACAAGATGCCCCCGAACAAACCTGCTGCAACACGCGCACCCATGAGCGTTTCGTAGGTGGGCGCCAGGCCGCAGGCCAGCGTTGCAACAGCGAACAGGAAATACAAAACAAGCAGCAGGCGGCGGCGCTCGAACCGATCAATGTAAAGCGATGCAAACAGGCCCGATGCACCGGCCGCGAAGGTGTAAGCCGACACCAGCAAGCCGAACTTCGCATCGGAAATGGCAAAGGCCTGCGTCAGCTGCGGACCCAGCGGCATCATGATCATGAAGTCGAGGATGTGCGTGAACTGAATCCCTGCGAGAATCAGCAACAGCGCCCATTCCCGGCCTGTGCTGATATTGATGTCCCATGTTTTGTCCGCGTCCATGTACTGCTACCTGCTGATTGAATTCATGTTGTGCTGATCAGGCAGTTTAACGCGCGCTCCTAGTGCCCCAAGGCGATGAGCGCATAAATACCGATTGTCATGGTGGCAATTGACACCAGTGTGGTCAGTGCAATGATGTTGGCTGCAAGTTTGCCATCACCACCCGCAGCCACGGCCATGGCAAAGCTTGCCGCGGCGGTGGGGCTGGAAAAAAACATCCACAGGATAACCAGTTCGCGGCCTTCAATGCCCACTACCCAGGCGGCCATGCAGGCCAGCATGGGCAGTATTGCGACTTTGATTGTGCTGGATTGAATGGCTGCCACACCCGAGGCCTTCACCCCGGCCAAGGACAAGGTGCCACCCACGCAGATCAGTGCCAGGGGCAAGGTAAGACCTGCGAAATATTGTCCGGATTTCAACAGCCAGTCGGGAATGTACAGTTTGATCGCGCTGGCAGCCATACCCAACACCACCGCAATGATCAAGGGGTTCTTCAGCAATTCCCTGCCCACCATGGCGGGGCTGAATTTCAAGGTGGGGCTGTAAATGGACAGGATGAGCACCGACAGCACGTTGAACAGCAGAATGGTGAAGCCCACCAGTACGCCACCGACTGACAGGCCATAGTCGCCGTAATAGCTGGCCACCAGTGCGAAGCTGACCACGCCACAGTTGCCGCGAAACGAGCCCTGTACAAACACCCCGCGCTGGCTGTAGGGCGTGAATTTGCTCGCCCACCACCAACTGGCCAAAAAGCCGGCGAGCGTGGCGGCGCACAAAAAGAAAACCAGCTTTGCATTGAATGCGCTTTGCAAGTCTGCCTGCCAAATTGACAGAAAGAACAGCGTGGGCATGGTGGCTTTGTAGGTCAGCGTGGAGGCTGTTTGAATAAAAGAATCGTTAATCAGTTTGACTTTGCGCAACACCAACCCCATGAAAACCATGGCAAACACGGGTGCGGTGACTCCCAGAATTTCCGAGAGCACATTGAATTGGTTCATGGGGACAACATGTGTTGAGTTGCCCCCATTATTTCACCGATGAATTCAGGGTCAATTGTGGATGACCCTTGGCAAGCGGCAGTAAAACTGCGACTTTATTGAACGCACTCTGCGATTGCTTTGCCCACATCGGATGTGGTGGCATTGCCGCCCATGTCGGGTGTGCGGGGTCCTTCCACCAACACCGTTTCGATTGCTTTCAGAATGGAATCGTGGGCTGCCTTGTATTTGGGGTCGCCCTTGCCGATGGAGTCAAGCATCATCGCGCCCGACCAGATCATGGCAATCGGATTGGAGATGTTCTTGCCGTAAATGTCGGGTGCGGAACCGTGTACTGGTTCGAACAGAGAGGGAAATTTTCCTTCCGGATTCAGGTTGGCCGAAGGGGCAATGCCAATGGTGCCAGTGCAGGCGGGTCCCAGATCGGAGAGGATATCGCCGAACAGGTTGGACGCAACCACCACATCAAAACGTTCCGGGCTTAGTACAAAGCGTGCCGCAAGAATGTCCACGTGGTACTTGTCCCAATGCACGTCGGGATACTGTTTGCCCATGGCTTCCACACGTTCGTCCCAGTAAGGCATGCTGATGGCAATGCCATTGGATTTTGTAGCCGAGGTCAGGTGCTTTTTGGGGCGGCTTTGCGCCAGGTCAAAGGCGTATTTCAGAATTCGGTCGGTGCCCTGGCGTGTGAACACAGCCTCCTGAAGAACCACTTCGCGTTCGGTGCCTTCAAACATGCGGCCACCGACTGATGAATATTCGCCTTCCGTGTTTTCACGAACCACGTAGAAATCAATGTCGCCCACTTTTTTGTTGGCCAGCGGGCATGGAACGCCAGGCATCAACCGCACGGGGCGCAGGTTTACATATTGATCGAATTCGCGGCGGAATTTCAGCAGTGAACCCCACAGGGAAATGTGATCTGGCACTTTGTCGGGCCAACCTGCAGCGCCGAAGTACAAGGCATCGAAGGACACGAGCTGGTCAAACCAGTCGCTTGGCATCATTTGGCCGTGTTTCAGGTAGTAATCGCAGTGTGCCCAGTCAAACTGGGTGAATTGAAGGTCCAGATCGTAGCGACGCGCAGCCGCTTCCAGCACTCGCAGGCCTTCCGGGGTTACTTCGTTGCCAATGCCATCGCCGGCCAGTACTGCAATTTTTCGGGAGTTCATGAGCATTCCTGATTGAATATTAGGTTGAAGCCTAAAGTATATTGATTAACTTGATGGTTGATAATACTGTTATAAGTTAAATAATTGTCAAGTGATAGGTTAATTAATGAAGTCAAAACCACCCTCCCTAGAAGAACTGGATCTGATGCTTGCCTTGTGCCGGCATGGCTCCCTGTCTGCATGCGCGCGGGAAATGGGGGTGTCAACAGCCTACATCAGCAAGCGCCTGGCACAGCTTGAGCAGCGGTTGGGACTGAAGTTGTTTCACCGAACAACCCGTCGTTTGTCCTTGACTGAAGTGGGCGAAACCTGTGTGGAATGGGGGCAGCGTGTGCTGGATACTTCCCAGGATTTGATGGATGCCCTGTCGGCTGAACGTTCTATTCCGAGGGGTTTGTTGCGGGTGTGTTCGAGCACGGGATATGGTCGGTCGCGCTTGGCGCCAGCTTTGTCGGAACTGGCCCGGCAATATGCCGAGCTGGAAGTACAGCTGGAGTTGATTGACCGCCCGATTGATTTACTCACTGAAGGCTTTCACCTTGACATTCGGCTTGGGGAAATTACGGACTCTGGTTTGATTCGCCGACGCATTGCGGGCAACCAGCGCATTCTGTGCGCCAGCCCGGCCTATTTGAAACAGGTGCCTGTGCTGCAAGAATTGGCTGATTTGCAGAATCACCAATGCCTTGTGATTCGCGAGCGCGATCAGCAGCCGGGGCGCTGGGTGCTACAAGGGCCACATGGGGAGGAAACAGTGCGCGTGCGTGGTGCCCTGTCGTCGAACAACGGCGAGTCTGTTCGGCAATGGATCCTGGATGGCCATGGCGTGGGCTTGCGCAGCGCGTGGGATGTTGCACCTTACCTGCGTAACAAAAAGCTGGTTCGCGTGTTGCCGCAGTATTGCCAGGAAGCCAATGTGTATGCCGTGTACCCATCGCGTTTGGCCAGTTCGGCGCGTTTGCGGGTGTGTGTTGAATTTTTGGCAGACCGACTGCGGAAGTGAACTTACTGTTCCTCCAGTGTTACTAAAGCGACCTGTTCAAAATTACATACAAAGAGATCTCCATGCATCCCATTTCAAACAACGCCGGTTATATTTCCCCTCTCGTGAACGCACCCGGCACCGCGCTGCGTTCCGGCACGCCTTCCCAAAACAACGCTGGTCAAATGTTGCCTTTTGGCAATGCCTTGCTGCATGTCGGGGCCCGCGATGACGTCGCACCCATTCATGTATTGTTGGCCGAAGCCATGGGGCCCGTGGCCTCGGGCCGTATACAGGGTCTTTCACCCACGCAGGCTCAGGTTACGTCGGTGCCCCAGAGCAATCCGGATGCTTTGACTGACACTGTGCTCGATACCATGAAAGGTCGCAGTACCGACCTGTTGGTGGTGCGCGGCAATTGCAAGGTTGATCAGGCGTTTCTTGACCAGTTGGCGCCGCAAGAACGGCCCTCGTTTGTACTGAGGGCGGGTACCGGCATGGACAATCTGGACATGGATTGTCTCGATGCGCTGGGTATTGCCTACAGCAACACACCCGATGTAAACACGCAAAGCACGGCTGAACTTGCTTTGGGTTTGATGCTCGCGGTAAAACGCAAAATTCCGCAGGCCGATTCACAGATGAAGGCTGGGCAGTGGAACCGTGCCGCCTTGACTGGTTCTGAGCTGGGTGGCAAAACGCTGGGCATTATTGGCGTAGGCCGCATTGGTGGTGTGGTCGGCGCGGCAGCGAAGGCATTGGGCATGGAAGTGATTGGGCTGGCGTCAGCTCGCCGACAGCAAAGCGATGCCGATCGCCCTGCTTATTTGAAAGCATATGTTTCGCTGGATGATTTGTGCACGCAATCGGACGTGCTCACCGTACATGTACCTTTGAACAATTCAACCCGTGGCATGATCGGAAAACCACAACTTGAGCAGCTTTCAGGCCGCAATGCCGTGGTGATCAATGTGGCACGAGGCGGTGTGGTGAATGAAGAAGCATTGCTTGATGCGCTGGATAAGGGTCTTATTGCTGGTGCAGGTCTTGACGTATTTGTTGAGGACCCTGCACCGCGCGGCAGTGTGAGTGATCGCCTGGCGCAACATCCTCGTGTGGTGGCGACCCCGCACGTGGGTGGGCAAACGCTTGAGGCCAGTGAAAAAATGGGCGATGCAGTGGTTCAGCAGGCACAAAAAATGTTCTTGCAACGCAGTGTGTCTCAAGGTGGCTTGAATGGTTGAAAGGGGCAGTAGTGCGCAAGCCCTGTTTCGCGAACTGGTCGGGCGCGTTGGCAATGCAACAGGCAAAGCTGTGGGGAAAAATCAATCGGTTTTTGAATGGGAGGATGCCAGCCTTGAGTTGGTTCCCATTGCCTGGAACAACAGCAGCCCCGCAGTGCTGTTTGTTTTCACGCTGACCGGGTTCAGGGTGGGCAGTGCAGCCACCTTGGCCCAACTTTTACACCTTAACCGTCAGTTGCTGCATGATTGTGAATTGCCCGCCTGTTTTTGTCTGGATGAGTCGGGTTTGCATGTGCAGTTTCAACAGCGCATGCGGCTGGATGAAATGCCATTGTGGGCTTTGCAACGGTACGTTGAAGACTCTCTTTCGCGGCTGCGGGATTTATTCGTCGTGGTGGTGACACCCGGAAATGGTTAAATTATGCAAAACCTTGCATAACTTTGTTGCGCTGCACAGTTTTGGCACACCAAAATGAGGGAGGAAGTGGCTTATTTCTCCTGAATTTCATTCAGGAACACTTCCAGTGCCTGAGTTCTGCCCAAGTGCGTTGCCCTGTAGCCCGCCGCTTGCTCGACCTGGGCCAACACTTCCGGGCTGGTCAGCCAGGGCAACATGATTTCCATGGCAGGGTAGTTCAGGTCGCTGTTGTGCAGCACCAAAAAGTACCTTTCTTTGGACACTGAGCGGAACTGCAAGCCATAGTGCTCCGCTGCTGCCCGAATGCCCAAACCCAAATCACCATGCCCGGCCGCAATGGTGCAGGCCACGGCCAAGTGTGAGTTTTCTTCATGATAATAGCCCGGTAGTTCTTCCGGGTTCAGGCTTGCTTTCGTAATCATGGCATTTAGCTGGTGGTGTGTAGAGGAAGCCGAGTTTCGGTTCACCAGCAGCGCCCGCCGCATGGCAACATCGTCCAGCGTGGGTGGACTTGCAACGGGGCGGCTCATCCAGCCGATGTCGCGTTCAAACAGTTCAACAACCGACAGGTTGGACCCGCGCAACCAGCGCCGCATGATCTGGTGCACGTGGGAATGCTCTTCCTGCCCTACCGGCAAGTGGCAGCCTGCCACACGCACTTCACCGCGGTGCAGGGCAGACAATGCGGCAATGCTGCCAGACCATCGAAGCGACACTTGCAGCTTTTTGTACAAGGCGGTGTTTTGAAACAAGCCCTGCAGCACCATGTCGTCGCTTAAAGCCAGGCTGATCCACGGTTTGTTCTGGTCAACGTCCAGCCACTCGGCGTTCAGCTGTTCGCCAACCGTGCCAAGGTCGGGTGCAACGCGCACATTGCCTTGTTCAACCATCCAGATCAGTTTGTGCCCAAACCGCGTAAGGCAGGCACCGGCGCGCCCGTGTGTTGCCACCAGGTCTTCACCCAGCATTTCGTTGTATTGTTGAATTTGTGACCACAGGGTGCGGTAAGAAACACCGAGCGATTTGCAGGCCAGCGAAATCGAGCCTTTCTCGTCGATTGTTTTTAATGTCGACAGCAGGCGTTGATCCAGTTCAACGGTTTGACCATCGTCTTTTTTCCAGCGGGCGGATACTTTTAAGTTGAGCATTTGCGAATATAGGCACATCGATTGCTTGCATTCTGACAGATTGCATATGGCAGGAGACAGGTAATCATGAAGTACGGTTGTTCCATTACAAGAATGAATTCAAATTGGGCCTGCGCACTTTGCGCAGGTATTGCTTTGCTGGCAGGCAATTTCTTTGCCACCCCCGTGCAGGCAGCACCGTCAGAAATGGGTTCGGTAAAAGGAGATTTAACGGGTGGGGACCCGCTGGGTTCCATGCAGTGGCCCGACATGAAGGGGCAGTTTTTCGAAACAAATGAAAAAACAGTGTTCGATTCTCGCATCAAGGTAACAGTGCCCCTGTTCGCCGAAGACGCCATGAATGTGCCGGTGTCATTCGATGCATCTGCCATAGGCAAGGTGAAAAAAATTGTGGTGCTGGTGGACCGCAACCCCATTCGCAAGGTTCTTGAATTCATACCCGAACAAGCCAAGCCTGCCCTGAATTTCCGGTTCAAGCTGGAACAGGCCAGCCCCATTCGTGTGGCTGCGCTTGGAGAGGACAATGTGTGGCATGTGGGTTACGCATTTATTGAGGCGTCGGGTGGTGGGTGTACCGTGCCGGGTGCCACCCGCGCGGATGGCACTTGGCCCCAAACCCTGAACCGGGTTGCCGGGAAAATGTTTGATGCCAACCAGTTGCGTGACGACGCCCGTTTGCGGGTGCAGGTGTCGCACCCCATGGACACAGGTTTGGTGGCGGGTGTGCCTGCCTTCTACATTGAAGAAATGATTCTGCAAGACAAAAACAAACAGGTTTTGGCCAGGTTGTATCCCTTTGAGCCAGTGTCCGAGAACCCCCTGTTCTCGTTTGACTTTGATAAAAAACCAGCGGGCCCCATCAGTTTGGTGGGGCGAGACAACAATGGCAACCGGATTGATGCAAAGGTTACACAATGAAATTGAAGTGCTTGATTGCAATGGCGCTGATCACGATGACAGCCGCAGGGCAGGCACGTGCCGAATTGCCCAATGTGGCCCAGCCCACACCCGACAAAGCCACGCTCAATTACGGTTTGAAGGCCACCAAACTGGCCGGTGGCTGGTACGTGATTGCAGGGGCCAATGATGATTTTTCGCAGGCCAACGGTTGCAACATCATCAACACCGGGTTTTATGTGGACGAAGCCGGGGTGTATGTGATCAACACAGGCACATCGCGCCTGTACGGCGAGCAGCAACGCGCCCTGATTGATTCAATCAGCAATGGCAAGCCCGTCAAGCAGGTGGTGGCGTTGAACCTGCATCCGGATTATTTTTTGGGCAATCAGGCCTACCCGAAAGAAGCACTGGCTGCCACCAAGGTAACGGTTCAGGGCATCAAGGCTGAAGCGGCGTTGTATGAAACCAACCTGTACCGTTTGTGCGGCGACTGGATGAAGGCCACGGAAAGTGCATTGCCTACGCAGACCATTGCGCCAGCCAGCTTGAGAGGTTTTGGCCGCAAGGCAATTGAGGCCATTGAACTGAAAGGCCATACTGATTCGGATCTAGTGTTGTTTGACCCTGAAAGCAAGGTGATGTGGGCCGGCGGCCTGGTGTTTTACAAGCGCATTGTGACCACACCGCACGCCAAACTGAAACCCTGGATTGCAAGCCTGAAAAAGCTGCAAGCCATGAAACCCAAGGTGGTCGTGCCAAGCCACGGCCCGGTGAGTTGGGGCAGTGAGGCGATTGACCAAACCCTGGATTACCTGAGCTGGCTTGACAAGCGTTTGGCCCAGGCCGCCGACATGGGCGAGGAAATCAATGATGTGATGAACAAGGGTGCGCCCGAACGATTCAGAAACTTTGCGGCTTACCCGGCCGAGTTTTATCGCAACGTGACGAACCTGTACCCGGTGTACGAAAAGGAAGCCTTGGGCGGCTTCTGAGGATTAAGTGTAAGGGTTAGTACTGTGCCAGTTGTTTCAAAAAGAGACAGTTTGTGTGTCACTGAACAGATGTGCTGTTCCAATGTCACAAAACTGTCTCTTTTTTTGCTTGTCGCATTGAACCAAATCACATGAAAGAGGGTGTTTTCATAACATACTGATTTTATTGAATAAAAAAATTATATAGAAGAATTATTCTACTTGGCATGAAGCTTGCGCTAGGTTTGCATTGGGTAGCCCCGACTCTGCAAACGAGGGGCGAGAACCTCAAAGTAACGGATGATGAGAGGAGAAACAAAAAATGCGCAAAACTCTGCTTAGCGCGATGGTAGCAACCGCACTGGCGATTCCCGCAGTGGCTTCTGCCGCTGTGACAGACGCAATGATTCAAAACGATGCCAAATCCACAGGCGACATTCTTTCCTGGGGCATGGGTACAGAGGGTCAGCGTTACAGTCCATTGAAAGACATCAACGTATCGAACGTGGGCAAGCTGGTTCCAGCCTGGTCCTTCTCGTTTGGTGGTGAAAAGCAGCGCGGCCAGGAAAGCCAGCCTGTGATTCACAACGGCAAGATGTTTGTAACGGGTTCCTATTCACGTATTTACGCTTTGGATGCCGCCACAGGTGCGAAACTGTGGAAGTACGAGCACCGCCTGCCAGAAGGCATCATGCCTTGCTGCGACGTGGTGAACCGTGGTGCAGCCTTGTATGACAACCTGGTGATTTTCTCAACACTGGACGCACAATTGATCGCTTTGGATCAAGACAGCGGCAAGGTTGTGTGGAAAGACAAAATTGACGACTACGCTGCTGGTTACTCCAACACAGCCGCTCCGATCATTGCCAAAGGTTTGGTGTTGACTGGTGTGTCTGGTGGTGAATTCGGTGTAGTAGGTCGTGTTGAAGCGCGTAACGCCAAGACTGGTGAGCTGGTATGGATTCGTCCAACCGTTGAAGGCCACATGGGTTACAAGTTCGACAAAGACGGCAAGAAAATTGAAAACGGTATTTCCGGTACCACCAATGCCACCTGGAAAGGCGACATGTGGAAAACTGGCGGCGCGGCTACCTGGCTGGGTGGTACATACGACAGCAAAACAGGCCTGGCCTACTTCGGTACGGGTAACCCTGCACCGTGGAACAGCCATCTGCGCCCTGGCGACAATTTGTACTCTACATCCACAGTTGCTGTGAACATTGATTCAGGCAAGATCGAGTGGCACTACCAGTCCACACCCAACGATGGTTGGGATTACGACGGTGTGAACGAGTTCGTGACCTTTGATCTGGATGGCAAGCGCGTAGGCGCCAAGGCCGACCGCAACGGCTTCATGTATGTGAACGACGCCAAAACCGGCAAGTTGCAGAACGCCTTCCCATTTGTGAAGAAAATCACATGGGCCAAGGGCATCGATTTGAAGACAGGTCGTCCGATTTTCGATCCAGCAAACCGCCCTGGTGACCCCACAAAAGTAGATGGCAAGAAAGGTGAGGTTGTATTCTCTGCACCATCATTTTTGGGTGGCAAGAACCAGCAGCCAATGGCCTACAGCCCTGACACAGGTCTGTTCTATGTTCCCGCCAACGAATGGGGCATGGAGATCTGGAACGAGCCAATCACCTACAAGAAAGGTGCGGCTTACCTGGGTGCCGGTTTCACCATCAAGACATTGCCTGGCTTTGACTACATCGGCGCATTGCGTGCGATGAACCCCAAGACCGGCAAGATTGAGTGGGAAATTACAAACAATGCTCCGTTGTGGGGTGGTGTTTTGACAACTGGCGGCAACCTGGTGTTCTGGGGTACCCCTGAAGGTTACCTGAAGGCAGCTGATGCCAAGACAGGCAAGGAAGTGTGGCAGTTCCAGACAGGTTCCGGCGTGGTTGCTCCTCCCGTGACCTGGAAAGGCAAGGATGGCGCGCAGTACGTGGCCGTTGTGTCTGGTTGGGGCGGTGCTGTTCCCCTGTGGGGCGGAGACGTAGCCAGCAAAGTGAACTACCTTGAACAAGGTGGTTCCGTGTGGGTATTCAAACTGTTCGACGGTAAGTGATCAGTTTGTAAAAAACATCAAGCTGCCCCGTGTGGGGCGGTTTGATGGGTAGTGAAGTAGTAGAGCGTTTTAAGAAGTGTTGTCATTTTCACCCCCTGAGTTTACTGCCTGCTCCGCAGCGAACTTATGACGCAGACGGTTTGATCAAATTGCTCCTTGGGACCTTTTTCTGGCATTGATTGGGAGTCGGAAAAAGTTGTGGCGATTTGAGAGTCTCCTAACGAATGCGTCTTTTCTGCCCGGCCATGTGCCGGGCATTTTTTCGTGCATCATCATTCCGGGTGATCAAACAAGGCTGTTTTTTGGATTTCACGAATGCAGATTGATAATCGACGGGTTTCCTTTATTGGCCCTCGACCATGCATTCCAACATCACACCCCAAATTCGCCAAAAAATTCTTCAGTCCACCAATTCAGTCATCGAGCTTCGGCCACTGGGTGTTGTGCTTGCCATTGATGGCAGTTCAGAGGTACTGCGAAAGCCACACACAGCGCCAATTCAAAATCAGTACATTGTGGTGGATGTAAAAACCGGCAAGCCGGAAGTTTCCGGCCGGGAAGTGTTGGCCGAGGGTGCAATGACCGCAATTAACTGCACAGCGGCGGTGGTTGCGGGAATTGTGACGTTTGGGGGTGGTGCAGGTGCGCCATTTTCAGGCGGCGCTAGCCTGGCGGTATCGGCTGTAGCTGGTGCAGCTACCTTGGCTACAGGGGCAAGTTGTATTAATTCAGGTATGAGAACTTTTAACGCAATTGTTTCGCCTGGGACGAACCAACTAATAGACGAAATGCCGGCTTACAAAACTACTTTGCAGATTCTGGATGGTGTGTCGCTTTTGGGTGTGGGTGCATCTGCAGTCGCAGCTCGACGCGCTGTCAAAGTATTAAGTAATGCTGGAGTGAACATTCCTGCGGCTTTAACCGGCAATATCAATAGACAACAGGCAGCTTTGTTGACGAAGGAGATGATCAAACTTCGCAGGCCCAATGTATCCAACGGCGAATTGAAAAAACTGATTCGAAGTGGCAAAGAGCCCAAACGCTATTCAAGGCAAGAAATATCACTTGGTGCGCTTAAAAGCTTGAAAGACTCGATTGCTACTGGACTTTCGTTTTTGTCCAGCACTTTTGACGGTAATGTGAAAGAGCTCAGTATTTACGTGGTCGACCTCGCATCATGAGGATTAAGCTACCGGTTCCTTATGTTTGGTCCATTTACATCGTTAGCACTGGTCTTGCGCTCTCACTAAATTTTGCTGTTTTAGAAGATCTGTTAATGGATCTTGAATGGTGGGGAGTTCAGATTGCCATAGGATTATTGTCGTTGTATTCATATTTGACAGCGCGTCAGCTTTACACACACGGGCGAATGTGGCCTAAAAAAGCATTGTTATTTGTCTTTCCCTTGTCGTTTCTTCACTTGTTCCTAGATGTACCCACACCTTATGCGGTGGGGCTATGTGTCTTCAATCTGCTTTTCTGGTGGGTAGCGTATCGACTCAGCGGTCGCCTGGCTGCTGCGAGCCCATATGGCGGGCCGTCGGGATACTTGTAAGAACGCTTGACGCGACGCCGGGCATTTTTCCGTGCTTCATCATTCTGAGTGATAAGAGAGCACAATTTTTTGCTTTTTGAAGCAAGGCATTGATAATCGGCTAACTTCAGCCACTTGATTTCTATCATGCCTAACGCGATTACACCGGTAATTCGCCAGAAAATTCTCCAAACCACCAATTCGGTTATTGAATTGCGGCCACTCGGTGTGGTGCTTGCTATTGATGGAAATGCGGAAGTGCTGCGAGAGCCGCAAACTGTACCAGTGCATCACCAATACATTGTGGTGGATGTAAAAACTGGCGCACCGGAAATTTCCGGACGAGAGGTGCTTGCCGAAGGTGCCATGACCGCCATCAATTGCTCGGCCGCTGTGATTGCCGGGGTTGTGACTTTCGGTAGTGGCGCGGTGGCACCAGTAACGGGTGGAACCAGCCTCGCTTTGACTACTGTTGGCGTGGCAGCGACCGGTGCGACCGCAGTGAGTTGCGCAAACTCGATATTTCGAACCATCAATGCACTATTTTTTCCAGGTGAAAATCAAATCTTGGACAAAATGCCTGCCTACAGTACTACGTTGCAGGTTCTTGATGGCGTGTCGCTTTTGGGGGTGGGCGCATCAGCCATTGCGGCTCGTCGTGCGGTCAAGGTGCTCAGTAATGCAGGTGTGCATATTCCTGCGGCCTTGACAGGCAACATCAACAGGCAGCAAGCGACCTTGTTGACAAAAGAAATGATCAAGCTTCGCCGCCCCAACGTATCCAATGGCGAATTGAAGAAACTGGTTCGAAGTGGCAAAGAGCCCAAGCGTTACTCTCAGCAAGCGATTACAGCGGGTGCAATCAAAAGCTTGAAAGATTCGATTGCTGCAGGCTTGTCGTTTTTATCCAGTACTTTGGACGGTAATGTGAAGGAAATCAGCATTTATTTAGTGAATCTCAACTCATGAAACTGGAAATTTCCACACCCTATATCTGGTCCTTTTATATCGTATGTACCGTCATTGCCTTGACTTTTAATTTAGCAGCAATTAAAGCTTTCCTTGGTCAGTTGCCTTTTCTATTGTTTATGGGTGGAATGATTTTTTGCAGCTTATATGCAGTCTTGACTGCTAGGCAACTGTATACCTACGGGCGAATTTGGCCTCAAAAAATAATCTGGTTTTTGTTTCCTGTTTCATTCCTGCATTTTTATCATTCTGCCCCGCTGTCGTGGATATTTGGAATCTTTGGGGTCAACTTATTTTTCTGGTGGGTTGCGTACCGGTTAAGTGGCCGATTGGCCAAGTTGAGTCCATACGGAGGGCCGTCGGGATACTTGTAAGAACGCCTGACGCGACGCCGGGCGTTCTTCAGGTGCAATCTTTAGAATTTGTACGACATTTGCCCTGACAAAATGAAAGCATCGCCCTCGGCTGTACCCAGTACACGGGTTTGTTGGCCGGCAGCCGGGTTGCCTTCGGTGCTGTCGATTTTTGCCTTGTCGGGCATCACGTACTGAAAGGCCACATCGAAGGTGGTGGCTTTGTCGAATTTGTATTGCGAACCTACAGCCAGCGTGAAGCGGTTTTCATCGGGCAAACGGACCTTGCGGCGCTCATCGGGCATGGGTGTAATGTCGTAAGCCATGCCGGCTTTCAAATTGATGGTGTCGCTGTACTTGTAAATACCACCCATGGCAAAGCGCCAGCTGTTTTTCCATTCGTAATCCTGCACGGTCAAGGGTGTTGCACCGGCTGGCGCGTTCTGTCGCTGGAAGTCCAGTTTCTTGATGGTGCTCCATTCGGTCCAGGTGGCGTCGGTCAGCAATTGCCATTTTGGGTTCAGCTCGGTGACTGACGAAATGGCAAACGATGCAGGCAGGCGGATTTTCGATGCAAGTTCGCTGTTTGCAAACAGCGTTGCAGCAGGGCCGGCGGCTGGGCGGTTGTCAAAGGTCACGTTGCCTTCCAGGTCATGCTCAATGGCTGAACGGTAGGCCACGCCCACGCGGGTTGCTGGCGTAAGCTGTCCCATTACACCCAGGTTAAAGCCATAGCCCCAACCGTCGCCTGAAATCGTGGTCAAACCCTCGGTACCGCCGAAAGGCGCATAGTTGATTTGTGAGCTAAGTTTTGCATCCAGTTTCTGCGCGGAAACACCTGCCCCCACAGACCAAAGTTCATTGACCTTGTAGGAAGCGGATGGGTTGATGTTCACCGATTTGATGTCGGATGTAACACCTTGAAAACGCCCGTACCAGTCAGGCTGAAAATCGGTTTTCAGGCCAAACGGCGTGGCCACTGACAGACCGAAATTGATTTGCTCATTGAACGGAATCACCAAATGAAAATTTGGAATGTAACCTTCATCACCGAACTCCCCTGCGTTGCTTCCCAGTGGGCGACCCGGGGCGGCTGTGCTGCCTTCGTTGTTTACTTCACCGTTCAGGTCGATGTAGTGTGCGCCCAATACCAGCTGGCGTTGTTTCAGGCGGCTCATGCTGGCCGGGTTGAACCAGGCGGCGCTGGCATCTTCACCAATGGCTGCTTTGCCGGCATAGGCCACGCCTGCGCCGCTGGCATTGTGCTCGTTCAACGCAAAACCGCCAGCGCTGGAAAGGCCGCTGAAGCCCAGTCCAAGGGTGGCTACTGCACAGCGAATGAATTGCAATTGAAGGGGATTCTGTTTCATGTCGTCCTCGATTGATCCGTTTGTTGGAATGGATTATTTGTGAGGGCAATTGTAAGTAAAAATACGAACGTTCGTGCTAATAAAATGTAGAGTTGTTCTCTACAATTACTACGTATGTATTGTTTTATTTTATTGATTCAAGGGCACGGCTGCGCCGCTTTTGGAGAATTTCCAGGTGGCCACAGCCAGCATTGCAACAGTGGCTACCGCAAGAACCGATGCACTGAATGTCAGGCTGAATTCGGCATGGCTTGTGAATGCATGGCGAAGTAAATCTACGCAGTAGGAAAACGGATTGAGCATGGACACCCAGCGTGCCAGCGCGGGCATGGGGTCGATGGGGTACAGCGCGCCACTGAAAAAGAACACGGGAAAGATGACAAAGTTCATCATCACCGCAAAGCCGTCGATCGATTTTGCGAAGGTGCCGCACAACACGCCCAGTGCCGCACAGGCCAGCGCCGCCAGCGCAGCGCCCGGAAGCAGCACATGCAGTTGTGGCCACAGCGTGCGGCCAACCCAGGGCAACATTTCCTGCAAATCGAAACCCAGCGGAAACAGCAGGGCATACAAGCCTTCAAGCCCCAACAACAGGGCGATTAACAGGCCCATTTGCACCAGTGCACCAATGGCTGCCCCCAGCGTTTTTGCAATTAATATGTGGTGGGTTTTTACCGGTGCGGTAACCAACAAACGCATGGTGCCAGCGTCTTTGTCCAAAGCAATGCTTAAGCCACCCACCATGCCACCAAACAGCAGGGTCATGCCCACAATGCCGGGCAGCAGGCGGGCGGTGTAGTCGCCCCCGGCAAGCGCCTGCATGCCGCCACCGATGATCCACAACCACAGCACGGGCCGCACCATGGCAGCGGCCAGGCGGTCGCGTTGCTTTAGCAGTTTTTGGCTTTCGCGGCTTATTACGGCCCAATAAAAATGCATCAACATGGTTTGTTGGCTCCGCCATTCATTTTCCAGACAAACCAGTCGGCCAGGGTGGCGGTGCGTACGCTGGTCACGCTTTGGTCGGGCAGTTCATCCAGCGCTTGCGCGGGTGTACCCAGCCAGCTCAATTCGCCCTGGTTCAGAAAACCCACGCGGTCGCAGGCGCTGGCTTCGTCCATCAAATGGGTGGCCACGAATATGGTCAGCCCATCAATGGCTTGAAGGGTTTTCAGGGTGTCCCACACGGTGTTTTTCGAAGGTACGTCCAGCGCGGTGGTGGGTTCGTCAAGGATCAATACGCCCGGTTGGTGAACCATGGCGCGTGCAATGTCCACAAGCCTTTTTTGCCCGCCAGACAAACTGCCCACGGTGCGCTTTAACCAGGGTTGTATGGGAAAGATGGTGTACAGGTGGGCCAGGTTGGCCTGGGTTTGTGCCTTGTTCAGGCCTTGCAGGCCCGCTGCAAACAGCAGGTTTTCTTCCACGGTCATGAATCGGTCCAGCGACACCGATTGAAACACGAAGCCCAGGTTTTTGCGTGCAAGGTGGGCGGCCCTGCGGGTGCTGTACCCCAGCACGGAAAGTTCGCCTTGGTCGGGTTCTATCAAGCCGGCGATCAGGCTGATCAGGGTGGTTTTTCCTGCACCATTGGGGCCAAGCAAGCCAAACATTTCCCCGGCCAGAAGGTCAAGGCTGACGCTTTTGAGGGCAGGCTGCCTGCCCCAGGAAAAATACAGACCTTGTGCGTGAAGGCGAATGGTGTCGGTGGCGCTGAGATTCAAGTGTTGTTTTTGCTCAGATGCAAGCTGTTGTGGTCGCTGCGATACCATACCACGGGCACCTCGGCGGCTTCAGCCAGAATTTGTTGTTCCTGCTTCTGAACCTTGAGGTAATCGTTGGGGTCGTCGCGGCGCTGGGCTGCATCCACAAACGCCACCACCTTTTCATGTTCTGGCGATTTGTGGCACACCGGGTCGGCATTGGTGGCGTCGCCGGTGATCAAATAGGCCTGGCAGCGGCAACCGCCGTAGTCTTTGGCTTTGTCGGGGCAGGTGCGGCAGGGGTCTTTCATCCATGCATCGCCACGGTAACGCGTGAAGCCGTCGCTTTCGTACCAAATGTGTTCAACCGTGCTGGTTTTCACATTCGGAAATTCAAAACCCGGTAGCATGCGGGCAGCCTGGCATGGCAGGGCTGTGCCATCGGGGCTGATGCTGAGAAATACATTGCCCCAGCCGCTCATGCAGGGCTTTGGGGTTTTCTCGAAATAGTCGGGCACCACAAACAACAGCTTCATGGTGTTGCCCAGTTTTTCGCGCCATGCTGCCACGCGCTCTTCAGCGTGCTTCAGTTGTTCACGGGTGGGTATTAGCGCGGCCTTGTTTTGAAACGCCCAGCCGTAATATTGCGTGTTGGCCAGTTCAAGGTATTCAACGCCCAGTTTCACCGCCAGCTCGATGATGGAATCAATGTGATCCAGGTTCAGCCTGTGCAGCACCACGTTGAGTACCATGGGCCAGCCTGCTGCTTTTACGGCAGTGGCGATTTCCAGTTTTTTTGCAAAAGTTTTGGTGTCGCTTAATGCATCGTTGGCAGCCTGGGTGGCGTCTTGAAAGCTGACCTGAATGTGGTCAAGCCCGACGGCCTTGAAGGCATCAAGGCGGGTGGGTTTCAAGCCGATACCGGAGGTGATCAGGTTGGTGTAAAAGCCCAGTTCATGGCCATAGGCGACCAGTTCTTCAAGGTCGTCGCGCAGCAGCGGCTCACCACCAGAAAAGCCCAGTTGCACGGCACCCAAGGCACGGGCCTGCTTCATGGTTTCTTTCCATTCGGCGGTGGTCAATTCCTTGGTGTTGGTTTTGTAGTCAACAGGGTTGTAGCAGAACACGCAGTGCAGCGGGCAGCGGTAGGTCAGTTCGGCCAGCAGCCACAGGGGGCCGGCAGGCCGGGTAGCGGGTTCTGCGAGCGCGTTCATGCGTCGTCAAGCCAGTTACGGCGCACGGCTTCTTCAAGCATGCTTTGCACATCCGCTTGCAGGTTTTGAGCGTTGAACTTGGCTTCCAGTGTGGCCACGATCTGCACCACTGTGCGTGTGCCATCGCACAGCAACAGAATTTCGCTGGCGGACTGGTTCAATTTCACCATGCCCTCGGGGTACAGCAGCACATGGGTTTTTTGCGCGTCTTCATATTGCAAACGGAACAAGCGGTTCAGTTTGGGGTGTTGTGGCAATGTGGGTGTTGTTTCAGTATTCATTTGCTGGGCTTCTTTGGTTTGTCGGGATAGGCCAACGCAATGGCGTCGGACATACTCCACAACACATCCAGTTTAAATTGAAGTATTTCCAATGCGCGTTCCTGTTGTGCGCGTGTCTTGAAATAATTCAATGTGACTTCCAAACCGTGTTCCACATCACGTTGGGCCAGGCTGATTCTGGACCTGAAATAATTCAATCCTTCCGATGCCACCCACTTGTAGTCTTTGGGCCAGTTGCTCAGGCGTTGCTTGTGAATTTCAGGCGCAAACATTTCAGTCAGCGATGAACACACGGCTTCCTGCCAGGGCGCACGGCGGGCAAAGTTGACATACGCATCCACTGCAAAGCGCACGCCGGGTAGCACCAGTTGTTGGCTCCACAGCACGTCTTTTTCTATACCCACGGCTTCGCCCAGGCGGCTCCAGGCCTCAATGCCACCGGCATTGCCTTCCCAGCCATCGTGGTCAAGAATGCGCTGTACCCAGCGGCGCCGTGTTTCGCGGTCGTCGCAGTTGGCCATCACAGCCGCGTCTTTTTGCGGAATGCACACCTGGTAATAAAACCGGTTGGCCACCCAGCCGCGCAATTGTTCGCGGCTTAACTTGCCTTCCCGCATGGCCACGTTGAATGGGTGGTGAATGTGGTAGCGGTCGCCCTTGGCACGCAGGCGTTCCTCGAATTCTTTTTTGCTCCAGGCTTTGTTGTTGCTCATGCCAGAATCTCCATGCCGTCATAGGACACTTCAATTCCATTGTCGGCCAGAATGGCCCGCTCGTCGCCGTGTTCGTACAAAATCGGATTCGTGTTGTTGATGTGAATCAGGATTTTGCGCTGGTTTTTGAACTGGCGAAGCTGGCTGATCATGCCCGATCCCCGTTCGCCCGGCTTGTCGGTTTGCGGCAGGTGGCCCATGTCGGCCGCCATCTTTTGTGAGAACCCTTGCGTGACCATTTCATCCTCGGTCCAGAAGGTGCCGTCGACCATCAACACGTCAGCTTGCTGCATGAATGGCAGAATTTCGGCCGTGATTTCACCCAGCCCCGGCGCATAGAACACTTTTTTTCCCGTGTTGGTGTCTTCGATCAACAAACCAATGTTGTCGCCACGGCGTTGCGCGTAGCGGCTGGGGGAATAGGGCGGCGCCTTGCTGATCAGGGGGATCGATTTGATCTTGATGGTGTCCAGCGGGCTGATCGAAAACGGATCGTCACATTCGGTGCACAAGGGGGTCCACTTCACCCCGCAATAAAAGCCCAGTGTGGGCACCAAGGGCAGGCCGTTGGTCAGGTCTTCCCAAACGGCGGGGGGTGTGTGCAGGCGCATCGGGGTTTTGCCCTCGCGCATCATCAGCAAACCAGTGGTGTGATCAATCTGCGCGTCCATCAGAATTACGGCGGAAATGCCGGTGTCGCGCGGACCACGGTTGGGCTGAAGCTCAGGTGTGTTTTTGATTTGGGTCAGAATATCAGGCGACGCGTTCACCAGAATCCAGTTGGCAGATCCGTCCGATATGGCAATCGATGATTGGGTGCGTGCGGTGTACCCGGGCGTGTTGGCACGCACTGCCTGGCAGTTGGTGCAGTTGCAGTTCCACTGTGGGAACCCTCCGCCTGCTGCGGAACCCAGAACTTTGATTTTCATAATTGCTTTTTTCAGGGGTAAAAAAAACCCCGCCAGCCTGCAAGGCTGCCCGGGGTCGTGCAAACCGTCAAATTAACGGTTTGCAATGTACATGGTGATTTCAAAACCGAAACGCATGTCAACAAATGATGGTGTAGTCCACTGCATGAAATATCCTCCTTGTGCTTTATTAAAATGCACCGCATCCCGAGGGGATCCGGTGAAGAACCTGGCTTGCGCCGTGTTGTTCGTCCTCGATATTTAAATAGCAATTCCTGTGCCGTGCACTGGTATTTGTCGGGAATTTTGTGATGTGGAAAATGAGGGGGCTTTGGGTGTTCAAACTGTTGCAGATTGAAACACAAAGCAAAAAGGCGCAAACCTTGTGGGTTCGCGCCTCAGGATAATCGTTAACGGAGGGTGGTTAACGATTAGAAGAACAGGATTGCGCCTACAGCGATGGTGTTTTCTTCGCCTTTGGGTGTGCCTGCCGGAGCAAATCGATATTGCTCTTCACGGGTAATGTATTCGCCAGCAATTGTCAGGCTAGGTGTCAGGTTGTGGTACACGCCCAGAACCATCTGAGTTGTTTCTTCCAGCATGATTGCGGAATCATTGCTGGTCGCGTCAAGTGTTGATGCGCCGTAGTTTATACCCAGTTTGGTATTGCCAATTTTGTAGGTGGCTTGAACCAGGTAGCCATCGGAATCACGTTCCAGACCTTGTGTGTCAGCACCACCAAAACCGATCAATGTAGTACCCAGACCTTCGCCTGTGAAATAGTTACCCACCAGGCCCAGGTTGCCGAAGTTCAAGGCTGCGCCCACTTCGTAGCCAGCGATATCGCTTTGGGCGTTATTGCCTGTCGTGGCAGGATCGTCTGCCAGTGTGTCTCGGCCTTGATTAACCAAAGCACCCCAGATTTTGCCTGTATCGCCCAAGCTATAGCTTGCCAAGGCCTGCAGTCCGGCAGAATCGGCTTCACCACGAGGCGTCTTGGGCTGGAATACACCTGCTGACAGGCTCAAGTTACCAATTGCGGGTGCAGTGTAGGTGATCTGTGGTTGAAATTCGGTGTAGATGTAGCCAGCGCCGATTGAACCCAAAGTGGTGTTCAACGCACCATTGAAACCGGAGCCACCACCCACAGCCAACAGGGACATGTCGTTCAGGATGGCATTCTGACCGAACAGGCCGATGTCACGACCAGCCTTGATGGTACCCATTGTTTCGTTGCCGAATTGGAGGAACACACGGCGCTGGTCGCCGACCAGTTGACCGGAAGTGCCAGTGCTAGCACCCGTGAATGTCGTGCCTGGGTCGATCGAAATCACTGCTTTCAGGTCGTAACCTGCTTGCTTGGTTGATGCCGAGAAAATGATAAAGCCGGGCAACAGACCGTTTTGGATCGAAGT
The DNA here is from genome assembly GCF_036846585.1 of Limnobacter sp. Classification (GTDB taxonomy): domain Bacteria; phylum Pseudomonadota; class Gammaproteobacteria; order Burkholderiales; family Burkholderiaceae_B; genus Limnobacter. The sequence goes on along the minus strand of NZ_DAIUBR010000015.1, from coordinate 28,004 downwards.
ACGATCCTGGCCGGTCGCTGTCCCGCCACAAACGCCCAATGCGCCGTCAGCCGCTGCACCTGCGTTGTCGCAACTTGTTGAGTTGTAGTATGCGTTCACTGAACCAGAAATGTCCATTTCCCATTCACCGGCCTTGAAGCCGATTGCGTGTGCCGAAGTCCCCATTGCAGCCAAGATGGAAGCTGCTACTAATTTTTTGCTGATCATGTGATCAACCCTCCAGTTTTAGTTTTAAAAGTTGTTGCTTGTTTGTCTTCTAAAGCTCGCCAGCGAACTGCAGAGTAGAGCTGGCTTGGAATGTATTAGGGCAAAAGCCATGCCAGAACGTAAGTCATTGTTTTTGTGTGATTAAATTGAAATGTAGGTTTTTTGATGACACTGATGTGAAATACAGTTGGTACGCGTCAGGCGGTGCGCTTTGAAACAGGTTTGTTTGCGGCTGGAGCAGGTGGGTGACAGTTTTGTGACAGGTGTTCGGCGACCTTTGGACAAGAAAAAAGCCACCCGGATTCCGGATGGCTTTTGGATGCATTTCAGATCGCCTGGTCTACAAGGCGGATGCCGCTTATTTTGCGTTCAAGCGCCTGTAAATTGTGTTTCTCGAAATGCCCAGCATTCTGGCTGCAGCGCTTACGTTGCCACGGCAGGTTTCCAGTGCTTCCTGAATTGCCCGTGATTCAAGATCATCCAGGTTGATGGGGTTGTCGATTGGCGCACGCGCCGCCGATTGACGGGCACCCAGATAGCCTTGCGCCCTTGCATCATAGGCACGGGTGTCGAACCCGTCGTCTTTGACGTGGGGTGCCGGCGACACAGATTGCATGGTGTGTTGCCAGGCGTCGAACCGACCTTCGCGGAACTTGCTGAACGTTTGATCCAGTCCGTGGGGTTTGTTGGCGGCTCCACCAGCATGCCCCCGGTGAACCTGAACATCAAACAGGCTGGCTTTGTTTCCTGGTGTCAAACCTTGGGCGGTGCTGCCTGCCAAAGGTGGTTTTGGATTAAACCCGGCGCCTTTTGCTTGTACTGAAAAATTGCTGCGAACGCTGAATTGCGGGCGGTTTTGGGTTGTTGGTGCCGCACGTTCTGGCGCTGCTGTCGCGGGGATTGCTTTGTGTTCTGCGGTTTCGGCTGGATAACTGGCTTGCTGCGGTTTGGTGTCCAGGCGCAGCGCGTGCCACTCGTCCAGAAAGTCATCGGGCAGGTGGTCCCATTCGATGGTTTCGTGTTCATCCGTCATCACGCTGGCTGTGCGCAAAATATTGGTCAATTGGCGAATGTTGCCGGGCCAACTGTGTGTGGTGAAAGCTTTCATCACCTCGGTGGACACGCGGATTCGGGGGTTGTGCGATTCGTTTTCCAGAATGCGCTGGATGATCTTCTGAAGATCAGTCCGTTCACGCAAGGCAGGCAGGCGAACCACCAAACCATGCAGGCGGTAATACAAGTCTTCGCGGAAGTGACCTGTCGCAATTTGGTCGCGCAGGTTGCGGTGTGTGGCGCAAATGACCTGCAAATTCACCGGGATGCTTTTCTGGCTGCCCAGTGGCGTAACAACCCGTTCCTGTAGCACGCGCAGCAAACGGGCCTGCAGTGAAATGGGCATGTCGCCAATTTCGTCCAGAAACAGGGTGCCACCGTTGGCTTGCAGAATACGGCCTTGCGAGCCCTTCTTTTTCGCACCAGTGAATGCGCCGTCTTCGTAGCCAAACAATTCCGATTCAATCAGTGTTTCGGGTATGGATGCGCAGTTCACTGCCACGAAGGGTTTGTCTTGCCGGGGTGAATCGTTGTGAATGGCCTGGGCAAGAATTTCCTTGCCGGTGCCGGTTTCGCCAAGGATCAAGATGGGAATGTCTTTGTCGATTACCTTGCCCACTTTCTCGATGATTCTGGCTACTTGAGGGTCGCCCGTGTTCAGGTATTTCAGGCTGGAAAGGTGGCGGCTTTTCTGGCAGGTTGTATTCGCTTTTTGTGGGGCAGGCACCTGGTTTTGAACCACGGCTGCTTCAGAATTGTTTTTAACCAGGCCCACCGAATCAAAAATGCGGCCACGGCCCACACTGCCCAGGCTTGCACGCGCGGTAACCTGGTTGCCGTTGTGCAAACACAAGATGAGTGGAATGGGGTTGCAGGTGCGGTAATGGTCGATCAATGCTGACAAGGGCATGCCGAACAGCGAACTGAACGTGTGGCTTTTCAGGGCGTTGCTGGACATTCCGAATTGCACCATGGCTGCGCGGTTGGCGGCCAGGAATTTGCCCGAAGGTGAAAACGCTGCTGCGCCTTCCACCACGGAGCCCAGAAATTCGCCGCGCTGGTGAAACTGCACAATGATCGCGTCTTGAAATGAACTGTTGAACAAATGGTTTTCAATCATTTGTGCCGACATGCGCACCAGGCCCATGGTGTGGCGGTGATAGCTGCGGTAGTCGCCGGTTACGTCCAGCACACCAATGGCCACGCCATTGGGATCGAAAATTGGGGCGGCAGAGCAGGTCAGGAAGCGGTTCACGTCCAGAAAGTGATCTTGCCCATGTACCACAGTTGGAATTTCTTCAATCAGGGCTGTGCCGATCGCGTTGGTGCCTTTGTGTTCTTCGCTCCAGGTGACGCCAGGGGCCAGGGCTACTTTTTGCGCTTTGACCAAAAAGTCATCGTCGCCCAGTGATTCGATAATTGTTCCGCTGGCATCGGTCAGCAACACCATGCTGTGGGTGTTCACCACTTGTTCGTACAGCGTTTCCATGAAAGGCAGTGCGCACGATTTCAAGCGGTTGTTCTTTTCGATCAGTTCTTTGAGGGAGCTGGACGCAGGGGGGGACATGTCCACTTTGGACGATGTGTCCAGCCCGGCGGCCGTGGATCGCTGGTGCGCCCGGCGAATAAACTCCAGGTGCCCTTCGGTGCCGGGGTCAATCAGTTCAATAACCTGCGCATTGGACGCAATGCCGCCGCCGTCCCGCTCGGATAAGAATGTCATCCATGTCTCCTGCTTCTTGTAGTGTAATGCTGCGTTTTATAGGTATGTTATTTGATGCAACTTGTATTGGCACTGAACGTATTGATTTGTTTTTGTGTTCCAGCCCTGTGTTGCCTTATGCAAGCGCTGTGCCAACTCATTCCATGGTGTGTCAATTTGAAACACCAATTGATGAAAATTAGCACATAAATTCTTTGCGGGCCATACAGTTCGCGATTTGTCACAATTGGTAAAACCAATTCACAAATTCAAGGGAATAGGGTGGCATGGGGATTGCAGTAAGCTGAGGGTGTTGAATCATTCTTAGAAATACAGGAGTTGTGATGTTAGTTCGTAAAGCCCTCGTGGCAACCATTTTTTCCATTGCTGCATCCGTGGCTATCGCGCACGGCGATGTCACCCCGCAGGTTGTTGATGTGTCTACTTTGAAGCCCTTGGGTGACGACATGCTGGAAACCAATCCGTACGTGGGCGACAAAGAAGCCATTCGTGTGGGCAGTTCTGCCTACAACCAGAACTGTGCTCGTTGCCATGGTCTGGAAGCGATCAGCGGTGGCATTTCCCCGGATCTGCGCAAAATGAACGCGGAATGTGATTCGTTTGCCGGAAAGAAAGCGAAGGAACAATGCAAAGCCGAGATGGATGTGTACTTCCGCAATTCCGTGCTGGGTGGCAAGGTTCGCGGTGACCGCGTTTACATGCCGGCATTTGCGGGCATCTTGAGTCAGGAAGCCATTTGGGCCATCAAGGCCTACGTTGAAACACGCTCGTTCGAATAATTCCACCCCGGCAGGAGGCAATTCATGAACGCGTCTGTACAAGCGTGTAGATTCCCCTTTTTCAAGGCATTGGGGGCTGCGGTTCTCGCCCTTTCATTTCAGGTCGGCGCAGTGGCGCAGGAATTGAGCGACTGGGCCAAGGTTCAGGCCTCTGGTGTATTGACCGTGGCCGTTTACAACTACCTTGCGCCTTATTCTGACCAAGGCAAAGGGATTGATGTAGACATTGCCCGTGCGCTGGCCACCAGGCTGGGGTTGGGGTTGAAAGTGCGCGCGTTTACCGAAGACGAAGAATTCGGCGATGACCTGCGCAACATGGTGTGGGGTGGGCACTACCTGGCGGGCGGGCCCGCAGATATTTTGATGCATGCGCCCGTGGATGCCTACATCATGCAGAAGGAAGACAAGGTGTTGTTCTTCTCGCCCTACACGCGTGACGATATTTATGTAGCGCGCAACACCAAAAAGCTGCCCACGCTGGACAGCCTTGCGTCGTTTTCCGAGGCGGGCAACAAGATAGGCGCCGAAGCGGCTGCCTTGCCCAGCATCATGCTGGCGGGCGCAGATGGTGCGGCGTATGCCAATAACCTGGTCAATTTCAAGACCCCGAAAGAAGCCGTGGATGCGATGGTCAGCGGTGAATTGGTTGCGGTGATGGCCACCCGCGCCGAGCTGGAATGGGCCTTGCACCAGCACCCCGACAGGAAGGCGGATTTTTACGTGTCAAAGGTGCCCCACAATTCGTTGCCCCCCAAGGGTTGGGCTGTGGGCATGGCCACCAAAAAGACCAACAAGGAACTGGCCGAGAAGTTGACCGTGGCCATGAACGAGTTGAAAGAATCGGGCGAACTCGAGAAAATATTCGCCAAGTACGGCGTGAAATACATGCGCCCTTGATTCGGTTCAGGGTGTGTGTTGTGAAAGGCCCCGCCGTTGAGCGGGGTTTTTTATTGGTACATGTGTTTCAAAATGAAACGCATGTGATTTCAGGTGTTGGGCCGTTGCGCTGAAATTCAGAAAGTTGTTGCCGCAACCTGTTCAAATTCTCTTTTCTGGTTGGCAGGCTTATTGCATAAGTAAACACCGTATGTAATGCGAAGAACCAATTAAACCAAAAAAGCGAGGAACAACGGGATGCAAAAATCTCTTCACATCACGCCCGACAAGTGCACGGGCTGCCTGCAGTGTGAAATGGCGTGTAGCTACGAGAACTACCAGGTTTTCAACACGTCCTTGTCGCGAATCAAGGTATTCGATTTTCACCACACTGGCAAAAAAGTGCCTTACACCTGTACCCAGTGCGACGAGGCGTGGTGTTTGCATGCTTGCCCGGTGGAAGCCATCACCATGGACAAACTCACAGGCGTGAAAGTTGTGTCGGAAGACACCTGCGTGGGTTGCAAGGTGTGCACGATCGCCTGCCCGTTTGGCACGGTCAATTATGTTCAGGAAACCGGCAAGGTGCAGAAGTGCGACCTGTGCGGCGGCGACCCCGCTTGCGCGACCGCATGCCCAACCGGCGCGATCACTTTCGTGGATTCCAACTGGACTGGTTTGGACAAGATGAAGCAGTGGGCTGAGAAACTGAGCAATCAGGCTCACGCATAAATTAAGGGAGTAATACAAATGGCATGGACCGGTAAAGTACTGCGCGTGAACCTGACAGCAGGCACCTGCACCAGCGAAGACTTGAGAATGGATTGGGCGAAAAGCTACCTTGGCCAGCGTGGTTTGGCCACCAAGTATTTCGTGGAAGAAGTGAATGCGAAAGTGGATCCACTTTCACCAGAAAACAAAATCATCTACGCCACGGGTCCGCTGACTGGCACCATGGCCTCCACTGGTGGACGTTACTCCGTGATTACCAAAGGCCCGTTGACTGGCGCAATCGCCTGCTCAAATTCCGGTGGTTACTTTGGCAATGAATTGAAAAGCGCGGGTTGGGACATGGTGATCATGGAAGGCAAGTCGCCCAAGCCTGTGTACCTGTTGATTGAGAATGAAAGTGCAAAGTTGATGGACGCTTCTGACCTGTGGGGCAAGAGCGTGTGGGACACAGAACCCGCCATCAAAACCAAGCACCAGGACCCGCTGATGCGCGTGTGTTGTATCGGCAAGGCCGGTGAGAACCAGGTGTTGTATGCAGCCATTGTGAACGACTTGCACCGTGCTGCCGGCCGTTCAGGTGTGGGCGCTGTGATGGGCTCCAAGAACGTGAAAGCCATTGCCGTTCGCGGCACCAAGGGTGTTGGCAACATTTCCAACCCCAAGGAATTCATGAAGGTGACCTACGAGAAGAAAAAAATTCTCGCCGAGAACGCGGTAACAGGTACAGGCTTGCCCACCTACGGCACGCAAGTGTTGATGAACGTGATCAATGAAATGGGTGCCATGCCCACGAACAACCACCGTGATGTGATTTTCGAAGGCGCCAAAGACATTTCTGGCGAAAAAATGCACGAACCCCGCAAAACCGACGGCAAGGCCAACCTGGTGACCAACCAGGCCTGCTTCGGTTGCACCATTGCCTGCGGCCGCATTTCAAAAATCGACGAAACCCACTTCACCGTGGAAAACAAGCCCCAGTACCACGGCGCTTCAGGCGGTCTGGAATACGAAGCGGCATGGGCTTTGGGATCATCGAACGGCGTGAACGATCTGGAAGCACTGACCTACGTGAACTTCCTGTGCAACGAACACGGCATTGACCCGATTTCACTGGGTGCCACAATTTCTGCTGTGATGGAACTGTATGAAATGGGCGTGTTGACCGAAGCACAGCTGGGTTGCAAAGCCCCGTTTGGTTCTGCACAGGCGCTGGTGAAGTTGAGTGAAGACACCTGCAATGGCGAAGGTTTTGGTGTTGAAATTGGCCAGGGCTCCAAGCGTTTGACTGAGAAGTACGGCCACCCGGAATTGTCCATGAGCGTGAAGGGCCAGGAATTCCCGGCCTATGATTCCCGCGGTATTCAGGGCATGGGCCTGGCCTATGCAACTTCCAACCGCGGTGCCTGCCACCTGCGTGGTTACACGGTTGCTTCCGAAGTGTTGGGCATTCCTGTAAAAACAGATCCCTTGACCACCGATGGCAAACCCGCCTTGGTCAAAGCGTTTCAAGATGCGACAGCCATTTTTGATTCTGCCGGTATTTGCGTGTTCACCAGCTTTGCCTGGACACTGGCCGACGTGCAGCCCCAAGTGGCCGCTGCCTGCGGCGATGAATTCGACATGGCCAATCTGGAAACCATGGGCGAGCGCATCTGGAACATGGAACGCCAGTTTAATCTGGAAGCCGGTTTCACCAAGGCCGACGACGACCTGCCCGCACGTTTGAAGAAAGACGCCGCCAAGGTAGGCCCCGCCAAAGGCCTGGTCAACGGCATCGACAAAATGCTGCCCGAGTATTTTGAGCTGCGTGGCTGGGACACCGAAGGTCGCCCAACTTCTGCAACACTGGAGCGCTTGGGGCTATGACCGCAACTACTCCTACAAGGCACGTTATCCTGGGTAACGGGCCTGCGGGGGTGGTCGCTGCCGAGCAAATTCGCAAGCAGCGACCCCGCGATTCAATCGTGATGGTGGGTGCCGAACCGGAACCCCCATACTCCCGCATGGCCATTCCCTACTTGCTGGTTGGCAAGGTGGGAGAGAAGGGCACGTACCTTCGCAAAGACCCAGACCATTTCAAGAAGCAGAACATTCAGGAAATTCGTGCGCGCGCCACCCGGCTGGATACCGCCGGTAAAAAAGTGATGCTCGACAATGGCGATGTACTGGAATATGACAAGTTGCTGATTGCAACGGGCGCACGCCCCATTTCGCCACCCATTCCCGGTGTGAATTTGCCCGGCGTACACCCGTGCTGGACCCTGGAAAATGCGCGGCAAATTATCGAGCTGGCCAAGCCCGGTTCACGCGTGTTGCAAATGGGTGCGGGCTTCATTGGCTGCATCATCATGGAAGCACTGGCCTTGCGCGGCGTGAAGTTGACCGTGGTCGAAATGGGCAACCGCATGGTGCCCCGCATGATGACCGAAGGTGCGGGCTCGATGATTCGCGACTGGTGTATCAAGAAAGGCGTGAACGTGCATTGTTCCACCCGCGTGGAGGCCATTGAAGTGGGCAACCAAGCTGCGCAACAAGGCTTGATCAGCAAGATTGGTTCTGCGATTGGTTTTGGCACGGCAGTGGCTGCGAAAGATGGTGCACCTTTGCACGCAAAGCTTTCCAATGGCGAAGTGCTGGAGTGCGATTTGGTGATTTCCGCCACGGGCGTGAAGCCCAACCTTGATTTTCTGGAAGGCAGTGGCCTTGAAGTGGATCAAGGCCTGTTGGTGGACGACCACATGCAGACCAACATTGCCGACGTGTATGCGGCGGGCGATGTGGCCCAGGTTCGCGATTTCTCCACCGGTGAGAAAACCGTGAACATGATTCAACCTGCTGCTGCGGACGATGCACGCATTGCAGCCCAGAACATGATGGGGCAGGGCACGGAAACACAGGGTAGTTTGGCGATGAACGTGCTGGATACCCTCGGCTTGATTGCTGCTTCTTTTGGGCAGTGGTGGGGCGCAGAAGGCGGGCAAAGCGTCGAGTTGCAAAACAAAGACCAATTTACCTACCTGCGTTTGGAATTTCTTGGCGATGTGCTGATTGGTGCAACCAGTTTGGGGCTAACGAATCATGTTGGCGTCATGCGGGGTCTGATTCAGGGCAAAATCCACTTGGGTGAATGGAAAGACCATTTGCTCGAAGATCCAACCCGATTAATGGAAGCCTATTTGGCTTGCGCTCAGTCACAAAGTACATGGAAATTACCTTCAAGCTCTTTGCAACACTGACCGACTATTTGCCAGCGAACCGCGCAGACAACGCGGTTCGCCTTCAAATTCAGCGAGGCAGTACCGTGCAACAAATTATCGACCAGTTTCACTTGCCCGAAAAGTTGACCCACCTTGTGTTGGTCAACGGCGTGTATGTGGACCCGGCCGAGCGTGCCAGTAAAGTATTGACCCCCGACGATGTGCTGGCCATTTGGCCACCCATCGCGGGCGGTTAGTTTTATGGCTATTTTCAACACCGACAAGGCATTGGACATGTCGTGCACCGAACGCGAATTGCGCCGGTGGGTGCACATGATTGCTGAGCTGTTTCCGATGATTTCGGAACAGGCTGATCATGCGGATTTTGAAACGCAGGGCGGCACAGCGCGAATTGCCTGGAAAGAATTGCCAGACCGAGTAATTGCTTTGGTGCGCCTGAAACGCATGGAAGTGACACTGGCGTTTTCTGACGGAGTGCCGGCCGATGCAAGGGCGCATTTTTCCAAGCAGTTTCAGATGCACACGCTGCGGGGCGGGGGCTGAGGGCTGGTGCTTGGTGTCTGGCGAGGCTTGGGTGCAGTACCGACGACTGGCCTAAGCAATGCTTCTGATTCCGGCTTGATGCTTCTGGCTTGGGGCATGCGAAACGCCAAAGCGTCTTCGCATCGACTCCTTGCGGAGTCGCCCCGCGCTGCGAAGCCGCCGGGAAGCCTTGGCGAATCACCTGCGTCGTTGTCGGCGCTCTCAGGTGGCAATGCCCTCGCAGCGCCAATCAAGAAAACCTGCCCGTTTGAATTCAGCCGCCACGGTCGGCCAAAGGCCGACACCGAGACTCGGCCCGCTTTTTTGCCGAGCGAGGTGAGCCAGGGTGAATCTCAAAAAGGGAAGACAGGTTTTCTGGCGCGAGAGGGTATGCAACTGAGCAAGCGGAGCAAAAGACCAAGCGCTTTTACACGTGGATCACGGGCACGGCTTGATCGTAAAAGACTGAACGCCTTTGTCTTCAAACTTCGCAAAGCCAATGCATTCGCCTGTTTCGCGAGTCACCGCATCCAGCGCACAAAGCATCCAGTTGTCGGGAGTCAATTCAGAATTCGCCAGTGATATGGCAGGTATGGTCACTGGTGATTCAGGTTTCCAGCGATACCAGCCATTGTCAAGAACAGCATTCGGTGCCGGGTCAATTCCAGCACCGCTGCCTTTCACAAAAGTTTCTTGCAACACCAGTTGTTCATCGCGAACCTGCCAGTGCTCAACCCACTCGGTTTTCTCCACAGAGTGTGTCCAGCTCAGGGAGAACAACAGGCCTGCCAGGCAGGCTGCTGATTTTCCGGCGATGAAGACACACACACTCATGCAGTTTGTAATTTGTTTTTGACAGAACGCGCGTTGCGCAAGGTGAGGAAACCGAAAACAACTGCCAGAGCAAAGCCAATTTCATCGGTAACAGGCAGCGCCGCAATCAAGGTGAATGACGAGACCATGGCCAGTACCCGCAACCAGACAGGCAGCTTTGCACCCAGGAAGCCAATGACTGCTGCACCCCACAGCGCAATTGCGATCACGGTTTTAAACACGATGTAGATCACAGCTGGAACGTAGCCTATATCAGCCGCCAAAGGTCCTCCGTCCTGAAGCATCAGGCTTGGGGTGTAAACCGCCATGTAAGGAATTACAAAGCCAGCTGCCGCAATTTTCACCGCTTCCAGGGAAATGGTCAGTCCACGTTCCTTGGCAATCGGTGCGGCTGCAAAGCAGGCCAGGGCTACAGGGGGGGTAAGGTCAGCCAGAATGCCGAAATAGAACACGAACATGTGGGTGACAATCAGAGGTATGCCCAATTGTTCCAGAGCCGGCCCTGCAATGCTGGACGTGATGATGTAGTTGGGAATAGTTGGAATACCCATGCCGAGCAACAGGCAGGTCAGCATGGTCAACACCAGTGACAGGAACAGGCTGTTCTCCCCCACGCTGACCACGAACTGGCCAAAGGTGTTGGCGGCGCCTGTCAGGGTCATCGTGCCGATGATAATGCCCACCATGGCACAGGCGACACCCACAGGCAGGGCCGACTTTGCACCATCGGCCAGTGAATCGCGGCAGGCAACCAGTGTTTCACGTCCACCTTTTTTCAATGCGTTGATCGCGATCAGGGCAATGATCGCCCCTGCGATAACCCAAATGCCAAATTGCAGGAATGCCGCACACACAACGCCCAAGCCTACCCAGAACAGAATCCGGATCACTGTGCTCGACAAACCAATCGCAATGGATGCACCCAGAATAAGAACCACCGTGAAGGCCAGCCCCACTGTGCCGGCGAACAGGGGTGTGTAGCCACCCACCAACAACCAGACAAGTGCCGCCAAAGGAATAACCAGATACCACTGTTCTTTCACAGCCTTCCAGGGGTTGGGCAGATCTTTTTTGTCCAGGCCTTTTAGGCCGTGTTTCCCTGCTTCCAGGTGAACCATCCAGAAAGCGCCGAAGAAATACAAAATGGCTGGAATGATGGCTGCCTTTACAATCTCGGAATATGGGACACCCAGTGTTTCCGCCATGATAAAGGCCACGGCACCCATCACCGGGGGCATCAGTTGCCCACCCATTGATGCGGTCGCTTCAACGCCACCGGCAAATGCAGCCCGGTAGCCAAACCGCTTCATCAATGGAATGGTGAACTGGCCTGTGGTCACCACGTTGGCCACACCGGAGCCTGAAATTGTGCCCATGAGTGCAGAAGACACCACCGCAACTTTGGCGGCGCCACCTTGTGCGTGGCCCACCAGGCCGAGCGCGAAGTCGGTGAATAGTTTGATCATGCCGGCTTTTTCCAGAAAAGCGCCAAACAGGATGAACAGGAAAATATAGGAAGCCGACACATAAGTTGGAATGCCGTAAATTCCCTCGGTGCCATAGGCCATGTGTTCGATGACTTGATGGAAGTCGTAACCACGGTGGTCAAATGGTGCAGGCAAATATTGGCCCAACAGGCAATACGCGAAAAACGTGCCGCAAATGATGGGCAAAGCAGGTCCCATCAACTGCCAGGTCGCCACAAATACTGTGGCAAGTGCGATTACGCCGAGATAAATGTCCAGTTCCGTGGGGTCTCCGGCACGAACCAACAATGGTTCGTATTCAACCCACTGGTAACCCGCGATGACAACAGCCGACAAGGCAAGTGCCCAGGCGATTGTCTTGAGCGCCACATGTTTGTTGATGGCGATCAGGGGGAAGGTCAGCAGCAGCAAGAAACCGACGTGGCACGCGCGCTGAACCTGGCTTGGCAAATCGAACAGGTGTGCTGCGGTAGCAATTTGAAAAGTCGAGAAAGCAACAGCTATCCAGAACAAAAATCGACCTTCAAACGACTTGGAAAACCCCGCAGAAGTGGGGTCGTGGAAACCAGGAGCGGCTTCGGTTGGTATGGAGTTGGGTATATTGGACATAGACAAAAAGCCCGGAACGGGCTGCGCGGTAACTGAGGTTGCAAGCCACACCCCGGCGGGGTGTGGCGACTACACGTGCGGTTTGATTACTTGATCAAACCTTTTTCTTTGTAGAACTTTTCTGCACCGGGGTGCAGTGGAACAGGCATGCCTTGAAGGGCATTTTCAAACTTGATGGCGTTTGCAGCTTTGTGTGCCGAACGCAATGCAGGCAGGTTTTCCCAAAGCAGCTTGGTCATTTGGTAGGCGGTTTCATCAGAAACTTCCGAATGCGTGATCAAGAAGTTCACAACAGCCGCTGTGGGTACATCTTTGTCCTGACCCTGATAAGTGCCTGCTGGAATGGTGCCAGGCACATACGGCGCGCCAAGCTTCTTAACCACGTCGGCGGGCACAGCCACCATGTTCACTTCCATGGACGATGACAGGTCTTTCAGCGAAGCCACACCCAGACCGGCAGATTGCAATGTTGCATCCAGTTGGCGGTTTTTCATCAGTTCAACTGATTCGGCATAGGGAAGGTATTCGGTTTTGCCCAGATCCTTGTAGGTCATGCCGGCTGCGCCCAAAATTGCGCGGGCATTCAATTCGGTGCCCGACTTGGCGGCACCCACTGACAAGCCTTTGCCTTTCAGTTGTTCAAGCGATGTAATTCCCGATGCTTTGGACGCCACAATTTGAACGTAATTGGGGTAAATCGCGGCAATGCCACGCAGTTTGTTCAGCGGTGTTTTGAAGCCAGCCTCTTCGTTGCCTTCCCAGGCCAGCTTGACCGAGTCACCCAGAGAAATACCCAATTCGCCGCGGCCTTGCTGCAGCAGGTTCAGGTTTTCAACAGACGCTTTGGTGGCTTGCACTTGGGTGCGCGCGCCCTTGATGTTGTCGCCGTACACTTTGGACAGGGCTACACCGATTGGATAGTAGATGCCAGATGTACCACCTGTCAGAATGTTGATGAATTCTGCTTTGGCTGGGGTTGCTGCGAAGGCCAAGCCAGTGATGGCAGCGGCCAGAATTGCAGTTTTTGCTTTGCGAAGCATCATGCGGGATTCCTCCTGAGAAGTGATGTCATGTTTTTGGTTGTGCAATGAATATCCCCGAGAACGTTGCATGTTGCAAGGCGGATATCCCTATATTTCCCTAAAATACGGGAAAATACGAATGAGGAAAACGTGAGTATGCTTAGTCACCAAAGCCCGGTGGTTTGCGGGCAAACCCCTGGCTCCAGGCCCAAAACGCAAGCTCAAAATCGGTTTGTACGCCTACTTTCTGGCGAATCTGAGACAGGTTGTTGCTCACGGTTTTGCTGCTGATACCCAAGCTGCCTGCCACTTGGTCGATTGTGTGCCCCTCGACCAGAAGGCGAACCACATCCACCTCTCGTGGTGTAAGTCCGCTTGCCTGGGCCTGTACATCTGTAGACACATAGGTTTGTTCACCCAAGGCTTTGCGAATGCCCAGTATTAGTTCATTGGGGTCGCTGGACTTGGTCACGTACGCGCGTGCACCCTGTTCAAGGGCTTTGGCGGCCACCACCGGGCTGTCATGCATGGAAAGAACCACCAGGGCCAACGTTGGCCATTTCAGGCGCACACGTTTGATCAGTTCCAGGCCGCTTTGCCCTGGCATGCTGATGTCCAGTACCAGCACGTCACAGGGCTGGGTTTTCAGCAAGGCAAATGCCATGTCGGCGTTGCCTGCTTCGCCAACCACCACCATGTCACTTTCAGAATCGATGAATCGTTTGTAACCCGATCGCACGGCGGCGTGGTCGTCCACCAGAATGATTCTTGACTCAAGTTGCATCCTGTTCTCCGGTCATTGGCAGGTAACAGGTCAGTACAAAGGTGTCACCTTGCACTTTCCAGTGTACGCGCCCGCCCAGGCTGCTGATTCGTTGCCGGATTCCGGTCAGCCCCAGCGATGGGTTGGTCGGGCCGCTCTTTGTCACGCCATCGTTCTCTACAATCAAAATGAATTCCATGCTGTTTGAATCGAAGCCGGTCAGCACTTTGACATTTTTGGCCTGCGCGTGTTTTGCGGCATTGGTCAATGCCTCTTGCAGGGTGCGGTAAACGGCAATCGGCGCTTCCTGATGCAATTCGGGGGTGTTGGGGGCCCAGGCGAAATCGACATACCAGCCGTGTCTGCGTGCCCAGTTGTCCAGCAGGTCGAGCGCGGCATCCCGCAGTGAAACCTCCAGCAGCAAATGCGGCTTCAGTTCACGCAGGGAACTGCGCAACCAACCCATCATTTCCTGTGCCTGATCGTGCACGGCCTTGGCTGCCTCCTGCGTGTTGGCTTGCGTGCTTCTGACCAGAAAAGCCGAGTTGACTGAAATGGAAGTAAGTGACTGGCCGAAGTAATCGTGCAGGTCCTGTGCAATGGTTTGCCTTTCTTTTTCCTGCACATCAATGACATGGTTAAGCAGTTCGCTGCTTCTTTTTTGTTCCCGTTCAAGGGTGTGGATCAATTGCGACACGCTGAGGTGAATGCTTTGCAGTTCGTCGATTTTGAAATCCTGAAGCCGTGGAGAGGCCGGGGCCGAGGTCGACGGGTTTCGTTCGGCTTTTTCATAGTCGCCAAGCCATTGAACCAGTTCTTGCAAGGGTTTGTTCAAGGCGGGCTTGAGCGAATACCACACCACCGCACCGCTGCCCGCTGCCATCAGCAACAGCATGGTGCCAAGCAGCAACAGTTCCCGTCGCGTTTCCTTGCGTTCCTGCCCGGCTTTGCCTTCGGCCAGTTGTTGCCGCAGCCTTTGCAGTTCCAGGTTGCCAAGGGGTTCGACTTTGTTCAGCGCTCCATGCAGGTCATCGACCAGTGCCGAGGCGGCCGTGTATTCGGCCTTCACATCGCGTTGACCCATGGTGAACACGATGATCACGCAGAACACGGCCCACAGGCCCAGCCAGATGAAAAGGCGTCTTACCAACAACTCGCGAAGCCGCATTGTTTGTTTACCCATAACGAATTGCCACAATGTGCACCAGAAACCGCACCGGTGAAAGAGGGAAGATGCTTTTCGGGAAAACTTCCCTGTTCGATTTTGACAGAATAATTGAACATGTCCTTGAACAGATCAAGTTGCGTGGTTGCCTGGCCAGTCCTCATGGCGTGCAGAGCAGGCCAACTACGTGGCTTCACAATAACAATTCATCCTGAAAGGCAAGTTCATGGTCGCGCGTCACCCGTTTCACCTGTGCAAAAGTGTTGTTGCACTGTCTGTTTTTTCTCTGTTGACCCCTGTGCTTGCACAACAACTTGATGAAGTTGAGGTTATTTCCACCACGCCTTTGCCCGGTGGATCCATGCCTGTGGAGAAGGCGCCATTCAGCGTCAAGAAAGTGGAACGGCTGGAACAAAACGCGGATCGCGAATCGATCAGCCGCAGCCTGTTTCGTGGCATCAATGGTGTGCAGGTGACTGACAACCAGGGCAACCCTTATCAGTCGGATGTAACGTATCGAGGTTTTTCTGTGACACCCCTGTTGGGGACGCCCCCCGGTTTGTCGGTGTATGTCGATGGCGTGCGCCAGAATGAAACCTTTGGTGATGTGGTGCGCTTTGATGCCATACCGCAATCGGCCCTGAAAGAGGTCACCGTGCTGCCGGGCACCATGCCGCAGTTCGGTTTGAATTCACTGGGCGGTGCCATCGTGATGCAAACAAAAAGCGGGCGCGACTTTCAGGGCACTCAACTGGATGCCGAGCTTGGCGATTTCGGGCGCACCCGCTTTGGTGTACAGAAGGGTTGGGTGGATGAATCCACGCAACGCGATTTTTATGTGAACTTCAATTCATTCAATGAAGACGGCTGGCGCGTGCTGTCGCCCAGTTCGGTCATGCAGCTGTTCGGCAAAATGGGTGTGGCCACCGACGATTCGCTGACGAATTTCAGCTTGTCGCTGTATGAATCTGATTTGAACGGCAACGGCGTGGTGCCGCGCAGTTTTTACGAAGAAAACCGGGCGCAGTCGTACACCTACTTTGACAACACCCGGAACACAGGTGGGCAGTTTGCCGTGGACTTCACGCGCTACCTGCAAAGCGGTGCGGAACTGACGGCGAATGCCTATTACCGAAGTTCCAAGTCCACCACATTCAATGGCGATGGCAACGAGAACGAAGACTACCGGTTTGGTGTGGCCGAGTTCGAGCCCGACCGTGCAGAAGTGGAAGGCAACCTGGGCCCTGGCACTTACAACGTGACCTGCAGTGCCCCGGCCTCCACGGCCTACGCACCGGGCACCGTGACCTTTGATGAAAACGACCCTGCTGCCATGGACCCCAACAGCGCCGATTGCCCAGGTGCAAACAACCGCGGCGTGTTGAATCAGGATGTGGTGGGGCTGGGGCTGCAATATGCCTTGGCCCCCATGGGTGCGCACAAGGTGTTGGTGGGCACACAGCTTGAATTTGGCAAGTCGGATTTTCGCCGCAGCTACGCCTTGGGCGTGTTCAATGCTGACCGCACGGTGCGCGAATTGTACGCACCCATTGAACAGGTGAATGTGGAGGCGAACAACCGCCAGTTTGGTGTGTATGCGCAAGATGTGTGGACACTGAATGACAAAACCACGCTGCTGCTGGGCGGCCGCTACAACCATGCATCGGTAAAAACCACAGACCGTTTAAGCCCCGTGTTGATCAATGAGGAAGGCGAGGCCGGCCCCGGTTTGAACAACGATTACACTTACCAGCGCTTTAACCCGTCGGTGGGTATTTCCTATCAAACCGCCGTGCGCAGCACTTGGTATGCCAGTGCAGGAACCAGCAACCGTGTGCCCACGCCGGTGGAGCTGGCCTGCTCCGACCCCGAATTTCCGTGCCTGTTGCCCAACGCCATGGCGGCAGACCCGTTTCTTGAGCAAGTCATTACCACCACAGTGGAAGGCGGCTACCGCACCCGTTGGGCCAGTGGCAGCAACCAGTATGGTTTCTCGTTCAACGTGTTTCGGGCCAACAACAAAAACGACATTCTGTTCGTAACAGATGGTGCGGGTTCAGGCGGCTTTTTCCAGAACTATGGCAAAACACGCAGGCAGGGCGTGGAGCTTGATTTTGATTGGGACACGTCTGTGTGGAACTTCGGTGCCAGCTACCAGTACCTGGATGCCACGTTTCAAAGCCCGGCACGTTTGGCCAGCGAAGGCAACAGCAGCGCGGTGGATTTGAATGGTGACCCAGCGGTGGAAGGTGGTTTTATTCAAGTGCAACCCGGCAACAAAATTCCGGGCCTGGCCGAACACAATGTAAAACTGTCGATGGGCTACAAGGCCAGCAATGCGACCACCCTGTTTGTCGACATGCAGGCACAAAGCGAACAATACGCACGTGGCAACGAGAACAATCAGCACCAGGCCGGTGTGGTTGATATTCCTGGCGAAGGGCCGGTTGAGTTCAAGGACAACGGGCGGGTTCCCGGATTTGCCGTGTTCAATCTGGGTGTGAACCATGCATTGAGCAAAAACCTGACCCTGATTGCGCGCTTGAACAATGTGTTTGATCGCGAATACTTCAACGGGGCGGTGTTGGGCGGCAATATTTTTGACCGCAACGGCACCTTGGTGGAAGACGAAGATGACATCACCTATGAATCATTTCTGGCACCCGGTACCCCCCGAAACGCGTGGGTGGGGGTGAGTCTGCGGTTCTAGCATTTTGCGGTGGCGCCTGAATCGGCTATCCTTTCGGGGTCGTGTCGATTCAGGCTTTGTACTGCATATGTTTCTCAAAAACAGAAGTTTCCTGTTTGCTTTTTTGTTCATGCTTTTTTCGCCGCAGGCCAATGCACAAGGCGATGCGTGCTGGCAGCAACACCGTGCCACCGTGTATGAATGGACCTGCGCTGCCCAAAGCTTGCCCCCCGAGGGGCAGGATTTCGCCCTGTCGATCGTGGTCGTCGATTCCCCGAAAACAATTCTGGTGATCGATTCTGGCGCCACCGCAGCGGTGGGTGAAAGCGCAGCAGCAGCAATTCGCTCGAAGTTTGGTACCAAACCTGTGTGGATTTTGAATACGCAGCCCAAGCCTGAACATGTGCTGGGCAATGTGGGCTTGCGTGCTCAGTTTGCCGGAACATTGCGCGAAGGGGAATCGTTTGCAAGCCGCTTGGTTGCTGGTAAAAAAACGGCTGATTTGATGCGTGCCCGTTGCCCTGCTTGCATTGAAAATTTTTCAGAACGCATGGGCAGCAACTCTGTAAAAGGGACCGAGTCGTTGGTGCCCGAGCGTATTCTGAGAACCAAAACAGGCCATTTGGGTTTGTTGAACGGCGACTGGACACCCTGGAAGTACCGGCTGTACCGAGACCTGGAAACCGAAGAAGCGCTGGTGCTGCGCAATCAGGAATTGAAGCTGTGGTGGGTTGGTTCGGCTGTTCAGAACCGCGACATTCCGGATTTGTACGATGGCGATGTGGTTGAACGCATCAATTTCTTGGGTCGCTTAAAGACACGCATGTCCGCAGACGACACCATTCTGACTTCCTTCGGTGCCTTGGGCCGTGATTGGGTAGAACGCAATTTGAACTACTTTGTACGGGTTCAACAAGAGGTGCTGTATGGCCTTGAAGAAGGTGTAAGTGAAGTGGAATTGATCGAGCAGATCAGCGCGAAGATCAGCGAATTTCAAAACCCGGTGTATGTTCAAACAGACTTGAAAGCCAGTGCCAAAGCGCTTGAAATTCACCAGTTGAATGTGCAGCGCATTTACCGCCAAACCGAGCCGCTTGCATTTTAGCCTTGGCATGGAATGCAGCTTGCTAGTAGCCTCTTGTTGTGGGGCGCAAATCCCCACGACCTTTCCCAAGTGTTTCAAACTGGGACAGGCCAACAATAACAAGGGGACTATTCGCGTTGAATACCAACAAAACACACACCCTGTTCTTGCTGTGGATGCTGTTGATCAGCCTGACCGGTTTTGGTTTTTACATGACCTGGCACAAGGGTTTGTTTCAATGGATCATCCTGACTGACAACACCCGCATTTGCGTGGTGATCGTGATTGCTTTTGTGGTGGGCAGTTGCCTTGCAGGTTGGCGCAGCCTTTTCCTCAGCAGGCAGGCGCATTACTTTGAGCAAATTCGCAGCGGTGTGGGTGAATTCAAACTGGGGCAATCCATTTGCCACGATTACCTGACCCACCCCTTGGCACATCCCAGTGAAGGCCAGTTGATGGCAGAAGTGATGGCCGAGCGTGCGCGCGGCACGCACCAGGTGGGCTGGTTTGTCACGGGCCTGATGATCAAGCTGGGTTTGCTGGGCACGGTGGTGGGTTTCATCATGATGCTGAGCAGTCTCGAAGGGCTTGAGCAACTGGACATATCCGACATCAAAACCCTGATGCAGCAAATGACCCAAGGCATGGGCGTGGCGATGAACACCACACTGGTGGGTTTGATTGGCAGCATTTTGCTGGGCGTGCAGTTTTTGTTGCTGGATCGGCATGCGGACAAATTGATTGCGGCCACCGTGGATTACGCACACCGAAATGTGAAGGCGGCTTAAGTCGCATGGCGCTTTTTAATCACAAACCAGACTTTGAACTGGATCCCTTCACCGACCTGATTTTCAACGCCCTGTTGATCTTCACGTTTCTGTTTTTGATGGCGTTGCTGCTGCTGAACCCGCCTGCAAAAAGTGGAATTATCGATCCGAAGGCTGAGTTTCTGGTGACCGTAAGCTGGCCCGACAACGACCCCAATGACATTGACGTGTGGGCCGCCGGACCTGCCGGTGCGCAAGTGTGGTTCATGCGCCCGCAAGACGGATTGTTGCACCTGGATCGCGATGACCGTGGCTTGGCCAATGACACGCAGGAAATAGAAGGGAAGGTGTTTGTGAACCCGTTGAACCAGGAAGTGCTGACCATTCGTGGTCGCCCGCCCGGTGAATACATCGTTAACCTGCATTACTACAAAACCGAAAACAAATTGCCGGTGCCCGTGAACGTTTACGTTGCGGAAGTGAACCCGAAACTGAAAGTGTTGCATTACTCCACAGTGAACCTGCAGCAAGAGGGTGACGAAGCCACAGCAGTACGATTCACGATTGACGCCAACGGCACAGTGAGCAACATCAACCAACTTGAAAAATCTTTGGTGAAGGCAGACGGAAAATGAATGAAGTGTTAGTGGGTTTGGGCATTGCCTATATTTTTCTGGCAGCTTTGTTGCTGCTGGCTTTGGTGTATGGCCGCATGGCGTGGACCGCCAAGCTGCTGTTGATTGTGGTGTCGGTGGGCTTTTATTGGGTCAGCTACATCAACTGGCAAAATGCGCAAGGCTGGCCCAGCCAGGCTGATCTGCCCAAGCGTTTTCTGTTTTATGCGGTGGTGGTTGAAGAACCCGACAAAACGGAAGGCATTGAAGGCCGCCTGTTTGTGTGGGCCAGCGACCTGGCTGGTGATCGGCCTTCCGACACGCCACGCGCTTATGTGCTTGCCTATGACAAAGACCTGCATGTGAAGCTGGATGCCGCGCAGCGACAAATGCGCAATGGCAATTTGCAGATTGGTGAAGTGGGTGGCGAATTGTTTGACCCACAGGCCACACGCGACAACACGCGAATAGCGGACAAAAAAATTGATCTGGAATTCACCGATTTGCCAGACCCTCAATTGCCGGAGAAGTAAGCCATGTTGAAACTTTTAAGTGTGGCTGCGCTGGTGTTGTCTGTGGTGTCGTGTTCCAAATTGGGAGGTGCTGACTACTTTCCGCTGGAAGAGGGAATGCACTGGCGGTATTCCCTGAACTATGTGAAGCCCGACGGCAAAAACAACGCGCAGCTTGAAATTCGCACCATGGGCGAATCGACTTTTAAAACTGAAGAAGGCGAGATCGAGGGGGCTATTCGCCGCACATCGGATGGCACTGACTATTTGATTCAGGAACGCGATGATGGTTTTTACCGGGTTGGCAAGCGGGTGATTGTTGAAACCAGGCCGCAGGCAGACAAGGGCGCAAGGTTGATCTTGCCAAAAGGGCGAAATCTGCGTGTGGGTTACACCTGGACTTTGAACACCAGCCCCTATGTGGCGCACTGGATGCCACCCTTCATCGAGGCCAACGCCAGTATCAAGCCCTTTGACATGGTGTATGAAATTGCATCGCTTGATGACACCGTGGAAACGCCCGCTGGCGTATTCCAGAAGTGTGTCCGTGTGGATGGCATGGGCAAGATGGTGTTTTATGCCGATGCCAGTGCGGGTTATCAGGAAATTTTGATTAACCACAGCGAGTGGTATGCACCCGGTGTGGGGTTGGTCAAACTGGAGCGGGAAGAACCCCTGAACACGTCCATCATGAAAGGTGGCAAGGTGAGCATGTTGCTCACCGGGTTTATTCCCTGATCAGATTGGCCGAACCTTTTTACTTGTTGAACAGCCCTGAAATCACCTGATCGCAAAAGCGTTCTCGTTTTTCACCATTCCCGGTCACGGTGCAGTGTTCGATCAGCACCTTGTCGCCCACCAGGCTGTGTGATTCCACGCGGTCGGCATAACGAAGAATTTCTTCGGTGTCCAGGCTGAATCTGGAATCCAGATCCATCTGGTTCAAATCCGGGCGACGCCAGTGCACGGTGAACAGTGGCTGGTTCTGGAACACTTCACCTTGCTGGTTTTGCAGTTCAGTCACCGCCTTGACCGACAAGGTGGGGTGGCTGTTGAATTCCTGCGCGTAGTAGCGCTTCATGTCGCGCATGATGTTGTACGCATCGGTGGCAAACAGGGTCACGATGCGGTTGCGTGTCACGAATGTCAGTTGCTCTGTGTTCAAACCCTGAACTTCAACAATATTGCCGTTGGCCAGTTTGTCCATGGAATCGGGAGCAGGCCGACTGCAGGCCATCAGCAAGGCAGTGCAGGCCAGCAAGGCAGCTTGAATGGGGCGCAACATTCGGCGCATCGACAGTCTCCGGTTGTGTGTTGTTGTGCCTGCAGTATAAGCGTGAACCTTGTCGGGTCGCTTACACCTGGATCAGTTCACGTTCCACATAATGCCCTGCCATGTCGGCCAGCCCCTTGGCCAGATCATCAAACGAAAATCCCGGGTTGGGGTGGTTCAGGTAACGGATCATGGTGGCCATGCCGCTGTTGATGAAAATGTAAGCCATGGTTTGCAGGTTGCTCAGCTTCAGGATTTCCGGGTGTTTGATGGCGTGTTGAACAAACAGGTCGGCCAGTGCACGATACACCTGCCCGAAGGGCACATGCTTTTCCATCAAGGCCGATTCACGGGCGCAGCGCAGGTACAGTTCATCGTCTTTTTTCAGGAATTCGGCGGTCTGCGCAATCAATTCATACACTGCATCGCGTAACGAAAGCCGAACAAGCGATGGTGCGGCACCCTGAATCAGGGCCACCAGCTCGTGGGAAAAGCGTTCGCCCATGGCGCTGAAAATCGCTTCTTTGTTCTCGAAATATTCGTAAATCGACCCCACGCCCACGCCAGCATATTCTGCAATTTGGCGCGTGGTTGCGCCTTCTGCGCCGTGTTTGGCCAGCGCAATGAATGCACCTTGAACAATGGTTTCAACGGTGTTCTGGGAGCGGGTCTGTTTGGGTTTTCTGGTCATGAAAAAATCCGAATTGAATCCGAACAAACGTTTGTTTTAATATGACATTGTTCAATGTCACGGTTGCGCTGTCAAGCGCTATGGGATTCATACATGTTCGGAAAGAAAATCAGCAAAGGTGCAAATGCAGTGGTTACCGGCGCAGGCAGTGGCATAGGCCGCGCGTTTGCACTTGAAATTGTTCGCCGGGGTGGCCGGGTGGTGTGTGCGGACATCAACATTGAACGTGCGCAGGAAACCGTGGACCTGATCATGGACATGGTGGCCGGCAAAATGAAAAACCCCGACCTGGTGTTCGTGGAGCAGGCCTGGGCCGTGAAATGCGATGTCAGCAAGCTGAAAGATGTCCAGGCGTTGGCCGACAAAGCTGAGCGCATATTCGGGGGCACTGAGGGTGGCACCGATGGCGACACCGCAATTGACCTGGTGGTGAACAACGCCGGTGTGGGTGCAGGTGGCAAACCGGTTGGTGAAACCACGATTGACGACTGGAAGTGGACCATCGGTGTGAACCTGTGGGGCGTAATCCACGGCTGCCATGTGTTTGCCCCGCGGCTGCGCAAAAAGGGCGCTGCGAAGAAGTGCGGCATCATCAACGTGGCTTCTACCGCAAGTTTTGCCGCCGCGCCTTTGATGAGCGCATACAACGTGACCAAGGCCGGTGCTTTGGCACTGAGCGAAACACTGGCTGCAGAAATGGCAGGCACAGGCGTGAATGTCACTGCGCTGTGCCCCACCTTTGTGAAAACCAACATCGCGAAAGACGGCCGCATTGATGCGGCTTCCAGCAAGTTTGCCAACAAGCTGATGGAATGGACCGGTGTATCGGCCGACGGTGTGGTGAAAGAAACATTGAATGCATTGGACAAGGGGCAACTGTATGTGTTGCCCCAACTGGATGCCCGAATGATTTGGCGCATGAAGCGCCTGATGCCCCGCAGTTATACGCGTGGTGCTGGTTTATTGGCCCGTGTGGCCGCAAAAGCTTTTTAAGGAGTATACAAAATGCCCCAACTCGATCTGGAAAAAACACTGCGGCGCATCAAAGACAACCAATGGGCTTTGGCCGACATTGATTGGGATGCGCCCGGCCGTGAAATGATTTCCGAAGAACAGTGGCCCAAGCTGAAAGCCTTCATGGCCGATTTAACCTGGATCGAACACATTGGCGCGCGTGGATTTGCCGCCATGGCCAAGAAAGCGCCGAACGACACTTTGAAGGAAATTTACACCTGGTTTCATGCAGAAGAGCAGCGCCACGCCAATGCCGAACTGGCTTTGATGCAACGCTGGGGCATGCTGGAAGAAGGCGAAATGCCGGAGCCGAACATCAACCTGCGCTTGACCATTGAATGGCTGGACAAGTACAGCGATGACATGCCGCTGAACGTGTTGGGCAGCGTAATTCCCATGCTGGAAGTGACGCTGGACGGTGCACTGTGCAAGTTCCTGCTGGATGAAGTGAAAGACCCGGTGTGCCACGACGTGTTCAAGAAAATCAACGCCGACGAGGCCCGCCATTTGGGCGTGGATTTCCATGTGCTGGAAATGCTGGGCCACGGGCCGATGTATCGCCTTGCTCTGGAATCAATTGCTACAGCCATCAACCCCAAATTGCTGCTGGGTGTTGCCGTGTACTTCCCCTTGTTGAACCGAATGCGCGACAACATTGTGACCATGGGTTTGAAAGAAGAAAAGCTGTACGAAGCCATGGCCAAGTTTGAAAAATACGGCGGCGAAACACCGGAAGGCCGGCGCAACCCCTGGTACCAAATCATGCGCATGCACGGTAATTGGGTGATCAACCGCAAGAACCGCTTTTACCATGCACCCGTGGATGCGGCAGTGAAAGCATCGAACTACATCCCGAAAAGCTGGTTGCCTGAAGTGCCAAGCTGGGTGAACAAACTGACCTGGCACACCACCGCCTGATTGAACTGGACGCTGCAATGACGAACAAAACTGATGTGTACGACACCCTGATTATTGGCGCAGGTTTTGCCGGCCTTGGCACTGCCATCAAACTGCGTGAAGCCGGTGTGCACAATATCGCTATTCTGGAGCGTGCTGCAGAAGCGGGTGGCACCTGGCGCGACAACCAATACCCCGGCGCAGCCTGCGATATTCCTTCAAACCTTTACAGCTTTTCATTTGCGCCCAACCCCAACTGGTCGCGCAGCTATTCGGGCAGCAAGGAAATTCTGGGCTATGTGCACAGCCTTGTGAATGATTTTGGCTTGGACACGCTGATTCAATACCAGCAAAATGTGAAACGTGTGGAACTGGATGATGCCCAAGGCGTGTGGATGATCCACGCCGACAGTGGCAAGGTTTGGAAAGGCAAAACCGTGATTATGGCCAGCGGCCCCCTGGCCAACGCAAGCTTTCCGGCAATTCGCGGCCTTGAAACATTCAAGGGCAAGAAAATTCACAGCGCGCAGTGGGACCATGATTACGATTTCACCGGCAAGCGCGTTGCAGTGGTTGGCACAGGTGCCAGTGCCATTCAAATTATTCCCGAACTGGTGAAGAAAGTGGACAAGCTGAAAGTGTTTCAGCGCACGCCAGCGTGGGTGATGCCACGGCCAGATTTTTCAACATCCCGGTTCAGCAAGAAGTTGTTTGCAAAACTGCCGTTCACCCAGAAAGCCATTCGTGAAGCACTGTACTGGACCCATGAAAGCATGGCGCTGGCAGTGATCTGGAGTTCACCGGTAACCCGAATCGGCGAACGCTTGGGCCAATCCTTTCTGCGTTCCCAAGTGGCGGACCCCTGGATGCGCAGGCAGTTGAAACCCGATTACAAACTGGGTTGCAAGCGCATCCTGGTGAGCAACGATTATTACCCCGCCTTGCAACAAGAAAACTGCGAACTGATTACCTGGCCAATTGCCAATGTTGTGGAGAAGGGAATACGTACATCGGAGGGCATTGAACACCGGGTCGACTGCATTGTGTTTGCCACAGGCTTTGATGTGCCAAAAAGTGGCACGCCGTATCCGGTTTGCGGTGTGGGTGGGCGTGAACTGGCCAGGGAATGGAAGCACGGTGCGCAGGCTTACAAAAGCATTAATGTCAGTGGCTACCCGAACTTGTACATCATGTTTGGCCCCAACAGCGGACCCGGCCACAATTCCGCTTTGGTGTACATGGAACAGCAAATTGCCTATGCGGTGAAAGGCATTCGCACCATTCTGGATTCGAATCTGAAAATGCTGGATGTAAAACCCGAAGTACAGGCCAGACACAATGCGGCCATTCAGAAACGGTTGGCGAAAACCAACTGGAATTCAGGTTGTAAAAGCTGGTACTTAACCGAGGATGGTTTTAACGCCACCATGTTTCCGGGCTTTGCCACACAGTACGCCGCGCAAATGGCGAAGTTCGATTTAAAAGCCTACCGCGAGGTGCTTACCGCAAATAAAGGCTAGAATCTTGGCATCCTTTTGATGCGATTTTGCCGCGATGTTTGCCACCCCAGTCCGCCCAGCCCAACCCGACACACACATACCACCGGAACCGGTCAGCCTGATGCAGGCTTTCTGGTTCTGGTTCAAGCTGGGCTTCATCAGCTTTGGTGGTCCTGCCGGGCAAATTGCGATCATGCACGAAGAGCTGGTGGAGCGCCGTCGCTGGATTTCCGAAAAGCGCTTTCTGCACGCCCTGAACTACTGCATGGTGTTGCCCGGGCCTGAAGCCCAACAACTGGCCACTTACCTGGGCTGGTTAATGCACCGCACGCGGGGTGGCGTGCTGGCGGGTGTGTTGTTTGTGTTGCCCTCGCTGTTCATTCTCATTGTCTTGTCATGGATTTACATTGCCTATGGCAATGTGCCCGTGGTGGCCGGTATTTTTTACGGCATCAAGCCAGCGGTTACCGCCATTGTGTTGCACGCGGCACACCGCATCGGTTCACGTGCATTGAAGAACAACTGGATGTGGGGCATTGCCGCGGCGTCTTTTGTGGCCATTTTTGCAATGAACGTCCCATTCCCGGTCATTGTGCTGGTTGCTGCCGGTATTGGTTTTTTCGGGGGCAAGTACTTTCCGGCCAAATTCAATGGCGTTGCGGCGCACGCCAGTGCAAAAAAATCGTACGGTGCTGCGTTAATCGATGACAACACCCCCACACCTGCACATGCCCGCTTCAGCAAAAAACGTTTGGCACAAGTGGTGTTGGTGGGTGCGCTGTTGTGGATTGTGCCCATGGGCTTGCTGACTGCAAGCCTGGGCTGGGCAAACACCTTCACGCAAATGGGCTGGTTTTTCACCAAGGCAGCTTTGCTCACTTTTGGCGGCGCGTACGCTGTATTACCTTATGTGTATCAAGGTGCCGTGGGTCATTATGGCTGGCTTACCCCAACGCAAATGATCGATGGCCTTGCATTGGGCGAAACTACCCCAGGCCCGCTGATTATGGTGGTAGCGTTTGTGGGTTTTGTGGGTGCCTATGTGCAGGCCACGTTTGGGCCGGAGAACGCATTCATTGCGGGTGCGCTTGCCGCAGCCCTTGTTACGTGGTTCACCTTTTTGCCCTCGTTCCTGTTTATTCTGGCCGGTGGGCCTTTGGTTGAAAGCACACACGACGATCTGAAGTTCACGGCGCCCTTGCTTGCCATCACTGCGGCGGTGGTGGGTGTGGTGGTGAATCTGGCATTGTTTTTCGGATACCACGTGCTGTGGCCCCAAGGCTTTGCGGGCGAATTTGACTGGGTTGCTGCGCTACTTTCAATCGGCGCCGGTGTGGCATTGTTTGTATTCAAGCGCGGTGTGCTTGAAGTGCTTGGTGCCAGTGCGGCATTGGGCCTGCTTTGGGTGTTGTTGCTCAAGGTGTAATTCTTCAACAAAACGGAGACGAAGTTTGATAACCAAAGAGATGATGAATGAATTCATCCACACGCAATTTCCGCAAAGCAAAATTACCGTTGAACATGTGGACGGCGATTCAGCCACCATTCGCCACAAAATTACCGAGGCCGAACTAAGGCCGGGCGGTACCGTGGCTGGCCCGGTGATGTTTCTGGTAGCCGATTGTGCGCTTTATGTGGGCATACTTGGTCGCATCGGTATTGTGCCTTTGGCTGTGACCACCAACATGAACATCAACTTTTTAAGAAAACCTTCTGCCGACCGCGACATTATTGGGGTGTGCAAATTGATCAAGGTGGGCAAAACCCTGGCCATTGGCGAGGTGTCCGTGTATTCAGAAGGCCTGTCAGACCCAGTGGCGCATGCTGTGGGCACTTACGCAATACCACCGAAGCGAGATTGATCCCTCGCCAGAAAGGGTAGGGGTGAAAAAATTTTCACTTCAACCCTAAAGAATCATTTTTTCCAAGCGTTAATGAATCACAAGGCAGCGCACGACAGTGCTTGACACTGAA
>NZ_DAIUBR010000014.1:0-79918 GCF_036846585.1 Limnobacter sp. | reverse complement strand
GTGTACCGTCACCCCTTCCCGGGCCCCGGCCTGGGCGTTCGAATTTTGGGCGAGGTAAAGGCTGAATATGCCGAAATTCTGCAACTGGCCGATGCCGTATTCATTGAAGAACTGCGCAACACCAAAGCCACTGCAAAAGACGCCGCAGCTGAACTGTGCACCGAAGATCAAATTGGTAAATCCTGGTACGACCTGACAAGCCAGGCCTTTGCGGTGTTTTTGCCCGTGAAGTCGGTGGGCGTAATGGGCGATGGCCGCACCTACGAATACGTGGTGGCCATTCGCGCCGTGCAAACCCAAGACTTCATGACTGCACACTGGGCACACTTGCCGTATTCTTTGTTAGGGCGCATTTCCAACCGCATCATCAACGAAGTACGCGGCGTAAACCGGGTTGTTTATGATGTCTCTGGAAAGCCGCCAGCCACGATTGAGTGGGAGTGAAACCAGGTCCTTCTGGGATTATCGTGACCCACCGAAAAACCGTCATAACATGTTGATTTAAAAAGAAATATATCACAACAACTATCGGTGACTATCGCTGGTCAGCAAAACGGATTGGCGGTAGAGGTGACGGTAGAAACCGGAGGCCGGATTAAGACCCTCCCGTTTACTATCCAGACCAAACCGGTCTTTGACGGTAAATCACTCCTCAGGAAAGCTTGTTCTACGCGGCTTTCCCGGCATCAGCAGGTCTCCTGACCCCTGACGGTAAAAGCCGTCAAGAACAGGAGGGAAAATCTCGATGCTTACCGACACCGCTCTGCGCAATCTCAAGCCTAAGTCCAAGATTTATAAGGCTTCTGACCACGATAGCCATCAACCCTGTTTGCTCCCATCATTTTAACGAGGCTTCCCTTGGGCATCACGGCGTTCCGCCGTCGGGCTCGCGGCCCTCTCTACGTCCCCGGCCTAGGCCCCAACAGCATCGAGGCTGTTGAGTCGCGCTTGGCAGAGCCCGATGCTGAGCGGGCGGACCTTCTTCAGAAGCGCCACGCCACGACGTCCTGGTGGCTGGCCCCAGAACTGAAACGCATGGCACCAAGGTGCTTGGTCAACGCGGATCGCATGATTGTCAGTGACGGCCAGGTGATCACTGCAGGTGCAGCATTTGGACATTCGGACCTGATGTTGCATTTGTTTGGACTGCGCTTTGGTCCAGCACTGGCTAAGGCGATCGGCAAATTTTTGTTGATTGACGGGCGCCAAGCGCAGGCGCCGTTTGTAGGGCCAGATTGCCGCATCCGTGGACTACGAGGATGCGACAGCACTCAGACGATGATGCGCAAGGCCACCGGAGCCAATCCGAGCCAGTTTCGGAGAGCCTAAAGGTCAGGCAAGTACATTCCAACAAATTGTTCCAGTGCACAAGCGGTTGGCTACCGCCAATGCCCCGATCTGTGCTTCGCGGAAGTTCGGAGTGGGGCCACCAGCGCATCCTTAAGAATGCTACTGCGATCCGATCCAGACTAAACTTCACCACGAAATGGTTATTTCATGGAACTGAGGTCAAACAAGTCGCCCGTGGGGAGGCGCTGGAGCGGCAAGAGGTCCATGACATCGCAAAACAACGACCGGTTCTGCCAGTCGTTTCGGTCGCCGATCACGTAGAAGCGCCGCTTGGCCCGTGTTACAGCCACGTTCAACAGGTTGGGTTCCGAGACCGCCCAATCCCGTGCGCCGGAACCTTCGGTATTGCCGCCCAACACCATGATGACGACGGGAGCCTCCTTGCCCTGCATGGTGTGGATGGTTCCGGAAACCATCGTGTCGCCGAGCACACGTTTGAGATTTTCCTGGACAGCCTTGAAGGGCGTGATGACCGAGATGTCGGCCGCATCCACGCCGTCCGCGCGCAGCAGGGCGAGTAGTGCCCGCAGGGCGTCTTCTTCTGCCGGCACCCAGTTCCCGTCGGATGCTCCGCTGGCGTGAATCCATCCTGTTGGCAGGCGGGCGCGCGTCTCTTTGTCAGCGCGCGGTGCGATGGTGCCGTACACCATTGCACCGTCGTAGGCGATGCGGTTGGCCAGCCCGTGCATCGGCTTGTCGCAGCGCCGATGCACGACCAACGGCAGCCCCACCCATGTCTTGCCGTCGGCCGGTCCTGCCAGACGGCCCCATGTCGTGGCCTGGTCTGCCAAGGTCTGCGCGGACTGTCTGTTGGGGAGCCAATGCGCATCGACGCGGTGGCGCGTGCGCATGTGTTCCAGCACTGCGTCGGACACGGTGACGATAGGCTTGAGCTGGAGAGGGTCACCCACCAGCAGCGCGCGCCTGGAGCGCCACAGCGCACCCACCGCTGCTTGCGGAGGTGCCTGTCCGGCTTCATCAACCAGCAGCCAGCCGATCTCCCCCGGCCCCAACGAGCGGAAAGAGCGTGCGAACGAGGCAAAGGTGCTGCTGAGCACCGGCACGACCATGAACAACGAGGCCCAAGCCGAGCGAATTGCCTCGTGCGAGAGTCCTTGCAGGTGGGTGCCGGTCAACATCGCGTTGATCAGGAACAGGTTGGAGCGCATCCGTGCCGCCTCCAGCTCGAAGAACGTCCGATGCAGCTTCAGTGCCCGGACGAAGACGCGCGCTCGGGCCTGTCGCCAGCCCTCGATGTGCCAGGGTTCGGCCAGCTCGATGGCGTCGCCACGACCGATGACGCCGCCGCGCAGCCATGCCAGCAGATGGTCGGCCCGGCAAGCGCTGGCCAGATCGCTGGCCTGCTGCGTCAGGGATTGATCTTCCGCCCGCATTTTTTTCAACGCCTGCTGCGCATTGACGATCTGCTGATCCAGTTGCTGCCTGGAGTCATCGAGCTGCTTGGCGAGTCGTGCGATGCGGTCGAACTCGGCCTTGGCAAGACCCTGCCGGTCTTGCAGCAGTTTCAGCGCAGTGTTCCAGGTGCGTGACACTCGCCACAGACTGCATAGGTTCGCCCAGAACCCTGGTTTGCTGGCTTGGTGCTGTGCAAGCGCCTCCAGCGCATGCTTGAACGCCGCATTGGCGGGGCGGCCTTCCTCGGCATCCAGACGTGCCTGTTGTTCCGTCGTGTGCACCAAGCGCTTTTCTAGCGCTTGCAAGGTGGCGGTCGTTTCGGTGATCTTCTTCCTGGTCGTTTCCAGCGTCTGGATCAGAGCGCGGATGCGGGAGGCATCAGCGCATGCCGAGCGAACCTGCGCCTTGGCCGCCTCGTACTCGGCGACCGCCTGTTGCCACAGGGCTTGGCGTTCTTCCGACGTGCGCTCCTTGTTGAGCTGACTATGCCCGCCAAGCCACGCCATCAGGCCTTGCGGCGCCTTCTTCTGTAGTTCTGGAAGTGCTTGAAGGCCATCGGCCCCGGCAGCAGTGGCCGGGCTGGCAAACAAGGTCTTGACGACATTCTCATCGTCGGTTTCGTCGCTGGCCTCCTCGTTGTTGTTCACCTTGCCTTGGCCGGCCGATGGACTCTGCCCGTAGAAGTAGCGGTCCACGAACGCCTTGCGCCGCGCCTTGCTGCCCAGAGCACCAGAGATCAATCCCCAGGCCGGCTTGCCGGTGATCAGCTCGCCCAGGTCGGCGAAGTGCTCGGCCTCGGGCAACCAGCTCTCGTCGATCTTGTCGCGCTGGGGCAGTTCAAGGGTGACGTTCTCCACGGCGCCGTTGTTGGACGAAGCGACCACGATCTCGAAGCCGTACAGCGCAGGATTGAGCTTGAAGGCGACCTGTTCCTTGCCGCCATCGTTGCAGACTTCGCGCGCGTTGCTGGCGAAACCGTCGGATGCGCGGCGCAGCGTGGCAAGCACGTCGGCCCGACTGGTGATGATGGCGGCGATCAAGTCGCGCAGCAGAGTCGTTTTGCCCGTGCCCGGCGGGCCATTGACTCCCAGAAGTCCCTGTCCGTCAGCCAGCTTGGACAGTACCGTGTTCACGGCCAGTTGCTGGGAATGCACAAGCCCCAGGTGCCGTTCGGAAGGCCAGCAGCTATCGGCATGGGCCTGCGGCATCAGCCGCTCAATCAGCGACCGGGAAGCGTTGTCACTATCGATGTGCTGTCGCGGTTGCGGATCGTGGCGGCGCAGGTATTGGTTCAACGCCTCACTCGCCACGCCCTTGCTGAGGCTGTCAGCAACGATGGCCAGGTCGTCGAGCAGGAAGCTGTTGAGCGGATCGTCCTCCGATGCGGGCTTGTCGGGTTTGACGGGTTGAGAACGGAATCGCAGTGGTGGGCGCTCAACAGTCGCAAAGAAGTCCGCCACGCCGAGGAACTGCAGCACCCACCGGGTGAAGTCCCGCATTGCGTCGCCAGACACTTGGCCCTGTAGCTGCGCTAGCGCCTGCTCGGCGGCGGCCCGTTGATCGTCCTCGAATTCGCGTGTCCAGTCCTTTCTCGCCAACGCCCGTCCGAGAAACCAGGCTTCGCTGGAGAGCACGAAACTGTCCTCCACCAATTGCCCGCTGGTGATGATGGCGGCGATCAAGTCGCGCAGCAGAGTCGTTTTGCCCGTGCCCGGCGGGCCATTGACTCCCAGAAGTCCCTGTCCGTCAGCCAGCTTGGACAGTACCGTGTTCACGGCCAGTTGCTGGGAATGCACAAGCCCCAGGTGCCGTTCGGAAGGCCAGCAGCTATCGGCATGGGCCTGCGGCATCAGCCGCTCAATCAGCGACCGGGAAGCGTTGTCACTATCGATGTGCTGTCGCGGTTGCGGATCGTGGCGGCGCAGGTATTGGTTCAACGCCTCACTCGCCACGCCCTTGCTGAGGCTGTCAGCAACGATGGCCAGGTCGTCGAGCAGGAAGCTGTTGAGCGGATCGTCCTCCGATGCGGGCTTGTCGGGTTTGACGGGTTGAGAACGGAATCGCAGTGGTGGGCGCTCAACAGTCGCAAAGAAGTCCGCCACGCCGAGGAACTGCAGCACCCACCGGGTGAAGTCCCGCATTGCGTCGCCAGACACTTGGCCCTGTAGCTGCGCTAGCGCCTGCTCGGCGGCGGCCCGTTGATCGTCCTCGAATTCGCGTGTCCAGTCCTTTCTCGCCAACGCCCGTCCGAGAAACCAGGCTTCGCTGGAGAGCACGAAACTGTCCTCCACCAATTGCCCGCTCATGGTGAACTTCGCGGCGAACAGTGCTGACTCTCGGTGTTGTGGTTCGCGGTAGCCCTGGTCGGCGCCGTACAGTTCCCGGAGCGCGGCGGCGACGAGCCGACTGTCGTACAGGTGTGCATAGAGTGTGTGGCTCCATGCGCGCTTGTCGGGAAGCACCTGCTTGCTGACGATGCTCTCGGGTGTCCAGGGAGGGATGGGGCGTGCGCACGGCGTGTCGTGAAGGAATGCCCCATAGGGACTATTGCGCTTTTTGATCTTGGGGGCCGATTGCGGCTGCAGCAACTCGACTGCATGCCAGTACCGGACGATGTTCTCGGACTCCTTCAAGATGCCTTCCCTTTCATGTTCTTTGTTCGCTTCAGGGTCCACGCTGCGGGCATTTGCTGTCCATTGGCTTGATTGCCATGGGTGCAGTTCGCATGCGGGACACCTCAGTGAGGCGCTGATTGCCCATATTGTGCCATGTCCTGGCTTTCCCACGGACGCTGTGCTTCGCCGATGCGGCGGATGCCACCGCTTTCGAGGAACGCGGGCGCGAGGATCGGCACCAGTTCCGCTTCATCGTATCCGCCGAACAGCTCGAAGACCTGCGTACCTACACCCGGCACCTGATGGCGCGCCTGGAGGCCGACTTGGGCACGCGGCTGGACTGGGTGGCGGTGGTGGACCACTGGAACACCGGCAACCCGCACACGCACGTCGTCTTGCGTGGCAAGGACGATACTGGAAAAGACCTTATCATTTCCCGCGACTACATCGCCGAGGGGATGCGCCGCCGGGCCGCGCACCGAGCTGGAGATCCAGCGTGCCATGCAGTGCAAAGTCGACCAGGAGCGGTGGACGGGGTTGGATCGCACCTTGCAGCGCTTGGCTGTGGACAACTTGCTGCCGTTGCTGGAGCGTGGCATCCAGAATGCCTCTGAACTCAAACCCATCCTTTTCGTCGTCACAAGCTGCGCGGTAAAGGGTGCGACCGGCATCCCCACCGGATACAACCTTGCAAGCTGCACGCAGCCGGAATCCAGGTTGAATTCGCATCCATCGAGGGCGGCAACGCGCCACTAGACGGTCTGGAAGACATGAAAGACCCGGTAATCGCCCACTACTGGGCCGATGCCGATTTCCGCCATGCCATCGCCAACACGATGCGCATCGACGAGGTGGTTCCTTCGCACTATTCGGCCATCTTCTTCGCAGGCGGTCACGGCACGATGTGGGACTTCCCCGATAACGCTGCTGCACAAAAAGCCATCCGCGAGATTGACGCCGCGGGCGGCATCGTTTCGGCGGTATGCCACGGCCCGGCGGCCCTCGTCAACGCGCGCCGCGTCGATGGCAGCCTATTGGTGGCGGGCAAGCGGATCGCTGCCTTCACGAACGGAGAGGAAGAGGAAGTGCAGTCCACCCACGTGGTGCCCTTCCTGCTAGCTTCCACGCTCAACGAGCGCGGCGCACATCACCAGAGCACACTCAACTGGTCCAACAACGTGGTCGTCGACGGGCGACTCATCACCGGTCAGAACCCGCAGTCCGCCGCAAGTCTGGGCGAAGCATTGCGTGACGCCCTGTTGGCGTGAGCTGCCGTTGACACGTGAATGGGGCCAAGCATGAAACTGATCTGTGTCGAAGAGTATGTGCTCGATCCCGCCATCGGTGCGGCCACGCAGGGCTTGGTACGCGCGGAGGCCCCTTACTTGCTGGACTGGGGTAGCCGC
Organism: Limnobacter sp.; assembly: GCF_036846585.1. Lineage (GTDB taxonomy): Bacteria > Pseudomonadota > Gammaproteobacteria > Burkholderiales > Burkholderiaceae_B > Limnobacter. The sequence continues at coordinate 73,131 of NZ_DAIUBR010000014.1, read as the reverse complement.
GTAATCGATGGAAGCCACGTAGCCGACCCCAGCCGTCCGCATGTCATCGCGCCTGCGGAATCGGCCCGCAAAGGGCTCAACACGAAGTCCACATCGTGAAGACCGATGGACCCATGCACGCACTGTTGAGGCAGCGGAACCTCGCCATCGATCGCGACTTTACGTGCCGAGTCATGTCTTCAGCTGAAGAAGCTGCCGACTGGGTTCGGTGCCGCATTGCGTAGTGCGTCGATGACGGCCATTCCTGCAAGTTGGATTGCGCTGCTGCGCAAAGGCTGAAGTTTTGGCCCTTGTTCGGTATGATGTGAGTTGATTGATGATGGTGTTGCCAGAGTCGCCGCCCCGCAAATTGCCCCATCTCCCGCGCCAGCAAAAGATGCGCGCTTCTTACGGTAAAAGTGACGGTAACGCCCTATGTTGATCACAGCCAATCCCTTTAACCACGAGGGTTTAGAAGGCTTGTTGATGATCGAGTGGGAATAAAAGCACCCCGCAACGCCAGTCACTTACCTCAGCCTTACACAGAAGCCCGCAATTGCGGGCTTTTTTGCATTCAGGGGTTGAGGTTTGCCCTAATTCCCGAATGAATACCCACATGCCAACATCGTTGACGATATTTAACCATCCGTGCAGCCCGGCATTGAACGGTACAACGAAAGATACAACATGGAGAACCCATGGCAGAAGTAGTGTTGGAGACAAGGGCGTTGACCAAGGAATTCAAGGGATTCACTGCGGTCAGCGATGTGAATTTGAAAGTGCAGCGCGGGCATATCCACGCGCTGATCGGCCCCAATGGAGCCGGTAAAACCACGTGTTTCAATCTGTTGACGAAATTTTTAACGCCCACATCCGGGCACATTTTGTTCAACGGCAAGGAAATCACATCGGCCAGGCCAGCCCAGATTGCGCGGCAGGGCATCATTCGCTCGTTTCAAATTTCAGCGGTGTTTCCGCACCTTACCGTGCTGGAAAACGTGCGCATTGGCTTGCAGCGCCCACTCGGCAATTCGTTTTACTTTTGGCAAAACGAGAAGAAACTTTCTGTGCTGAACGAAAGGGCGATGGAACTGTTGACCTTGGTTGACCTGGAAAGTTTTGCAGACACCATGACAGTGGACTTGCCCTATGGCCGCAAGCGCGCACTTGAAATAGCAACCACGCTGGGCATGGAACCTGAACTGATGCTGCTGGACGAACCAACACAGGGCATGGGCCACGAAGATGTGCACCGGGTAACCCAACTGATCAAGAAGGTGTCTGCTGGCCGAACCATCCTGATGGTGGAACACAACATGAATGTAGTGGCTGGAATATCGGACCGTATTTCCGTGTTGCAACGCGGTGCGGTGTTGGCCGAAGGCAGCTACGCCGAAGTGTCTCGCAACCCGGCGGTGATGGAAGCCTACATGGGTTCCAGCACAGATGTACTGGAGGGCACGCACTGATGGGCACCCCTGCACTTGAAATCAAAGGGCTACACGCCTGGTATGGTGAATCGCACATTCTTCACGACCTGAACCTGACCGTTCAAACTGGCGAAGTGGTGACATTGCTGGGGCGAAATGGCGCTGGGCGTACCAGTACGCTTCGCGCCATCATGGGCTTGACGGGTTCACGCAAAGGATCGATCAAGATCAACGGGGTTGAGGCCATCAGCCTGCCCACCCACAAAATTGCGCACTTGGGTGTGGGTTACTGCCCTGAAGAACGCGGCATTTTTTCATCGCTTTCTGCTGAAGAAAACCTGATGCTGCCGCCCTTTGTATCCAAAACAGACAAGGGCATGAGCGTTGCTGAAATTTACGAGATGTTTCCCAACCTGGCCGAACGAAAAAACAGCCAGGGCACGCGCCTGTCGGGCGGTGAACAACAAATGCTGGCCGTTGCGCGAATTCTTCGCACCGGCGCAAAACTGCTGCTGCTGGATGAAATTTCAGAAGGCCTGGCCCCTGTAATTGTCCAAGCCTTGGCCAAAATGATCACCACCCTGAAAGCCAAAGGCTACACCATCGTGATGGTGGAACAGAATTTCCGTTTTGCTGCCCCCTTGGCAGACCGCTTCTACGTGGTGGAACATGGACAAATTGTGGAAGCATTTGCATCCAGGGAACTCGATGAAAAAATGCCCGTGCTGCATTCGCTGCTGGGCGTATAACTTAAACCAAAGGAGATGATGATGAAATTAAAACCAATCGCAACTGGACTGATGGCCTTGTTTGCATTTGCTGCGGGTTCAGCCCAGGCGCAAATGTCCAATGACACGATCAAGATCGGCATGATCACCGACATGTCTGGCCTGTACGCCGACATTGACGGCCCTGGCGGCGTTGAAGCGGTGAAAATGGCAATTGCTGATTTCGGTGGAAAACTGAACGGCAAGAAAATTGAATTTGTATTTGCCGATCACCAGAACAAGGCTGACATTGCAGCCAGCAAAGCGCGCGAGTGGTTCGACACCGAAGGCGTTGACATGCTGATTTCGGGCACCAATTCGGGCACGGCACTGGCCATGGCCAAAGTGGCAGCTGAAAAGCAGAAACCCAATTTTGTAATTGGCGCGGGCACGGCACGCATCACCAACGAAGAATGCAACCCTTACAGCGTTCACTACGCTTATGACACAGTGGCCATGGCCAAAGGAACTGGTTCTGCGGTCACCAAGCAGGGCGGAAAAAACTGGTACTTCCTGACCGCCGATTATGCATTTGGTACATCGCTGGAAACTGACACCACTGCAGTGGTAAAAGCCAATGGCGGCACGGTCAAGGGCGCCGTTCGTCACCCATTGTCAGCGTCTGATTTTTCATCATTCATGCTGCAGGCACAAGCCTCTGGCGCGCAAATTCTGGGCTTGGCCAACGCGGGTGGCGACACGGTGAATTCCATCAAGGCAGCCAATGAATTTGGTGTAACCGGCACCATGAAACTGGCTGGTTTGTTGATGTTCATCAACGATGTGCACGCCTTGGGCCTGGGTCAAACGAAAGGCATGTACCTGACCGACAGCTGGTACTGGGATCAAAACGACGAATCGCGCAAATGGGCACAACGTTTCTTCTCGAAAATGAAAAAAATGCCCAGCAGCTTGCACGCGGCAGATTACTCGGCCACCTTGCAGTACCTGAATGCCGTGAAGGCAGCAGGCACGGATGACGGCGCGAAGGTAATGGACGCCCTGCGCAAACAAAAGGTCAACGACATGTACGCCAAGAACGGTTACTACCGCGCCGATGGCAGCATGATTCACGACATGTTCCTGATGCAGGTAAAAGACACCAAGGAATCCAAAAAGCCATGGGATTACCTGAAGGTCGTGCAATCCATTCCAGGTGAAGAAGCCTTCACCACCAAAGCAGAAACAAAATGCGCCTTGTGGAAGTAATTTAGTAAAACCACAATAAGACCCAAGCTCCCTTTGCTCAAATGGCAAGGGGAGCTGCTCCCGGATTCGTATTCATGGAAATTTTTGGTATTCCCTTGCAGGCCTTTTTGGGGCAATTGTTGTTGGGCTTGGTCAACGGCTCGTTTTACGCCATGTTGTCCCTGGGCCTGGCCGTCATTTTCGGCTTGCTCAATGTGATCAATTTCGCCCACGGTGCGCTCTACATGATGGGTGCATTTTTGGCGTGGATGGGCATGGCTTACTTCGACCTGAATTATTGGGTCATGCTGGCTTTGGCGCCCCTGCTGGTGGGTGCGTTCGGCATACTGATCGAGAAAACCATGCTGCGCTGGCTGTACAAGCTTGATCACCTGTATGGCTTGTTGCTGACCTTTGGCATTACCCTGATGCTGGAAGGCGTGTTTCGTTCAATCTATGGTGTATCAGGTCAACCTTACACAGTGCCCGAAGCACTACAGGGCGCGACCAATCTGGGCTTCATGATATTGCCCAATTACCGTGCCTGGGTTGTAGTTGCATCGCTCGTGGTGTGCTTCGCAACATGGATCATGATTGAAAAAACCAAGCTGGGCGCTTTGCTGCGTGCCGGTACAGAAAACCCGCGACTGGTTGAAGCATTCGGCATCAATGTGCCCTTGATGGTCACACTAACCTATGGTTTTGGTGTTGCCCTGGCAGCGTTTGCGGGCGTGCTTGCCGCACCAGTCATTCAAATATCTCCACTCATGGGTTCAAACCTGATCATCACGGTGTTCGCCGTGGTTGTTATCGGCGGCATGGGCTCCATTCTGGGTTCAATTATTACCGGGCTTACCCTGGGCATTGTCGAGGGTTTAACCCGTGTTTTTTATCCAGAATTGTCAGCCACCGTGGTGTTCATCATCATGGCCATTGTGCTCATGATCCGTCCGGCCGGTTTGTTCGGCCGCGAGAAGTAAAGGACCTCAACGTGATGAATAAAAATACAATCATTGCCATTGTGGCCATAATCATTGCACTGGCAGCACCGTTCATGATGTACCCGGTGCTATTGATGAAGCTGCTGTGCTTTGCGCTGTTTGCCTGCGCGTTCAACCTGCTGATTGGTTACACCGGTTTGTTGTCGTTCGGGCATGCCGCATTTCTGGGTGGGGCAGGGTACATTGCGGGCTATGTCATTCGCGACCTGGGCTTGCCTTTTGAAATTGGCATTGTTGCAGGCGTAGCCTTCGCAGCCTTCATTGGCCTGGTCATGGGTTCACTTGCCATTCGAAGGCAGGGCATTTACTTCACCATGATCACGCTTGCGCTGGCGCAAATGCTGTACTTCATTTTTCTGCAAGCGCGGTTCACCGGCGGGGAAGACGGTTTGCAGGGTATTCCGCGCGGCACCTTGTTCGGGGTGGTCGATTTAAGCAATGACCTGACCCTGTACTACGTGGTGTTGGCCATTTGCATTGCGGGCTACGCGCTGATTGTGCGCACGGTGCACTCGCCATTCGGGCAGGTGCTCAAAGCCATCAAAGAAAACGAACCACGCGCCATTTCCCTGGGTTACGACGTCGACCGGTACAAGCTTTTGGTGTTTGTGCTGTCAGCCGCGTTGTCGGGCCTGGCCGGTGCCACCAAGGCCACGGTGCTGGGGTTCGAAACGCTGACCGATGTGCACTGGACCATGTCCGGCCTTGTGGTACTGATGACACTGGTGGGTGGCTTGGGCACCTTGGCTGGCCCCATCGTGGGTGCCATCGTCATTATTGCGCTGGAAAACCGCATTGGCGAATTTGGCACCTGGATGGCGGTAACCACCAACATCGACTGGTTCAGGTCACTGGGTGAACAGGTCACGATTGTGACTGGCTTCATTTTCATTGTGGTGGTGCTGGCTTTTCGCAAAGGCATTGTGGGCGAGATACTGGCCTGGAACAGCCGCAGGTTGCTTAAGGCAGACAAGTAAAGAAAAACCCGGTCCAGCACCGGGTTTTTTTGTGTCACACTGACGCCATTCTTGTGGCCAAGATTGATTATGCAGCCAAAAAAATTTCCGGTTGACCTACATGGCGGGCAAGCTGCCGATGCGCCGTGGATGCAACTGGCACTGGAACAGGCCCGGCTTGCCGCCGCAGCAGGTGAAGTGCCAATTGGCGCGGTGCTGGTGCTCAACGATGAAGCAATTGCAGCCGCACACAATTCACCCATTTCCAAAAACGACGCGTGTGCCCACGCTGAAATTCAAGCCATTCAACAGGCCTGCAAATCAGTGGGCAATTACCGGTTGGGTGCGCAGGCCACCTTGTATGTCACTTTGCAACCCTGTTTGATGTGCCTGGGGGCGATACTGCATGCACGCATTGGGCGTGTTGTCATTGGTTGCGAGCAATCGCGTTACAACGGCAATTTAAGCGACGCATTGGCCGTGTTTGAAAAATCAGAAGCTTGGCACCCTTGCCGGTTTGAGACGGGTTGCCTGGCCGATGCATGTGAAAGCATTCTGGTAAGTTTTTTTAAAACCCGCCGCAAGCAACGGGAACAGGCCGTGGCCGAACTGGCCAGCGTGTTGAACCTGCCCAACGCCAACAAGGAAACGCTACTTGAGCTTGCACAACTTGGCTACCATTGCCCCCAGGACTTTTTGAATCGCGGGCTTGAACAGGTGGCCACTGATTTGGCACGGCGCAGCGATGCATTGAAAAGCGGGCAGGCGCTTCAACAGGCCGCCATTCTGGCCAGTTTGTGCGATTATTTCAACGGTGAACCCGTGCGGTCATGGAAACAGTATTTGTAAAACGGAGATGAATTGGGCGCAGCGTTGAATCAACTTGTTTTTTTCTCGCCAAGCGGCGCGCTTATCGATGAAGCATTGCTTGATCGTGCCAGCTTGCAGCTTCAATCGCTCGGCTTTGCCACCGCTGAAATGCCGGAAACACGTTTACGTGTGCAACGCTTTGCTGGCGATGAAACCACACGGTGTTCAAGCATTGAACATGCGTTTAAAACACAAACACCCGCATTGCTGATGGCCACGCGGGGCGGTTATGGATTAAGCCGCTTGTTGCCCACGCTGAATTTTCCTGAACTGGCACGGTGCCTGAATGAACATGGCCACCTGCTAAGCGGGCACAGCGACATTACCAGCTTGCAGCTTGCATTGCTGAATGCGGGTGCAAAGCCTGCAACCTTGTTGCACGGCCCCATGGCCTGTTTCGACTTTGGCCCGCAGGAAGGTGTAGATGCACAAACAAAGGAACATTTTTTACGCGCAGTTCAACACGGGCAAGTCGATGTGCAATGGCATGCACCATGTGCCGGCCTGCAAAGCGCCACGGAAAAACTGCATGTCAGCGGCCCTGTGTGGGGCGGGAACCTGACCCTGCTGTGCAGCCTGATCGGCACACCCTGGCTGCCCACCGTGCCTGGCGGAATTTTGGTACTGGAAGACGTGAACGAACCAGCCTACAAAATTGAACGCATGCTGCTGCAACTGTTGCATGCAGGTGTTTTGGCCCAACAACAGGCCATTGTGCTGGGCAATTTTTGTGAACCCAAACCGGGCAATCACGACAACGGTTACACCCTGCACAGTGCAGCCCAATTTGTACACCAGCAACTGGGGCGCGCACCAGTTATTCTTGAATTCCCGTTTGGCCACTGCACCCCCAAAGCCTGCTGGTTTCAGGGCGGGCAGGGGCAGTTAAGCATTGAAGCGGGGCAGGCCGCACGCCTGACGCAGATCCTTCGCTAAAGCCCAGCCAGCCACGCACCCGCGCTTTGGGCATGTATAATGCCACCTTCGTTAAAAATCACTGAGTTTTCCAATACTTATGCTCACCGCAGCCAATATCACCATGCAGTTCGGCGCCAAGCCGCTTTTCGAGAATATCAATGCCAAGTTCGGCGATGGCAACCGCTATGGCTTGATTGGCGCAAACGGCTGCGGAAAATCGACATTCATGAAAATTCTGGGTGGCGACCTGGAACCCAGCAGTGGCAACGTAGACATTGACCGCCATATGCGCTTGGGCAAATTGAGCCAGGACCAGTTTGCATTTGAAGAATTCCGGGTGCTGGACGTGGTAATGATGGGCCACAAAGAAATGTGGGCCGCCATGACAGAACGCGATGCCCTGTACGCCAACCCCGAAGCCACCGATGAAGACTACATGCGCGCGGCCGACCTGGAAGCCGTGTATGCAGAATTTGGCGGTTACGAAGCCGAAGCGCGTGCAGGCGAACTGCTGCTGGGCGCAGGCATACCCACTGAACAGCACAACGGCCTGATGAGCGAAATTGCACCGGGCTGGAAGCTGCGCGTGTTGCTGGCACAAGCCCTGTTTTCCAAACCCGATATTCTGTTGCTGGACGAACCCACAAACAACCTGGACATCAACACGATTGCCTGGCTGGAAAACGTGCTGAACCAGTACGAAAGCACGATGATCATTATCAGCCACGACCGCCACTTTCTGAACGAAGTGTGCACCCACATGGCCGACCTGGATTACGGCACGCTGCAGGTGGTGCCCGGCAACTACGACGATTACATGCTGGCCGCATCACAGGCCCGTGAGCGTGCACAGGCTTCGAACGCCCGCGCCAAAGAACGCATTTCTGATTTGCAAGACTTCGTGCGCCGTTTTGCGGCCAACAAGTCCAAAGCGCGTCAGGCCACTTCGCGCCAGAAGCAGATTGAAAAGATCAAGCAAGACACCGTGATTTTGAAACCATCTTCACGCCAAAACCCGTTTATTCGTTTTGAGCAGAAAAAGAAAATGCACCGCCTGGCAGTAGAGTTGGACAATGTCAGCCTAGCCTATGGCGACAACAAAGTGATTCGCGACTTTTCCATCATGGTGGAAGCTGGCGACAAAGTGGGCATTGTAGGTGCAAACGGTGTTGGAAAAACCACGCTGCTGAAGCTGCTGGCCAAAGCACTGGAACCCACTTACGGTGAAGTGAAATGGTCTGAAAACGCAGACCTGGGCTACATGGCTCAGGATGTTAGCGATGAATTTGACACCAAGCTAAGCCTGCGCGAGTGGACTGAACGATTCGCCCAGGAAGGTGACGATGATCAGGTAATTCGCGGCATTCTGGGGCGCTTGCTGTTCTCGAACGATGAAATTACCAAACAAGTAAAAGTGTGTTCCGGTGGAGAGAAAAACCGCCTGGTGTTTGGCCGCTTGATGCTGGGCCGACACAACGTGTTGTTGATGGACGAACCCACCAACCACCTGGACATGGAATCGATTGAATCCTTGCAGTACGCGATTGAAAAATACGAAGGCACTGTGTTTGTGGTGTCGCATGACAGGCAGTTTGTGTCGGGCATTGCCACACGTATTTTCGAAATGCGTGAAGACGGCATTACCGACTACCGCGGCACTTACGAGGAATACCGCGATAGCCTTGGGTTGGCTTGACGCTTTGGATCGCCATGCTGTTTGCTTTACTCATGGCGACGATACCCTACTTGCTTGGGCCTGCTTCCCTGAGACCGAATATTCAGTCCGACACTAATCGCAATCACCAGCACGATAAGCAATTGCGCCACCAAGGTCTGCATCGACGGATAAATACCCAGCAAATCAATTTGGGGCGCGGCCACTGGGGTGATGTCAAATATTCCGACTTTTTGCAGGGCTGCGACGCCCTTACCAATTAACACAACAGAAAGAAGGCCGATCAAGGCTGAACTCGCTGCGAAGAACTGGCCGATAGGCAATTTAGCGGACGTACGAAGCAGAACACAAGCCAAAATGATTAGAACAAGAATGGCAGCCCCCATACCGAGCAACAAATAGGCGCCATTGCCGCCGGTCCAAAGGGCTGCGAAAAACAACACGGTCTCAAATACTTCTCGATAGACAGTGACAAAGGACAGAAGAAACAACATCAGTGCTGACTTCCGGTTCAAAGCCGCCGACAGTTTTTCCTTCACGTATTGCTGCCAGCGCCCGGCCATGCTCTTCTGATGCATCCAGATACCTACACAAAGCAAAACCACGGCCGCAAATATTGCCGCAAACCCTTCTGTCATTTCGCGACTTGCGCCACTTAAATCAACCAGGTATGTGGCCACACCCCAAGTGGCAACGCCGGCGAGAAGCGCTGCGATCCAGCCTGTGTGGACATACGGAAGTACATCCTTTCGCTGCGCTTTCTTCAGAAACGCGACCATGGCAACAACAATCAACAGAGCCTCCACGCCCTCGCGCAACAAAATGGTGAAAGCGCCCAAAAAGGTGGCCACGGGATCATCTGCAGCCTGGCCAAGCCTTGACTGGGCGGTGGCAAGTTGCCTTTGCAAATCCTTCTCCAATTGTTGTGCTTCCAACAGATTCTCCCTGTTGACTGCCACCCGATAAGCACCCATTGAGCGCTCCAAGGCATCAAACAGGGATTTGTCTTTCGCAGCAAGTGCGGGTTCGGCAATTTCAAAACCATCAAGGTAAGCAGAAAGCGCAAGTGTAGAGGCCGTTCGAACATCGCCTTGCTCCAGACTTCGAATACTCTCGGCAAGCTTCGTTTTCGCAAGCCCCAGGCTGTCGCTACTAGAACCCATTACAACAGCAGGCTCGCTACGAAGAAAGGCCAATACATGCCTTGCAGCACTTGGGTCCATTGCTTGCGCCAGAGAAATTTCCGTGATCTGCGTCAATGTATCAAGATTGGGCACCAAGCTGCGAACAGCTTGGTTGTTTAACCATTGTTGGCCACCGGCAGAGACTTCTTCAGCCGTGTAAGAGAGAGTGGATGAAAAGTAGGCAAGTGCCCAGCGATCATCATCGGTGATGTGGGCAAAATCAGGCATCGCCGTGCTGTCTACGCCGCTGGAAATAATTTGATATAGAGCGAAAACACTGCGCTCCTGTGCTCGATCGCGATCTGAAAACGCGATGGGAGGGGGGCTCAGGCTTGCTGCCAATGGCCCGTCTCCATGACCTTGTGCACCGTGACACGATGCACATTGGGCGGCATACAACACCTCACCCCTACCAAGCACTGGTGCAGTGCTGGGCGACATTGGGACCGGATAAACCGCAACAAGCTGCGCCGCGATTTCTCTCGCTTTATTGGCGACCAGTTTGGGCGAGGCTTTTTCGGCAATCAAGGTTCGAAGTTGCCCAGCCTGTTGAACAAGATCGTCCTTTGAGGAAAAGGGCGCAAGCTCAGAGAGCTGTCGCTCTGCATTCTGAGAAAATTCCTGCATTTCAACATACTCGGCTTGCTCAATGATTTGACCGTTGCTGACCGCTGCGCCGTAATCTACAGCCAGATAATCAAGCACCTGCCAAATTTGTTTGGCACGGTTTTGTATTGAGGTTTCGTCAGCCAATGCCAGCGGTGCAAGAAGCAGCGTCAAACAGAATCCGACAATTGCCGTGAACAAATTTGCCCGTCTGGAGGCCATGGAAAAGTCCCTAAATATTATGAATGATAATCATTATATTTTATTTTCATTCAAATTCAGGCGGCCCTCTCGAAGGTCGTTACGAGTCAAGCCACTGGTTTCACTTTCCCCGCAGCCCGTTTCGCTTTCGCACGCGCTTCTTCAACATTCTCGGCACGCGCCAACGCAACGCCCATACGGCGCTTCAAAAACGATTCAGGCTTGCCAAACAAACGCACATCCGTGCCGGGTTCAGCCAATGCCTCGGCAACACCCTCAAAGGCAATACCCACTTTTTCAATGCCACCATAAATCACCGCACTTGCGCCCGGTGTTTTCAGGCTGGTGTCCACAGGCAAACCCAAAATGGCACGGGCATGTAACTCGAACTCGTTTTGCCACTGGGTAATCATGGTCACCATGCCGGTGTCATGTGGCCGTGGGCTTACTTCGGAAAACCACACTTCATCGCCTTTCACAAACATTTCCACACCAAACAAACCGGTGCCACCCAGGGCAGTGGTTACACGGTCGGCCATGTGCCTGGCTTCTTTCAGCGCTTTGGTGCTCATGGCCTGCGGCTGCCAACTTTCAACGTAATCGCCGTTTACCTGAATGTGACCTACAGGCTCGCAATAAGACGTTTCAATCGCACCGTTTTTCGGGTTGCGGGCACGCACGGTCAACAGGGTAATTTCGTACTCGAATTCCACAAGCGATTCAACAATGACACGACCAGAATTCACGCGACCTGCGCTACCAGCGTAATCCCAGGCCGCTTCCAGTTCACTGGCGTGGTCTACCTTTGATTGCCCTTTGCCGGAAGACGACATCACGGGTTTGATGATGCAAGGGTAGCCAACGGGTTTGTGCCCTTCAATACCTTTTTCCACAGCGCGCTTCAAGGTGTCGAAATCGTCTGCAAATGCGTAACGCGAGCAGCTCAACTTCAATTCTTCCGCCGCCAAACGTCGAATGCCTTCGCGATTCATGGTCAACCAGGCCGCATTGGCCGTGGGCACCACGCGCACAACACCCGCGGCCTCAAGTTCCTTCAAGGCTGGTGTTGCAATCGCCTCGATCTCGGGCACCACAATGTGCGGCTTTTCCTGTGCGATCAGGGCCTTCAGAGCTTGTGGATTGGTCATATCGATCACGTAGAACCGATGCGCAAGCTGATGGCCTGGCGCATTGGGGTAACGGTCTACCGCAATCACCTCAACCCCAAAACGCTGAAAGGCAATGATCACTTCCTTGCCAAGTTCGCCGCTGCCTAACAGCATCACTTTCAGGGCATTGTCCGCCAAAGGAGTGCCAATTCGGGTTGGAAATTGAATCGAAGTCATTTTGAAGTTCACCAATGTAAATCAGTTAATGGATTCAGGCGTGTCTTGAAGGTGCGCATGCGATGCTTCATCGAAAAATACCACCAGCAGCACCAACAACACCGGGCCGATTATCAAACCGACGATGCCCATGGTGATCACACCACCAAACACGCCAAACAGCACGGCGAGGAAGGGCAGGTGAGTTCCGCCCTGGATCAACAGGGGGCGCACCAGGTAATCGGCAATCAACACCACCAACATGCCAACGGAAATCAGCACAATCGCCTCGGCGCCATTACCGCTTAAAAACAGAATCATACCCAATATCGCCAGCAGGCCGGGGGCCGCCATGGGAATAAAAGCAATCAAAGCCGTGGCAGTACCCAGCAACACAGGGGCATACACGCCACAGGCTGCAAACAGCAATGAGAGAATGACAGCCTCGGCAAAGCTGACAATCACCAAACCGTTCACCGCTGCGCGCAGGGCAGGCGGCATGTGAGAAACATACGGTTTCCAGCGTTGCCCCAGCCAGTCGCTGCCAATCCGGTTCATCCGGATGCTGATGGATGAGCCATCACGGTAGAAAAAAAACAGCACCCACAACGCAAAAAACAGGGTAGCCACGCGACCCAGCAACTCAAGCAAAATAGCAGATGCTGTGCCCTGCACATCGCCCAGGCGTTGTGTCAGCGTGTCACGTAACAAGCCGGAAATTCGTTTCGGTACGCTGAGATATTCCTGCCAACTGGCCACCAGCATGTCGCCAATAACCGGAATTTGGGGAAGCCACTGCGGTACATCCACGCCGGAATCGTCGGCCTGGCGAAGAAAGGTCGTGATCTCCAGAATGTCTTGAACCATGAACACGATCAAACCGATCATGGGACCCACCAGCAAAAACGCAACCACCAGGGTAGTTAGAAATGCGGCGCCATTGGGCTTGCCGGGAAAGCGGCCACGGATGCGGCAGTGCAGGGGCCAAAATGCGGTGGCGATAATGCCCGCCCACAAAATGGCCAACAGAAAGGGGGACAACACAATGGCTGCGCCCACCAAAATCAAGATCGTAAACAGCATGCTGATCAGGGACTTCGGTTGTTTAAGGTGTTCTGCCATGTCAGCCAGTGGTGCGATTTACGCGTTAGTTGAATGCTTGTTTGTGGTTCAATCATTGTAGCAATGCCTGAATTGCAATTTGACTGTTTTATGATTCGGCAGGCAAGGGGGCGGCTTCGCTGTCACTTAAACACCACCTTTCCATCCACGAGAAGAGCAATGAATATATCAAACGCACTACGAATTGCACTGTTTGGCACTACCCTCGGTTTGCTTGCCCCCGCAGTGGCCCATGCAGACCTTTGTGAAAAAACACCGGCCGTGAACCTGAACGCAATCAGCAGTGAAGACGTGGACAACGACATGGTGCGCTTGAACTGGCAGGTTCAAATTCAGGCAGGCACTGCGAATGAGGCCATGACCGCCGTGAACACCGTGCTGGAAAAATCAATCAAGGGTTTGTCCGGCAACACCAACATCAGCAAGCTGCGAAACAACATTCAAACCTACCCGCAGTACGGCAAAGACCGCACCATTCAAACTTGGCAGGGGGTGGGCTCGCTCACGTTCGAGATGCCGGTACAGGATTTGAAAAACCAGAAAAGCCTGAATGTTGCCGAAGATTTGACCCTGAGCAACCTGGAGTATTTTCCAAGCGACGCCAGAATTGAACAAAGCCGCGAAAAATTATTGCAAAGTGCAATGAAGGAATTTCAAACCAAAGCTGGTGTGGCTGCCAAAGGTTTTGGCAAAACGGGTTACAGCATTGGTGAAGTATCAATTAATGACGAGAATCAGGGCTCGCCAGGCGGCCCCAGAATGTATGCTGCGTCCGCAGACATGATGAGCAAGGGTATCGAGGTTACGCCTGCGGCCGGTTCAAGCCGCTTGAGCGTTTCGGTCAATGGGCGCGTTTGCCTGAAGCCGTAAATTGAATGATGTGCGCAGAAAACGACGCGGGGGGTTCAGAGTTGTCCAATTCCGTTGAACCCGCGTTGCCTGCGTCACCTGAATTAATCAATCGAAGCCCGTTTTGCTTCAAGGGTACAGGGTTCAGTTCCTGCTCAAGCTTTTGAACCTGCTCACGCAGTTTGCCAAACGATTCCCACATCAGCTTCGATGATTCCATGGCCGACTGCAACGGGCTTTTCGCCCTTTGACGAATCATTCGAATGCGAAACAGCGTTTGTTCCAGCGACTGGCGGTGCTCGGGATCCGCACTGGCAACATAACCTTCCAAAACGGCCTCACGGCGTCGCTCGAAGGCAGCAGGGTCAACCTGGAACAAATCGGCCCATTCCTTGAAATCAAAGTGTGTCATGGTTGCTCCTTGCTTTGCTGAATCAGCTTGGCTTTGTGCTGTCTTGATCGTCTGTACCCATCAAAAACGCATGCACTGCTTTTTGCAATGTTCTTAGCCTGGATGTTTTTAGGTTAAGCTCACGTCTAAGAGCTTCGTTCTCTTCCATGAGTCTGTCAACCAGTGCAAGAGTTTCAAATTTCTTACCCAAACTTTCGACCCTGTTTACTTCAACGCTTGAATGATGGCCCATGATGACTAGTAATGTTGCTATTAACCTTTGTACTGCCAAACGCAGCAATTGGTTTTAGTAATACCATTCAGTAACAACAATCAAATGACAACGACAACAATGGTTCGTACCCGCGCATCCTGGCTTTACTCCTTTTTAACAATCAGCCTGGTGTTTACACTCGTGCATGCCAATGCGGCAGAAACACCGGCAACCCGCTGCGAAACAGATTTCGGAAAAGAACCTGTGGCCAACACGGTAGAAACTTGTCGGCTGGAACTGATTGGACCTGTGAACACGACAAAACGCATTGCAATTCTGGAAACACTGGGAAAAGCCTATTTGGCCCAGAAAGAATCAGACCTGGCCATTTCCACCTGGAATGAAGCAAGCCAATACAGCAGCCCAAGCCGCGAAGAACCGGCTACAGCGGAGACCTGGACCCGTTTGCAGTTATTGATCGGTCAAACATACGCGCAGGCCAAGCAGATGGACAAGGCTGAAAAGCAGTTCAATAAAACGCTCGGCACTGTGGAAGAATCGATTGGGCGTTATTCCTTGCCCGCAGGCATGGCCCAAGACGCCATGGGCACTTACTACGCCCTTCAGAACAAGCCCAAAGAAGCCGAAGATGCATTCAAGCGTTCACGAATTGTGTATGAAATCCGTCTTGGAAAAACCCACCCCAGGACACTTGAAACCCGCATGAATCATGCAATCGGTTTGTTGGACATGAACAGGGAAAAAGATGCACAGGAAAACTTTCAAGTGCTGGCAGAAATCATCAATACCTTGCCAGAATACAAAACAGAACCCATTCGTGCCGAAATTCTGACCTTTCTGGGCACCTTGCAAATGCGCAGCGACCAGCTTCAGGACGCCATACGCAATTATCAAATCGCATTTGAAGTGCGGCAGGACGCCTTTGGCCCAAACGACATACGCACCAGCCAGTCTTTGAACAACCTCGGCGTGGTGTTGTACAGGGCAGGGGATTTGAAACGGGCAGAAATCGCGTTGAGCAAAGCCTACGTGATACGCAATGACGCCTTGGGCAACAAAGACCCGTTGACCTTGAGTACGCAAAAAAACCTGCAGGCCGTTATCAGCGCACAGAACTCAAAATCAAATTAACCCTTGGCGTTGCGCAACAATTTGCGATTCGCTTTGAATGCCTTGAATTCATACACGGAAACCAGCAACACTGCAGAAAATACGCAGGCAATGGCTGCCAAAAAGCTGGGGCTGGCCACCTCGTAATTCAGGTAATCAACCAGGCCGTGAACCAACATGGCGGCCGCGACCAAGATCAACGCCAACACACCGGGGTAGGAACGAAGGGCTTTCATGTAACACCTCTCAAAAAAATACCGCTTAATAACTGACCACGAAGTCATTAAGCACACTTTAACACTGAGAAATGTCATTGATTGGAGTCAAGCTTCTAACGTTGTTTTTCACCAAATTCATGCGCACAACATTCACTTTATTCTTTTAAAACAAAGAAGTAGGAATGCTGCACACCACAAGCCAAACAGGTTCAAGGCACCCCCACCCCCGCCACCACCAGAAGAATTTGGTGCTCCGCCAGAATCGGAATCATTGACTGTCGCAGAAGGCACACCAGAACCTGTAGAGGTGCCATTGACAAGCGGTGAAAACAAGCTTGCCAACACCGTAGGAGAGGTTGCACCAGGGTTTGCCACCACCACGGAGGCAATCGCGGTGCGCCCGCCTGACACTTGTGAGCGTAAATCAAAGCCGGAAACACCGGCTGGCACGGTGATGTCAACATTCAAGCCATTGAGTGCCAATACGGGGTTGGGGACATCGGGGCTTGATTTAATCACATTGATCACATCGAACGACACCGCAGACACTTCCTGTCCGGATGCATTGAACGATCCTTCGGATGAAAAAGTTCGTGTTTCACCCGGGGGAATTACGTTGCCAGTGTTGGAAAACAGGTTGGTCAAACCGCCAAATACTTGAGTATTGACCAGATTGGCAACATCCAGCATGCCTGCACCGCAAAGCGCTTGCGTGCAGTTGCATTCGGTGTTCGTCAAATCCGCCGAGCAGGCAGGGCGGTTGTTCAGGGACAAAAATGGGCGAGATGTCGATTTCAGCAGGCTCTCGACCATATCCACCGATGCAGCCGGGTTCAATGACCAATACAGGGACGCCGCCGAAGCAACCATGGGTGCAGAAAAACTGGTGCCCACCTTGGTGCTGTAGGTGTTGCTGACAGGCCCATCGGTGCCAGTGTTCGATGCGCTCCAGATAGGAAATGCACCATCACCACCCGGTGCGGCAAGTTGAATGCCAGGTCCAAAATTACTGTAACTCGCCTTCAAACCCTCCTGATCAATGGCTGCCACACCGAACGCACCGGGGCAATTGGCAGGCGAATCAACGGTACTGCCGTCGTTGCCGGCAGAAACCAGCACCAAGGCACCGACCTGGCGCGCCGCTGTAATGGCAGCGCCTTCAATAGACGCCACGCAGGCACCTTGCGCGCCAAGGCTAAGATTGATCACCTTGGCAGGGAAGGGGTTTGCAGGTGCCCCAGGCACGCCTAGCCCGGCAGCCCACCGAATGGCATCGGCCAGATCACTGGAAAAGCCACCACATTTGCCCAACACGCGAACCGGGAGAATGGCTGCATTCCAGTTCACGGAAAATATGCCTTCGCTGGCAATGGGGTTACCGGCCACCAGGCTGCTTACAAACGTGCCATGCCAGCTTGATTGGCTAAGCTGCCCACACACCGGGTCGGCAGCAAGATCGGCTGGCGTCACCCCATCACCGGGGTCTGAAGGATCTGAATCACGGTCTGTAGAACCCGTGCTTTGTCCATCTGCCGCGATAACCGGATCACTGATGAAATCGTAACCGGGCAACAAATGGCCTTGCAGCATGGGATGGGAAGGCAACACACCGGTGTCCAGTACAGCAACAACCGTGGGTGCCGTTCCGTGAAAATTTGTCCACATTACACCCGTGTTTATCGAGGCAGGTTGTGTAGCCAGGTCCTGATGAAACCACGAGCGGCTTTGCCGCGCGGGGTCGAGCGCATTGAGCAAACCAATCAAGGGTGACTGGGCACGCAACTGGATGCGGCGATCCTGATCAACCGATTCAATCGCAGGATCAGACAACAAACGCTGACGCACCTGTGCAGGTTCGTCGCTGTCAGCGACAACTACTGCACCTCGTTCTCCGAATGGACGAATAAGAAGAAAATTCTGCTTGTGCACGCGGGCAAGTTCTGAAATCTTGCCTGAAAGTTGCTTTGCGTCGCCAATCGTACCTGGCTTGAATTGAATGACCCAGCGCTCGGCTGACAAGGCAGCAGAGGACACCGAGGAAAAAGAAACAGCCAACGCACAAGCGATAAAAGGTCGTAACCACATGGTGAGCCCAAATCGAAGTTCGCATGATGTTTATACCGAACGTGCGGGGGATGCGGATTCAGATATGCGGTTCAAACCACGAAGAATCCACTAGTTTACATAATACAAATTATGCGCCAAATCGAATGGGCGCTTTAAATGGGTTACCTAGAGTGATCCCCACCAATTCTGGCGATGCTTTCAACCCGAAAACAACCGAAAAAGTACATAGGTTCTTTTATTTTATATTCGAGGTATCGCCATGTACAAATTCATGTTTTTCGCTTTGGTTGCATGCGCTGTATATCCCGATTGGCCAGTTGAAGCGATGGCTGCCGGCCAGGGGTTGATTGGCAACCTTCAAACCAAAGTCATTGTGGTCGGTCAACTAAGCCAGTAAAACCCGTTCGGAAATATTTCAATGCAAATCAGCAAGCTGAGGTCCTAATCGACCTCTTTTGCTGATCTTCTAAAATTGGCGAATTTGTATGATGGGTAGGATTCTTCCTCCATCTTTATGCGAAATCGCCATGTCAAACCTATCACAATCCGAATTAAAAGGCCGCAGCGCCCGTATGGCTGTACCCACAACAGGCGTTGAGCGCCTGCTTGACCCCAAAATTCCCATTGTGACCAAAACAGACCTGAAGGGGCGAATTACCTACGCAAACCCGGCTTTTGTGGACATTTCGGGCTTTACCCTGGATGAATTGCTGGGCCAACCGCACAACATTGTTCGCCACCCGGACATGCCCCGCGATGCGTTCAAAGACCTTTGGAACACCAACCACCGCGATGATCCCTGGAAAGGCCTGGTCAAAAACCGCTGCAAAGACGGTGGCTATTACTGGGTGGATGCCTACGTTACGCCGTTGACGCAAAATGGCGAAAAAATTGGTTACATGTCCGTTCGCTCAAAACCAAGCGACACGCAAAAAGCGCAAGCCGATGCATTGTACAAGGCCATCAATTCCGGCAGCGCCAGTTTTCCGTTCACGAAAACCACCAAAGGGCGCCCGTTCATTGTTGACATGGCTGTGGTGGGTTTCCTTCCCGTGCTCATCGCCCTGCTCTCGCTGATCGATATTCCCGCCGTTGTCTACGGCAGCACCGCTGCTTCATTTGTTGTGGCTGCGCTTGGGTTGATGTGGCTTAAAGGGCGTGTGGAGCACACCAACAATGCCATGCTGAACGCATTGCGTGCCTTGGCTGAGGGCAATTTCAAACATGAAATTCCGGAATCGTCGACGCGGGAATTCAACAAGGTTCACACCGCATTCAAAAACATGCAGGTCAATCTGCGTGCCATTATTGCCGACGTGGTGTCCAGTTCAAGCGAAGTAAAAAACAATGCCGAAACATTGAGCAAGCTGGCCATTAATTTGATGAGCCGATCGCAACAACAATCAGATGGCATCAACGGTGTGGCTTCTGCGCTGGAAGAATTGTCGGTGTCAGTATCTGAAATTTCAGAGGCAACCAGCAAAAGTTCATCGCACGCGAGAAACGCCATGGAAGTAGTCGACAGGGGTGCACAAAGCATGGACAAGTCCACACAGGCCACCCAGAAAGTGTCGATGGTGGTTCAAGACGCCAAACAAAACATCGAGGAACTTAACCGTGCTGTGCAAAAGATCAGCAGCGTAACCCGAACCATTACCGAAATTGCAGAAAGAACAAACCTGCTCGCCTTGAACGCTGCCATTGAGGCTGCACGCGCCGGCGAATCCGGACGAGGCTTTGCTGTGGTGGCTGATGAGGTGCGCAAACTTGCGGAAATGACTCGCCAATCAACCACTGAAATTGCGGCCACGGTGCAGGAAGTACAAAGTGGCACCAACAAAGGCTTGGAAACCATGGGGCGTGCAGTGGACGAGGTAAACATTGGAACCGCGCTCATTCACGATGCCAGTGAAAGCCTGCAAGCCATCAAGATGGCCAGCAGTGGCGTGGCACAATCCGCCAAAGACATTTCATCCATGCTGGAGCAGCAATCCCAAGCCTCGCTTGAAGTGGCCAACAGCATGGAAAAAATGAGTGCCTTGACGGAAAGTAACGTGGCAGCCATTAACGACCTGGACGGGGCGGCCAAAAAACTGGCCTCCACCTCCGGCGAATTGCGCACACTGGTCAAACATTTTGAGGCCAGTTTATAAAGCAAAATACGCGAACAGGCTAATTGGGCTTGTTCGGTTTCAAGGGCGCTGTTCGCAGCGCCTTTTCTTTTTTCATAATTTCAAAAGCAAGTTCCTTGCGCCCTGCTTTCATGGCGTACCCTGCTGCGTTATAGCCTGCCTGGTTGGTCAGCGCGGGGTTTGCTCCCAGCTTTAACAGCGTGCGCACCGCATCTTCCCTGCCCTCACGCGCCGCCATCATTAGCGGTGTGGTTTCATTGGGTGACAGCACATCCACTTCTCCGTGGGCATTGACCAACAATTCAATTGACCGGGAAGAACCCGAGGCGGCCGCGTTGTGCAAGGCAGTCCATTGTCCGTCTGCACCCTGTTTTGCACCTTTGACCAGCAATGTGGCCACCCATTGTGGTTTATTCAAGGTGCTGGCCACCATCAGGGGCGTTTCACCGCGACGGTCTGGCTGGTTTGGATCCAGTTTCCCAGACAACAACAACGCCCGCACAGCGTTGGGTGAATCTTGCATCATCGCGAACGTGATGGCGGGAAACCCGTCCCCGTTCACGGTATTCGGGTCCATGCCTTTGAGCAGCAAGGCCCGCAAACGGGGCTCATCATCAAATTGAATGGCCAGGAAAAAATCTTCAAATGCGCCAGCACAAACCACACCGGAGAGGGTCAGCAACCCTACACAGGCCATGAACATGCGCCGCTTCAAATGGCGGCCACACCCGACGATTGCACAAAACCAAACAGGCGATCGAAGTTAAGGGATGTTTGAACACCCACTTCCTCCGTGGAAACGCCCTTTTCCTGCCCAATCACTTTGGCCACATGTGGCACGAAACTGGGTTCATTGGTTTTGCCGCGGTGTGGAACAGGTGCAAGGTAAGGTGAATCGGTTTCGATCAGGATTCGGTCCATGGGTGCGAATTTCGCCACCTCTCGCAGATCGGCTGCATTCTTGAAACTGACAATACCCGAGAACGACAAATACATGCCCAGATCAAGCGCCTTGCGCGCAAATTCAAGGCTTTCAGTGAAACAGTGAATAATGCCACCACAGCCCTGCACATTTTCCTCGGCCAGAATGCGCAAGGTGTCATCACCAGCAGACCGGGTGTGAACAATCACCGGTTTTTTGCACACATTCGCAGCGCGCAAATGCACCCGAAAACGCTCGCGCTGCCATTCCAAGTCACCCTTCAAGCGAAAGTAATCCAAGCCGGTTTCACCAATGCCAATTACCTTGGGGTGATTGGCCAGTTCCAGTAGCTTGCCCACTGTTGGCTCAGAAATGTCTTCATAATCTGGATGTACGCCGGCAGTGGCCCACAGGTTGGTGTGGTTTTCGGCCAGGGCCAGCACATTAGGGAAGTCTTCAAGTTGAACGGAAATGCACAAGGCGCGGCTAACCTGCGCAGCTTTCATGCGGTTCAGAATTTCTGGGAGCTGCTCGACCAGACCGGGAAAATCAAGATGGCAATGTGAATCAGTAAACACTACAAGGTTGCTGTTTTTTTCATGGAACTTTGCATTTTACCTATCATTTGCTCGATTGCCACCCGGGCACCATCACCACTGTCGTCTTTCGGGAACTGAATACCGATTCCCTGCGCCTTGTCGCCGCGCGCATTGGCGCTGCAAATCCACACCACCTTGCCGTTGATCGGGAATTTTTTGGCGTCTTCACCCACGGTCAACAACACAAACACCGGGTCGCCCAGGCAATATTCCTTGTCTGATTCCACAAACACCCCACCACCCTTGATAAAAGGCATGTACAAACTGGCAGCCGTTGTTTTGTCAGCCAATGTCAGTGACAACATCCAAGGGCGATTGGCTTCTTTGTTCATGCGGGAATTTGCGATCAGCTTGCTGCTCATGGCATATGGCGTCCGGTAGTGTTATCTGGTTAAAGTTTGCCATTGTTGACCCACATACTCTAGCGCCAAACGGGGGTTAATTGGATGGTTTGCCAAGCGAAATTCTTTTTGAAGGTTTTGATAAAGCTGGCTGAGCCGGTCAACACCCACTGCTTTGACCCACATCAGTTTGGGTTGCAACCAGGGAAAATTGCTGCCTTTCAAACCATGGGCTTGCTGCACGCAGTCACTACACAGGCGCATCGCCAATTCAAGAACAATGGGCAAACCCACCTTTTCCAATCCGGCAGGCGGGTTGGCGTGCTGTTCCGGATTGGCCAGCCAATCCAGAAACTTTTTTCGCAAATCCAGTTGATCTGTTGAATTGTTGGCCAAATCAAGCGCCTCAAAGGGGTCGTTCATGGCCACACCCAAGGCCACATCGGCTTGCGCAACGCCATGCCCTTCAAGCCAGCTTAAACACTCGGCAATTGCAGGCATTGGCATGGTCAGTTCCTGGCAGCGGGAACGGATGGTTGGCAACAGCTTGTCGATCCGGCTGCCCACCAGCACAAAACGCAGGCCATTGGCGGGCTCTTCCAGCGTTTTAAGCAAGGCATTGGCCGTGTTGGCATTCATGTGATCGAAGGGGTACACCAGTACATAACGCGAAGCGCCGCGGCTTGATGCCGTGTTGAAATAGTTTTGCAAATCACGCACATCATCAATTCGAATGTCCTGGCTGGGCTTCACGCCACTTTTTACCTCAACATTGAAACCCAATTCCAGCGCCTTGGCCTGGGGCATCAAATAACGCAGATCAGGATGATTGCCAGCAAGGCGCATGTGGCAGCCAGGGCACTGCAGGCAGGGTTTTGTGCCAGAAGGCGCTTCACACAATTCTTCGGCAAGGTGTTGGCTTGCCAACTCGTAAAGGCCCTTCGGTTGATGCCCGTGCACCAATATTGGCGCAGTGGTGGTTTGCATCAAATTCGCCAATTGGCCCTGGGCACGCAGCAACCAGCTGGCAGTGCTCATGCCAGCCCCAGATTCAAATGGGTGCGCATGAATTTGTCGAGTTCAGCCAATACGGTTTCCCCCACCACCTCCTCGGCGGGCTGCGCATCGATCAGGCGAATTCGGCGCGGGTTCAGTTGCGCCCGTTTGATGAAACCTGCCCGCACGGCCTCGAAATACGCAACCGGTTTCCCTTCGAATTTGTCACTGGCCCCCGCCCTGCCCTGAATACGTGCTTGCGACACGGCAATGGGTAAGTCGAACAAAAAAGTCAGCGTGGGCTCAAAACCCTTCAAGGCCCATTTGCCAAGCTGTTGGCAATCTTCCCAGCTGGCACCGCCCGCACCAGCCTGGTAGGCAAAGCTGCTGTCCTCGAACCTGTCTGTGATAACCCACACACCGCGGTCAAGTGCAGGTTGAATGGTTTGCACCATGTGTTGCCTGCGTGCCGCATACATCAGCAACAACTCGGTGTTCACATCCATCTCGTGGTGCAGCACCAGTTCCCGAATGGCTTCGCCCACGGGCGTGCCGCCGGGCTCGCGGGTTTGAAGGCATTCATAACCCATTTCCTCGAGGCGGGCCTTGACACGCGCAATGTGCGAAGACTTTCCCGCACCATCCACGCCTTCAAAACTGATCAGGTAACCCGGTTTGTGTTTTTTCATGGAACGTTCACCGCCTCAGTTGGTACTTGCGCACTGCGTTGTTGTGTTCATTCAGATTCTTGCTGAAATAACTGCTGCCGTCACCTTTGGCCACAAAATAAAAATAAGGCGTTTTTTCAGGATTCAATGCGGCATGCAACGCAGCCTTGCCGGGGTTTGCAATCGGCGTGGGCGGCAAACCTGCACGGGTGTAGCTGTTGTAGGGTGTATCGGTTTGCAGGTGTTTGCGGGTCAAGTTGCCATCAAAGGTCTCGCCCACACCGTAAATCACAGTGGGGTCGGTTTGCAGCAACATGCCCACACGCAAGCGGTTAACAAACACGCTGGCCACTTTGCCACGGTCACTGGCAAGGCCTGTTTCCTTCTCCACGATCGATGCCATTTTCAAGGCATCGTATGGCGTTTTCAACGGGCTTTGCGGATCGCGTTGAACCCAGGCTTTGTCAAGTTCAACCTTTTGCAAACGCACGGCCCTGCCCAGCAATTCCGACAACTTCGAGCCGGGGGAGTATTTGTAGGTGTCCGGGTAAATCCAGCCTTCCAGACTGTTGCCTTCCAAGCCCATTTTCACGGCAATTTCACGGTGATCCATGCCCGGCAAATCATCCACCAAATCGATCTGGGTGCGCAATTTGGCAAGCAAGGCGCCTGCTGTTTGCCCTTCTACAAGGGCCACACTGCTAAGCACACCCTGCCCTTTGCTTAAATAGTCCACCAACCCCAATGTGCTGATACCGTCGGGCAGGTCATACCGCCCAGCTTTCAGCTGACTGGCCCGGCCCGTAACCCGGGCAGCAAGCACAAACATGTCAGGATTGACATCAAGCCCCTGCTGGTTCAGTTCATTGGCAATGCCACGGGCACTCAAGCCGCTGCTGACGTGCGCATCAACCCTTGCCTGAGTGCGGTCAATCGACAAACTCAACGCAAAATACACACCAACAATAGCTGCGCAAAGCAGGACAACACCCGCCACCGCAATGCGCTTGATCCATTGCCACGGCGATGTTTTTTTCTTCAGCACTTTCCTGGATTTTTTGCCTTTGCGCACGACTTTGCTTCACCTTGGGTTACTGGAAGGCGAGACCTTACCAGATGCCACTACAATATGGGAATTGGCCTACATGATAGCGGGAATCTTTTTCAGATTCGCTGCCACAGGGTTTGTTTCACTGGATACAAAGGATTTGAACATGTCTGCACAGTTTTTATCGCGTTGGGGTGTCATTGGCGTGGACGGGGACGACGCAGTAACCTTTCTTCAGTCACAGCTTAGCAACGACGTGGCAGGCATGGCTGAAAACCAACTCCGCATGGCCGGGCTTTGCACCGCAAAGGGCCGCCTGCTGGGCAGTTTTTTCGTAATGCGCCGTGGCCCACAAGTGTTGTTGATGTGCCGCAAGGAAACCGTGCCTGCGCTGGTAAAGCGCCTCGGCATGTTTGTGTTGCGCAGCAAATGCAAGGTGCGTGATTGCTCGGCTGAATACCAACTGGCTTATCTGGCCGACTCTGGCCTGATGGCCCCCATGCGCGTGCAATGGGACGAACAGGGCAATGCGACCGCCAGCTTGCGGGCCATACAAGGCACTGCCCCCGGCATTCAATTGCAGGCCAGTGATTCACCACCCGAACAGGCCGATGGTGATGACGCGTTTGAACACGCCTTGCAACAACTGGGCATTGCGTATGTGTCGCAAGCCACGGTGGAAGTGTTTGTGCCGCAAGCGATCAATTTTGACCTGGTGGGAGGGGTCAGTTTCAGCAAGGGTTGTTACCCAGGACAGGAAATCGTGGCGCGCAGCCATTATTTAGGCAAAGTCAAACGGCGGGTGTTTCAGGCCACTGCGCCGGATTCAATTCCCGTAAGCGCAGGGCAAGACGTGTGGTTAAGCGGCAAGGAAAACGAGCCCGCCGGCGTTGTTGCAACCGCAGTAACTTTCAACAATCAGCAATATTTGCTGGTGGAACTGACCGTAGACGATGCCGAAAAGGCTGGTGCCCAATTCGCGGTGAAAAGCGATGCAGGCGAAGCCCGCCTGCGAGTGCAGGCACCGCCCTACGATGTACACCAGAAAGGCAATGTGTTCGAGCCATGACATGCCAGTTGTTCATCTACTACCGCATCCCGAAAACCGACATTGTCTTGGGCTTGGCGTGCGCAAGAAACTTGATGGAATCGGTTCGGCAGCAGGGCTGGGGGCAAGGTAAATTATTCCAACGCGAAGAAGCTGACAAACCCTATTTCACATTGATGGAAGTGATTGAACCCGCAGCACCACATGCAACGCATGTTGCGGAATTCAGCGTGCAAATTGAACTGCTGGCTGCACGTTGTTTTGCGGATTTTACCAATGCGCCCAACCGCCATATTGAGGTGTTCCACGAGGTGTCAAACCCATGTGCCTAGCAGCAGTTGCCATTAACACACACCCTGATTTCCCGTTTGTTTGCCTGGCCAATCGGGACGAATTTCATGATCGCCCCACTGCGCCATTGCATGCCTGGGAAGATGAGGCAGGCACCCTGTATGCAGGCAAAGACATGCAGTCGGGCGGCACCTGGCTGGGTGTGGGCAGCAATGCCGAATTCGCGCTGTTGACCAATGTGCGCAACAGCACACTGAACATGCCCGGCACTGCACCCTCGCGCGGCGCACTGGTGGTCAATGCCATACAAAACGGGCACGGACCAGGCGAAGCGGAATCAGTGTATTACGCTGGCTTTAACCTGATTCACGGCAATTTGGGCTCACTGGCCTTGCGCTACACCAGCAACCAGGGCTTGCGGTTGAACAATGGTTTTCCATTTTCATCGGCGTTGCGGCAAGGCATTCACACATTGTCCAACGGACATCTGGACGCACCCTGGCCAAAGTCCCGCCGCTTGAAAGAAGGGCTGACGGCAGAAATTGACAAGTCAATTTCCAGCCCCGTCGAATTACCGGAATTTGAGCAATCACTGCTCACTCTGCTTGAGCACACTGGCTTGGCTGACGACGGCGAATTGCCAAGCACAGGGGTGCCCCATGAATGGGAAAAAATGTTGTCTGCCGTAAAAATAATTTCGCCACTGTACGGCACCCGCTCCAGTGCCATTATGTTGCTGGACAGGCACCATACTGTTCATTTCACTGAAATTACTTTCGACACAGCTGGCCGTGAAATTGAGCGACAAAGGTTTGAAATACCCCTGCCACCCAACTCGCCTTACACTTCGTAATCCATGCACTGGCGTGCGCTGCGCACTTCACCAATCAAGCCTTTAATGGCCTCGTGTTGGGGGTGAACCTGGTAGGCATCCAGTGCGGCCTTGTTCTCGAATGTTGAATACAAGGCCACGTCATACGTGCACTCCAGGCCCTTGCCACCCAGGCCCACTTCAAAGTCCAGCATGCCGGGCACGATGTTGGCGCAGGCCATCAACTTTTCCTTCACCAGTTCCATGTTCTGGGCCTTGGTGTTGCCAAGGGCTTCGTCTTTAAACTGCCAAAATACGATGTGCTTGATCATTGAATACCTCAATTTGGTAACTGATAGTCTTTGAACTGCTCGCGCAATTTCAATTTCTGGATTTTACCAGTCGCGGTGTGGGGCAATTCATCCACAAATGCCACATCGTTGGGCAAACAGTATTTGGCTACTTTGCCTTCATAGAATTTAAGCAATTCTTCCTTGCCCACTTCCACGCCTGGCTTGCGCACCACCACCAGCAAGGGGCGCTCATCCCACTTGGGGTGGTGCACGGAAATGACTGCTGCCTCGTGCACGGCCGGGTGCGCCATGGCCACGTTCTCCAGTTCAATTGAACTGATCCATTCACCGCCCGACTTGATCACGTCTTTGCTTCGGTCCGTGATCTGCATAAAGCCTTCGCGGTCAATCTTCGACACATCACCCGTGGCAAACCACTTCTTGCCGGCTTTGTCGGTCGTGAATGCCTTGCCGCCTTCCCCACCGTAGTAGCTGTCAATTACCCAGTGCCCGCGCACCAGCAAATCGCCAAAGGCGTTGCCATCCCATGGCAATTCCTCGCCATCGTCGCTGACAATTTTCATGTCCACGCCGAAAATTGCAGTGCCCTGCTTTTGCATGATTTTCTGTTTTTCTTCCAGCGGCAAATCAAGGTGCTGCGCCTTCAAACGGCACACTGTGCCCAGCGGTGAAAGCTCGGTCATGCCCCAGGCATGAATCACCTCCACACCCAGGCTGTTCAGTGTTTTGATCATGGCCTCCGGTGCAGCAGAACCACCAATCACCGTGCGGTTGAAGTGGTTGAACTTCAAACCGTTTTGCTGCACATGGTTCAACAGGCCCAACCACACCGTGGGCACGCCTGCCGAAAAATTCACCTTCTCGCTTTCCAGCAGTTCGTAAATGGACGCACCATCCAAAGCAGCGCCGGGCATCACCATTTTTGCGCCGGTAATGGCCGCAATGTATGGAATACCCCAGGCGTTCACGTGGAACATGGGCACAACAGGCAAAATTGTATCTCGGCTACTTAGGCCCAGCGCATCTGGCGTGCAGGCAGCCATGGCATGCAGCACGGTTGAACGGTGGGAATACAAGGCACCCTTGGGGTTACCGGTGGTGCCCGATGTGTAACACAGGCCCGAAGCGGCATTTTCATCCAGCTGCGGCCACACGTATTGGTCCGAAGCATCTTTGATCAAGGCTTCGTAATTCAGGCAGCCAGCAACTGCGGGTTCTTCGGGCATTGCGGCCTCGTCGCACATTTGCACCCAACGCTTCACCGTGGGGCAAGCTGGCGCAATTGCTTTCACCAGCGGTGCAAAAGTGCTGTCGAAAAATACCATGGTGTCTTTGGCGTGGTTGATGATGTACACCAACTGCTCGGGAAACAGGCGCGGGTTCAGCGTGTGTACAACCGCCCCCATACCCGACACCGCATAATAAATTTCAACGTGGCGGTAGCCGTTCCAGGCCAGTGTGGCAATGTTCTCGCCCTGCACCACGCCAAGCGCGGTCAGCGTGTTGGCCAACTTCTTGGCGCGCCTGGCCACTTGCCCGTAACTTGTTCGATGAATGTCGCCTTCAGTGCGGCGGGACACAATTTCACCATGCGGGTGGTGCCGTTCTGCGTGTTCCATCACCGATGAAATCAACAGGGGCATATTCATCATCAAACCTTGCATTTGCGGTCTCTCCTCCAGCTCAATTGTTTGTTCTCGTGTGTTACCCGACTACAATGGTAGGGTTGTTCTATCGAAACTATACTGCAGGACCACCCTTTGTTTCATAACCACGATTCTATTTTGGTTCAGGAATACGCAAGTTTGGGCGCCCCCTACCTTGCCGAAGTACCCGCCACGCCGCTGCGAACCGAACCGGCTTTGCTGCATTTGAATACGCAATTGGCAGCTGATATTGGTTTGAATGCCGATGAACTTGCAAGCAAACCCGGCATTGATGTGCTTGGCGGCAACGCCCCATGGCCAGGCTACGCCAGCCGCGCCAGCGTATATTGCGGCCACCAGTTTGGCGTATTTGTGCCACAACTGGGCGACGGCCGGGCGCTGCTACTTGCCGAGGTGCGCAAAGGCAAACAGTACCGGCAACTGCAACTGAAAGGCGCAGGCCCAACCCCCTATTCACGCCACGCCGATGGCCGTGCGGTGCTTCGTTCATCAATCCGCGAATACCTGGCTTCTGAAGCCATGCACGCCTTGGGCATACCCACCACACGCGCCCTCAGCCTGACCGCAAGTGCCGACCCCGTGTTTCGTGAAACCACCGAAACAGCCGCCGTGGTGTGCCGCGTCAGCGAAAGCTTCTTGCGCTTTGGGCATGCAGAATTTTTCTGCTACACCAATCAACTGGAAGCACTGCGCAACCTGTTGACCTGGCACATTGAGCAGCACCACCCGGAAATTGACCTGGGCAACACCGATGCCAGTTTCCACCAAGGCCTGCTGCAATGGCTTGGCACTGTGATCGAACGAACAGCGCAAATGGTGGCGCAGTGGCAGGCCGTGGGCTTTTGCCACGGTGTGATGAACACCGACAACATGAGCTTGCTGGGCCTGACCATTGACTATGGCCCCTATGGCTTTGTTGATGGCTTCGACATTGACCACATTTGCAACCATTCCGACCACCAAGGCCGCTACAGCTACCGCAACCAGCCTCGCATCGCGCATTGGAACCTGTACGCGCTGGCACAAGCCATCAGCCCCTTGCTGCCCGACAGCAAGGAAACCCTGCAAAACCTGCTTGATAACTTTGCGGATATCTTTCAAACCCGGCACAGCGCCCTGTTTGCCAACAAGCTGGGGTTGCCTTCAGAACAAGGCGAGGCCGCGAACACACTGATCGAAAACACCCTGAAATTCATGCATGAACACACACTGGATTTCACCCGATTTTTCCGCTCGCTCTCTGCATTAAACCCAACCGCCAGCGTTGCCGGAAATTTTGCAGCCTGGCAGCAAAGTCCGTTCTTTCCACTTGCATTGGGTGATGAAGCGCAAGTGAACAACGCCCAGACCTGGATCGAACAATGGCTTGCACTTGCAGGCCAAACCCCTGTAGAACCTGGCGTTTGGCGCACCCGGCTTGACCGCAGCAACCCTGCTTTTGTACTGCGAAACCACTTGCTGCAAAACTCCATTGAACAGGCACAAAAAGGCGACTTCGCTGAAGTGAACCGTTTATACAAAGCCTTGTCTGACCCGTACACGGCAGAAAAACTGGCGCCAGAATACACAAGCGAGCCACCCGACTGGGCCAAAACGCTGGTGCTGAGCTGTTCATCTTGAGGAAACACGCAAATGGCTGACAAAGTAAGCAAGACCGAAGCCCAGTGGCGTGAAGAATTAACGCCCACCAGCTTTGAAGTAACCCGCAAAAAAGGCACGGAACGCGCTTTCACCGGCGAATACTGGGATCACCATGAACCTGGAATTTATCGCTGCATTTGCTGCAAAACGCCCCTGTTTGCTTCTGACACCAAATTCGATTCCGGTTGCGGATGGCCCAGTTATTTCGCGCCATTGAACCCGGACAACATTGAAGAACACACAGACCGCAGCCACGGGATGATCCGCACAGAAGTGACATGTAAAATATGCGATTCGCATTTGGGCCACGTATTTGAGGACGGGCCAGCGCCAACGGGCCTGCGGTATTGCATCAACTCGGTCAGCCTGGCCTTTGAACCCTTTGCATCCGATTCCTCGGCATAATCAAACCCATGAAACTGTTACTCGATTTCCTTCCGATTGTTCTGTTTTTTGTCAGCTTCAAATGGGCTGGCAGCAACCCCGAACAAGCCCAATCCATCTTGCAGCCCATTTTGGGCAGCATTTCCAACGCCGAAGTACAAACAGCCCAGCTACCCATTTTGCTGGCAACCGTAGTCGCCATCGTGACCACCGTGCTGCAAATTGTTTACCAGAAAGCCACTGGCAAGAAAGTAGAAAACATGCAGTGGATCGGCCTGGTACTGATTGCCGTGTTTGGTGGTGCCACACTGATTCTGCAAAACGAAACCTTCATCAAGTGGAAACCCACAGTACTTTATCTGGCCATGGCGGTCGGCTTTCTGATTGCCCATGCCTTCAAACGCAACCCCATTGAAATGATGATGAAGGGACAAGTTGAATTGCCAAGGCACGTCTGGGTAAATTTGTTGTGGGCCTGGGTCGGCTTTTTTGTCACCATGGCCGTTTTGAACATCATGGTCGCCTACTCGTTCTCAACCGACGTGTGGGTCGATTTCAAATTGTTTGGCTCCCTGGGGGCGACGTTGGTATTTGTATTCGGGCAAGGCTTTTACATGTCCAAACACATGAAACAAAGCAGCGAGGCCAAGTAACAGCATGGTCACCAGTGAAGACATCAAAAAGCGCCTGGAAACTACGCTAAGCGCCGAAGTAGAAGTGATCGACGAATCGCACCTGCATGCCGGGCATGAGGGTGCAAAATCAGGTGGTCGGCACTATCGGGTGAAATTGAAGTCTGCCCGGTTCAATGGCTTGAGAACCTTAGCGCGCCATCGTCTCGTGTATGATGCTTTGGCAGAATGGATGAAAAAAGAAATCCACGCTTTGGCAATCGATGCCGCTGAGGACACTACTGAAGACGCCAGCTAGAGCCCACGTATTAACTCATTGAGACACAAGGTTATTTTTTTATGTTGAAAACCACACTGAAAGCAACTTGCCTGGCCGCCGTATTGGTTCTGGGCAACCCGGTTCACGCTCAAAACGCCGCAGTGGTGAATGGCCAGTCCATTCCCAGCGCATTGGTCGACTTCATCATGGCCGAACAGGAAAAGCGCGGTCAAGCCGCCTCACCTGAAATGCGCGCCACCATTCGCCAGGAACTGATCAACCAGGAAGTGATGAAGCAGGAAGCCGTTAAGAAAGGCTTGGCTAGTGCACCTGAAGTAAAATATCAGGTGCAAATGATGAACCAGGCCATTTTGGCCAACGCCCTGCGCGAAGACTTCTACAAGAACACCAAGCTGACCGACAAAGAAGTGCAAGACGCCTACGAGAAAATTGCACAAATGATGGGCGGCAGTGAATACCGTGCCAGCCACATTTTGGTGGAAAAGGAAGAAGAAGCCAAAGCCATCATCGACAAACTGGGCAAAGGCGGAAAATTTGAAGATCTGGCCAAAGCCCAGTCCAAAGACCCCGGTTCTGCACCCAATGGTGGCGACCTTGACTGGGCCAACCCAAACAGCTTTGTGCCCGAGTTTTCACAAGCAATGGTGAGCCTGAAAAAAGGTGAATTCACCAAAACGCCCGTGAAAAGCCAGTTCGGTTACCACGTCATTTTGTTGGCCGATACCCGCCAAGCCACTCCACCCAAGCTGGACGAAATTCGCCCGCAGCTTGAACAGAAAATGATCAACGACAAGTGGGAAGAGTACCAAGGCAAGTTGCTTTCAAGCGCCAAGGTCAAGTAAACCGCAGCAATGTAAAAAAAGCCGCCTGTTTTTTAAACAGGCGGCTTTTTTTATCAAAGGTTCGTAATTCGGTCAATAGCAGCTTGATACATGTAGGTTTGACGCAAGCTCTCCCAATCCAGCAATGGCCCCGACAACAAACGGCTCAACCGGCGATCGCGTACTTCCCGATTTTCATGCACCTCTGGTACCGGGTTGTTTACCAAGGTGTCAATGTCGTCGAAGTTGTTGCATACCAGAACCGCATCACACCCCGCCTGCAAAGCGGCACTGGCGCGGGCGCGAATATCGCCCACCCCGTGCGCACCCACCATGTCCAAGTCGTCGCTGATCACGGCACCATCAAAACTGAATTTCACACGCAGCACTTCCTGAATCCAGAAACTGGAAAAGCAAGCGGGCTTGGGATCCACTTCTGAATAAACTACATGGGCAGGCATGATGCTGGCCATATTCAGCGTGGAATTCAACTGATAAGGCAAAGCATCCACCTTCAGAATGTCATTCAACGGGCGGGGATCGTGTGGCAGGGCCAAATGACTGTCCTGCTTTACCCAACCATGGCCAGGAAAGTGTTTACCACACGCCTGCATGCCGGCCAGCATCATGCCGTTCATTAGCGCTGCTGACAGGCGAGCCACCATGCGGGCATCTGGTCCGAAGGAACGATCACCAATAATCTCGCTATTGCCCCAGTCAAGATCCAGAACGGGCGCAAAGCTCATGTCAATGCCGCAGGCCCGAAGCTCGGCTGCCATGACAAAGCCCGCCTCGCGCGCAAGCAGCACCGCATCGTCAAAATCCACTTCAGCCCGTTGGCCGATTTGGCGCATGGACGGTATTGCTGTGAATCCTTCACGGAACCGCTGAACACGCCCACCTTCGTGATCAACAAAAACTGGTTTGTGTTCACCACCATTTATACGAATAGATTCCACCAAATCAATAAGCTGCGCTTTGCTTTCAAAGTTTCTTGTAAAAAGAATCAAACCGCCAACAGCAGGATTTTGAATTCGTACAACGTCCTCTGAAGACAAAGTCAAACCTGTCAAACCAATGATGAATGGACCTAGCATGGAGAATAAATTCCTCTTTTAAGTTATTGTTTTTGAATACAAAATAACCGTTGACATGGCATAATGTTGTTCATCACTGATTGACACTTGAGCAAAAGCCCGTTTTGATTCTAGCCAAAGCGCCAATTTCTCGGAATAGACCAAGATGGGTTGCCCTGTGTCTTGATTCAACACCGACAAATCCTGAAACGAAAAATGTTCGCCAACACCCGTGCCCATGGCCTTGGAAAACGCCTCTTTGGCGCAGTACCTGGTCGCGATGTACAAGGTGCCGCGAATGGCTGATTTGTCCAACCTGCGTTCATATTCGACAATCTCAGCGCTGGTTAACACGCGCTTGATAAAACTGTCCCGCCCCTTGCGCAGCAAATTCTCCAGCCTCTCGACCTCAAGAATGTCACAACCCAAACCAAGAACATCTTCTATCATCGCGCATTTACCAATTATCTTGGCCGTATTGATTCCAATCTTGCAGTAACCATCAATTCTTTCATTTTTTTGATTGCAGCTTCCCAACCCATGAAAACCGCATTGGCCACAATACTGTGCCCAATATTCAGTTCGGAAATGGTTTCAATTGCCGCAATTGGCGACACATTGTCATAATTCAAACCATGGCCAGCGTTTACTCGCAAACCTTCCGCAACGCCAAAGTTCGCCGCATTGCGGATGCGCTCCAGCTCCGCCTGGTGCGCAGCGCCGTTTGCATGAGCGTAGCTTCCCGTGTGCAATTCGATTGCATCTGCCCCGCATTTCAAAGCAGCCTCTATCTGATCCAGATCCGGGTCGATAAAAAGGGAAATGCGCATGCCTTGGCTTTTCAAACGGGCCACTGCTGGCGCAATCAAATGAAAACCACCAATTACATCCAGTCCACCTTCAGTGGTCACTTCTTCCCGGCGTTCCGGCACAAAACACACATCATGCGGCTTGATCTCCTCGACCAAACGAATCATTTCTTCAACCACCGCACACTCAAAATTCAAGCGCGTACTGATTTGCGGGCGAATGCGGCGCACATCATCGTCTTGCATGTGTCGCCGGTCTTCCCGCACATGCACGGTTATGGCGTCAGCACCAAATTCTTCAGCCAGCAAAGCAGCTTTCAATGGATCCGGCTCGTGACCGCGCCGCGCTTGGCGAATTGTGGCCACGTGATCAATATTTACACCAAGTTCAATCATGCTCTTAACAAATGCTCCATCCAGACTCTAGACATCAAACCATTGGGTGCAACATGGGTCAGCAGCAATTTCCGGGTAACGGGTTTTAACGCACTGGCGGCCACTTTTGACCACTGCCCCTGCTGAATTTGAGCGATCAACAGTCCTTGGACCGAATAATCAACGGCGGCGTTCTGCAATCCGTTTACATCCCCCCCGCTTGAGGGAGTCCAGCCAACTTGATCCACCCAAACATAATCACGCGACGTGTCAATTTCCCTTCCCTGCGCATCGTTCTGCCAATCCAGACCATACCCAAATGCTTGCAACAAACCCACCTCAAAGCGGCGCACACACAAATTCATGTCTTCACCACCCACCAGGCCCATCAGGGTGTCCTGATACAAATCAAAAAGCTCGGGATGGGCGTCTTCCCGGCTTAACCCACGCATCAACAATTCGTTCAGATAATAAGCCGCAAAAAGGGCCTTGCCATCGGGTGCCATCAGGCCGCCCATCCACTCGGCATGGCTCAGCGTTTTAACTTCTGATTTGCCACTAAACCGAACCTGCAAAGGCTGAAAGCTGACCAGCACCGCACGCAAACCAGAATATGGCCGCTTGGCCCCTTTGGCCACCACAGGCAATCGCCCATGCTCCCTACAGAACAATTCAACAATCAAACTGGTTTCCTTGTACGGCACGCTGTGCAGTACATAGGCAAAATCAGCATTGAACCGAGGGTTATTCATACCCCAGGCTTTGCAGCAGTGTCGCGTTATCAGCCCAGCCACTGCGCACCTTGACCCAGGTTTCAAGGTGCACGCTACCGCCGAACAGGCGTTCCATGTCCTGACGCGCCTCGGAACCAATGCGCTTTAGCTTCTCGCCGCCCTTGCCGATAATCATCGCCTTGTGCGAGGAACGATCGACCAGAATGGACGCAAAAATAACCCGGCGCCCCTCTTCAATTTCAAATTTGTCGATCACCACGGTGCAGGTGTAAGGCAATTCATCACCCACCAAGCGAAACAATTTCTCGCGAATGCGTTCCGCAGCCAGAAACTTTTCGGGGCGATCAGTCAGCGTGTCTTCGTCGTAGAAAAAAGGCTGTTCTGGCAACAGCGCCGACACAGCTTCTTTCAGGCTGTCCAGGTTTTTGTTGGCCTGGGCACTGAGGGGCACAATTGCATCAAAATTGCGTTGCCCGCTCACCTTCTGCAAGAACGGCAACACTTCATTTTTTTTCTCAAGCAGATCAACCTTGTTCACCACAGCCACCAAGGGCACGCCTTTGGGGCAAAGCTCCAGCACCTTGAGGTCGGCTGGCGTCAACTTGCCTTGCTCGATCACCCACACAATCACATTCACATCCGCCAGCGCGGTCAGCACCGCACGATTCATGGTTTTGTTCAAGGCGTTGGAATGCTTGGTCTGGAAACCGGGGGTGTCTACAAAAATAAACTGCGTGGGCACGTCTTTCACAGTTTCAGTCATCACACCCAACACGCGGTGGCGGGTGGTTTGGGGCTTACTGGACGTGATCGACAAATGCTCGCCAATCATTCCATTCATCAATGTGGACTTGCCCACATTCGGGCGCCCTACTACGGCAATCACGCCACATTTTGATTCGGCCATGGTTATTGCCTCCTGCTGGTTTGATTGGGATCAGAATACTCCCGCTCAAGCAATTCGATAAGCACCGCTTGCGCGGCGTGCTGTTCGGCAACTCGCCGGGAATGCCCCTGCCCGACCGTGGTAATTTCCAGGTCATCAATTGAACATTCAACGCTGAATTCCGGGCTGGCCGATGTACCACCTTCAACCAACACCCGATAGGTGGGCAATTTCATCCGCTTGCCCTGCAACAATTCCTGAAGGCGTGTTTTGGGATCTTTGCCCATGGATTCGATGGGCGTTTCAAGCATCACGGGGGTCAGCAAGCGAATGACACAATCGCGCGCATCTTCAAAACCGGAATCCAGAAGAATAGCGCCGAACAAGGCTTCCAGACCATCGGCCACGATGCTGTCTTTGATGGTCTTTGCGCTGCGCAATTCGCCCGCCCCCAAAGACAAATACCTGTCCAGCTGAAGGTTGCGACCAATCATGGCCAGACAATCCTGCTTCACCAAATGGGAACGAACACGGGACATTTTCCCCTCATCCATGTCTGGATGTGTTTCAAACAGCAAGATGGACGCAGCGCAGTTCAGCACGCTGTCCCCGAGAAACTCCAAACGTTCATTGTGCTGGCTGCAATAGCTGCGGTGGGTCAGCGCAACCTGAAGCAACGCCTGATCCTTGAAATGATAACCAAGCGCCGATTCAAGTCCTGAAAACCTGGAACTATTCATTTGAAACCCCCAAGCTGGCTTTAATGAAACAGGCCAATTCTGGAAAAGTCATTGAAATTCATCCACACCAGAAACGCTTTTCCAACCACCTGATCATCGGACACAAATCCCCAGATACGGCTGTCGCTCGAGTTGTCGCGGTTGTCACCCATCATGAAATAATGCCCTTGTGGCACCACACAACGGAAACCATTGACATCGTATTTGCAGTTGTCCCGGTTCTTGAATGTTTGCGCACCAATGACATAGGGTGGTGCATCCTCGTCGTTCAGTACCAGGTGCTTTTTGGCATTCAAAGTTTCCTGATACTGCAAGGAATACGAAAAGTTATTGGGATCGTAATATTTGTCGAGTTGCTTCACTGGCAGCGCCTTGCCGTTGATCAACAGTTTTTTGTTGCGGTATTCAACCACATCACCACCTACACCCACCACACGCTTGATGTAGTCCAGTGAGGGGTCCAGCGGGTAACGAAACACCATGACATCACCGCGTTGCGGATCTGAAACCGGGATGATTTTTTTGTCGATGATTGGCAGGCGAATGCCATAGGTGAATTTGTTGACCAGAATCAAATCACCGATCAGCAAGGTGGGAATCATGGAGCCCGACGGGATTTTGAACGGCTCAACAACGAAAGAACGCAACACAAATACAAACAGAATGACCGGAAAAAAACTGGCACTGTATTCCAGCCACAAGGGCTGCTTCATGTATTGGTTGCGAATGCGCTGCTCGGCATCCCCTTTCAGCGTTGCAGCACCCGCCGTACAAGCCAGCGCCTGTTCTGCTGCCATTCTTCGTTTTGGCTTGAAAACCATCAGGTCAAGCACGTAGAAAAAACCGGTAAAAAGCACCAGCAAAAATAAAATCAGGGAAAAATTCATTGTTATTTGTCTTCCACTTGGAGAATGGCAAGGAAAGCTTCTTGTGGAATTTCCACGTTGCCCACCTGCTTCATGCGTTTTTTACCTGCTTTCTGTTTTTCCAAGAGTTTTTTCTTTCTTGAAATATCACCGCCGTAACATTTGGCCAGCACATTCTTGCGCAGGGCTTTCACGGTTTCACGCGCAATAATGTTGGCACCGATTGCAGCCTGAATGGCCACATCAAACATTTGGCGAGAAATGATCTCGCGCATTTTCCCGGCCACGGCACGGCCACGATACACCGCATTGCCCCGATGAACCATGATGGATAAGGCATCCACTTTCTCGCCGTTGATCAACATGTCCACTTTCACAATATCG
This sequence comes from Limnobacter sp., assembly GCF_036846585.1. Classification (GTDB taxonomy): domain Bacteria; phylum Pseudomonadota; class Gammaproteobacteria; order Burkholderiales; family Burkholderiaceae_B; genus Limnobacter. The sequence continues at coordinate 34,574 of NZ_DAIUBR010000014.1, read as the reverse complement.
GCCGGACGGTATTCCTTAAAGGCGTAGTCCATCGACGCATAGCCACGGGAAGTTGATTTCAATTTGTCAAAAAAATCCAGCACAATTTCAGCCATGGGCATCTCGAACGTCAAACGCACCTGGCGACCGTGATAAACCATGTTTGTTTGTGTGCCACGCCGCCCGGTACACAGAGTCATGACAGACCCCACATATTCCTGCGGCATCAACAAGTTCACGATCACGATCGGCTCCCGAATTTCGTCGACCTTGCTCAGGTCGGGCATTTTCGACGGGTTGTCCACTCGCAAAATGGTGCCATCACGCTGCTTGATTTCATAGACCACAGTGGGGGCCGTGGTAATCAAGTCCATGTCAAATTCGCGCTCCAGGCGCTCCTGCACAATGTCCATGTGCAACATGCCCAGGAAACCACAGCGAAAACCAAAGCCCAAGGCTTGTGACACTTCGGGTTCGTAGTTCAGGGCCGCATCATTCAGACGCAATTTGTCCAGCGCTTCGCGCAACGCCTCGTATTGGTTCGACTCCACCGGAAACAAACCGGCAAACACCTGCGACTGCACTTCCTTGAAGCCAGGCAATGGCTTGTCCGCAGGCTTGCCAGCCAGGGTTACCGTATCGCCCACTTTTGCGCTTTCAAGCATCTTGATGCCCGCATTGATATAACCCACCTCACCGGCCGACAACGATTCACGCGGAATCGACTTCGGGGTGAACACGCCCACATCGTCGGCAATGTAGGTGTCGCCAGTGGCCATCAACTTGATTTTGTCTTTGCGGTTCAACACCCCATTGACAACGCGAACCAGCATCACCACGCCCACGTAGTTGTCAAACCAGCTGTCAATGATCAAGGCCTGCAACGGCGCATCACGGCTACCCCGTGCAGCCGGAACCTTGTTGACCACCAGTTCAAGCACCTCATCGACACCCAAACCGGTTTTGGCGGAAATGGCAATTGCGCCTGACGCATCAATACCAATCACATCTTCAATTTCAGATTTTGCGTTTTCGGGGTCGGCCTGGGGCAGATCGATTTTGTTCAGCACAGGCAACACTTCAACACCCAGATCAAGCGCGGTGTAGCAATTGGCCACCGTTTGCGCTTCTACACCCTGGGAAGCATCCACCACCAGCAAAGCGCCTTCACAGGCAGACAAGGAGCGGCTAACCTCGTAGGAAAAATCCACATGGCCCGGGGTGTCGATCAGGTTAAGCAGGTAAGTGTTGCCATCTTTGGCCTTGTAGGTCAATGCCGCGGTTTGGGCCTTGATGGTGATGCCGCGTTCTCGCTCAATGTCCATTGAGTCAAGCACCTGCGTGTCCATTTCCCGATCGCTCAGCCCCCCGCACATTTGAATCAAACGATCCGCTAGCGTAGATTTCCCGTGATCAATGTGGGCGATGATCGAAAAATTGCGTATGTGCTGCATTTGCATCATTAAAAAGGGGGCTTCTTGGCCCCCTGAAAATTTCGGTAACACGTTATTTTACCTGATCAGACCTTGCTTTACAGCATATTTCGCAAGGCCCGTGCGCCCACGGCGGGCGCGGATGGATCAAGGCGTGATGACCACGAAGAATGAGTTTTCGCCGCGACGCACCAACAAGGGCGCAGCCTGACCTTTTGGAATGGCTTTGACCAATTCAGCAAACTGTTTTTCGGAGGTGATATCAGTGCGCCCAAGCCGCAAAATAACATCGCCCGTGGCGATACCGGCTGCTGCCGCCATACCCACGGAATTTCGCACAACAACACCGCCGGTCAGACCCAAGGACGATTTCTCTTGTGCAGTGGGGTCAGTCACAGTCAAGCCCAATTTGTCTGTTTCGGCAGGCTTGGGTTTCTCTGCAGGCGCGGGCGTGGCCTTGGCTGCATCCGCCTCAAATTCCGCCACTGTAATGGCAACAGCTTTTTCAGTGCCTTTGCGCCACAGCACCATGCTCACCTTCGAACCGGGCTTGGTTTCACCCACAATACGGGGCAAATCAGAGGCCTTCACAACTTTTTTGCCATCGAAACGCAAAATAATGTCGCCTGCAATGACACCGGCTTTCTCGGCCGGGCTGTCTTTGCCCACCGATCCAACCAAAGCACCCACAGCCGAATCAAGCCCCAGGGCTTTGGCCACGTCTTTGTCCACTTCGCCAATGCCCACGCCGATGCGGCCGCGGCTTACCTTGCCGTTTTCACGCAACTGCTTGGCCACACGCATGGCTTCATCAATTGGAATGGCAAAGGAAATACCCATAAAACCACCTGTGCGGCTGTAAATCTGGGAATTGATACCAATCACTTCACCGTCCAGGTTCAGCAATGGGCCACCCGAGTTGCCGGGGTTCACCGCCACGTCAGTTTGAATGAAAGGCAGGTATTCGCCTGTATCGCGGCCCTTGGCACTTACAATACCGGCTGTTACCGAATTCTCAAGACCGAATGGTGAGCCAATGGCAACTACCCACTGCCCCACCTTGGTGTTGTTCACATTGCCGATTTTCAGGAAGGGCAGGTTTTTGCCTTCAATTTTAACCAAGGCAACATCGGTGCGCTGGTCTGAACCAATCACCTTGCCCTTGAATTCACGCTTGTCCGGGAAAGTCACAATGATGGATTCTGCGCCATCAACCACATGGTGGTTGGTCAGCAGATAGCCATCGGCGTCGATCACAAACCCGGAACCCACACCACTGGGAACTTCGCGCTCAGGTGCAGGGGCGCCTCGAGGTGTTTGACCCGGTTGGCCTGGTTGACCCGGCATGGGTGTTCCGGGCGGCATAAAGCGCCGAAAAAACTCAAAGAACGGATCGTTGGGATCCATCCCGGGAAAGCCCTGGGGATTTTGGCTTACTTTCTGGGTGGTACGAATATTCACCACACCTGGACCAACACGATCCACCAGATCGGAAAAGTCGGGCAAATCACGCGCAGCCGCATTCACGGGTGCGGAAAAATTCAGCACCGACACTGCCATGGCCAGAAAAAGAAAAGCCGTCCAAACAATTTTTCGGGAATTCAACACTTCAGATCTCATTTAAAAATTTCCTTGTTATTGAGATTTCCAACGCACAGACTTCAAAAAAAGTCCCAGAGTCTTTTCGGGCACCTCGCCCAAAACGGTCACCATGTGCCCGCCCTGTGTTTCTGATTTCGACATCACTGCCCCGTGACTCATGGGAACCTGCGGCATGGAATGGTTTGCCTGATGCTTTTGAATAAAAACGGACAAGGTGGACAAACCGTCTGAGTACACAGTTTGGTGAATCTGTTCATCTTTGCCCTTGACCCTGCAAACCGTATCGGCCTTTTTAAAACCGAAAGCCAGATCGGGCAAATCATAGGGTAACTCATTCGAATCCAGTGAACGCACTTCGGTGCTGCTGGTGCGCCATCCGGGGCCAGCCTTCACCAACGAAGGGGTTTCAATCAAGGCAGGCTCGAAAGAAATTTCCTTGAACCCCACATTCTCGAGCACATCGCCCCGTGGTGAATACAATTCCGAGCGCAACAGCAACTTGTTTTCCCGATCCAGATAAAGGCGGTATTCGTAACGCATGTCATCGTTCGGGCTTAATTTCAGCACACGAACAGCCCTGCCGGCAACTCGCCGCCCCGGCAGTTCACTGATGCTGTAAAAGCGTTCCAGCATGGACGCACCATTGGCTTCGGCCAACACTCGGGGAAACGAAACAGACGTGTGCCGACGATCGGTCAATATCATTTTGCGATCGGGAATGACGCACTGAATTTGGTCGTTGTGGCGAATCCATTTGGCGGGCTGACCATCGAGCCGTTCAAGCACCTCGAATTCACTACCCCCGGTGGACTGATGAAGCAAACGGCTGCTTTGGGAATATTTGCCTGACTCGGTGATCAGCAAGCCAGAATAACTCAGGGACTTGGCCTGTTCATGGCTGGCCCAAACCAAATTCCACAGGCCTTGATCCGCCTGCACACCCAATGCAATACTGGCGAGAAACACGCCAGTTACGAATTGCCTGATTAAACGAAGCGGGCGGTACAACATCATGGCTTGGTCGTCACTCAACGGCTGGAGGAAACATAATTAAATTGCACGGACTGATCAGTGCCGTACGCAGAGGGCTCCCAGACATTCATCCATTCGGCAGCACCCAGGTTGTTGACGATCACACGTTCTGTGTTGTTCAGCGAGGGGCGATCGGCCTCTACACGAGCAATCGGAGACACACCGGAAAGGCCACTGCGAACACTGTTTTGCTGGTGGGCCATAAAATATTCTTGCCACAGGGCCAGCTCTTCATCCGTGAAGGCACTGTCAACAGCTTGTGTGCGTACCATTTGGACCTGGCTGTCCAGCGGAGGTATCGCCTGGTTCATTGCAAAACTGAAGAAACCCACAGCGGCGAGTGAAGCCAGCAAACGTTTTGAAAGGCCCACTGCGAACACGCGCTGCGCCGCCGATTGCCGAACCAGGACTGTGGCCAATACAGGTGCAAGCACCGTGGGTTCCTGCTCCAGACTTTCCCCGATTCTCTGAAGCAAGGGCGGTGAGTGAAACGCCGCTGTATCAGACGATCGAATCAAATCGCCCACAGCGCAGTAACCTTGCCACGCCTGCACGTCCTCATCGGCCATCGAAGACAACATGGCTTTCAGGCTTGCTTCATCAAGCTCGCCGTCCAGCATCGCGGAAATTTGTTCGTTCCTGTTCATCACTTTATTCACCTGACCTGTTTACCAACGCTTGCTACCCTTGGGTTCTAACAAGGGCTTGATTTTTGCTGCAATGGACTCCCGGGCACGAAAAATTCGTGACCGAACGGTTCCAATTGGACAATCCATCGCTGCTGCAATCTCTTCATAGCTGAGTCCGTCGATTTCCCGCATTACAATTGCAGACCTTAATTCTTCAGGCAACGCAGCCATGGCTTCATTGACCGCCTCGCCAATCTGCTTGGTTTGATACAACGATTCAGGCGTGTCAATGTTACTAAGAGCGGCATTGTCTTCAAAAGTTTCACTGTCACCGTCATTTGACTCTTTTAAGGTAGATGGGCGTCTTCCCTGGGTCACCAACAGGTTTTTTGCAGTGTTGATCGCGATCCGGTAAATCCAGGTGTAAAACGCGCTGTCTCCCCGGAAGTTGCCAATTGCTCGGTACGCCTTGATAAAGGTTTCCTGCACAATATCTTCTATGTCTTCCTGATTTCGCACCATGCGCGTCAACAAACGCCCAACACGCCGGTGGTACTTGCTGACCAACAGGTTAAATGCCAACTTGTCGCCAGCCTGAACCCGCTGGACGATCAACAGGTCATCGTCTTTATCGGAGGACATTCATCCTCCAGAAATAGGCTGACAGCGTGGGTTTGTCCAACGACTCATCGGAACGCAAGCGGTTCAAACAGGTACGCAGCATTGCGCTTGGGGAACTTGACGCTGAAACAAACAAGGTGCAAGCAGACCCACGGGGGGCGCCGCGGATGAACAGAAAAGTACCAAAAAACAGGGTCCAGGCGCGGACCAGTTCAACGGGCGTATGATCTGACTGCGAGCCCTGCGGGATCAGCAGGAAAAACCGGGGACTGAATTTGACAGCAGGATCCAGTTCATCACACAAGCTGAACCGCACTACCCATTGCTTAAAGGCAGACAAAGCAGACACATCACGGGCAGCGAACATGAATTCATTCAAGATGCCGCCCGGCCGTGTGTTTGACAAGGAGTGCCCCGTTACACCCGTGCAATGGCCAAAGTACCGTTGGTACCGCCAAAGCCAAAGGAGTTGGACAAGGCCAGTTTGATGTTCATGTCCCGTGCCGTGTTGGCGCAGTAATCAAGGTCGCAGCCCTCGCCGGCTTCAAGCAGGTTGATGGTGGGTGGCGACACCTGGTAGTGAACAGCCAGCGCGGTGAACACCGCTTCAATGCCACCCGCAGCACCCAGCAAGTGACCGGTCATGCTTTTCGTGGAATTCACCACGGTTTTGAATGCATGGTCGCCCAAGGCGCGCTTCACGGCCATTGTTTCGGCCACATCGCCCAAGGGGGTCGAAGTGCCGTGTGCATTCAGATAATGTACGTCTTCGGGGTTCATGCCGGCATTGCGCAAGGCGGCCTTCATGCAACGCGCAGCGCCATCACCATCTACACAAGGTGCGGTCATGTGGCTGGCATCGGCACTCATGCCGTACCCTACTACTTCACCATAAATTTTTGCACCGCGCTTTTTGGCATGCTCGTATTCCTCAAGCACCAATACACCCGCGCCCTCGCCCAGCACGAAACCGTCACGGTCTTTGTCCCAAGGGCGGCTGGCTGCCGCAGGGTCATCATTGCGGGTAGACAAAGCGCGCATGGCCGCAAAACCGCCCACGCCCAAGGGCGAAACGGTGGATTCAGCGCCACCTGCAATCATCACGTCAGCATCGCCGTATTCAATGATACGCGCAGCTTCACCAATGGAGTGGGTGCCCGTGGTACACGCGGTCACCATGGCAATGTTCGGGCCTTTCAAGCCGTACATGATGGACATATGGCCAGAAATCATGTTGATGATGCTGCCTGGCACGAAAAACGGGGAAATTCGACGGTAGCCTTTGTTGGTCAAATCGGTGTGCGTGTCTTCAATCATTGGCAAGCCGCCAATGCCAGAGCCAATGCTGACACCAATTCGCTCAGAATTTTGGTCGGTCACTTCCAGACCGGAATCTTTGAATGCCTGAATACCAGCGGCCAAACCATAATGGATAAAGGTATCCATGCGGGCAGCTTCCTTTCCGGGAATGTACTCAGCCACGTCGAAGCCTTTGACTTCGCCGGCAATTTTGACGCTCAAAGCCTCTGTTTCGAACCGGGTAATGGACGAAATTCCAGATTTGCCTTGGGTCAGGCTTGTCCAAGCCTCGCTTACAGAATTACCCACAGGGCTGATGATGCCCAAACCGGTAATAACAACACGTCTACGGCTCACAAGCCCTCCTTTATCTGGTTTCTGCTTAAACCACCAGGGGTAAAAACGGCCTTGGCCGCTTTTACCCACCGGCAATTCAACCATTAAGACTTAGAGTTTGTCTTAACGTAATCAATCGCTTGCTGGACAGTCGTGATCTTTTCAGCTTCTTCGTCAGGAATTTCTGTTTCAAATTCTTCTTCCAAAGCCATGACCAATTCCACTGTATCCAAGGAATCAGCGCCCAGATCATCTACGAAAGAAGATTCGTTTTTGATTTCCTCTTCTTTGACGCCGAGCTGTTCGGCCACAATCTTTTTAACGCGCTGTTCAATGTTTTCCATTACGGAGCCTCCGTGGGTTTTTAATAAAAATCAAAAGAGTGTAGCAAAGCGATATGACAGATCATATTCTAAATGCCTTGCCATCACCCCATCCACATTCCACCATTCACGTGTAACGTGGTTCCAGTTACATACCCCGCTTGATCGCTGGCCAAATACAACACCGCAGCTGCGATGTCTGTGACTTGGCCCATGCGGCCCAGCGGGATTTGTTGCTTCAACTGATCCACCTGTGTTTCAGACAGTGCATCAGTCATGTCAGTTTGAATAAATCCGGGCGCCACACAGTTTACAGTGATATTGCGGCTTCCCAGTTCACGCGCCAGCGCTTTTGTCATTCCAGCAACGCCTGCCTTGGCGGCGGCATAATTTGCCTGCCCGGCATTGCCGCTGGTGCCCACCACAGATGTGATGTTGATCATACGCCCGGTGCGTGCTTTCATCATTGGTTTCATGGCCAATTTCGACAGCTTGAACACCGACGACAGGTTCGTGGCAATTACGGCATCCCAGTCGTCGTCTTTCATGCGCATGGCCAATTGATCGCGGGTAATGCCCGCGTTATTCACCAGAATAGACAGTGGACCCAATTCTTCTGCAATGCGCGCAAACAGGGGCTCAAGGCTGGTAGTGTCTGTTACGTTCAGCACAGCGCCAAAACCTTTTGCACCAACAGCATTCAGCCCGGCCGTAATGTCGGCAGCGCCCGCCTCGGAGGTGGCTGTACCCACCACAGTTGCCCCGGCTTTGCCCAGGGTAACGGCGATTTCACGACCAATGCCACGGCTTGCGCCAGTGACCAATGCAATTTTTCCAGTCAAGTCGAATAAGTACATTCGTTTTTTCCTTTTTTACTGCGCCTGCAAGGCCGCATGAATGCTGTCCGGATCAAAAATATTGACCACAGGCACATCGCTGATGCGCTTGACCAGACCAGCCAGCACCTTGCCGGGGCCGCATTCTACAAACAGTGTGGTTCCGGCTGCAGTCATGGCTTCAATGGTTTCAACCCAGCGCACCGGACCATAGGCCTGGCGCACCAGCGCATCGCGGATTCTTGCGGGGTCGGATTCTACAGCCACATCAATGTTGTTGTATACAGGCAATGTTGGCGCGTTGAATTTTGCGTGCCCCAGAGCCGCCGCCAATTTCACGGAAGCAGGCTTCATCAGACTTGAATGAAACGGCGCAGAAACCGGCAATTCAAGCGCACGCTTGGCACCCAAGGCTTTGGCAGCGTCGCAGGCGGCTTTCACACCCCGCGCACTGCCAGCAATCACAACTTGGTTGGGTGCATTGAAGTTCACAGCCTCGGCCACTTCACCGTTCACACTGGCCTGTTGGCATGCCTGTTTTACCTGATCGTCGCTTAAACCCAAAATGGCGGCCATTCCGCCCTGCCCGACCGGCACGGCTTCCTGCATTGCCTGGGCACGAATACGCACCAAGCCAAGGCCTTCGGACAAACTGAGCACACCTGCCGCAACCAGTGCAGCGTATTCACCCAATGAATGCCCGGCCACCAGATTTGGCACCTCACCGCCCGCAGCCAACCAGGCGCGCAACACCAGCACATCGGCCATCAGCATGGCGGGCTGGGTGTTGATGGTCAGGTTCAAGGATTCAGCAGGGCCGTTTTCAATCAGCGTAGCCAAATCCTGGCCCAAAGCCTGATCGGCTTCCACTGCTGTGGAGGCATACAGACTGGCCGTTGCAGGGTGAGCTTTGAATGCATTGAGCATTCCCACCGCTTGTGAACCCTGCCCGGGAAACAGGAAAGCAATTTGTTTTGTCATTTTGGAGGAATTCATCTAATTTGCAATCTGCGTTATTTTACATGCGAACAAGTACGCTACCCCAAGTAAAACCGCCTCCCACACCCTGTAAAAGCACGTTATCGCCTTTTTTGATCTGTTTTTGGGCAACCGCATGGTTCAAAGCCAGCGGAACCGAAGCTGCCGACGTGTTGCCATGCTGGGCCACGGTCATGACCACCCTTTCTTCTGGCAGTTTCAATTTTTTGGCCACAGAATGAAGAATTCGCACATTGGCCTGGTGAGGCACCAGAAAATCCAGGTCTTCCAGCTTGAAATTCAGGGCTTCAAACAACTCCAGAGCACTGTTGCCCAACACTGATACGGCTTGCCGGAATACGGCCTGGCCATCCATGCGCAGGAATGGGTCGCCGACAATTTTGCCACCCTCTATGCGACCGGTGGTGTTAAGAATGCAACCCAGGGTGCCATCCGAATGGAGCTTGCACCCCAAAATACCGGGCTCATCGCTGCCTTGCAGGTACACGGCACCGGCGCCGTCACCGAACAGCACGCACGTGGTTCGATCGTGCCAATCCATCAGGCGGCTGAACACCTCTGAACCAATTACCAGTGCATTTCTGGCCTGCCCTGCACGAATCATGGAATCTGCCACGGTGAGCGCGTACACGAAGCCACTGCAAACAGCCTGGATATCAAATGCCATCGCATGCCTGGCACCAATTTGGGCTTGTACAGCGCAGGCTGTTGAGGGAAACACTTGATCGGGCGTGGATGTGGCCAAAACAATCAGATCGACCTGATCGGGCAGCACACCAGCCGCGTTCAAAGCCTGCAAGGCCGCCTTGCTGGCCATGTCGCAGTTGGTTTCATCGGGTTCGCAAAGATACCTTTGCTGGATACCGGTGCGTGTTTCAATCCATTCAGCACTGGTTTCCACGCCTTTTGCAGCAAGAAACACAGTCAATTCCTGGTTTGATACCGCACGCCTTGGCAGGCTTGCGCCGGTGCCAAGGATTGCACTGTATTGAGACATTAAATCACTTGGTCTGGTTTGGCCTCGACTTGCGCGGAAACCGCCTCCCCCATGCCTGGGGCCGCCGGGGCTGCCAAAGGCACATAGTGCGACATGGTGAGCCTGATGCTGTCCAGCAAATTGCCGTTGGCCGCATCGTAGGCGCGCTTGATCGCATGGAAGAAGGCATAGGCATCTGCCGAGCCGTGGCTTTTGATCACAATCCCTTTAAGCCCAAGCAATGCTGCTCCGTTGTAGCGGCGGTGGTCCACCCTTTTTTTGAATCGAAGCAACACTGGCGCGGCAAATACCGCAGCAACTTTGGGCCACAGGCCTCTCTTGAACTCTGTCTTGATAATGTCGCCCAGCATTTGTGCCAGGCCCTCTGACGTTTTAAGGGCAACATTGCCCACAAAACCATCGCACACCACTACATCGGTGGTGCCTTTGTATATGTCGTTGCCTTCCACGTTGCCGTAGAAGTTCAATTCGCTTGCGCGCAGCAATTCAGAGGCTTTTTTCACAACCTCATTGCCTTTGATCACTTCTTCGCCAATATTGAGCAAACCCACAGTCGGCCTTTCAATGCCTTCAGTGCCTTTGACAAACGCCGAACCCATGACAGCAAACTGAAACAGGTGCTCAGGTTCGCAATCCACATTGGCCCCCAGGTCAAGCATCAACGTGCCCGTGCCTTTCATATTGGGCAGGGCCGATGCAATGGCCGGGCGATCAATGCTGTCCATTGTTTTGAGCACGAAGCGGGAGATCGCCATCAAGGCGCCGGTGTTGCCGGCACTGACGAACGCAGACGCCAACCCGTCTTTCACCAGGTTGGCACACACTCGAATTGAAGAATCTTTTTTATTGCGCAGGGCTTGGGCCGGGGGCTCATCCATTTCAACCACTTCACTGGCGTGACGAATGGTGATCTGGGGGTGCTCCAAGGCCTTTTTCCTGGCGAGTGCTGCCTCAATTTCGGCCTGCTTTCCCACCAACACAAGCTGCACATCGGGATGCAGCTTGAGAAAACGCAAACAGGCTGGGATGGTGACCGACAAACCGTGGTCTCCACCCATGCAATCAATCGCTATGCGAACCATCCGTTCCTAGACCTTTTGGTTTTCATGGCAACATGACTGCAGTTGCCTTGTTGAAGAGTCAATAAATTACTCGTCAGCTTTGGTTTTTACCACTTTCTTGCCACGGTACATGCCGTTGGGGCTGATGTGGTGACGCAGGTGTGTTTCACCAGAAGCTGAGTCAGCGGACAAGGTTGGCGCTGTCAGGTTTTGGTGCGAGCGGTGCATGCCACGCTTGGAAGGTGATTTTTTGTTCTGTTGAACGGCCATTTTAAAGCTCCATGTATAAAAGTGTTACTTCTTGCTACCCTTGAGCAAATCGCCCAGGTTGGCAAAAGGACGCTGTACTTCCTGTGTTGGGCCATCAGCAGTGTCATCCTGATGGTCGTCAGTATTCTCTTCGTGCTCACCCTCTTCCTGCCAACTGCGTGCGTCCAGTTCGGCGCAGGCTTCGTGTTTTGGAAACATGGGGCAAGCCAGCAATATTTCGTCTTCCAGCCAATCTCTCAAGTTTATCGCACCCGGGCATGCAACAACGTCTGTATTGTCGTCCAGCGTGTCTTCGTCGTAGGCATCGGCCTGCGCTTCAGAAGTTTTGAGAATCAAATGACGATCAAAATCGGTGGCATGCTGCACACCTGAACCACACACTACACACGATAACTCTGCGTTAAAGCGGCCTTGAAACCGAATGACGCTTTCAGACTTGGCGTTAATTCGCCCGGACACTTCCCAATGCGTCACTTCGCAAGACAACATGTTTTCGTCGTTGCCCAGGCGCGGGAAATCAAACTTCACGTCTGCGCTGCCAATTCGACCGCCCAAGCGAGAAAACGACCATGCGTCGAATTCATCAAACTGTTTTTGTGGGGCTTTGTGCCGCATGCAGATTAGAAAAGCAGGAAACGCGCGATAATACTCCTCCAATCGTTTTATGTCAAAGCCGCAAGCCACCCCAAATGACCCGTTCCTTGTATTTAGCGTCCAGCTCGAAGTACCGCCGTGAACTTCTGACCCGCCTGCAGCTTAACTTTCACTGCGAAGCACCGCAAATTGATGAATCGCCGAGAAAAGGCGAAACACCCTTGGAAACTTGCCAGCGTTTGGCCAGGGAAAAGGCAGTGGCCGTGGCAAAAGAACACCCCGGCGCAATTGTGATTGGTTCGGACCAGGTGGCCGATGTAGAAGGTGTGGCCATCAGCAAACCTGGAACTCACGACAAGGCGCGGGCACAATTGCGAAGCATGAGCGGCAAAACAATCATATTTCACACTGCCGTGTGTGTGCGCTGCGATGAAATGGCCCAAACACTTGAATTCACCGTACCCACGTCGGTGGAGTTCCGTGAACTAAGCCCCGCTGAAATTGAACGCTACCTGATTGCAGAAGAACCTTATGACTGCGCCGGTTCGGCCAAAAGCGAAGGCTTGGGCATTTCATTGCTGAAACGTATTGAATCAAGCGACCCCACAGCGTTGATCGGCTTGCCGCTGATCGAGGTATCGAACGCACTGCGACAATTTAACGTGACCCTGCCCTGACATGCTTTATTTGGTACCCAGCCCGCTTAGCCAAAAAACGCCAAAACTGCCTGTGCTGGCAGCCGACCTGCCGCTTGTTCAACAATGCAAAACCTGGCTGGTTGAAAACGCCAAGCCAGCGCGGGCCGCTTTGGGGCATTTCAATATGCCGGCGCCCATCCGTGAACTGCAAATTCTGGAAATTGCCCAGCTGAACCCGCAACAGCGCCAAACACTGATTGAACAATGCAAGGCAGGCGAACCCATTGCGGTGATGAGCGATGCGGGCTGCCCTGGCGTGGCCGACCCCGGCGCTGAAATTGTGGCGCTGGCCCATCGATTGGGCTGCCCCGTTCACCCGCTGGTTGGGCCAAGTTCAATATTATTGGCACTGATGGGAAGCGGCTTGAACGGTCAAAGCTTCCGGTTTCATGGTTATCCGCCCTTGGAGCCTGCACAACGGGACGCGTGGATCAAACAAACCGAGCGTGAATCAAAGGTGCAGAAATGCACGCAGATAGTGATCGAAACCCCTTTTCGGAATGAAAAGCTGATTGAAGCATTGTTGAAGCAGCTTTCCGACACTACCTTGCTGTGTATTGGCTGGGACTTGACTGGCGAGGACGAATGCATCCAAACAAAAACCATTGCGCAGTGGCGCAAGCAGCCAGCCTTTCCAGGCAAGTTACCCTGCCTTTTCTTGTGGCTGGCCGAATAGCCTACTGAAAGCTCAAACGCTGACTGGTTCCAAATTCTGGAAATACGCTGCGAACGCCCTGACCAAATACCACACCCACCCGTTCGGCCAAGCGCTCGGCCAGGGAATCCTGTTCGGTGTAATCCAGAATTTCTTCGGTTTTAAATACATCGCGGGCCACAGTGTCAAGCGATCCGAGCTCGTCGGCAAGGCCCAGATCGACGCTTTTGGCCCCAGTCCACACCAAACCGCTAAACAGTTCTGGTGCCTGTTTCAGCTTGTCACCACGCCCTTCCTGAACCACTTTGATGAACTGCTGGTGAATTTCTTCTGCCATTTGCCGGGCAAACTCGGTTTGATATGGGTCTGCCGCGCTGAATGGATCCAGAAAGCCTTTGTTTTCACCTGCGGTGATCAAGCGGCGCTCAACCCCAAGCTTTTCCATGGTGCCGGTAAAACCAAAACCGTTCATGACCACACCGATTGAGCCGACCAGGCTGGCTTTGTCCACATATATTTTGTCTGCAGCCACAGCCACGTAGTAACCACCGGAGGCGCACACTTCCTCAACAACGACATAAAGCGGTTTGGCAGGGTATTTGACCCGAAGCCGCTTGATCTCGTCATTAATCAACCCTGCCTGAACAGGGCTGCCACCGGGGCTATTGATTCGCAGAACAACACCAACGGAGCCAGTGCTTTCGAAAGCGCTGCGCAGGCTGGCGTTTACACGATCGGCGCTGGCCAGGCTGTCGGATGAAATAACGCCCTCCAGATCAACCAATGCAGTGTGCCGTGTTTCCTCCAACCCGGGACCAGCGCTTAACCCAAGTATAGAGGCGATCAACACACCCACGTAAACCAGACCGATCAGCTTGAAAAATATTCCCCAGCGGCGTTTTCTGCGTTGTTCGACCAGTGCCTCAGAAGCCAGCTTTTCAAGCAGCTTTCGCTCCCATTGATTGTCTTGTTCGCTCATGTTCAGTCCTCAATGCCGTCTGCCGGCACTGTAATTAATTCAGTTGGGGTCCAGTACACTGCACCATTTTTTTCTTCAATATTCAATCGCACCAAGGGGTTGCCATCGCAAGGGCCTCCAAGGCAACTGCCATCGGTGGCGTCATAGCTTGCGCCATGGGTGGCACACACCACAATGCGCCCGGAATCATCCAGAAACTCCCCGTAATTCCAGTCAAGTTCTACCGGTACATGCGAACATCGGTTCAGGAAACAGCGAACAGCGTTGTCAACGCGCACAATGAAAGCGGTGGTCTCTTCGCCGTTGTACAACACTTTGAAACGATAGCCAGTACCACCTTCTTCAAGGTCACTGGATTGGCAAACAAGCAATTCAGACATGATTTATTGATGCGCAGAAATGGTTTGAATCAGCCAGGGAGCCAATTCATTGATTGAACGGAAGGATTGAAGGTGGGGCACCTGATTCAATAACTTGGGTGGGTGCGCCCCGGTTTGAACTGACAAGGCATTCACACCAGCGGCCTGTGCCATGTTCAGGTCGTGGGTGGTGTCTCCAATCATGACAACATGGGCCGGGTCGGTGCCGAATTCTTCCATCAGCTCGAGAATCATTTGTGGATGCGGCTTGCTGTGGCATTCGTCAGCACACCGCGAACCCATGAAATACCGCGCCGTGTCTGAATTGGACATGGCCCTGTTCAGCCCCTGGCGGCTTTTGCCAGTGGCAACCGTGCAAATCACGCCCATTTTATTGAGGGTTTGAAGCAAAGGCACCGCACCCGTGAACAATTCGAGCTCATGGTCTTTGCTTAGGTAATGTTTGCGGTAACTTTCAACCAACAAGGCAATTTGCGTTTCGCTGGCACCCGGCGCAGCGTGACGCAAGGCGTCACTGAGGCCCAAACCAATCACATAAGAAGCAATTTCCTCGCCGGGATCGGGCAAGCCTGCATCAAGACACGCACGCTGAATGGATCGGGTGATTGCGCCAGTTGAGTCGAGTATGGTGCCATCCCAGTCAAACACCACCATTTTGTAAGTCATCTGCTGTTTACTGCCTGTAAGGATTTTAAAAAACTGTCCAATTCCGGGGCCAAGGGCGCCTCTATCACTATAGTTTCATTTGTCGCCGGGTGAATCAACTGCAGGCGTGCGGCGTGCAAAAACATGCGCTTCAAACCATGCCGGGCCAATTGCTTGTTCATTTCAAAGTTGCCATACCGGTCGTCGCCCGCGATTGGAAACTTGTTGGCACTGGTGTGGACCCGAATTTGATGGGTGCGACCAGTGAGAATTTGCGCCTGAATTAATGTAAAGCTTGAATAATTTGCTTTATATAACTGAATTATCTTGAATTTCGTGCAAGCATTGTCGCCGCTTGGATCAACAAACACACGCGCCTCTTTTTCGCCGCTTTGGGTCTTCAGCAAGGGCAAGTCCACCTGCTTCAAGGCTTCAGGCCAAAGCCCAAGCACCAGGGTTTTGTAATACTTTTTCCAGGAACGGGCTCGAAGTTGCTCTTGTAACTTCCTGAGTGCACTTCGTTTTTTTGAAAGAATCAATATGCCAGAGGTTTCACGATCAATTCGGTGCACCAGCTCAAGGTCTTCATGGGTTTCTGCCCTAAGTGCCCGAATACATTCAATTAAACCAAACGATGAGCCTGAGCCACCATGCACCGCCATGCCGGAAGGCTTGTTGACCACCAACAGGTGATCGTCTTCAAACAATATGGGAATGTCTGCTGCACTTTTTAAAAGCTGTACCTTATTGAACGTACCACTTGAAGGTAGCGACTCAATGCTTTGTTTTTCCAGCACCTGAATGGGGGGAATACGCACCACATCACCGACGCACAATTTGGTTTTCGCCTCTGCCCGTTTGCGGTTGATTCGCACCTCGCCCGAGCGAATGATGCGGAACACATGGCTTTTGGGCACACCCTTACACACACTGCACAAAAAATTGTCCAGACGCTGGTCTTGATGTTTTTCGTCAATTTCGAGCAAAACAGCCCTGTCGGGATTGGGTTTTTCCTGTGTTTTCAATTCTTTGTTTTACCAATTGGGCGGGTTCAGCATATAATCGAATTATCGCTTGGGAAGCGTCCGAATTCACTTCTGGATACGCCCCACAGTGATTTTATTTAGTGGGTGTGCCGCCTACCCTGGATGGTGGCAATGATGGCTGAAAAAGAGGCGCGCGGCTGAATGCCCGCCTTAAGCTGAAAACAAAGAATTTTACGCACCAGCGCGCACAAGAAGCGCTGGGTACTAACAAAAACGACGCAGGCCCACCTTACGCAGGTGAAATTTGAACCAATATTTATTATTAAATATCAATGCCTTAGTATAATCGCCGCTCTTGGTTAAAGCCGAGCGGCCTTTGTTGTATTCGTTTTTGAATCTCTTTGTTTCCTTCCGCTTTTTCAGCATCTCTTTTCGCACTGCGGTGCCATTGGAGTGTGCATGAAGCGCATGTTATTTAACGCAACTCATTCAGAAGAGTTGCGGGTCGCAATTGTCGACGGCCAAAAACTCATCGACATTGACATTGAAACAGCTGGCCGTGAACAACGGAAAAGCAACATTTACAAAGGTGTTATCACCCGCGTAGAGCCAAGTCTTGAGGCCTGTTTTGTCAATTACGGCGAAGACCGTCATGGTTTTCTGCCCTTCAAGGAAATTTCCCGACAATATTTCAAGGAAGGCGTTGAAGCTGGCAAGGCCCGCATTCAAGACGTCGTCAAGGAAGGTCAGGAACTGTTCGTTCAGGTTGAAAAGGAAGAACGTGGCAACAAGGGCGCAGCCCTGACCACTTTCATTTCACTGGCTGGCCGTTACCTGGTGCTGATGCCGAACAATCCGCGTGGTGGTGGCGTTTCCCGCCGAATCGAAGGAGAAGAACGTCAGGAACTGCGCGAAGCGCTGGACAAACTGGAATACCCCAAGGGCATGAGCATTATTGCCCGCACAGCCGGTATTGGCCGCTCGGTTGAAGAACTGCAGTGGGACCTGAACTACCTCCTGCAACTGTGGACAGCCATCGACGGTGCAGGCAAATCAGCCAATGGTGCATTCCTTATTTATCAGGAAAGCAGCCTGGTGATTCGCGCCATTCGCGACTACTTCAGCCCGGACATCGGCGAAGTGCTGATCGACACCGACGAAATTTACGATCAGGCCAAACAATTCATGCAGCACGTGATGCCTGACATGATGAATTTGGTGAAGCGTTATCGCGACGACATCCCCCTGTTCAGCCGTTTCCAGATTGAACACCAGATTGAAACCGCGTATAGCCGCATGGTTCCCCTGCCCTCAGGTGGCGCGATCGTGATCGACCACACTGAAGCATTGGTGTCGATCGACGTGAACTCGGCCCGCTCCACACGCGGAACCGACATTGAAGACACTGCCTTGCGCACCAACCTGGAAGCCGCCGAAGAAGTGGCCCGCCAGTTGCGTTTGCGCGACCTGGGTGGCTTGATCGTGATCGATTTCATCGACATGGAAAAAGCCGGCAACCAGAAAGAGGTTGAGAACCGCGTAAAAGACAGCCTGCACTTTGACCGTGCACGGGTGCAAATGGGCAAAATCAGCCGTTTCGGCTTGATGGAACTTAGCCGCCAGCGCATTCGCCCTGCCCTGAACGAAGGTTCGCACACCACTTGCCCACGCTGTAACGGCACTGGCGTGATTCGTGACACGGAAAGCACGGCTTTGCATGTGCTGCGCATTCTGCAAGAAGAAGCCATGAAGGAAGGCACTGCCAGCGTACACACGCAGGTGCCAGTTGACGTGGCCACATTTCTGTTAAACGAGAAGCGATCCGAGATTTACAAGCTGGAAGCGCGTTTGAAGGTAAATGTACTGTTGATTCCAAACAAACATCTGGAAACACCGCACTACGAAATTACGCGTTTGCGCCACGACGACGAACGGCTGGAAGACACACGCCAAAGTTTTGAATTGGCCACGCCAAAAGAAGAGCAAAACTACTACGACAAGAAAGTAGAAGGCGAGGCTGTAAAACGCCAGGAAGCCGTGATCAAGGGCGTAATTCCAACCCAGCCTGCGCCGCCCCATCAGGAACGCAAGCCGAAGACAGAATTGGTTGTTGCTGCTGCACCAGCTGGTCCCTCTTTGATTCAGCGAATTATCGCCTGGTTCAAGCGGGACGGTACAACAGAAAAACCTGCGGCAGTTGTGGAACAAAAAACAGGTGAACGCGGTGGTCGCGGACAAGGTCGCTCACAAGGTGACCGTGGCGACTCACGCGGAGGCCGAGGCCGCAATCGCCGTCGTGGAGGCGGTCGTGGTCGTGAAGACGAGGCCACAACAGCCTCGGCAACTGCTGGTGAAGAAACAAAGGCAGGAGACGCACAACAACCCCGTTCTGCCCAACAAGGCCGCGGTGGCCGTGGTAAGCCCCGCGAGGAACGCGCGGCCGGTGCAGAGGTGCTTGAAGTCAAGCCATTGGCAGCCGTAGAAGCTACCGCTGGTGATGCTGCAGATGCAGCAGAATTGAGCGAACGCACGGGCGGCCGCCGCCGCCGTCGTCGTGGCCGTGGTGGTCGCGGCGCAGGTGAAGGCGAAACCGGTTCGGGACAGGAACAATCTGCACTTCAATCCGAGGACGCATTCCAGGCTGCAGATGCAGCAGACGATGAGGAATTGGCCAACAAGATTGCCGAAACCATGTCGTATGGCAGCGATGACGAAGCCAGTGGTGATGAACCACGTCGCCGTCGTCGCCGAGGCCGTGGCGGTCGTGGTGGCAATCGCGACGGTGCCCGTGAAGTGGTGGGTGTTGATCAAGCAGCAGAAGGTACTGAGCATGTTGAATCAGCGGCCCCTGTGGCCACTGCTTCAATGGGTTTGCCGGCGGAACCCACGCAAATGGGTTCGACCGAAAACAATCCGGACGAATCCAATGTGCCCAGCCGTGAAGTTGTTCAAGCTGTCCAATCTGTCGTTGAAGCGGTAGCACAAACCAGCGAAACAGCACTGGAAGTTGCTATTGAAACTCCACCTGCCGAAAGCGAATCAACGGTTGAAGCTGCACCCAAAGTGCAGGAATCTGTCGAAGTGATTGCGCAAGCTAAAGTGATCGCTCCCCTTGATGCTCCTGCTCCCGCAGTGGCAGCTTCGGTGACAACTGTTGCTGCTGCTCCACCTGTTTCGCTGGACAAGGAAGCCCTGGAGCAAATGTTGACCAGCGCAGGCATGTTGTGGGTGGAAACAGACCAGGATAAATGGTCTGTGGTTCAATCCAACCTGGCTGCGGCACCGAAACCCGTTCAAGTACCACGCGAACGAAAACCGGTGGCTCAAATTGCAACGGACAACCTGGTGCTGGTTGAAACCAAAGCCGAGTTCGGAAACAATACGAACTGAAGTTCAAGCCAACTAGTCAAGCAAGGCGAGCAATCGCCTGAACAGAAAAACGCCCGGTGAGCAATGTTCACCGGGCGTTTTTCTTTTGATGGCTGGCAACTGGAAGGCATAAAAAACCCGCTCATTGCTGAGCGGGTTTTGACTTCACGGCTGTTGCCAATAAACTTTTTATTGAACTGTTTACCGAGCCATCACTTGTGAACCCATGGCTGTAGCACCTTCCTTGGAACGTACTGCAGACACTTTGCCGGCCTTGATGTCGTCGTACCAGGCATCGTGGTGGGCTTTGGCCCATGTTTCATCCACATAGCCATCGCGCATGGCCTCAAGCGCACCTTCCATACCAATGGAACCGATATAGATGTGACCCAACGACATGATGATGAACAACAAGGCTGCACTGGCATGAATAACATGCGTTTGCTGCATCAACAGGCGAGGCTGGTCGAAGTTGGGAAAGTCAAGAATAAGACCTGTGGCTGATACCACAATGCCCAATACCGTGACGCCGCCCCAGAACCAGATTTTCTCGCCCATGTTGAAGCGCCCTGCTGGCGCATGGCCCAACAAACCGCCACCCTTCTTTAGCCACTCGATGTCATTTTTCTCGGGCAGGTTGTCTTTCACATACATGATGAAAAACACGATGATGCTGACCGCGAACACTGGGCCCACAAAGTTGTGAATCACAATGCTGATCGATGCAAGCCAGGAATTGAGCGTAAGGCCCATCCAGGGTGCCAGCACGTGTTTGCCAAACATCAGCAACAAACCGGTCAAAGCCAAGGCCACGAAACTGAATGCCATGGTCCAGTGGGCCACACGTTCCGCCGAGGTAAAGCGTTCGATCAGTCTGCCTGTGCGTGGCTCGGGCAATTTAACCGGCCCTTTCACCAGGTGCGCCGCCACGAGCAACAAAAACACCACTGCCACGGCCCATCCGCCGTAGAAAGAAATGTTGTCGTTGCGCATCTGGCGCCAGGCTTCACCGCTCTTGTTGATCAACACGCCGGTTTCACGGCCTTTGGTGACGGTGGTGAATGAATCACCCGACGCCACGGCTGACCAAACCGGTGAGTTGTTCAGGGGCTGCGTTTGTTGCTTCTGAACCTGTGCTTGCGCGCGTTCAGTTGCCTCTTGCGCCATGGCCCCCATTGACCACAGTGAGCACACTGCGAACACCAAGGCGGTGAACAAGGCCAACATCGCCTTGCTCATGCCCGGCTGTGCAGCAGCCCGAATGGTTGAATGTGTCATGATTGACTCTCCTTATTTGGCCTTTGCCGAATCGCCAGTACGAACGTATTCGTTCTGTGCTTTGGCTCGGACGTTCAGGTTGTCTGCCCAGCTTTCCTTGTCACCCGCTTTGAAACCACCGGCGGTGAATTCACCGCCGCCGGTTGCATAAGCCGGTGTGTCAGCCTTGCCTGCGTACCCCTTGCCTTCGTTGGCATCTTCCAGGGGTGAACAGCCAGTGGCCAGAACAAGGCCTGCAAAGGCCCCGGAAAGGATCAACTTGCTACGAAGCGCCATAATTACGCGCCCTCCTTGGCTGGTTGACCATAAGCAGAACTCCAGCCCCACACTTCAGCGCCTTTGCCGCGAACAACCACGCGATTGCGGAAGATGTCGGAAACCACGTCACCGTCACCTGCCAACAAGGCCTTGGTTGAACACATTTCGGCGCACAGTGGCAACTTGCCTTCGGCCAAACGGTTGCGACCATACTTCTCGAACTCGGCTTCGGAAGTATCTTCTTCAGGACCACCTGCACAGAATGTGCACTTGTCCATCTTGCCACGCTGACCGAAAGCACCTTCCTGAGGGAATTGTGGTGCGCCAAACGGGCAGGCGTAGAAGCAGTAACCGCAACCGATACACAGGTCCTTGTCATGCAACACAACACCTTCGTCGGTTTTGTAGAAGCAGTTCACAGGGCAAACGGCCTGGCAAGGCGCGTCTGAACAATGCATACAAGCCACGGAGATTGAACGTTCTCCAGGTTCGCCATCGTTAATCGTTACAACGCGGCGGCGGTTAATACCCCATGCCACCTCGTGCTCGTTTTTACATGCGGTGACGCAGCCATTGCACTCAATGCAACGCTCGGCATCACACAGAAACTTCATTCGTGCCATTTTGTTATCTCCTTTGCATTAGTGCTTATGCCAACTTCTCAATTTGGCAAACGGTGGTCTTTGTTTCCTGCATCATGGTGACCACGTCGTAACCGTAGGTAGTTGCGGTGTTAACCGCCTCGCCACGGACAACGGGTGCTGCACCTTCAGGGTAGTACTGCAGAAGGTCTTTGCCTTCCCAATGCCCGGAGAAGTGGAACGGCAGGAACACGGTGTCTTCACCCACGCGGCGTGTGACCAAGGCTTGCACCTGGATCTTCGCACCGGTTGGTGTTGTTACGCGAACCTGGTCACCATGCTTGATGCCACGGTCGTTCGCTGCCTTGGGGTGAAGCTCAACAAACATGTTTTGTTGAAGTTCAGCCAGCCATGGGTTGGAACGTGTTTCTTCACCACCACCTTCGTATTCCACCAAACGACCTGAAGTCATGATCAAGGGGAAGGACTTGCCAATGTCGGCATTCTTTTCCTGAATCGACTTGTACAGGGTTGGCAGGCGCCAGAAAGCAGCCTTGTCATCGTGCGTTGGGTACTTGGCCACCAAATCGGGCTTGGTGGAGTACAGCGGCTCGCGGTGCTTGGGCACTGGATCCGGGAAGTTCCACACCACGGCACGCGCCTTGGCATTGCCAAATGGGTGGCAACCGTGCTTCATGACCACGCGCTGGATACCGCCTGAAAGGTCGGTTTTCCAGTTCTTGCCTTCGGCCTCGGTTTTCTCGGCTTCGGTCAGGTCGTCCCACCAGCCCAATTGCTTGAGCATGTCGGCCGTGAACTCTGGGTAACCAGTGGTGATCTCCGCATCTTTGGAATAAGAACCGTCGCTGGCCAGCAGGCTGACACCGTCTTTCTCCACACCAAAGTTGGCACGGAAGTTACCACCACCGTCCATCACGTGTTTGTCGGTCTGGTACAAGTTGGGCGAACCGGGGTGCTTGATGTCGGCCGTGCCGTAACAAGGCCATGGCAAACCGAAGTAATCGCCATCACAAGGACCGCCTTCGGCTTTCAGCGTGCGAACGTTGAAGGTGTGCATGTTTTTCATGTGCAGCTTCAAACGCTCTGGGCTTTGGCCGGTGTAACCAATTGTCCAGGTGCCTTTGTTGATTTCCTTCAGGACGGATTCCATTTCCGGTTCCATCATGCCGCCCTTGCCTTTCACCATGGTGAATGACTTGGTGAACTCTTCGGCAAAACCAAGCTTTTCGGCCAACTGAGCCATGATCATGTGGTCGGTGCGGCTGTCGAACATGGGCTCGATCACCTTTTCACGCCACTGAAGTGAACGGTTCGACGCGGTGCATGAACCAGAGCACTCAAACTGAGTGGCTGCGGGCAGCAAGTACACTTCGCGGTTGGCATTCAAACCAGCAGGATCGCCTGGCATGGCAGCCATGGAGGCTGTGGCTGAAGGATAAGGATCAACCACCACGAGCAAGTCGAGCTTGTCCATGGCTTTTTTCATGTCCAGACCACGGGTTTGCGAGTTTGGCGCATGGCCCCAGAAGAACAGACCGCGCAGGTTGCCGGATTTCTGATCAATCAACTCGGGGTTTTCAAGCACACCATCTACCCAACGCGACACGGTCATGCCAGCCTTGGTGGTCATGCCCTCTGCGTAGCGGCTCTTGATGTATTCGTAATCCACACCCCATACGCGGCACCAGTGTTTCCAGGAACCTTCCGCAACACCGTAGTAACCGGGCAACGAATCGGGGTTTGGACCCACATCGGTTGCGCCCTGTACGTTGTCGTGGCCGCGGAAAATGTTTGCACCGCCGCCAGAGACACCAATGTTGCCCAGGGCCAGTTGCAAAATACAAGAAGCACGAACCATGGCATTACCAATGGTGTGCTGGGTTTGACCCATACACCATACAATCGTGCTTGGGCGGTTCTTGGCAAACATTTCCGCCACTTTGTACATTTGGGCTTCGTCCACGCCGCAGGCTTCTTCTACCTTGTCGGGTGTCCAGTTGGCCAGTACTTCAGCCTTGATCTGGTCCATGCCGTACACGCGGTCATTGATGTACTTTTTGTCTTCCCAGCCGTTCTTGAAAATGTGGTGCAGCAAACCAAACAGGAAAGGAATGTCCGAACCTGAGCGGATACGAACGTATTCGTCTGCACGTGCTGCAGTGCGCGTGAAGCGTGGGTCGACCACGATCATCTTCGCGCCGGTTTCCTTGGCGTGAAGCATGTGCAACAAAGACACTGGGTGTGCTTCAGCGGCGTTGGAGCCGATGTACAAGGCACACTTGGTGTTCTGCATGTCGTTGTAGGAGTTGGTCATTGCACCATAACCCCAGGTATTCGCAACACCAGCCACTGTGGTGGAGTGGCAAATACGCGCCTGGTGGTCACAGTTGTTACTGCCCCACATTGACACCCACTTGCGCAGTAAGTAGGACTGTTCATTGTTGTGCTTGGATGAACCGATGATGAACACGGAATCTGGGCCGTTTTCTTCACGCAGTGCCAGCATTTTCTTGGTAATGCCGTCCAGGGCTTCATCCCAGGAAATTTTCTGGTACTTGCCGTCCACCAGCTTCATTGGATACTTCAAGCGGTATTCGCCGTGGCCGTGCTCGCGCAGCGCTGCACCCTTGGCGCAGTGCGCACCCAGGTTGATGGGGCTGTCGAACACGGGGTTCTGGCGAATCCACACGCCGTTCTGTACAACCGCATCCGTGGCGCAACCCACAGAGCAGTGCGTACAAATTGTGCGCTTGATTTCAATTGTGCCGCCGGCCGTGCTGCCATCGGCAGCCGCCTCAGCGCGCTTGACCATGCCAAAAGGCAGGCTGCCTGCAACGGCACCCGCACCCACACCGATACCGGAGCGCTTCAGGAAAGCGCGGCGGTCCATGGTGGCACCCAAGCGTGACCCAATTTTATTGAGCAGGCTGTGGTTGTGATTTGGGATCACTTTGGCCACTGTCTTGTCGTCTCTTCTCTTTAACATCCTGGTCTCCTTGAGTTACACCAGCAAGGTTCTGTAATAGGTTTTCACATGCTCAGAGAGCTGGTAACCCTTCGATTTTTTCTCAGTGCCTGCGGCAGCAGCCTGTTCAGCCACTTCAGGTTGTTTGCTAACTACCAGTGCAGCACCGGCGGCAGCGACGCCCACACCCGCACCCACCAGAAACTGGCGTCGTGCAAGCTTGGGTTTGTCTTGATTTATCATTTTCTTGGTCATCTCATCACCTCCAATCAAACGGCACTTTCAAAATCGAAAGACTGTGTTTCAACATCAAAGAACACGCGGGCCAAACGACCCACAGTTTTATAAAAATCAGTGTTGCTGGCGGCCTCTATGTCGTCAGCCATGCGGCCATACCAACTGGCCATGTGGGCCTGGAAAAAAGCACGCTGCTCGGCAAACGACACGGGGGGGTCGTCGGCCAGAATCAGGTAGCGCATCACTTCGCACAAAAATGCGATGTGGTCTTCGGTTTCAGTCAACGCTTCATCGCGGGTCAGCCCAAACTTTGCAAGATCGTCACGCAGGGCGATCAAGGGCTTTTCATTCAAAAAACCCGCAATGTAATACGATCCATACAGCATCACTTCAGGGCGACCTACGCCGATGAAGTTGTCGACAAATTCCTGATTAATTTTCTTGCTGTCGAATTGCCCCACCACACGAATCAGCTCGGAAAACTCGAAGCCCAACGGGGTTGTAATGTCCAGCGATTCACGGTCGATTTCGCGGAAACGAGCCAGAAATTCATCGGTCACGTTGCCGGAAAACATTTGGGACAAAAGGCCGTAAAAATCAGCACGGGCCCAGTCTTCACCAGCGATCAGGTTGTCTTCCTGTTGAGCCTGGGTGTTCATTTTTTCACCTCGAATATGGTCATTTCGTCTTTGGCACTGTACATGTCGGTTACGCGGCAATCGGCACACATTTTCAAACGGTTTGCGTTGCGCTCAAACATGCTGTGCGCACTCAGTTTTGCAAACATGTTTTCAATCATGTGCTTGGTGCCAAATGCCTTGCCACAGCTGATGCAGTGAAATGGCTGCGATTCATTCAACACTCGTTTTTCACGTGCAGCTGGGCCCAACAACAACTGGGGAACCAGTTCCATGGCGTTTTCAGGGCAGGTTTCAACGCACAAACCACACTGCACACAGTTGCGTTCAATAAAGCGCAGTTGGGGCATTTCGGGGTTATCGATCAATGCTGAGGCTGGGCAAGCACTGGTGCAACTCATGCACAGGGTGCATTTTTCCTTGTTCACCAACACAGCACCAAAAGGCGCGGCGACCGGCAAAGCAATGGGTTCAGCAAAGCTTTGTTTGGCGTGCTTTTGAGCATGTTCAGCCAAATGATCAACTGCAAATTCCATGCGAGTACGCTTGTTGGAAGACAACTCGAAGCTGGCGGGCTCGACACCCGACGCGCTCAAGTCGCTGTGCGCAAACAATTGCTCAATTTGCCCAGTGTGCAGCACGCGAACACGGCGCTGCAAACCCAAGGCTTCCAGCAAGGCGTTCACCCAGCCAGCCTGCGCGGCCAGGGGTTCGGCGTAATGACTTGATTCAACGGCAGATTGCACCACGGTAATTCGGTCGGCGCCAAACGCCAGGGCAGACAGCCACAGGTCTGGGCCAACGCTTGCGCTGTGGTTCAATTCAATGGGCAACAGACTGAAATCAGAGACAGACGCTTTGCCGGACAACGTTTTGCTCGATTTTTTGGCCGCTTCCAGCCAGTTGTGTTCCATGTCGGGACCATGCAGCACCAATTCAAGCTTGGCACCACCATTGGCACGGAATGCTTTCACAGCGGTTTTAATGGCCCTGCCCTGAACTGTGGCCGGGCTTAACGCAAACTGAATGGCACCGGTTGGGCACACAGTGGTGCATGCGCCGCAACCCAGGCACAGGTGCGGATTGACTTCAATTTTCTCGCCAGCGGATTTGATCGCCTTGGTGCTGCACGCATCGATGCAATTGTTGCAACCTTCCTTGCTGGAACGGCTGTGCGCGCAAATGCTGGGCTTGTACTCGAAAAACTTGGGCTTCTCGAATTCACCCACAGTTTGAACGGCATCCAGCATGGCTTCAAGCAACAACTGTTCGCTGTCACCCACATGCCAATAACCCAAAGGTGCTTGGCGATCTGCAAACAAACCGGGCATGGTGCAGTCGATCACCATGTCATATTCACGCTCGCTGATGGTATTCAAATCAGCAAATGAAATCGCCTTGAATTCACCACAGGCCTTGATACAGGCTCCGCTTTGATCGCAACTGTTCAGGTCGATGGTGAGGGAATCTTTTGAAATGGACTGAGTAGGGCAAGCATCTACACAGGCTCCGCAACGCGTGCACATTTCCATGTCCACGGGATTGGTTTTGCGTGTGCTTAGCTGAAATGCCCCCAGGTAGCCGGTAGCTGCCTGTACGGTCAGCGCCAGCACATTCAGATCGCGTTTGGCTGGCAGCACTATGTCAGAGGCGTCTGCCAGCAACAGATCAACCGTCAAGTTGTTG
Source organism: Limnobacter sp. (assembly GCF_036846585.1). GTDB lineage: Bacteria > Pseudomonadota > Gammaproteobacteria > Burkholderiales > Burkholderiaceae_B > Limnobacter. The sequence continues at coordinate 7,187 of NZ_DAIUBR010000014.1, read as the reverse complement.
GCCAGGGTCTGGGCGTGATGCAACTGCTTGCCACTGTTTGCGACAATGGCCACACGACCTTTGGAATTGAACAGAACAGCCGGTACGGGTTCAACCTGAAAATCAGTTTCATAAGCAGCCAGCGCAGCCACCGCAGCTGCGGCCTGCTTTGATGATTGCTCTGCCGGTTGCCCGCGCAGCAAGCCACGCAGATTCACGAACTCGATGGTTTGGATGGAAGACTCTTCGGCGATTGACTCAAAGACCGCCTGCTCTTGCGTGCAACCTACAAAACAGCGTGCACCGCTGGATTTGTTCTTTGAACTCAGCACCGTCGAAATTCCATCACGACAGGCGCGCTGTGCAGACACAAAACGAATACCTTCAACGTTCACGTTTTGCAACGCTTTGTCGACTGTCTCGCCGCTACCCTGGCAACCACACACAAAAACATCCGAGTTGGTCATCTATCACTTCTAATTTGGTTATTTGGCAATTAATTGCAAAACTTGTGCCAAGCTAACCCTGTAAATTTTCCTATTTAGAATCATTACACTAGAGTGACAACCCTGCGCGCAGACGCGGGTGGTGGTGCATTTTGTCTGTATCCAATTGGGCATTGGATACGACAAAATGTACCAGTTCATTTTGGTTTTTTAGGGGATTTTTCGAACGAACGTTCTGTAGAGACTTGTTCAGAATCAATGGCTTGAGATTCATCAGGGATAACCCTAATGTTTTCGTGGTTTTTTTCAGAAGCCACTTCCGGTTCCATTTGCAATTCAGCTTGCTCAGGCTCGGGCTCCAGCGTTTCTTCCGGCTCGATCACTTTCGCCAACAGCGACTTGTTCTCGCCAGACATGTCATCGATTTTCGGTAGTTCCAGATCAGGCCTGCTCAGCAATTGCTTAGAGAAAGTCATCTTGTCGATGTCTTCTTTGCTCAATGGTGTGAACTTGTTGTAGTCGTCAATGTAAATGTCCAGGCCATCCATCACATTGAATTCCGGCCGGGAAAACAGGGCCTTGAAGGCTTTGTTTTTCAAGTCCTTCGACACCTTGTCAATCAGAAACGCCTTGATGTCGCCACCCTGCTCCACAGCACGCAAATCGTCTTCAGTGGGCACCGGGGGGGCCACCTCAACGGGTCCTGGCGGCGCGTTGTCCACCTCGACAAGCCCCTGGCTTCCCACGGGTTCGGTCTTGGCAAGTGCATCTTCCTGCAGCGGCAAATTCTCGGCCAGGCGTTCATTTTCCCGCACTTCCAGCTTGCGCTTTGACCACCGACTTAAAAAATTCTCACTCATCGCATCATCCGCGCTTATCAGGTTTTACAAACGATTGCGGGCGCCGCCGCTGCTTGGGCTCTGGCTGGTACCGCGCCTGCACCAGTTCGGCCAGCCAGCTGGCCACCGCCGCAGGCAATGGCAGGGTTTGCACTTCTTCATTGGCGTCCATCCAGCGAGCTGCTTCGTCATAACTCAGGGTTGCATCAAACACCGAAGGCATCAGGTTTTTGTTTTCTTCGGGATAACGCACACAAAAAAACACGTACGGCACATCGGTGTCAAGGTTCAGGAAATAGCCTTGCAGTTGGTCTTGATACACCTCTGCCTTCACGGTTTGCACACATTCATCATTGCCCTGGGGCATATGGGCGTCTGCCGGGGCCAGTTCAAGCACCTGCCAGCGAAAAGGCTGCCAGGGCGAACTTTGGGCCACCTTGCCTGTCTTCACCTTGAAGGAGACTTCACCCAATACTAAAAAATTTGCACTCAAAAAACACCTCTGCGAGTTGCCGGGCCCCGTCAGTAAGGGCACAATTCAGTTGATTAGATTAGAAGATACACGACAAGTATCACAATAGGAGTTTGCCCCATGGGGGCGAGGGATTGAACGATGACAGACCGTGTTATTCAACTGGTCCAAGACAACTCGCGCGTCATTCCATTGAATTTCAGCGCACCGCAAAGCAGTGAAGTACCCGCCAAAGATCATTTCAGTCGCAGGCTTCATGACTTGCGTATTTCTGTCACGGACCGCTGCAATTTCCGCTGCGTATACTGCATGCCCAAGTCGATTTTCGACAAAGACTACCAGTTTTTGCCGCACAAGGATTTGCTCAGCTTCGAGGAAATTGAACAGGTTGCCCGCCAGTTTGTGGCTTTGGGCGTTGAAAAAATACGCCTGACCGGTGGCGAGCCCCTGCTTCGCAAAAACATCGAGATTTTGATTGAGCAGCTTGCGCGCCTGCGCACGCCAGCCGGTAAGCCTGTTGAAATCACCTTGACCACCAACGGCACCCTGCTTCGCAAAAAAGCCAAAACATTGAAGCAAGCGGGCCTGAGCCGTGTCACCGTGAGCCTGGATGCGATCGACGATGCCGTGTTCAAAGCCATGAACGATGTGGACTTCTCGGTCGATGAAGTGCTTGACGGGATTGAAGCCGCCTTTGAGGCCGGCCTTGGCCCCATCAAGGTGAACATGGTGGTCAAAGGCGGCATGAACGACGACCAGGTGCTGCCCATGGCAAGGCATTTCAAAGGCACACCGCACATTCTGCGCTTTATCGAGTACATGGACGTGGGCAGCAGCAATGGCTGGAAAATGGATGAAGTGGTGCCCTCTGCGCGCATCATCAACATGATTTCCCAAGGCCTTTCGCAACTGCAAATGCAGGATGCCAATTACACCGGCGAAGTGGCCGAGCGCTGGAAGTACAGCGACGGCTGTGGCGAAATCGGCGTTATTTCTTCTGTAACACAAGCCTTCTGCAAAGACTGCACACGCATTCGCCTGTCAACAGAAGGCAAGCTGTACACCTGCCTGTTCGCCAGCAAGGGACACGATCTCAAACCCCTGATCCGATCAGGCGATGAAGCGTCCTCAGTTGACACCCAGTTGGGCAATGCAATTCGCAACCTGTGGGCCATTCGCGCCGACCGTTACAGTGAAATTCGCACTGAACACACGGCGCAACCCAAAGACAGAATTGAAATGTCGTACATCGGAGGCTAAGGGCTTTTCAATGGCAGCACACATTCAAACCACCCACGCCAGCATACCCAGCACGGTAGAAATTACAGCGATCAATGAGCGCGGCGAACAGGTACCCGTTCAAATTTCGGGCGAACACCCGCTGACGCTTTATTTTGACAAAAAAGAACTTTTGACCATCATGACATTGGGTTCTCAACCTGAGGCATTGGCGCTTGGATGGCTTAGGAATCAAAGACTTGTAGAACGTTCTTCAGAAATTGCTGCAATTCATGTTGACTGGGAAACAGAAAGCGTTGCGGTGACATCGACCGTGCTGAAAAACACGGGCCAAACCATTTGGGAAACCACAGAAAAAGCCCAAATGCTTGAGAAACGAACCACCACCTCGGGCTGTGGCCAAGGCACCGTATTCGGCGACTTGATGGAAGACCTGGACAAGGTGCAATTGAGCAACGCCTACAACCTGTCGCAAGAAGTGTTGTATGGCGTGATGGATCAGGTTCGAAAACATGAATCCGTCTACAAGCAGGCCGGGGCCGTGCATGGCTGCGCATTGTGTTCCAACAGTGGCGAAAACCGCGGTGAAATTCTGCTGTTTGTTGAAGACGTTGGGCGCCACAACGCAGTGGACACCATTGCAGGGCAAATGTGGCTGCACGACATGACAGGTGAGGACAAAATTTTTTACACCACGGGAAGGCTGACTTCCGAGATGGTCATTAAATGCGCCCAAATGGGAATTCCCGTGCTGGTGTCCCGTTCAGGGCTTACGCAGATGGGCCATGAAATTGCCCAGAAACTGAACATCACCATGCTGGGCCGTTGCCAGGGCAAACATTATTTGCTGTACACCGGCACACACCGATTCAACACTTTAAACGACACACAATACGCATGAGCATTTCACTGGACGACATCACCGGCGTCATTCTGGCTGGTGGCATGGGCCGCCGTATGGGCGGTATCGACAAAGGCCTTCAAAACTTCAAACAGGCGCCGCTGGCACTGCACGCCATGATGCGCCTGAATGGCCAGGTGGGCAGCATGACCATCAATGCCAACCGGAACATCGGCGTGTACGAAGGCTTTGGCATTCCGGTCATTTGCGACCATCAAGCCGATTTCGCCGGGCCGCTGGCAGGCATGCAAACGGCGCTAAGCTACGCCACCGTGCCCTTTCTGGTCACCGTGCCTTGCGACGTACCCATGTTCCCGACCGACCTGGTGAAAAAACTGGGCGAGCCCTTTGAAAAAAATGTTGGCTTGATGCTGACGGTGGCTGCCACGAACGGTCGCCATCACCCCGTGTTCTGCATGATGCGCACCGAATTGCTGCCCAGCATGGAAGAATTTCTGCGCAAAGGTGGCCGGAAAATTGACGCTTGGTATGCCGACATTCCACACCAGGCCGTGGAGTTTGGTGACGAAGCGGCCTTTCACAATGTCAACACATTGCAAGAACTGAAAGAACTTGAAAAGAAATCCTGAGTGACGAACCCTGCATGCAAACTGACTTTCAAACCGTAGACCAGGCCCGACAAAGCATACTTGCGCAGCTTGTAGCCATTTCAGGCACGCGCACAGTCGCTATTCGTGACGCACTGGATCAAGTACTGGCCTTCGATGTACTGTCACCAATCAACGTACCCGCGCAGGACAATTCCGCAATGGACGGTTACGCCTTTAATAGCACCTGCCTGCAAAGTGGCGCGATCACCGCGCTGAAACTGGTGGGCACAGCCTATGCTGGCAAGGTATTCACGGGGCAATGCGGCGCGGGCGAATGCGTGCGCATCATGACGGGTGCGGTGATGCCTGCCCACTGCGACACCGTGCTGGTTCAGGAAAACGCCACCGTGAACGGCGTCACCATCAGCTTTCCGCCCGGTGCAGTGAAGGCGGGTGACAACCGCCGCCAGGCAGGCGAAGACCTGACCGCTGGAAAAACCGCCCTGCCCGCCGGCAAGGTATTGCGCCCCGCAGATCTGGGTTTGCTTGCATCACTGGGCGTGGCAGAAATTGCCGTGCGCCGAAAACTGCGTGTGGCGTTTTTCTCCACAGGCGACGAATTGCGATCGCTCGGCCAAACCCTCGACGAAGGCTGTGTATACGATAGCAACCGATACACCCTGTTTGGCATGCTGACCCGGCTTCGATTTATCGAACTTCTGGACATGGGCGTGGTACAAGACTCCCCCGAAGCCCTTGAACAAGCCATGCTGCAAGCCATTGAACAGGCCGACGTCATTCTGACATCGGGCGGGGTGTCAGTGGGCGAAGCCGATTACACCAAAGACGTCATGGAAAAACTGGGCAGCGTGAACTTCTGGAAAATTGCCATGCGCCCCGGCCGCCCCATGGCGTTTGGCCAGGTGCACAACAAAGCCAACGGCAACTCAGCTTTCCTGTTTGGCCTGCCCGGCAACCCGGTGGCAGTCATGGTCACCTTCTACGCTTTCGTGCGGGACGCACTGTTCAAACTGACCAACGCAAAAGCATTGCCCGTGCCCATGGTGTCAGCAAAACTGGCGCAAAGCGTACGCAAGCGCCCCGGCCGAACCGAATACCAACGTGCCCGCCTGGTGATGGAAAATGGTGTACTGACCGCGCACCTGACTGGCGCGCAGGGATCTGGCATTTTGCGCAGCATGTCTGAATCTGATGGTCTGCTGGTGCTGGAACACGCACAGGGCGACCTGGAAGCGGGCGACACCGTTCAAGCCTTGCCGTTCGAAGGGTTGATCTAAACAAAGCCACACTACCGGGTGACACCCCCCATCCAGTGTAGTGAACCAAGTGAGTGATTTTCAGGGTTGAATTCAAAGGCTACCATGGGTGCTCTTGAATTCAGGCCCCCTGTCATGCTGCAAGACCCACGCCCCATCAAACCGCTGCAACACGCCCTGTGCGAGCTGTTGGGGCAGCTCGGCATCGAATTTCTGCCCAGCCAGTGGCGAATGCAGGAAACACTGCTTGACCCAACAAAAGCCGATGAACTGGCCTTGCTGCGCGCCTATCTAACCGCCAGCAACATTTCCCACCAGGTTTTTGAGCAAATTTTGCCAGGGGAAACCAAGCACCTTACAGCCCATACCCTGGCCATGACACACACAGGCCAATCCGGGGTGCTGAAAGATTTGCGCCGCGCCACTGAAGAAAACCCGCCCTTGCAGTGGGCCTTGCAAATCGATGCCGTGAAAACACCGCCTGCACCAAGCCAGGAGAAACCACCGGAAAGCCTGCTGGGTTTTTGGCGAAAACTGCGCGAAAGCCTCTGGCTTCGTGAAGCCTTGAACTTCGAAAACGGCAGTTTCAAACCAGTTATTTATGCCTCCCTGTTGATCAACATTCTGGCACTGGCCGGCCCCCTGTTTTCACTGCAGGTGTACGACCGCATTATTCCAAACCAGGCCTATTCCTCCATGGTGGCACTGCTGTTGGGCGTGGCCATTTGCCTGGGGTTTGAACATGCGCTGAAGCATGCGCGACACAGGCTCATGGAAATTGCAGCCACATCGATCGACACACGCTGCGCGGGGCACTTGTCACAGTCGCTGCTGAATGTACCCATTCACAAAACCGAGCCCACAGTATTGCTTCAGCATTTGCGCTCGTTTGAACAGCTTCGTGAATTGATTACCGGAGTGTTTTTACTCGCCTTGATCGACCTGCCCTTTCTCACCCTGTTTCTGGTGGTGATCACCCTGATCCACCCCCTGTTTTTGTTGGTGGCGGGTGGCGTTATTGCCCTCACTTTACTGTTCGTAGTTAGTTCGCACCATAAATTGTCGCGCCTGGGGCAAGTGCACATGAAGCAAGCACGCGAAACACAAGGCCAGTGGCTTGATTCACTGGCGTGCCTGGACAACATTCAGGCACACGGCGTGCAACAGGCACATGGCAAACTGCTGAATCATTTGCAGCTGAAAGCGCGCATGGGCGGCAACGCCGTTCGGGACCAGCTTTTTCTGGTGAACCAGAAAATACACCTGCTTCAACAAGGCAGTTGGGTGCTTACCATTGCGCTTGGCGTGTACTTGATTGTGGAAAAACAGATGACCGTGGGTGGCTTGATTGCCGTGTCCATGTTGACCATGCGCTGCTTTGCACCCATTCAAAAACTGCAAAGCCACTTGGTACAAACCCATTCCGCCCAAGCCAGCTTTGAAGAACTGGATCAATTCCTGGGGCAAACCCTCCCCAACAGCA
>NZ_DAIUBR010000013.1:0-86582 GCF_036846585.1 Limnobacter sp. | reverse complement strand
GGGCGCGCTGGAGCCGCCCCTGGACCAATGTGGCCTGGGCTTTTCTCACAGTGGGAATTGCTTTGGGTAGCTGGTGGGCTTATCGCGAACTGGGCTGGGGCGGTTGGTGGTTTTGGGACCCGGTTGAAAATGCATCCCTGATGCCCTGGCTGGCTGGTACGGCCTTGATTCATTCATTGGCCGTGTCTGAAAAACGGGGCGCACTGCGCAGCTGGACTTTGCTGTTGGCGCTCACAACTTTTGCCTTGTCCTTGTTGGGCACATTCCTGGTTCGTTCGGGTGTGCTTACTTCCGTACACGCATTTGCCACCGACCCCGAGCGTGGCGTGTTCATTCTCGCCTTGCTGTTCATCGTGGTGGGCGCTTCGTATATTTTGTACGCGCTTAAAACCGGCGAGGTGGGGCAGGGCGGCAACTTCAAAGCCACCGGGCGTGAATCGCTGTTGTTGTCGAATAATGTGTTGATGAGTGCAGCATTGGTTGCCGTAATGCTGGGCACACTTTACCCCTTGGTCGTCGAGGTAATTGGCGGGCGAAAAATGTCGGTGGGGCAGCCTTATTTTGAAGCCATGTTCGCCCCCATTTTGCTGCCCGCCGTGTTGCTGATGGCACTGGGCCCTGATTCACGCTGGCGCGAAACGCGGCTTGCGCAGTATATCAAACCGGGTGCAGTGGCTTTGGGTGCTGCTGTGTTGGTGTTGCTGGGTGCGTCATTGTTCAATGGTCACTTCAGCCTGCTGTGGGCCATTGGCGTGGTGTGTGCCGTGTTCATGGCGGTGTCCACGCTGGCCCATGCGGCAGCGGCCACGCGCAAGGCCGGTGCTGCAATGCCTGAAAGCGGCTTGTTCTACCGCATTCGCCGTTTGTCGCTTTCCTACTGGGGCATGGTGCTTGCGCATTTGGGCGTGGCCGTGTTTGTGGTGGGTGTTAGCTGGGTAAAAACCTTCGAGACTGAAACCGATGCTGTGTTGAAACCGGGCGAAACCTCTGAAATTGGCCCATGGCGCGTCACCTTCATTGGTGTTGATTCCGTGCAGCGACAAAACCATGTGGCGGCACTTGGCGTGTTTGAACTGACGCGTGGCGATGGCACATTGATTCACTTGCTGGAACCCGAGAAGCGGCGTTACCAAAGTTCGGAACAGATCATGACTGAATCTGCCATTCACAGTGACTGGTTTTCCGATGTGTATGTCAGCCTTGGCGATGCCGTGCAAAGCAGCACCAGCAGTGGCACCTGGGGTGTGCGGCTGTATTACAAACCGCTGATCAACCTGATTTGGTTGGGGTGTGCGCTGATGGCATTGGGTGGTTTGGTCACCGTGTTTGATCGCCGTTACCGGCCCAGAAAAAATGGGGCAATGGCATGATAAAAAAACGCTTGCGCCTTTATCTGCCAATTTTGGTGTTGCTGTTTCTGGGCGTGTTTTTGTTGCGCGGTTTGTGGCTTGACCCTAAAAAACTGCCCTCGGCCCTGATTGGCAAATCCGCACCTGCGGTGGTGTTGCCTGTGCTCAGCTTCACTGGTTCTGAAGCTGCCGCAGTAGAACTTGCCGGTATTCAAACAATACAGAATATCGATGCATTGAAAGGCCAGCCCTGGGTGCTGAATGTGTTTGCGTCCTGGTGCCAGGCCTGCCTTGTTGAGCATCCACATTTTATTGCCCTGGCCAAACAACAGAAAATCAAACTGGTGGGTTTGGCCTACAAAGACGACCTGGCCAACACCCGCCGCTGGCTTGCGCAGTATGGTAACCCCTATGATTTGATATTGATTGACCAGCAAGGCCAGTACGGCATTGAATTGGGCGTGTATGGCGTGCCGGAAACTTTTTTGATGAGTGCCAACAACACCATCATTCACAAGCAGGTGGGACCAATTCCCGCCGATTACTTTGACAGCATGGCACTGCCTGCCATCGAGGCTTCCCGATGAATGCGAACGACCTGAATGCAGTTGAAAAGGAACAGTACAAGGAAGTGGCCAGTGAGTTGCGTTGCCTGGTGTGCCAAAACCAGTCGCTGGCCGATTCGCATGCTTCTTTGGCAGTCGACCTGAAAGAGAAAATCGCTGAACAAATTCGCGCCGGAAAAACCAGTGAAGAAATTAAAAGCTACATGCAAGACCGCTATGGCGAGTTTGTGATCTACAAGCCTGCTTACAGCATGGAAAATGCGGTGCTGTGGCTGGGGCCTTTTGTGGTGCTGGTTATTGCAGTGGTGTTGGCGCGCAAAGTTGGTAAGGGCAAGGGCGCGAGTGTGAATGGAGTATCAAAACCCTCGGGTACAGATGCAAACACTGGTTGGGCAGAACGCCTTTACGCCAAAACTGAAAAAGAGAAAAAGTGATTAATCAAACCGGTGGGGTGATCGGGTGTATGTCGCACCGATGTTATTTCTCACTCGGTTGATTTTTGCGGTAAGTTCTTGCCTTCACTGCATGGGTTTATCGCTTTATGAAATCTCAAAGAATCGCAATTGTTGGTGCTGGCACTGCTGGCCTGGCAAGTGCTGCATTGTTGGCAAGACAGGGTCACTCCGTGGTGCTTTTTGAAAGGGCACAGTCGTTCCAGCCGGTGGGAACGGGGGTGCTTTTGCAGCCTTCAGGTTTGGGTGTTTTGTCCGAACTTGGTGTGATGGATGACATGTTGCGCTACGGTCAGCGTGTTGATTCCCTGTTGGGAACAACACGTTTGGGGCGCAAAATCATGCAGGTGGAATATGCGCACTTGGGTGTGTCGACAGATTTATTCGGACTGGGGGTTCATCGAGCCGCTTTGTGCCATGTATTGCACAGCGCTTTCGCATCAATTTCTAGCCGCGTTTATATGGGATGCGAGGTAAGGTCTACAGAGCAACAGGCCAACTCCCAGTTACTGCATTTTTTACACAATGGGCAGGAACACACCGAGGCATTCGATGCGGTACTGATTGCAAACGGCAGCGCAAGCACGCTTAGACCTGCAACTTGGGTAAAGTACAACAAGCAATACCCATGGGGGGCGATGTGGACAATTGCCCCACTGACGGAACAGTTGACTCATTTCGATCAGCCCAGTTTGCAACAAAAGTACGACAAGGCCCACACCATGGTGGGTATGTTGCCCACGGGTTGCAGCCCCGACAGCATGAATCAGCGTATGGTCAGTTTGTTTTGGAGTTTGCCTGTCGCAGACATACCAGAATTCCACAACCCTGATTTTGATTTCAGCAGTTGGAAGCAAAACTTGAGTGAGTTTTGGCCGGAAGTCTCGCCGTTGCTGGATGCGCTTCACAGCCCACTTCAATTGTTGCCAGCCACTTACCGTGATGTGGTGCTTTCTCGCTGGGGGCAAGGTCGCTTGGGCGTGATTGGCGATGCTGCCCATGCAATGAGCCCGCAGCTAGGACAAGGGGCCAACATGGCATTGTTAGACGCACGGTCAATCGCGGATGCGATTGAGGAAGGCAAGGATTGGGATGATGTTTGGTGCCACTTTCATGCGCAACGCGCAGGCTCCATTCGTTTTTATCAGATCATGAGCTGGTTGCTAACACCACTATTTCAATCCAGAATTCCGGGGGCAGCCTTCATTCGCGATTTTGCTTTGCCCCTTTCCCACAAAATACCTTGGTTACGTCAACAAATGGCCGCAACTGTTGCGGGCACCAAACACGGATTGTTTCGATAAAAAACTCGAACCGTGATCATTCAGGGTTAGGGGTTTTTGTATCAAGCAACAGCCTTACGTCAACGGCTTGTAGCGCACACGTTTTGGCCGCGCGCTTTCTTAGCCCGCCCATCAGCAGTGTTGGGAGGTTTCATGCCTAGATTTTTTGTTTTGATGTTTGTTTTTTTGCTTGCGGGTTGTGCCGCTGTCAAAGACGCTGGTTTGCCAAAAGCTATATGGACATTAGCAGAATATCGTTGTCCTTTTGGCTGTAGCCCAGAAATGGAAGCTATCGTAAAACCAAGACTGAATCGTCAGATTCATTTGGATGGTCGAGAGTTGTTTGACTCATTTTTTGGTCCCTGTGCAAAAAACGATTTAATTGTCGAGATTCAATCCAAGGAGGTGACGCAGATTCTGGATGAAATGAATGTCAACTTGCCTCCAGGTATGATATTCACCGCCGAAAATACAGGAATTCAAGGCGACACCGCGCAAACTGCGCATGTGTATTGCAAAGACAAGAAATTTGGAAGAAGAACCTTGGCTTGGGTAATTTCAATCAAGCCCGGTGAAATGATTACTTTCGAAGAAGATGCCACCTTGTTGGTTTATCGATAAGACTTGGCTGCAGATTAGGCAACCCTCATTTTTAACTGTATTGAATCAGCAGTTTTGAAGCAAATCCCGAATTTTCTCGAATTCGGCCTCCAGCAGTTCTTTGCCAGTTTGAACAATGCTGTCGTCAGTTTCCTGTGCTGCGGTTTCTATCAAACCGCAGGTATCGGCCAGGGTTTTTGCACACAGTCCAAGTGCCGTGCCCTTGATTTTGTGGGTCACCCTGATCACGCCTTGCATGTCTGAATTCCTGATCATGTTGTCCAGCTTTTCAAGTTGTTTGCCTTTGTCTGCGATGAAGGCCAACAGCAGGTCTTTTGCAAAATCCCTGTCGTTCCCGGTGATTTCATCCAATGCGTCCCAATCGATGGGCGATGTCATGGTGGTCACTACGGGTAACTTTTTTCGGCCGGGTTCAAGCCATTCAATCAATACTGATTTAAGGGTTTCCATGCGCACAGGTTTCACCAACACATCGTCCATGCCTGCGGCCAAACAGCGTTCACGTGTTTCACTTAAGGCATCGGCGGTATAGCCAATAAGTGCTTGTACACGGCGATCAGGGCGAAGGGCTGTAATTTCCCGGATGTGTTGAGCCACGTCAAAGCCACTCATCTTGGGCATCTGGCAATCACAGATGAACAGGTCATAATCCTTCTCTATCCACTTCGACAAAGCTTCCAGGCCATCACCAGCCACGTCAACATTGCAACCCATCAGGCCAAGCTGGTTCTTGAGCAATGCCCGGTTGATTTCATTGTCGTCTGCGATCAGGATATTTGCGTTTTTGACGTACTGCGGTACTTCAATTATTTCCTGTGAATTCCTCCCGCTTTCGTTTTGCGTGAGTTTGTCGGGTTCGGTTCTTCTTAAGGGCAGCGTAACGGTCATGCACGAACCTACGTTAAGCACGCTGTGCAAGGCAAGTTTTCCCCCTAGAAGTTTGGCGAGTCGTTGGGATATCGAAAGCCCAAGACCTGTGCCACCAAATTTCTTGCTGGTGTCATGCGCCGCCTGAACAAACGGATCAAAAATCTGATTCTGGACTTCAGGACTGATGCCAATCCCCGTGTCAATCACTTCAATCACGATTTGTTCGCTGCCTTGTTCGTCCCGCTTCATTTCTGCATTGAATTCAATTCCACCTTTGTGAGTAAATTTCACGGCATTGCTCAGCAGGTTGAACAAAATTTGTCGCAAACGCAATGGATCGCATTCCATGGAATGCGGAATGTTTTCATCAAACTTCATGTGCAAATACAGACCCTTGGCCTGTGCAGATTGCGAGAACAGATCTGCCGCGAATTCAAATGCACTTTTCAGTGACATCGGTTCAAGATTCACCTCCAGTTGTCCCGCTTCAATTTTTGACAGATCCAAAATATCGTTGATGATGTCGAGCAATGAATAGGCCGACTGCCGTGTCAACTTCAGCAAGTGCGCGCGTTCCTTTGCCGCACCGGTTTGTTCCAGCAACTCCGACATGCCGATGATGGCATTTAATGGCGTGCGAATTTCATGCGACATGTTGGCAAGAAAACTGGTCTTGGCCTGATTGGCTGATTCTGCTGCTTCGCGTGCCTGAGCCAATTCAGAAGTTCTTGTCGCTATACGCTGTTCAAGGTCGGCATTCCAGCCCCGCAGTTTTTCTTCGAGCTTTTTTTGATGGGTGATGTCCCGAGACACTGACAACAATCTGCCCGGTTTCCCCTGATTATTGGAAATGGGGCTGATAATGACATCCCACCATTTTTCCGTGCCTTTCATGGTGGGGGTCATTGCTTGAAACCGACCCAATTGGCCAGCTTTTGCGCAATCCAGTGCGTCCTGCACTTTTGGCTGGTCTTTCTCGTTCCAGAATGTCAGCCAGTCAGCGCCTTCAATGTCGCAGAAGTTGTCCACTTCCATGATTTGGCAACCACGTGCTGTCATGAAAAGCAGTTTGGCGTCCAGGTCGAGAACTTTGAGGCAATCGGGGCTGCTCTCGATCATGCTGTTGACGAAAGCCATGTTGGCAGCCAGGTCGCTAGTCCTTTTCTTGACTAGTTTTTCGAGTTCATTCTTTCGGTTGTTCAGTGCATTTTCGGCTGTTTTTTTCTCGGAAATATCAATATGAATGCCATACATCATCAATGGTGATCCATCCTTGGCGCGGCTCACCACGCGGCCATGGGATTGAACCCAAACCCAGTGCCCATCTTTGTGTTTAAGGCGAAAGGGTTGTTCGAATACATCGATTAGTCCCTGAAAATGCTGCTTCAGCATTCGTTCCGATTCAAGCAGGTCATCCGGATGTACGCGTGATCGCCACACTGCAAGATTCAGCGGTTGAAGCTCTTCAAGCGTGAAGCCCATGATTTGTGCCCATCGATCATTCACAATGACCTTGTTTTCAGGAATGTTCCATTCCCAGGTTCCGGCGCCGGTACCTTCAATGACGCCATGCAGCCTTTTTTTCTCAAGATAAAGTTCTTCTTGCGTTCGTTGGATGTTGGTCAGGTTTTGCGCGATGTGCAAGTAACCGCTGAACTCCCCATCGTCGACATAGAGTGGGCTGACTGTCAATTCAACATCGATGTGTTTGCCTGTTTTGGCGACCAGGGTCCAGTAGCGGCGTTCTACCCGGCCATCGCGTGCTTTGCCTATCAGGGTGTAATGGTCATTGACAAGGGTTTTTTGAGATTCCTGAAGAAGCTGGCTTTTGCGAATCAGGATCTCGTTGGGTTCATGAAAATCAAGTGAATGGAGCTTGTTGATGGCTTGCTCGGCCGTGCATTCCAGCATCAGTTCTGCTGCTTTGTTGAAATGCGTGATCAAGCCGTCGGGATCGGTCGCAATAACTGCAGCATCTGTCGAATTTAAAATCGACTGCTGGAATGCATTCTCCGACTTCAATAACCTTGCGGTTCGCTTCAGCTCCATTTGCGAAACAACTTGTTTGGCCAGTTGCAACAGGGCTTTTTTTTGCGAATCTTTCAGCTTCCCCGGTTTAAGGTCGATGACGCACAAGGTGCCCAGCGCATAACCGCGCGGGGACACAATTGGTGCGCCCGCATAGAAACGGATGTGTGGTGCGCCGCTCACCAAGGGGTTGTCGCGAAAGCGTTCGTCCTGCAAAGTGTCCTGGATTTCCATCAATCCTGTTTGGGCAATTGCGTGACCACAAAAGGAGATGTCCCGGGCTGTTTCTGTTTCGTCGAATCCGATGGTGCTTTTGAACCACTGGCGTTGCTCGTCGATCAATGAGATCAGCGCAGTTGGCGTGCCACAAATTTCAGCCGCCAATTCAGCAATGGCGTCAAATTCGCCTTCTGCAGGGGAGTCCAGTAATTTGTAGCTGCACAAATCCTTGAGCCGGGCGATTTCATTCAGGGGGGTGGGTGCTGGCATCATGGCGGGTCTCCTTGATCAATTCGAGCGTGAAGCCTTTGTGTTGACAGGTACCAAACTTGGTTGAATCAGCATGACTAATAATATCACAATTGGTAATATTGGTATAATTGGTAGATCCACTTGCTTGAATTGCAACATTAACAATGGTTAAAACAATGAATGACGCAACAGATTACTGCTCAATCAAAGAGGCCTCTCAAATATTGGGGGTTTCGCCGAAAACGATTCAATTGTGGGTCGAGAAAGGCAGCCTGCGTGCCTGGAAAACTGCTGGTGGGCATCGGCGTATCATCCGCGAATCGGTGAATGCCTTAATCAAGGCACGAAATCCTCAAGCTGCATCCAATGCCGGTTCCGGGTTGCTCAACCTGGAACAAGGCATGCGGGTGTTGATCGTTGAAGACGAGGAAGCGCTTCGCCGACTCTACGAGTTCAATGTCCGGCAATGGGCCAATTCCATTCAGGTTGAACTGGCCAAAGATGGTTTTGAGGCATTGCTGCGCATTGGCAAGACCAAACCCGATGTGCTGATCACCGATTTGAGCATGCCGGGTATGGATGGCTTCAAGATGCTGCGTCGCCTGAGCGAGCTTGGTGAATTGGGCTCCATGTTGGTCATCGTGATCACCTCCTACGATTCAGAGGCGATACAAAACCTGGGCAGCTTGCCCGAAGGTGTTCATGTTTTTGAAAAACCAGCGCCTTTCAAGTCAATCAGGCAGCTGGTTGTGGATGGCGTGGCGGAAAAAATGGCGCTTTCCAGATAATTCGTGGTCGTTTTTGCTTTTCTGAATTGGTAATAAATTACCAATTTAATCCATTTCTCCTTGACTAAATCGGTAATATCGGTAATCATTTCCTTAAGTGTTGATTAAGCACCTGCTCGTCCTCTGTCATTTCAGGGGTGTTTGCAAACATTGAAGGAAAAATACGATGAGACCCATCACCACAGCAAGTTTGTTCGCGCTGTTGGCCGTTTTCAGCAGTGTGGTCCACAGTAAAGAAGACGTCAAAATTGATCTTCAGGTTCATTTGGTTCAAATGGACGACAAAGGTCTGGAAGTTTTCAAACCAGCCCAACAAGCCAATCCTGGCGACATTCTTCAGTACAAAGTGATTTGCCGGAATCAGGGCGACACCCTGGCTCGCAATGTCATGGCGATCTTGCCTGTTCCCGCACGGGAACTTGTGTTCGTGAAAGACAAAACCGATTTGCAGAATCTTCAAGCCAGTCTGGATGGTCGGGTATTCGGTGATTTACCACTGAAGAAAGTTTCCAGGACCCCGGATGGCCGAATCGAGACCGTCGATGCTGATCCCGCCGATTACCGTTTTCTGCGGTGGGCTGTTGGCGATATTCCCCCACAGAAAAGCGCCACGATGTATGCACGCATGCGTGTAACACCTGGCGATGATTCGATTGCAGGAGGGCAACAATGAGCAACAACAATTCCTCTGGATCCATGCAGAAATTCACGGCCACCGTTGTATGGAGTTTGTGGGTCGCTGCCTTTATCGCTTTCATGCTGGTGTGGCTGAAAGATGCGCACGCAGCCCCTGTGGCCGGAACGTCGATTGGTAACCAGGCATCAGCAACATACACCGATGGATCACAAACCACGCGTACCGTGACCAGTAACACAGTGGTCACGATTGTGCAGCATGTCGCCAGTTTGACCTTGACCGCCGATGGCAACAAAAACGTCACCGCTGGTGGGCAGGTAAGCTTCCCGCACACCTTGACCAACACCGGTAACGGGGTTGATCAGTTCAGTTTGGCCACGGTCAACTCGGGCGCTTTCACGTTTGATCAGGTGAAGATTTATGCCGATCTGGATGGCGATGGTGTACCCGACAATTCATCCGAGATTTCGAACACAGGCGATCTTGCACCCGGTCAGGCATACAACTTCGTCATCGTGGGGCAGGTTCCCACCACAGCCAGTTCAGGTTCAGCCAATGACATCACAGTCACGGCGACCAGCGGGTTTGATTCCACAAAGACGGCTTCGAATACCGATACAACAACCGTGTCCAGCAATGCTGTGGTGAATGTGACCAAGTCTATTGATGTGGCCAGTGGGTCGGCTGGCAGTGGTCCGTACACTTACACGCTGACTTACAACAACACTGGAAACAGTGCTGCGAGTAATTTGGTGATCACGGATGACATTCCGGATGGCATGACGTATGTGCCGGGCAGCGGACGTTGGACCAGCACAGGTGCCACCGTGTTGACTGACCTGGATGCGACAGATGACCAGGGCGGCATTGTTTACGATTTCAATGTCACCACCACAGACACCGTAAGGGCAGTGGTTGCCGTGGTGCCTGCTGGTTCCTCTGCCTCAATTTCCTTTCAAGTGAATGTGGATGCCGGTCTTGACGCAGGCTCAAACCCTGCCACCTTGAATACGGCTTACTACAGTTACAACGACGGCAGTGTGGATGTTGCGCAGAACTTCACGAACTCGGTGCAGTTCCGTGTTGATCAAATCGTGGCGGTAAGCTCGACTGGTGACTCCGTGGAGGCTGCGGCCCAGGGAAGTACAGTGACCTTCAACAACGTGGTTCGCAATGATGGCAACGGCGAGGACACTTTTGATTTGACCATGATCAATTCATCGTTCCCGGCGGGCACAGCCTTCGTGCTGTACCAGGCCGACGGCGTTTCACCTTTGCTGGACAGCGATGGTGACGGTGTGCCCGATACGGGGCCATTGGGTCAAAATGAAAGTGTGTCTTACGTGGTCAAGGCGATTTTGCCAAGCGATGCATCCGCTGGTGGTCCTTACACGGTTGAGGCAAAGGCGACTTCGAGTGTGGATGTGGCAGTGTTTGCAGTGGCCACTGACGCCTTAAGCACCATTACCAGCAACAGTGTTGATTTGACCAACGATGTGTCTGGTGCAGGCGCGCCAGGTTTCGGACCCGGTGCTGAGGCGGTGTCCGTTGATACCAATCCTCTCAACCCCGGAAGTACCACCACATTCACCCTGGCGGTGGCCAATTCAAGCAGTGTTGCAGACAACTTCAACCTGCTTGCCAGTACCGATTCGACTTTCTCCACGATTGGATTGCCAGAAGGATGGAGTGTTGTGTTTCGTGATACCAGCGGTGCCGTGATCACGAACACGGGTGTTGTCAATGGAGGGAGCACCGTCACGGTTACTGCTGAAGTGTCAGTGCCGGCAGATTATATGCCGGGTACCGAAGACATCTATTTCCGTGCGGTTTCTCCCAACTCTGGCGCAGGCGACATTGTGCACAATGCGGTGACGGTGAATACCGTTCGCAACGTGGTGTTGGAAAGCAATCACTCCGGGCAGGTTTCGCCAGGCGGAACGGTGACCTACACGCACACATTGTCCAACCTCGGCAATGTGACTGAGGGCAACGGCACCACCAGCAGCATCGACTTTGCATTGGTCGACGACAAAGACGGCTTTTCTTCCATTGTTCATTGGGACATCAACAACAACGGTGTGCTGGATCCATCCGACCCGGTGGTCACCGATGCGTCGCAGTTGACTGGGGGAAGCAATGGTGCAAGTACAAATCCGGGTCTTGATCCGGGTGAAAGTGCAACGCTGTTCGTGAAGGTTCAGGCGGGCGCAAACGCCACAGCTGGTGCGATGAATACCAGCAGTTTGAGCGCAACAACCAGCGGCACCATCGATACTCAGGCTGCACCCACAGCAGCCAGCGTGGATGATGCAACAACCGTGATTGCCGGAAGTGTGAAGTTGGTCAAGAAGCAGGCACTGGATACGGACTGCAATGGTTTGCCGGACACCGCGTTTACCACAGCCGACCTGACCAATGGTGCTGTACCCGATGCGTGCATTCGCTACGAGATTACAGCCAGGAACGTGGGTGTGTCTGAAGTGCTTGATCTGGTGGTCAGCGATGCAACACCAGTGCACACCATCTATCACGCGGTGTCCCCGGCTGCTGCAACTGCTGGCACGGTAACGGCCCCCGCTGCCGATGACTCCGGGACCATTCAGGTCACTGCCAACAGTCTGGCTCCGGACCAGACCCTTGTGCTGACCTTCGGCGTGAAGATCATGCCTTGAGTCCCCGTTTCCGGCCCCGCCCGGGAGGGTAGCGGGCCGGTTTTTTTCTCAAAACGCTAAAACGAGGGGATACGATATGAATCAGTATCTGATGATCCTGCTCGCTTGGTTTTCAATGTTTTCCGCTGCCTCTGCAGTATTTGCAGCATCGACTATCCAGCCTTTGACGGCTGGTGGCACCGTGCTGAACCAGGCCAGTTTGTATTACGTCGACAACGCAACGGGTTTGCCTTCAAATCTGGCATCCAACGCTGTGCGTGTCTTCATGCAGCAATACGAAGCCGGCCTTCTGCTGAGCGATCAACGGCAACGTCGAACAGCAGGAAATTCGGTCACGTTAACGCATCGCCTTGTCAATACTGGCAATTCAATCACTGCGTACAACTTGCGTTTGGAGAACCATGCAAACGATCAATTTGATATTGATCCATTGTTGCTGGTGCACGATCTCAACGAAAACGGCGAACCTGATTCTGGTGAACCCACCGTAACGTCCATCGAGCTATTGCCTGGGCAGGCTGTTGAGCTGTTGATTTCGGGCGTGGTGCCTGTTGATGCCAGTGGGCTATCAAAAATTGATGTGGTGGCCTATCGGGGCGACATCGAATTTGCACGCAACACAGACACCGTTGAAGTAACGGCAGGTGCCGTACTGGTTTTGAGCCTTGAAGCGTCCACCTTGACACCGGCGCCAGGCGAACACGTGGAGCTGGTATTAAACACACAGAACACAGGCAATGCAATTGCCGATGGGATTGATTATGAAGTGGACGGCCGCGTTGAATCGGGTCTTCTGATTGTTCAGGAAATCGCACCGAATACGCAGTTTGTGGATGCGGGTGCCAAGGTGGGCCGGGTGTTGTACAAGACAGGAAATAACTATGATTTTTCTGCCACGCCACCGTCCGATTCAAGCCGCGTCACTGCGGTTGCGTATGTACTTGAAAGTCTGATGCCCACAGCCGATGCTCAGTTCAATCTGACCGTTCAAGCCAATGACAATTCATCGGGTGAGTTGCCTTACCGGTCCCAGGCCTACTACGACAATGCCGTGGCAGTGGACAATTCAATGTCGTCTTCCAACCAGGTGGTTTTGCTGCTTGAGCCCAGCCCACCCGAAATTACTTACTATTCAGACCCTTCGTTTTCTGCGCCTGCCACGGCGACTCGTTTGGGCACTCCCTTGTATTTGCAGGCTGATGCAAGTGCATGCAATTCAAACGCCTCGCTTGTTGACGAGGTGGTGATCATCATTCGTTCAGAATTGTCTGGCGATGAGGAGCAGTTTCTCGGTGTGGAACAGGGTATCAACACTGGGATTTTCCGGATTCCACAAGCCATTGAAACCAGCAACATGCGGATCAGCAATATGGTGCCCGGCAACGGAGTGGTGGAGACTGGAAAAAATGATCGCCTGATCGCCGCAATCGGTGATTGCGGTGTGGGTGAGGCGTTCACCAGCGTATTGATCGATCCTGAAGGTGTTGTATTTGACAGCCGCAACAATTTGCCGATTGCCAATGTGCAGGTGGAGTTGATTGATGTTGATGGCCGTGGCAACGGTGGCAATCCCGGTGGGCCTGCTGTGGTGTTTCAGGACGATGGCACCACACCAGCACCGAGCCGGGTGATCACGGGTGCAGACGGTAGCTACCGGTTTCCCCTGGTTCCAGCCAGCACCTATCGTTTGCTGGTTGTACCACCCACCGGCTATGAGTTTTCATCGCGTTTGGCACCTGATGTTTTACCGGCGGGGCGAAGCATCGACCTGTCAGGTTCCTATGGTGGCAATTTTGCGGTGAATACATTCACAGGTGCAGTCAAGATTGATGTGCCTGTCGACAATGTGAATGCCACAGGCATTCAGGTCAGGAAATCGGTTGCTCGCAAGATTGTTGAAATTGGGGACATCGTTTCTTATGCCGTTGAGGTGCGCAACATCAGTGGCGAAAAACTATTCGGTGTGGTGTTGCGGGATCAATTGCCCCCGGGTTTTCAATATCGTGCGGGTTCTGCAATGCGTGATGGTCAACAGATCACGGACCCGGACGGTTCAACAAGTTCCGTTCTTGCGTTCCCTTTGGGCACACTCGAAAACGATGAATCTGCCACCATCGTTTATGTAACTGCTGTAGGAATAGGGGCTCGAATCGGCACCAATGCGACAAACCGTGCACAGGCACAAAGCGCCTCGCCTTTGGCACACACCAGCAATGTAGCAACGGCTTCTGTGCGTGTTGAAGGGGGTGTATTTGATACCCACGGTTTTGTGCTTGGAAAGGTTTACGCAGACTGCAATGAAGACGGCTTGCAGCAAGAAGGCGAAAGGGGCGTTCCCGGCGTGCGTGTATGGCTGGAAAACGGCAACTGGGCGACAACTGATCACAATGGGTTGTTCAGTTTTCACGGGGTAACGCCTCAAACCCATGTTGCAAAAGTTGATGCCACCACATTGCCCGCCGACACCCGAACGCTTGCAATTTCAAACCGGCATGCCGGCGATGGCAACAGCCGTTTTATTGACATGAAAAACGGTGAATTGCATCGCGCGGATTTTGCATTGAAAGGTTGCCCCGAGAGCCTTGATCAGGAAATCGACAGACGGGCTCAAAAGATCAAGGTTCAGCCACGGCCTGCGGGGCTTGAGCCGGGGCAGCAGAAAATTGAAGGCGCACCCGCGCGCACCGCGAAATCGCTGGCTGAATCGGTTGAAACCTTGAACAACAGCCTTGATTTCATTGGCATGGAAAAAACCCAGAATGTGGCCACGACCCAAAGCAGTTTTCGCATCAAAGGCCCCATTGGCGCAAACCTTGTGTTGAAGGTCAATGGGCTTGATGTGTCACCCAAAAAATTGGGCACACGGGTGGAGGTTGCCGGGCGAAACATGGAGGCACGTGAGTACATCGGGATTGAGTTACAGCAAGGCGAAAACCAGGTCGAGTTGCTGGACGTGGATGCCAATGGTCGGGTCAGGGCGAGAAAGTCCATTCAATTGTTGGCACCGGGTGCCTTGGCTGCCATACACATTGATTCAGCCCAGCCCGCCATGGCAGGGCAAGGCCAAACAGCGCTGGTCAAGGTGTCACTTTTTGATGCCGCTGGTATTCCCGTGGTCGCCCGTACACCCTTGAATTTGTCAAGCGATTCAGGCCACTGGCTGCATCCGGATCTCGATCCGGTGGCAACCGGCCACCAGGTTTTTGTGGAAGGTGGCCATGCCATTTTCAAGCTTCAAAGCCCCGAGCAAACAGGCCGTGCCACAGTTCAGGTCACATCGGGTTTGGTCAAGGCCGAGTCAGAAGTGAGCTTTCTTGCGCAGTTGCGTGAAATGATTGCGGTGGGTCTTCTTGAGGGGGTGATCAATCTGCGGGATCTGCGCAAAGGCATTCTGAGCACGGGCAATGGCAATGATGGCTTTGAACAGGAAATTCAGCACTTCTCGACACAAGGCAATCAGGTGGATGCAGGTGCACGCGCTGCGCTTTTTCTGAAAGGAAAAATCAGGGGTGATTACCTGCTGACCATGGCTTACGATTCAGACAAACCCACTCAGGACAAGCTTTTCCGGGATATTGATCCTGATCAGTACTACGCGGTGTATGGCGACGATTCAGTGAAAGGTTCCGATGCACAGTCCAACGGTCGCCTGTACCTGCGTTTGGACAAAAACAAATCCTGGTTTCTGTTGGGCGATTTCAATACCCAAAGCGCTGATCGTCAGGTGGTCAGAAAGTTGTCTGCCTATAACCGGAGTTTAAACGGTGTTCGTCATCATTATGATGCGGACAATATTCAAATCGATTCATTCGCAAGTCGCGAAACCACCCGCCAGGTGGTGGAGGAAATTCCAGCCAATGGTACCTCGGGTCCTTATGCGCTGAAGTTCGACAATCTTGTGGCCAACAGCGAGAAAATCGAGATCGTGACTCGCGACAGCGATCAGCCCGCCGTGGTGATACGCAGTGTGCCCATGCAGCGCTTTGTGGATTACACCCTGGAGCCTTTCAGTGGTCGAATCCTGTTTCGTGCGCCGGTGGCCAGCCTTGACGAAAACCTCAATGAGCAGTTTGTTCGCGTCGCCTATGAAGTTCAGCAAGATGGTGAAGAGTTCTGGGTTGCTGGCGCCGAAGTGCGTGTGGATGTGCGTGAAGATGTGCAAATCGGTGCGGCCATTGTTGATGATCAGAATCCGCAAGACCCCAACCAGCTGCGCGGTATTTTTGCCCGTTATGAGAACGGCAGCAACAGCATCGTGGGTGAACTGGCCAGCAGCAACCGACTTGATGTGGGTTCCGGCAACGCTGCGCGTGTTGAGGGGAAAATCAAGGAAGGGCGTTTGCAGGGGCGGTTCCAGGTGTCGCGTTCAAACCCTGCCTTTTCAAATGCCTCGTCCACGTTAAGCCGTGGAAGAACTGAAGCACGTGGCAAATTCAATTATTCACTTGACGACAAAAATCGCCTGATCGTTGATTTGCTGTCGTCAAAGGATGCGCTTACCGGGCGAACCAAGCGTGGCTTGTTTTTCGCTGCGGAGAGAAATTTTGCAAACAATGTGAAAGTTCAACTTGGCGTGCGAAGCGAGTCTTTTGATTCGCCCGAACAGGGCGCCCAATCGCGCACAGGCACCCATTACACTGCGAACAGTATTACCGCGCGTGTTGATGGGCCAGCACCCATTTTCCCCAAGGTGTCCTTGTATGGCGAAGTAGAGCAAGACGTTGGGAACAGCAAAAACAGACTTGTAGCCCTGGGCGGCGAATACCGTTTGGCTGGCAAGGGTCGCGTGTATGGGCGGCATGAGCTTTCTTCGTCACTTGGCGGATCTTTTCAGCCTGACAACGAGGATCGCCGAAATACCTCTGTGTTGGGTATTGACTCCGAATACATGAAAAATGGTCAGGCTTTCTCGGAATACAGGGCTCGCCAAGTGTTTTCAGAACGAGAAGTAGAGGCTGCAATTGGACTTCGCAACAGAATTCCCGTGTCGGAAACCTTGAGTTTCAACACCAGCTTTGAGCGTGTGAAGGCCATCACTTGCAAAACCTGTATTGAATCGATTGCAACCACCGGCGCTGTGTCATATAGCCCGAACATCAACACCAAAGCGACTGCTCGTCTTGAGTTGAGAAATGCGACGAATGGCCGTTCGGTGTTGAGCAGCCAGGGTTTGGCACGCAGGATTTCCGAACAATGGACGATCCTGACACGCAATATTTTTCTCCTGAATCATTCGGGCCAGCAACGCCGCTTGCAGGACCGATTCCAGATCGGTCTGGCATTTCGGAATATCAAAACAAATCGGTGGAATGCGCTGGGCCGTTACGAGTTTAAAACCGACAAAACCCTGACGGCAGGCGCTGTCACGCGGCCCGGTGATTATCGCCGTCTGGTGCATGTATTTTCCACACATGCCAATGTGAAAGTGTCCCGCCCACTTGTTGCCACATTTCGTTATGCCGGCAAGTTCGGAAAAGAAAGTTACTCGGGAATTGGACACCGTACCCGCGGGCAACTGGTGTCGGGTCGCATGACTTATGACGTGAACCCGCGCTGGGACCTTGGTTTGCAGGGAAGTCTCTTGCTTTCCAACGATTCGTCGGGGCGCCGCACAGCATTGGGTGCTGAAGTGGGTTATCTCTTGCAGGAAAACCAGTGGGTGTCCGCTGGCTACAACGTGTTCGGTTTCAAAGACCGGGATTTGAGCGGCCAGGATACTTTCTCTCAAGGTTTTTATCTGCGTCTGCGGGTGAAATTTGACGAACAGTTGTTCGCCCAGTTTTAAGGTGAAAATCAATATGCATCACATCATTTTTTACGGTCTTTTTATTCTGATGATTACAGCGTCTACCGGGGTGCAAGCGAATTGCCGGGGCGATGCCTGTGTCAGCATGGGAAGCAATCTGGCTTCAGTGGACAGCGGTCAAAGTGCGCTGTTCGGTGGGGTGTTGAGCAGCCTGACAGGCAGCGACATCAGTTTCAGCAGCAATGAATCAAGTTCGCTTGCACAGGGTGATGTAGACCTGGAAACACTGCTGCAAAACATTGAAACCCTGAGCGGAGCAGACAGCACGGCTGCCGCTTTGAATTCGGAAATTACTTTGTCGCAGTTCTACGCGGCAGCAGCAGATGCCGCAAATGCTGCAGGCGACAGCGAGGCTGCAGCTGCGCTGAGTAACTTGAGTGCAGAAGTTGCTGGTGTGGCCGGCACCTTCCAGGTGGGGGATTTGATTGCCTTGCAAGAATCCGAAGGCGGCTACGATGGCGTCAACCTGAACGCGCTTGAATTGGTGTCCGGAAGTGCCGAAGTGTTTAGCGGAAACAATCCCGTGACGACATCGGAGCCAGTGACCATTTCAGGTTCGGAACTGGGTATGGCCGGGGTGGTGAACTCGGTAACCATTGCTTCGCAGGTGGTTGAGCCCGCCAAAATAGTGTGTGGACCCGAAGGTAGTACCTTTCACAGTTCCTCAATGCGATATTCCCTGTCGCTTGATCTGGTGGACACCGGTCTTGACATGTCATCGTTGCTGGCATTGCCTGGAATCGCAGATGTTGATGCAAGTATCGGGCAGCTTAATCTTTATGTCGAAGTGTCCCGTGCTGAAGGTGTTATTCAAAGCATTGACGCGCTCAACCAGGCCGTCACCATCAATGCTGTTCCGGGGGTGACCGACATGTATCTTGGGCAGTTCCCGGAAGGCGCTTTTTTTGACACCAGTGTGTCGCTTGATCCCGCGTTACTTGATTTCTCGACCATAGGCAGCGTCACGGTGACCGAGCTTTCGGGCACTGCCACCACGGTTTCCATTCAGGCCAAAAGCAGCGCACAAGGTGAACAGTCCTTCGCAGACACGCTGGTGTTTAACGGGCCCTATCCTGAAACACAGCGCTCAAGCACTTCTGCGGACGCGGGGTCGCAGCTGCTTGATTCCTTGATGTCCAGCCTCGTTTTGCAACTGTCGCCTGAAGACCTGGGTTTGCTCAATGACCAGGTTTTGGTAGCTGTTCAGGATGCTAGTAGCAACACCTTGCCCCCAATATTGTCATCCGTGCTGACCGGTATTGTCGACCCCATGATGGAAAGCATGGGAACGTCTATCGGCGAAGTGGACACGACAGTACACGCAGTCAGGCAGGTTTGTAATTTCAGTGGTCTGGTTTATCACGACCTGAATCACGACTACATCAACAACACAGGCGATGGCCTGTGCAATGAAGCCCTGTATGTAAAACTTGTGTCGAGCGACACGCCCGCCGGTCCGGCTTTGGCCGTTGCTACAGTGGAGCCAGCCACTGGGCAGTACACTTTCACCACCGCGTCTACCGGAAGCTACAGCCTTGTGCTGGATACAAATAGTAATCCCAATGATGTAGCATCCACCGCGCCAGCGGGCTGGTTGCACATGGAGTCTGAAGACGGTGTTCAGCCTTTTCTGCTACAAGCCAACGGCGCAACAGAAGGTGGCCCGAATTTTGGTCTGTACCACGGCAGCACCCTCAGTGGATTTGTGTTCGAAGACAATGGCGCTGGTGTTGCCAATGCCCATGATGGCGTGTTTCTGGACGACGAGGCAGGTCTTGACGGAATTGTTGTGAAGCTGACTGATTTCCCCGCCGCCGCAACCGGGCCTCTGGATGAAGTGATCACGCAGGGTGGAGGTGCCTACAGGTTCTGGATTCCAGCGGGTGCAGGTGGCTCCGTGTTGGCTGTTGTTCAAGCCAACCGCGAAAACTATCGATCCATTGGTGCCAGTGTCGGCAATACGGGTGGCACATATGACCTGGCACAAGATCACATTTCATTTGGCCGTGAAAATGGCAAGCGGTATGAGAGTGTTGATTTTGGTGACGTGAAGACCAGCGCCCTGTATTCCGACAATCAACGCACCAGTGTGGCTGGTTCCCCGATTTTTTATCCACATGTGTTTACCGCTGGCAGTGAAGGCGACATTGCTTTTGAGATTCGAAGCGACAGTGTGTCCCAAGAGAGCTGGCAATCCATGCTTTACCGCGACAGAAACTGCGATGCCCAACTGGATGCTTCTGAAGCAATAATTGTTGAACCCGTCAATGTGCAGGCGGATGAAAAATTGTGCGTGATCATGAAAATTTTTGTGCCTTTGACTGCGCCAGCGGACGCACGGCATGTTGATACCTTGCAGGCCACATTCACCTATTCAAACACCACTGTGGATACCGCCCATTTGGTGAACAATGTCACCACTGTGGGGGCGTCGGATTCGCCCGGTTTAGCCCTGCTTAAAGAAGTCGAACAGCCCACAGCGTTGCCGGGAGAAACACTGGTTTACACCGTTCGTTACGAGAACCAGGGGGCAGGGGATCTTGCTGCGCTTGAAATTCACGACAGCACCCCCGCGTACACTGTATTTTCAAGTGCCCAGTGTGTAGATACCCAGGCGGATTTAACCTGTGAGGTGTCGGAGCAACCCGGCGTGGGTGATTCGGGTCGCATTACCTGGAAAGTGATTGGACTGGTTCCGCCCGGCACCAGCGGTGTGGTTCGTTTCAGTGTGGTGGTTCAGTGAGCAACTTCCTTACTTCAATGGCTTGTAACGCACACGTTTTGGCCGTGCACCTTCTTCACCCAGTCGCTTGATTTTGTCCGCTTCGTATTCCTGGAAGTTGCCATCGAAGAATGTCCACTGTGAATCGCCTTCACAAGAAAGAATATGCGTGGCAATGCGGTCGAGGAACCAGCGGTCGTGTGATGTCACCAGCACAGTACCGGCAAATTCCAGCAGCGCGTCTTCCAGCGAACGCAGTGTTTCTACGTCCAGGTCGTTTGATGGTTCGTCCAGCAGCAACACGTTGCCGCCAGAAATCAGTGTTTTGGCCAAATGCAGGCGGCCACGTTCACCACCGGACAAATTACCGATCAGCTTTTGCTGGTCACCGCCCTTGAAGTTGAAGCGACCCAGGTAAGCGCGTGAAGGCATTTCAAACTTGCCCACGGTCAGAATGTCTGCACCGTCGGCCACGCCGTCGAACACGGTTTTGTCGTTGGGCAGTGAATCACGGGCCTGGTCGACCACAGCCATGCGCACGGTTGAACCAATCTTGATGGTGCCGCTGGTGGGGTCTTCCTTGCCTGCAATCATCTTGAACAGGGTGGATTTACCTGCACCGTTGGGACCAATCACACCCACAATTGCGCCGGGTGGAATCTTGAGGCTTAGGTTGTCAATCAGCAAGCGGTCGCCAAACGCTTTGCTCACGTTTTCAAACTCGAGAACCTCGTTGCCCAAACGCTCGGCCACAGGGATGAAAATTTCCTGTGTTTCATTGCGCTTCTGGTATTCATGGCTGGACAATTCTTCAAAGCGTGCAATACGCGCCTTGGATTTGGCCTGGCGGCCCTTGGGGTTTTGGCGAACCCATTCCAGTTCTTTCTTCAAGGCTTTCTGACGCGCGCTTTCGCTGCTTTCTTCCTGCTTCAGGCGATCCTGTTTCTGGTCCAGCCAGGAGCTGTAGTTGCCTTTCCATGGAATACCGGATCCGCGGTCCAGTTCCAGAATCCATTCAGCGGCATTGTCCAAAAAGTAGCGGTCGTGGGTTACAGCAACCACAGTGCCGGGGAACTTGTGAAGGAACTGTTCCAGCCAGTGCACTGATTCAGCGTCCAGGTGGTTGGTGGGTTCGTCGAGCAGCAACATGTCGGGCTTGCTCATCAGCAGGCGGCACAAGGCCACCCGGCGTTTTTCACCACCGGATAGCGTGGCCACACTGGCTTCCCACGGCGGCAGGCGAAGCGAATCGGCTGCAATTTCCATCAAGTGTTCAGCATCGTTGCCTGCGGCAGAAATGACAGCTTCCCACTTGGCTTGTTCTTCGGCCAGCTTGTCGAAATCGGCTTCGGGGTCGGCATAAGCCGCGTAAATTTCTTCCAGCTTTTGTTGGGCCATGCCCAGTTCACCCAAGCCTTCCTCAACAGCCTGGCGCACGGTGTGCTCCGGGTTCAATTCAGGTTCCTGGCTCAAATACCCAATGTTCAAATTGGGCATGGGCACGGCTTCGCCTTCAATGTCTTTGTCCACACCGGCCATAATTTTCAGCAGGGTGGATTTGCCAGAGCCGTTCAAGCCCAGCACACCAATTTTCGCGCCGGGGAAAAAGCTCAGCGAAATGTTTTTCAAGATCTGGCGCTTGGGGGGAACAATTTTCCCCACGCGGTTCATGCTGTAGACGTACTGGGCCATTCGGTTTCCAATTCAATAGGTTTAACGTTGCCGCAATTTTAAATCATCGCAGGCAGTTGGGGGGTTAAAGCTTGACGTTCTTTGCTGGCCTCACCCAGCAAGGCCATGCCCAGCAGTGCGCCGTCTTTGCCTTTGAACAAGGCTTTCACGCCGTTCTCATCCGCCGTTATTTCCCACGCACCTTCGTGTTCAGGCAGGGGTGGGTTCACCACGGCAGGGCAGTCGGGTGTTTTAATGCTGACCGGCATGGCCGGGAACTTGATTTCAGTGGGCTTGCCCGCCAGGGTTTGTGCCATGGCGCGTGCAGCTTGCATCACCGGCATGATGTAGGGCAGTACAAACTTGCCCAGGTATTCAGCACAATCACCCAAAGCATAAATGTTTTCATTGCTGGTTTGCCCTAGTGCATTAACCACCACACCACGGGCCACGGTCAAGCCCGCGTTGTTCGCCAGTTCCGTTCTGGGCCGCAAGCCCACGGCAGACAATACCAAATCGGCTTTTGTAATTTCGCCAGTTGAGTCGGTCAGCGTATAGCCTGTACCTGTTTTTACAATGCTGCTTACTGTGCGGCCCAGCTTCCAGCCAACACCTTTTTCGGCCAGCTTGTTTTGCATGAATACACTGGCCTGTTCGGGCAGCAGGCGTGCCAAGGGGCGGTCGGCCAAATCAAATACGGTGGTGTGAATGTCGGCTTTGAGCAAATCGTTGGCAAATTCGCAACCGATCAAGCCTGCACCCAGAACGGCCACTTCTTTCTTGCCGTCCAGCAGCTTTCTGAAAGCGGCGTAGTCGTTCAGGTCGTTCACGCTGACCACATTGGCCGCTCCATCGCCATCAATCGGCAGTTTAATGGTGTCCGCGCCCAGGGCCAAAACCAATTGGTCGTAACCGAATTCCCCCTCGCTGGTGTCTACTTTTTTATTGGCTGCTTCAATCAGGTTCACCGTGGTGTTGGCGACCAATTCAACTTTTTGTTGTTCGGCAAACTTGGCTGCCGGTGTCATCACCAGGGTTTCCGCGGTTTTTCCGCTGGCCAGTGCATTGCTCAACATCGGCTTGGAATAGAAGTCGCCGTTGTCGGCGGTAATCAATCGAATTTCAGCTTCGGGGTCTGCTTTGCGTAATTCTCGAACCAATGTCCAAGCGGCCACGCCGCTGCCAATGATGGTGGTGTTCATAGTGCTTGATCCTGTGTGCTGCAAATGAATTGCAATAGTCTGTTTCTATAGTGCTTGCTTGTTCATGATAAGTGGCTATCATCAACGTTGGGTACAGGCATTGTATGCGCAAACTTAACGTATACGGGTGTTTACCAAACAGAGTGGCATTGGTTAAGATGCGCCTAGCCATTCGGTTTTAATTATCCAACGACTTCAACTGACAGCACATCAAAGGGAGACAACTTTGAGTACACATGATCGCACAGGCACTTTCCGTTTTTTTAGAACCGCAGCCCTGGTGCTGTCGGTCACTGTTCTCGTTGCATGCGGATCAATCACCGGTATCAAAGATGTGCCCGAATACCTCGATTCCGATTTCGAGCATGTCGGCCCCCGTGAATTCATCACCAACATTGACCTGGCCCGTATTAAATTAGGCATGTCGCCCTTGCAGGTGAAAAATCGCCTGGGTGCGCCAATGCTGAGCGGAAAAGATCAAGACGATCGCTGGGACTATGTGCTGAAAAAAGGCGAAGGTGCTTCGGAAGAGTTTGTGCCGTATGCCGTGTACTTTAAAGATCAAAAGGTGGTTCGCCTTGCGCCTTTGACGCCGCCACCCACACCCGTGGCAGATCAGGCAACGCAAGCACCCGCTGCCGACACGGCTGTCGTTGACGCACCTTCGGTTGCCGCCCCCGAGGCCGTTGCCGGGGAAGAAGTGATGGCACCGGAGCCCAGCCTGTCTGTGGGTGCCGATGTGGGCGATGCGGCAGCCATCAATGACATGTTGAGCGCATGGGCTGCCGCTTGGGCCGCCAAAGACGTGGAGGCCTATCTGGGCTTTTATGCATCCACTTTTGAACATGGCAAAAAATCAAGGGAGTCGTGGGAAAAACAGCGCCGTGCGCGTTTGTCACAGCCTGCGACCATTGCGGTGAACTTGTCTGATGTACAGATCGACCTGCAATCCGAGGCATTGGCCACGGTGAAGTTCAAGCAGGATTATTCTTCAAACCGTTACAAAGACTCGGGCATGAAAATCCTGACCCTGTCGAAAGCTGGCGGTAGCTGGAAAATTCAAAACGAAGAATTCCAGAAGTAATTCAGCGCCCCCCCAAATCCCTGCAGGCAACATCGCCTTCAGGGGTTTTTTTATTGGGGGGTGTGATTGCACCGGTTGGTATCACCCTGAACAGGCGAATTTGGTAATTCGCACGCTTTCTCGTAGTGTCTGTGGCTTTCTAACCGTTGCAAGAACCCTCGAGAAATTCCAATGAAAAAACGTGATTTTTTAAAGCTGGTGACCATTGCCAGCGGCATGTCTTCTGTTGCCCCAACAGCCATGGCGCTTGATTTCGGGAAAATGCTGGGTGCTGGCGCTGATCTGGCCAAGTCAGCCAATATTTCAGATGAAGAACTGAACGCATATTTTGATCAAATGACGGTGCAGTACGACAAACAACATAAAATTGCGGATGAAAAAACACCCTATGGAACACGTTTGCAAACCTTGGTAAAAGGGCTTGAAGCCGAAGATGGCTTGAAGCTGAATTTCAAGGTCTATGAAACACCTGAGGTGAATGCATTTGCAATGGCCAACGGCACGATCCGTATTTATAGCGGTTTGATGGACATGATGGGCGATGAAGAAATTCGCTACGTCATTGGTCATGAAATTGGCCATGTCAAAGCAGGACACACCAAGGCGCGCATTCAAACTGCCATGCGAACCAGTGCCTTGCGTCAGGCCGCGTCTGCTACCGGTGGCAATGCCGGTTTGCTGGCTGAATCCCAGTTGGGTGACCTGTTTGAAAAAGTGATCAGCGCCCAACATTCGCAGGGCAACGAAAATGAGGCCGATGACTATGCCATGGCTTTCATGAAGCGGCGCAATTACGATGCAAAAGCAGCAGTGTCCGCACTGGAAAAACTGGCGAAGTTGTCCGAAGGTTCCAGTGCCAGCTGGTTGTCAACCCACCCGGCCCCTTCAGCGCGTGCGCAGCGCATGAAAAGCCAGTTGGGCTGATTCCTTCAAATCAGGTGAACTTTCAGGTTTTTATTCTTCAAAAACCTGAATTTTTCCACAACCATCCAGGCGTTCAACCAGGTCACTGCCCATCAGTCTGGATGGCGTGTACGCCCCACCGGCAATGTTTTTCTCCATCAGGATAAAACTGGCCACGGCCAGTGAACCCATCACTGTCAGCGAATAACCGTTGGCTGTTTTTACGCGCACCACCATTTTTTTGCCCTCTGCATTGGTGGCCTCACCCCACACATAGGCTGGCATTTTGGCGCGCTGTTCTTCATTCGGGCCTTCCACTTTGGAGGCCTGTTTTTTCAGGATGCCTTGCACCAGCGACATGCCCAGAATCGGGCGGACCAGATTGGCCGCACGCATCATGCGGACTGATTTTGGCGAAGAGGGAATGTACACCTCAATGTTGCGAATCCCGGTGCTGTGAAACGCAGTGGACACATCGCCCCACGGAATGGTGGCTGCAAACTTGATGCCATTGCCAAAGTTGATTTCACGAGTGTTATAACCCAATCCGACTGCCTTGATCTCGCCATTCTCGCGAATGCGCCCGCCCAGTTTCATGGCTTCAACCGTGGTTTTGGCTGTGCCTGCCGACAAGCCGCTGCGGGAGTCGAATCCCAGGGCCAGATGGGTTGCATCGGGCAGCAGTTCATGCAGTCGTGCGGCAACGCAATCGGTAGGAATGACATCGAATCCCACGCCGGGGCATAGCACCACTTTTTGTTTTTTGGCTTTGCCGCCAAGTGATTGCGCCAATTCAAACACGGAAATTTCGCCGGTGATGTCCAGGTAATGGGTTTTCGTTTGCAGGCAAGCCATCATCATGGGCTCGGCTGTTTCAGAAAATGGCCCTGCGCAATGCAAAACCAAATCAACCTCACTTAAACCTTGCAGAATTTCTGCTTCATCACCCAGGGAAAAAACGCGGCTGGGAAGGCTTAGTTTGTTGGCCAGTTCGGTGATGGCTGCTTCATTGCGGCCAGCCAGAATGGGGCGCATGCCGCGTTTGGCGGCCTCGCGGGCAATCATTTCACCGGTGTAACCGTTGGCACCGTAAATCATCCAGGGCATTGCGTCTCCTAAAGCGCGTCAGGGTGCCGTCTGCATGGGGCACCCCTTGTTGTTTTAAATCAAGATTCCAGTTTGGCTTTCACGCGATCCAGGAAGGTTCCCACCTGCGCGTCGAATTCCGATTTCACGATGCCCTCTGCAATGCCTTTCATGAGGCGTGGCACTGGCATTTCAAATTCGCCAGTCGAGCGAAACGCAATTGTGCAGGCTTTCGGGCTGTCTTCATTGATTACCCAACCACCGGAAACAGTGGCATTGCCACCACCGGGAACCGGGTTCCAGTCAATTTTGCTTTTGCCATCGTTGTTGTATTTGACGGTGTACTTCACTTGATGGGAAATACCGGCTGCGCCAATTTTGGCCATTTCCCAGCGCCACACTTCATCACCCAAATCCACGATCTTGTCGAGCTTCGGAAACAATGCCACGGTGTCTGCGACATCAGAAAGTTGATCAAATGCTTTTTTTGCACTGCAAGCCACTTTAAAAGACTTTTCAATTTTCACGTTCACATTAACCGGCATGTTCCCCTCGCTTTTTTTGATGAATGTAGTACTGCACGAGGTGCAGTGTATCGGTTAATTGGCGCGCTTGTTAGCTCGATTGAGCATCTGCGGCACGCCTCAATGCTGGCTTGTCAAATCTTGTAACTTCTGGTGTGTCGTAATTAATTGAAGTGTTGCACTGCGAGGCAGTGACATGTGTAAGTGTGTCCTTGCTTGCAAGAACATTGCATGATTTTTTCTGATGCATATGTTGCGTTGCAATGTAGCGCAAGTCTTCCTTTTCGAATTGAGGCTCTAGAAAAGTCAGTGTTTTTTTGGTGCAATGAGGTTGACAGTCGTTCACTGAAAGAGCATGTTACGCATAAGTAACTTTGATGACATTCAAGGGGTATAAACATGTCAAATTCATTTTTCGCCGTTTTTGCAGCTGTTGTGTTGACCGGCCTCATTTACAGCGGTGCCAACCTGCTGACCTTCACCGCCGCCATTGGCGCATCCGCACTGGGCTTTTACGCCTTAGGTGGATTGGGCGAACTGGGCTTGATCGTGTTCGCTGCGATCTATCTGCCCATCGCAGTGGTATTGAACGTGTCCAGCTTGCGTCGTGGTGTGCTGACGGCACCTATTTTCAAGGCCTTCAGCAAAGCGCTGCCAGCCATGAGTCCGACTGAAAAAGACGCGCTTGAAGCCGGAGACACCTGGTGGGAAGCTGAAATGTTCGGTGGCAAGCCAGACTGGTCCAAGCTGATGAACGTGAAGTACACCGAGCTGACCGCTGATGAAAAGTCATATCTTGAGAACGAGACAGAAGAGCTTTGCAAAATGCTTGACGACTGGAAAATCACTTTCGAGCTTAAAGACCTGCCACCGGAAGTTTGGAGCTTCATGGGCAAGAACAAATTCTTCGCCATGTTGATTGCCAAAGAACATGGCGGCTTGGGTTTTTCCCCCTACGCACAAAGTTGCGTGGTAGCAAAAATCGCGACACGTTCGCTGACCGCGTCCGTCACGGTCATGGTTCCAAATTCTTTGGGCCCGGGCGAGTTGATCATGCATTACGGTACGCAAGAACAGAAAGACTACTGGCTGCCACGTTTGGTGGATGGTCGCGAAATTCCATGTTTCGGTTTGACAGGTCCTGAAGTAGGTTCAGATGCCTCTGCAATTCCAGACACCGGCGTGGTCGTGAAGCGCGTGGTCGATGGCAAGGAAGAACTGGGCATTGTGTTGAACTTCAGCAAGCGCTACATCACATTGGCACCAGTGGCCACCGTGGTCGGTTTGGCGTTCAAACTGAAAGACCCGCAAGGTTTGTTGGGTGACAAAAACAAGGTGGACTACGGCATTACCTGTGCGCTGTTGCCTGCCAACACACCCAATGTGCAAATTGGTCGTCGCCACTTCCCGGGCTCCGTGTTCATGAACGGCCCCATTATTGGCAACGATGTTTACGTTCCGCTGTCTTCCATCATTGGTGGGCGCGAAATGGCCGGCAAAGGCTGGAGAATGCTGGTTGAATGTTTGTCAGCAGGCCGTGGCATTTCCTTGCCAGCCTTGTCTGCCGCTTCGGGTTGGGGCATGTACCTGGCCACCGGCGCGTATGCCCGCATTCGTCGCCAGTTCAAAATGCCAATTGGCCGTTTTGAAGGTGTTCAGGAGGCAACCGGCAAAATCGGTGGCCTGACCTACAAACTTGAGGCGTCCCGCGTGCTGACGGCAACTGCCTGTGCAGAATGTGCACCTTCAGTTGTAACGGCCATGATGAAATACCACATGACCGAAATGATGCGCGAAATCATTCTTCGTTCCATGGACGTTCATGGTGGCCGCACAGTAATTCTTGGCCCACGCAACTACCTGGGTCAGGCTTATCAGGCCATGCCCGTGGCCATTACAGTTGAAGGCGCGAACATCATGACGCGCAACCTGATTGTGTTTGGTCAGGGTGCCATTCGTTGCCACCCTTGGGTGTTGAAAGAAATGCAGGCAGCCCAAAACCCCAACAAAGAAGAGGGCTTACGCGATTTCGACAAAGCATTCTTCGGTCACTTGGGCCACATTTTCAACCGCGCCATGCGCGCCCTGTTGTTGGGCCTGACAGGCAACCGCTTGGCGAAAAGCCCGGTAAGTGGCCCCATGGCGGTGTACGCCAAAGCGATTGAGCGCCGTTCAGCAGCGCTGGCTTTCACAGCCGACGTGGCGATGGGTGTGTTGGGTGGTGAACTGAAGCGCCGCGAACGTTTGTCTGCCCGCCTGGGTGACGTGTTGAGCCACCTTTACATGGCCACCGCCGTGTTGAAGTATTTTGAAACCAACGGCCGTTTGGCCGATGAACTGCCACACGCACAATGGGCGATTGAAGACTCATTGTTCGAGATCGATAAAGCGTTCACCGAGTTCAACCGCAACTTCCCCAACAAGGCAGTGGGCTCCTTGCTGAACTTCGTGGCCTACCCGCTGGGCATGGGCAAAACCAAAGGCCCGAGCGACATGCTGAATGCAGAAGTGGCCGAATTGCTGATGACCCGCAACGCGTTTGCAGAACGTCTGCTGGACAAGGTGTTTGTGGGCGAAGGCCTGTCCGACCCCACCGGTCGAATTCTGGAAGCGGCCGACAAGTTGTTGTCCATCGAACCCGGTTACAGCAACTTCCTGAAAGCTGTTTCCTCCGGCAAGGTGACTGGTGAGGGCCTTGAAGACCAGTTGAAAGACGCGGTTGCCAAGAACCTGATCAGCCCCGATTTGGCCCAGGGTATTCGGGAATTCGAGCCGATTCGTTTCGACGCAATTTTGACCGACGACTTCAGCAAGGATTACCTGCGCACCAACGGTCAAATTCCGGATGAAATCATTGAAGCCAAGCCCGTGACTGAATACAAGGCAGCTGCTTGATTTTAAAAAGGAAGTTTTTCACGGTTCTTAAGTTGTCGTGAAAACACCAAAAGGCCTTGCTCAAGCAAGGCCTTTTTTTGTTACTCGCATTGAATATTTTGCGCTATGCTCAATGCATGGCAATTCAATTGATTCGTGACAATCGTTTTGGCGCATTCTTCTGGACGCAGTTTCTGGGCGCGTTCAACGACAATCTTTTGAAGTTCGCTGTCACGCTCGCAGTGACATACAACGATACGCTTCGCGGCAGTTTCTCCCCCGGTTTGCTGATCAATCTGATCGCTGCATTGTTCATCCTTCCGTTTGTTATTTTCTCCGCAACCAGCGGGCAGCTAGCTGACAAATACGACAAAACCAAAGTGATGCGTCTTGCCAAGTGGCTTGAGCCCCCCATTGTGCTGATCACCGCCGTGGGCTTCTTGTTGAATTCCGTGGAACTGCTGATTCTCGGTGTTTTTCTGCTCGGAACCCAGTCTGCATTTTTTGGTCCTGCGAAGTATGCCTACTTGCCCGAACACATGAAGTCCAGCGAGTTGGTGATGGCCAATGCCTTGGTTGAATCAGCCACATTCATGGCCATTTTGCTGGGCACGATTGCCGCGGGCAGCCTGATGAGTCAAGATGCCGGCAATGCCGTTGTGTACATCGTGTGTGGCTTTGGTTTTGTGGTGGCCATGCTGGGTGT
Source organism: Limnobacter sp. (assembly GCF_036846585.1). Taxonomy (GTDB): domain Bacteria; phylum Pseudomonadota; class Gammaproteobacteria; order Burkholderiales; family Burkholderiaceae_B; genus Limnobacter. Next base: position 56,264 of record NZ_DAIUBR010000013.1, on the reverse strand, counting down.
ATACCAAGCACATCGCATGCCATTAACACCTTCACATTGCGCTGATTTGCGGGTGAACTGGAACCTGTTCACAGAGACGTGGCGCAATGTGCGCTTTGCCACACAGCTTCCAGCGGTTTGGCCCGCCTTGTTGGGCATTTCATGGTTGTGGTTTGTGGGTGCAACCTACCTTACCCAGTTTCCTCTGTTGTCCAAAACCCTGTTGAATGCCAGCCCCGGTGTGGCCACGGTGTTGCTGTTCGCGTTCACCGTGGGTTTGGGTATTGGGGCCTTTCTGTGTGAAAAGTGGTCACGCAAGCGCATTGAAATGGGTCTGGTGTTGTGTGGTTTGGTGGTCATGATTCTGGCTGGTGTGTTGTTGCATGCCGTACTTGTTGCCTATCAAACCAGTGCGGCCCAGCAAACCGTATTTGCCTTCTTCAGTCAACTCAACAACCTGGCTGTGCTGGGTTTGTTTGTGCTCATCAGTATCGGTGTTGGTTTGTACAGCGTGCCGCTTTACGCCACCATGCAGGCGTTCGCCCCTAGGGAAAGCCGCTCACGGGTGGTGTCGGCCAACAACATCATCAATTCTTTTTTCATGGTGGTTTCAGCCGGGTTTGCGATTGCCATTTTGTTGGCCATCAAAGGGCAGGTGTTGTGGGTGTTTGCCGCAGTCACCGTGATCAATGTGGTGGTGTTGGGCTTGTGGGTGATCAAGCAACCTTACGTGGTGCTGCGGGCGCAGTTGCTGTTCAAAGTGCAGGGCAAATATGTGCCACACATCGAGAACCTGGATCACTTGGGCGAGAAGGGCGGCAACCTGATTGTGTTTCCCACGTTGCTTCATGAAAATTATTTGCTTCGAATGGCCGCGCTGCCGCTGGAAATGACGGTGGTGCTCTCTGGTCGGCTCAAGCCCTCCCGTTTTGTCAATCGTCTGCGCAAACACGGTTTTGTTCTGGAATTCAATAAATTGTCTGAAATTGATACTCAGAAGGAATTAATCAAGTCGATTGCGTCACATATTCAACAGGGTAGGTCCATTGCCATCGACAAGCCCATGTTTGAGTTGTTGCGCAAACAATATCGTCTGGACGACATGCCCGGCGTGTTGGCCAAAAAGGGTGTTGTCATGAACGTACTGGAGTTTTCTGAAGAAAACGTCAAAGAAAATTTCACAAGGCGTGAAATTTCTCAAACGGTATGGCGTCTAACCAAACGAGAGACTCTAATTACTTCAGGGGTTTAAAAACCCCATTGTTGGGGCGATAGTAGTAACAGGAGAGTTGACTGAAAAGTGTTGCAGGCACCAAAACGGCACAATAATGTAAATAAACGAGCTGGCCTGTTTTTTGCAACTTTTTCAACAGATGAAATTGATTGCTTTGGGCGCGAAATAGATTCACGGCCGAAGTAAAAAGGCGAAAGCAAAAGCGCGTTGTGCAGGAGGACATCATGAACACAGAGCTTGAGAAACGTGATTCGAATTCCGGTAATGCTGACATTTTTGGTCAGTTTCAATCCAGGTTTGCAGCTTTGCAGCAAACCGAGATGAGCCTTGAAGAATATCTCGAACTGTGTAAGGCCGATCCACTTACCTATGCCAGCGCCGCCGAGCGCATGCTGCATGCCATTGGTGAACCTGAGGTCATCAACACCCGGCATGACCCGCGGCTTTCTCGAATTTTCGCCAACCGTGTGGTGCGTCGCTACCCCTCATTCAAAGAATTTTACGGCATGGAAGAGGTGATTGAGAACATCGTTGCCTACTTCCGGCATGCTGCCCAAGGCCTTGAAGAACGCAAGCAGGTGCTTTATCTGCTTGGGCCTGTGGGCAGTGCCAAGTCTTCTTTGGCAGAGCGCCTGAAAGCCCTGATGGAGCAACAGCCGATCTATGCACTCAAAGGCTCGCCCGTCAATGAATCGCCACTGGGCTTGTTTGACCCGGTTCAGTTCGGCGCATCGCTGGAAGACAAATACGGCATTCCGCGCCGCTACCTGACCGGCATTGCCAGCCCTTGGGCCACCAAGCGTCTTGATGAATTCGGTGGCGACTTGCGCAAATTCCGCGTAGTTCGCTTGATGCCGTCTACCTTGAACCAGATCGCAATTACCAAGACCGAACCCGGCGACGAGAACAACCAGGACATTTCCGCCTTGGTGGGCAAGGTCGACATTCGGATGTTGAACCAGTTCAGCCAGGATGACCCCGATGCCTACAGCTTCAGTGGCGGCCTGTGTCTGGCCAACCAGGGCTTGCTTGAATTCGTGGAAATGTTCAAGGCCCCAATCAAGATGCTGCACCCCTTGCTGACCGCTACCCAGGAACGCAACTTCAAGGGCACGGAAGGTTTTGGTTCGATTCCCTTTGACGGCATTATTCTGGCACACAGCAACGAATCGGAATGGCAACAGTTCCGCAACAGCAAAACCAACGAAGCGTTTCTTGATCGCGTGTACATCGTGAAAGTGCCTTACTGTTTGCGCGTGTCTGAGGAAGTCAAGATTTACGAAAAGCTGATGGAAAATTCTTCCTTGAACAAGGCGTCTTGCGCACCCGGCACCCTGAACATGATGGCGCAGTTCAGCGTGCTGACCCGTTTGAAAGAACCAGCCAACAGCAACCTGTTCAGCAAGATGCGTGTGTATGACGGTGAAAACCTGAAGGACGTAGACCCGCACGCCAAGCCCATCCAGGAATACCGCGACCAGTCCGGTCCGGACGAAGGCATGAATGGCTCGTCCACCCGCTGGGCTTACAAAGTGTTGTCCAAGGTGTTCAACTTTGACCACCAGGAAGTGGCGGCCAATCCGGTGCACTTGCTCTACGTACTTGAACAGCAAGTCATTAAGGACAACCTGCCCGAGGAACAAACCCGAAAATACCTGGACTTCATCAAAAGCTACCTGACGCCCAAATACGCCGAATTCGTGGCCAAGGAAATTCAAACGGCTTATCTGGAAAGTTACAGTGAGTATGGCCAGAACCTGTTCGAACGTTACATCCAGTTTGCCGACAAGTGGATTCAGAACGAAGAATTCCGCGACCCGGCCACCGGTCAGATTTTCGACCGCGACTCCTTGAACGATGAACTGAACCGCATCGAGAAGCCTGCCGGAATTGCCAACCCCAAAGACTTCCGAAACGAAGTGGTCAATTTCGTGCTGCGTGCGCAGGCCAGCAATTCCGGCACCATGCCCGCATGGACCAGCTACGAAAAGTTGCGCGAAGTCATCGAGCGAAGCATGTTCTCCAAAACCGAGGACCTGCTGCCCGTTATTTCTTTCGATCACAAAGGTTCGAAGGAAAGCCAGGAAAAGCACGAGAACTTTGTGGACCGCATGGTTGCCAAGGGTTACACCGAGAAGCAGGTTCGCCTGCTCGTCGAGTGGCATTTGCGCGTGAAAAAGGCGTCTTGATCACGCAAAACGCATAAGGAGTTTGCCATGGGCGATTCAACCATTATTGATCGCAGGCTCAACGGCAAAAACAGAAGCTTGCCCAACCGCGAGCGCTTTATTCGGCGTTACAAAACGCAATTGAAAAAAGCGGTTTCGGATGTGGCGGGCGAATCCTCCATTTCCGATGTCAGCGGCGACGGCAAAGTCAAAGTACGCATTCCCACCCGCGAGGTTTCCGAACCAACCTTCATTTTTGGCCCGGGTGGCAGCACCGAACATGTAGTTCCGGGCAACCGTGACTTTGTGCCCGGCGACCGCATTCCACGTCCCAGTGGCGGTGGTGAGGGACAGGGTGGTGGAAAGCCCGGCAAAGGCGAGGGCGAAGACACCTTCACCTTTGTGTTGTCCCGTGAAGAGTTTTTGAATCTCTATTTCGATGACTTGGAGCTGCCCGAGCTGTTGAAGCGCGAAATATCATCGGTCAAACGCATGAAAAGTCGCAATGCGGGTTACTCGCGAACGGGCGCACCCACTTCCCTGTCCGTATTGCGCACCATGAAAGCGTCGTTGATGCGCCGCGTTGCCCTGGAACCCAAAGACGACGATGAAGAGGACGATGACGATGACGAGGAAAAATGTCAGCTTGACCTGCTTGAGGATGCAAAGAAAAAGCCCTACGTGCCGTTTCTGGACGAAGTGGATTTGCGTTACCGCAACCGCATAAGTTACCCCGAACCTTCTACCAACGCAGTTATTTTCTGCCTGATGGACGTGTCTGCCTCTATGGACGAGGCCAAGAAAGACCTGGCCAAGCGCTTTTACACCTTGCTGTACCTGTTTCTCACCCGCAAATACGAAGAGGTGAAGCTGGTTTTCATTCGCCACACCGACGAAGCCGAGGAGGTGAGCGAAGAAGATTTCTTCTATGGCAAGAAAAGTGGCGGTACCGAAATCATGCCTGCCATGGAACTGATGCACCACATCATCGAAACCCGTTATCCGGGCAGCGCATGGAATGTTTACGTGGCACAGGCCTCTGATGGCGATGCCACATCCCGCGACGCGCGGGCCAGCGCGGAGTATCTCTCTTCCAAAATCATGCCGCATGTGCGTTACTACGCCTATGTGGAGACCATGCCCACACCGATGTTCGGCATGGCGCGTGCATCGGATCTTTGGGAAAGTTTCGAACCGCTTGAAGAACGTTGTGAAGGACATTTTGCGATGCGCAAACTGTTCAATCGCCGCGACATCTATCCGGTATTTCGTGGTTTGTTTGAGAAAAAAGAAGTCGCCTTTGGGCGCTAGGAGTGGCACGCATGGCCAAACAACTGGATGCGGCAGGCAATGAATGGACCTTCGATTTGCTTCGGGAGATCGATGCACAGGTACACGACATTGCGGCCAACAAATTCAAGCTTGATACCTTCCCGAACCAGATCGAGGTGATCACTGCCGAGCAAATGCTTGACGCCTATTCCAGCGGTGCAATGCCCGTCATGTACCCGCACTGGAGCTACGGCAAATCATTTTCCGTGAATGAACACCTGTATGAAACCGGTCAGCAGAACCTGGCTTACGAAGTGGTGATCAATTCCAACCCCTGCATTTCCTACCTCATGGAAGAAAACACCATGACCATGCAGACCCTGGTGATTGCCCATGCCTGCTACGGCCACAACTCGTTTTTCAAGGGCAATTACCTGTTTCGCCAGTGGACGCAGGCCGATGCCATTATCGATTACCTCGTGTTTGCCAAAAAATACGTGATGGAATGTGAGGAAAAGTACGGTTTCGATGCGGTTGAAGAAGTACTGGATGCCGCGCATGCCCTTCAATACTTTGGTGTAGACCGTTACAAGCGCCGCTATGAATCGGAAGCCTCGCTGAAGGTAAAGCGCGATGATCTGGCCGAAGAAAAGCGACGCCAGTACGATGAAATCATGGCCAAGGTGTCACCAGTCGAGGCCGCGCAAATTGAGCGCAGGCAAGACAACTACCCGCATGATCCCGTGGAAAACATCCTGTACTTCATTGAAAAAGAGGCACCCAAGCTGCGCGACTGGGAACGCGAACTTGTGCGCATTGTGCGTAAAATGTCGCAGTATTTTTACCCGCAAGGGCAAACCAAGGTCATGAACGAGGGGTGGGCCAGTTTTTGGCACTACACCCTGCTGAACGCACTGTACGATGACAAACGGGTGTCGGATGGTTTCATGCTTGAATTCCTGACATCGCATACCAACGTGGTGTTTCAGCCCGATTCCCGTGACGGCCGGTTCCGTGCCTTGAACCCCTATGCATTGGGTTTTGCCATTTTCAGTGACATACGGCGCATGTGCGAAAAGCCCACCGAGGAAGACAGGCGCTGGTTCCCCGAACTGGCGGGCAGTGGCAACTGGCTAAAGGCCGTGGACTTTGCCATGCGCAACTTCAAGGATGAATCCTTTATCCGCCAATTCCTGTCGCCCAAAGTCATTCGCGATTTTCGCCTGTTTGCCATTGCCGACCACAAGAATGAATCCGACTTGTTTATCGATTGCATCCACAACGACGAGGGCTACAAGCGCATCCGAACCTTGCTGGCCAACCAGTACTCCCGGGAAACCATGGTGCCCGACATCCAGGTTACATCGTATGCAAGAATGACCGACCGTTCACTTACCCTGACCCACATGAGCCGTCGAGGCCGCCCGTTGAATGACGAAGAGGCAGAAAAAACCCTCGCCCAGGTTGAGCGGCTTTGGGGTTTCCCCGTTTATCTGGAAACATCGGATGTTCATTGAAACCCGGATTCAGCAACAGGCCAAGCTGGATTTGTCGGGTTCAGTGGCACCGTTCGAGTTGCCACTTCCCGACATGCCTGCCCATGTGTGGGCAAGCCCGGATACGCTTCGTTCGCGTTTTCATCTGGAAGCCGCGCGTTATTTCGAATGTGAATCTGTGTTGGCTGTAACCGGCATTGAAAGCGGAATTTCCGCCTTGGCCCGCTTGTTCCAAACCTGGTATGGGGCCATGCGGGTAGTTCTGGCCGAGCCCAGTTTTGATCAATGGGACAAGCGTTTTCGCCGTGCCAACCACGTGGTGCTGGATTGGCCTGTTGACCTGATCCTTGCAGGCGATATTCCGGAATGTGATGTGGTGGTGCTGGGGCGTCCGGTCAACCCTACCTGCCAAATGATCGGCATCAAACAGATCAAGCCACTTGCCCGAAGGCTGCGCGAACAGGGCGGGTGGCTGATTCTTGACGAAGCCTATCTGGACTGGACCGGTGAAGAATCCTACGCATCGTTCATTGAAGCAGAACCCGCCATCGTGTTGCGGTCTGTCGCACCGTTTTCAGGTTTGGCCGGGGCCAACCTTGCGTTTGTGTGCGGCCCCAAGGCCGTGTGTACCGCGTTATTGAACGAAGTTGGCACGCAGGCCGTGTCATCGCCGCAGTGGTGGCTGGCTTTGCAGTACTTTGAGGCGGAACGATGGCGTGAAGACCAGTTGCAACGGCTTGCCGACGTGTGTGTTCGGCTTGAAGCGTTGTGGCGTGAACGGCTTGGTGCCACAGTCGAGATTTACAAAGGCGGATACTTCATCAGTTTTGAACACCCCAACAACGACCGGTGGGCCACCCGGCTGGAAGAGCTTGGCGTTCTTGTTCGCACCTATGCCAGTGAAGCCTGCATTCTGCGTTGCGGCGTACCCAAAAACGAAGCGGACTGGCTGCGATTGGGCAAGGCCATCAAAGCCTTGGACGTCTAGCTGTGCCGCATCACTTCTTCAACACCCCGTTCCCGGGGTTTTGAAGACACCAGCAGGGTTTTGGCCAATCGATCTTGGGGAAACTGCCCGTTTTTGTCAAAAAACGAATAAATGAAGCCAATGCCTGTGAGGGTAAAAAACCAGCAAAGCACGTAGCGAAACAGGGCTTGCAGCCAGCCGACCCGCTCGCCGTTTTCATTGACTAATCGAAGATGCCAGGTTTTCATCGCCAGCGTTTGCCCGCCATGGCGCCAAAACCACACGAAATACAGCCCCAGTACCGCGAAAAACCACCACTGGCGGGCTTCCCGCAGGTAAAGGGCATGCCGGCTCTGGGTTAGTGTGTCGAAAAAGTAGCCTGCAATAAAAAGAACGCCGAACAGCAGCATGCTTTCATACAGCATGCTGGCCAGTCGGCGTTTTCTGCTTGGGCTGATCAAGCCATTGTTGAGTAGTCGTTCCATTCCGGTATTTTATCGCTGCACACGCAACCGAAATGCTGACAAGGTTTAATTCAGGGATGGTTTGTTGTTCCTAACCTTGAATTCATCCCGCTTTTTCTGGTCCAGGCTTTGGTAGCTGTTCCAGGTGGAATTTCGTTCACCCTGGCGCTTTTCCTTCAGTGCCTTGTAGTTCTGGCGGGCTGCGGCTTTGTCTCTGGGGCTTAACTCACTCCAGGTGCTGACGCGTTCACGCATGATCGCCTGTCGCTCTTGCGGTTCGCTTTCGTACTTTCGGCCCACCTTCAACCAGCGTTCCCGTTGGGCGTTGGTCATTGAGCCCCACTCATCTTTCAATGGTTCCAGCAATTCCTGTTGTTTGCCGGAAAGTTCGGACCATGAAGTGGAGGCCAATGCATCGGCGCTCTGGATGCCCAGTACCAAAATCAGACCCAGCGTCAGTAATCCGGAATAAAGTCTAGTGGCAGCCATGTCCTTCACCCCTCAAAGCACTAGATTGATGTCGTGAAGTCGGCGGGCAAGGAGTCCATCCATTGCTCAAGACCGTCTTCGGCTGGAATCGTATTGTTTTTCTGTAGCTCGGTGGCGTAATTGATGAAGCCATTGTCCAGATAGGCGTCAGGCGGCAAGTCATCAGACAAAATTGCCGCATCCAGATCCGCAGTCTCAGAAATTCGCGCATCGTAATTTTCCAGGCCGAATTGTGCAACACCCAGTGCCGCACCGGCAATAAACAGCGCGCTGACCGCCATCGACAGGGCAGGGCGATTAAACCATTCGGAAATGTGCTGGAAAAAATCGCTTATGGGTCCGTTGATCGGCGTTTTGGATTTGCCATGCGCACCATGCTTTTCAGCGTGCAATTGCACTGACTGGGCGATGGCCAGGTTCAAGCGTGCCTGAATGTCAGGCGAGACCCGTCCCGCTGACTCGTTAAGTAGCTTTTTAACTACATTTGCGGTTAGCCGATCCTCGTTCATTCCCGAAACCCCTGTTGCCTTAATACCTGTGCCAGTGCCTTTGTTGCCCTTGAACAATGCGTTTTTACACTGCCTTCGGAACACCCCATGATCTCTGCCGTTTCCGCCAAGTCCATCTCTTCCCAATAACGCAAAAGGAATGCCTGGCGTTGACGCTCCGGCAAATTTGCGATGGCCTCTTCGATGGCAGCCATATTCTGAGACTGCTCAATCTCATCCTGGGCGCTTGAATTCTGTGACCCATCGTGTGCGAGAAGGTTCTCAAGCACGTCATACTCTTCTTCGTCTTTCTTCTGGAAGCTGGAAAACAGGGTTGTCCAGGTGTTCCTAACCTTCTGGCGACGGTGAAAGTCCAGAATGGTGTTCTGCAAAATGCGGGTAAACAGCATGGGTAGCTCTTCTTTGGGCTTGTCACCATACTTGTCGGAAAGCTTCATCATGCTTTCCTGTACCAGGTCCATCGCACTTTCTTCATTCTTGACGGCAAAAAACGCCTGTCGGTAAGCCCTGTGCGACACCTCTTTCAAAAATCCCTCTAATTCTCTCGTGCTGGCCATATTTGTGTTTGTCGAGGTGGTGTTAGAGGGTTTCCAATCGGTTTTAAGCGGGGTTTCGGGCTGTTTGAGCCAAGGCGAGAATGATTCGCAGTTTTTAACAATACGGCATCATATCAAAGCCGGGAGCTTTTTTCTTGACCCGCGGCGGGCTTCGCACTAAGATCTCGGTCTACCCTGTTTTTGTCTCAAGTTAATCAACATACCCTTGTTGTTTTGGCGAAAGACGCGCTAGGGCGCTGAACTTTGTGTTCAGAAGCCCATGGCCAACCTGCCCGACATAATCGGGTTGTGATCGCCAGCGCTTTGCGACATGTCCACACCCACAAGGTTGTTCATTTTCAAAAAGCCTGTGCCCCACGGCAATGCGATCCAGGACGGCATCCGACCAATGTCCCGTGGATTTTGTCAGGATTTTTTAAAAATGGAATATACCGGCGCGGAAATCGTTGTCAAATGTCTGGAAGAAGAAGGCGTCAAGCACGTTTTCGGTTACCCAGGCGGTGCAGTTCTCTATATCTATGATGCCATCTTCAAGCAAGACGGTTTCGAACACATTCTGGTGCGTCACGAGCAAGCTGCGGTTCATGCAGCCGATGCCTACTCACGTTCAAGTAACAAGGTGGGTGTTTGTCTCGTTACCTCAGGCCCGGGTCTGACCAATGCTGTGACCGGCATTGCGACTGCCTACATGGATTCAATCCCCATGGTGATTTTGTCTGGTCAGGTGCCCACGCACGCGATTGGCCAGGATGCATTCCAGGAATGCGACACCGTGGGTATCACACGCCCCTGCGTCAAGCACAACTTCCTTGTGAAAGACGTGAAAGACCTGGCGCGTGTCATGAAAGAAGCGTTTTACATCGCCCGCTCTGGCCGACCCGGCCCGGTGCTGGTGGACATTCCCAAAGACATCACCGTTCACAAAACCCGCTTTGATTATTCCGAGCCCGTGAAAATGCGCTCGTACAACCCCGTGGTCAAAGGCCACCAGGGTCAAATCAAAAAAGCCGTGCAAATGATTCTGGAAGCCGAGCGCCCCATGATCTATTCCGGCGGTGGCGTGATTTTGGGCGATGCGTCGGCCGAGCTGACCCGCTTGGTTGAATGGGTGGGGGCGCCTTGCACCAACACCCTGATGGGCTTGGGCGCATTCAAGGCCAGCGACAGGAAGTTCATGGGCATGCCCGGCATGCACGGCACCTATGAAGCCAACCTGGCCATGCAAAACTGCGACGTGCTGATCGCCGTGGGTGCCCGTTTCGACGACCGCGTGATCGGCAACCCCAAAGATTTCGCATCCATTCCACGCAAAATCATTCACATTGATATCGACCCATCTTCCATTTCAAAGCGCGTGAAAGTGGATGTGCCCATTGTCGGCAACATCAAAGACGTGCTGGTTGACCTGATTCAGTTGCTGGAAGAAAGCGGCAAACGCGTTGACCAGGGCAAGCTGCAAGGCTGGTGGGAACAGGTTGAGAAGTGGCGCGGCCGCAAATGCCTGGATTACCCCAAGTCTGACGAAGTCATCAAGCCTCAATTTGTAGTTGAAAAGCTCTGGGAAGTGACCAACGGCGACGCCTTTGTGACCTCCGACGTAGGTCAGCACCAAATGTGGGCTGCCCAATACTATCGGTTCGACAAACCCCGCCGCTGGATCAACTCCGGTGGTTTGGGCACCATGGGCGTGGGCTTGCCTTACGCCATGGGCGTTCAAATGGCCAATCCCGACGCCCTGGTGGCTTGTATTACCGGTGAAGCGTCCATCCAGATGAACATCCAGGAATTGTCCACCTGCTTCCAGTACCATTTCACGCCGAAAATCGTGAACTTGAACAACCGCTACCTGGGCATGGTTCGCCAGTGGCAACAACTGGATTACGGTTCACGTTATTCCGAAAGCTACATGGATGCGCTGCCCGACTTCGTGAAACTGGTGGAAGCCTACGGTCACATCGGCATGCAGATCACCAAGCCATCGGATGTTGAGCCTGCCTTGCGCGAAGCCTTTGGCAAGTACAAAGACCGTTTGGTGTTCATGGACTTCATCACCGACCGCACAGAAAACGTGTGGCCCATGGTGAAAGCCGGCAAGGGATTGTCTGAAATGCTGCTGGGTTCGGAAGAACTGTAACAAGGAGATGGCAAATATGAGACATATTATTTCCGTTCTCCTCGAGAACGAACCGGGTGCGTTGTCCCGTGTGGTGGGCCTGTTTTCCGCCCGTGGATACAACATTGAAACGCTGACCGTGGCCCCCACGGAAGATGAAACCCTGTCACGCATGACCATCGTCACTGTGGGTTCCGATGACATCATCGAGCAGATCACCAAACACCTTAACCGCTTGATTGAAGTGGTGAAAGTGGTGGATCTAAGTGATGGTGCGCATATTGAACGCGAGCTGATGCTGGTAAAATTGCGCGCAGTGGGCAAAGAGCGTGAGGAATTGAAGCGCACCGCGGATATTTTCCGGGGTCGCATCATTGATGTCACTGAGAAAAGCTACACCATTGAGCTGACCGGCAACAAATCCAAGCTGGATGCATTCCTGGACTCGATTGACCGCACCGCCATTTTGGAAACTGTCCGTACGGGCAGCTCCGGCATTGGCCGCGGCGAACGAATTCTGCGCGTCTGAACCGTGGGCTCAGTCCGGTAATTGAGTCCGGTAACTGGGCCCGAAAGATGAATTTAAATATCTGAAAAAAGGAAATCGACATGAAAGTTTATTACGACAAAGACGCGGATCTGTCCCTGATCCAGAAGAAGAAAGTATCCATCATTGGTTACGGTTCACAAGGCCATGCCCACGCGCAAAACCTGCGTGATTCCGGCGTTGAAGTGGTTGTTGGCCTGCGCAAGGGCGGTGCCTCCTGGTCCAAAGCCGAAGGCGCTGGCCTGAAAGTGAAAGAAGTGGCTGACGCCGTGAAAGAAGCCGACGTAGTCATGATTTTGTTGCCCGACGAGAACATTCCCGACGTGTACAACAAGGAAGTGGCCCCCAACATCAAGGCTGGCGCTGCTTTGGCTTTTGCCCATGGCTTTAACGTGCATTACAACCAGGTAATTCCACGTGCCGACATCGATGTGATCATGATCGCCCCCAAAGGCCCAGGCCACACCGTGCGCTCTGAATACCTGAAAGGCGGCGGCGTACCTTCACTGATCGCGATTTACCAGGACACCACTGGCAATGCGCACGACATCGCACTGGCCTATGCTGCAGCAAACGGCGGCACAAAGGGTGGCGTAATCGAGACCAACTTCCGCGAAGAAACAGAAACAGACTTGTTCGGTGAACAGGCTGTGTTGTGCGGCGGTGCGGTTGAACTGGTGAAAGCCGGTTTCGAAACCTTGGTTGAAGCTGGTTACGCGCCTGAAATGGCTTATTTCGAATGCCTGCACGAACTGAAGCTGATCGTTGACCTGATCTACGAAGGCGGCATTGCCAACATGAACTACTCCATTTCCAACAACGCGGAATATGGCGAGTACGTCACTGGCAACCGAGTGATTGCCGACCAGGCACGTGCTGCCATGAAAGAATGTTTGAACAATATTCAGAACGGCGAGTACGCCAAGCGCTTCATTCTGGAAGGCAAAACCAACTACCCGGAAATGACAGCGCGTCGTCGCTTGAATGCACAGCATCCAATCGAAATCGTCGGTGCTCAGCTGCGCGCCATGATGCCTTGGATCAGCAAGAACAAGCTGGTTGATCAGTCCAAAAACTAAGCCGGAAAACCGTTAACCGGTTTTTCAGGCTTGACGAAACCCCAGGGCGCGGAAGTGCCGTGGGGTTTTTTTTATTGGGACAATATTCCTGATGGAATGGATGGGTGTATTTAGCGCTTGAGCGTACCAATTATAGGGAGTAGTATTTTTTCAGCAAAGCAAGTTCAGCCTCAAAGCGTAGTGCGCAGGATCGTCGTCGTGGTGTGTAAAAACCAACCAGGAGAGTTCCATGAAAAATAGACTTGTTGCTTTGTGCGTTTCGGCTGGTTTTGTTTGTGCGGGTGCGTCCGCTGCGTGGGCTGATGCAGGTGCCCACAAAATGGTCACCCCGGCAGACCTGAGCTGGGGAGATGTTCCGTCATTGCCAGCCGGGGCGAAGGTTGCCGTGATTGAGGGCCCACTGAATGAGGCCAAGCCTTTCACTTTTCGCCTGAAATTTCCGGCAAACTACAAAATACCCCCTCATTCTCACCCCGCAATTGAACACGTCACGGTGATTTCCGGCACGTTCCACATGGGGGTCGGGGACAAAATGGATACGTCAAAAACCATGCCGCTTGCCGCGGGAAGTGCGGCCATCATGCAGCCACAGACCACCCATTTTGCCTGGACAGGCAGTGAAACCATTATCCAGGTGCATGGTGTGGGGCCTTGGGCAATCAATTACGTCAATCCTGCGGATGATCCCAGGAAAAAATGACCTTGTTGGGTTGGGTCTCAAGATCCAACCCATTTGGACAGCCCCTTGATTTGATCGATGGTTTTGGGTGGGACATCCATCAACTTGTGGTAGTAGGGAAGCTGTGCCTTGCTGCCGGTTACTCCCGTATTGAGGGCCTGAATCTCCCTGTCCCCGCCGGTCATGAACAGAGTTTTGTAGTTTTCTTTTTCCAAGCCTTCCCGTCTGGCGTCAACATTGCGCGGATTGCCGTTATTGACGATCAGGTGTGTGTACAGATCCCGAATTTCGACATTTAGCTGGCCTGTGCGGTCTTTCCCGCTCTTGCAGTTAAATGCGGGTGTTGCGCCAATTTCATTGGCCAAAGCCAATAGTCTTGCCGGAAGTTTGTATGGTTCGTTTCCAACTCGATGGTGACGTTTCGAGACGTAGATGTCCCGAATTTGCTCCGTCAAGTGCTCAATAAGAGTGATGTTCTCGAGAATCTCCCTTCGTTTATTCATGTTTGCCGCATCGTTCCCGGTGATTGACGCCAATTCGGCGTTTAACCTTTGTATTTTGGCGCCAGTTGTTCCACCGATTGTTTCGATTTTGTTGGTTGACCCAATCAGAAGCTTGATTGCCTTGTTGTTGATCAAATCCGCATTTCGCCAAATGCCGATCAGGTTTCCTGTCGCGCTTAGGGAAAGATGGTTGACCGGTGTGTTGAACATGATAATTCTCGGTTTGACAGTGATTGTGTGCGAGTTGTCTTTTCCGCTACCAATTTGAACCTGAATTTCTTGTTGGTTTGCTCTTGCGAAGGCTTGTTGCTGTTGTTTTATCATTGTCTTCTCCTTGCTGGCCGGGGTCAGCAGGTTCACCGAAACGATGTCAAGAATCAATGGCTGGCTCGCACCGATTTTATCCGCGGGTATACCATTTCGCTTTAAGTGATCAATTACGCTGGCGTGGATAAACTCTTTAACACGGGCATCGTTTGCAGCGGCGCGCTCCGAGGGGTCTTTAATTCCGTAAGCATCGTGTACCCCGTGTCTGAGTCCTGAAAACGCATTTTTTGCTTGGGAGTTGCCTGATTGTTCAGCACGAAATTCGGTTCTCCACAGGTTGACCGCATGGCGTCGTTCCCGAATGGCATAGCTGCAAACTCCATTGATCCCGTCATCTTGATACTTTTTCGCCAACACGCTGTCCAGCTCAATGGCTGGTGTCATGATTGTGCTGAAATTGACGGTTCGGACTGTTCCCCCCGGATCTGGAAACTGCAGTGCATGACGCAGCGAAATGTTGCTCCACTCCCTGGACTGAAGTGTGTCTACGTATCGATCAAAAATCTGTTTGTCCAGCGTCTCCACGCTGACATCTTTCGTTCTAAAACCCAAGCTGCGGAATTTACCGTGAATAATTGAAGCCAGTGCGGTTCGTATGTGCACATGTCGAGTTTGCTCGGGAATGCTTCCCCCTTGGCTACCCACACATATCAACTTTGTTTGTTCTCGTTTGAATTGTCGAAAAATATCGAAAAACTTGCTGCGTTTGTGTTTCCCCCCACTATCCTGTTTGATGCAGGCCTTGTCGTAACTTAAGTTTTTCCACTGTTTTTCTCGCAGTGAACCAGCCGCCTGGTTTATTCGAGTGGTGAGTTCCTCGAGCGACAAATTTGTATTTGTCAGTTTTGCCTTGTTCAGCAGATCATTCACGACCTGCAGCGCTGCTTGATAGTGAATAAGTTTGAAGCCAATCGCGTCCGCTGTTGATGTGTAGTCTGTGGATGATGTGCGTTCAAGTACCTGGCTGCTGCGTGGGGTGTTGCATGCACTCCAGTATTCTGATCCCGTGTCGCTGCGCTCATCATCTGAAATTGAAAATGCTCCGGGCAGCGTCTTTTCAGAAAATTCCGCCCTGATCGCTTTGTTGATTTCCTGCAACTCAAATGCAGTAGTCAAAGATCTTGGAATGGCCGCAATTAGTTGAATCACGAAATCCCTGAGTGGATCCAAAATACGTGTGGCAGCATTGACAAAGGGGTCGTGTGTTACCTGTTCTCTGGAATTACCTGTTGTTAGCTCATGTGGCACAGATGCATTGGGTTTTATCGAGTTAGGTGTGGTCATTGGTCAAAGTGTTTGAGGGCTATTGCTTCGGTATCGCGGTTTTTGGCAGGCAACGCTGTTCGAGTATGTGATGAGTTGTTTGCTTAAGTTCACTTAAAATTTTCTTGATTAAAGGCATCAGCCAAGATTCTTATTGCCAATCCGTACAAAACTTCTCGCGTTTGGTCTCTTTGGCTTATAAAATCGACCCCACAACCATTCACAACAAAGAGCCATGAACTATCCACATCCCATTATTGCCCGAGAGGGTTGGCCATTCCTTGCGATCGTAGCCTTGCTGGCGCTTGCACTTCAGTCGTTTGGGCTCACGTTCCTGTCTGTAGTGGCCTGGATTTTGTTCGCTTTCGTGTTGCAGTTTTTCCGTGACCCACCCCGTTATGTTCCCGCGCAGAAAAACGCAGTGGTGTCGCCAGCCGATGGTCGTATTGTTGCTGTTGAGCGTGTGGAAGACCCCTATGCGCAGCGCGAAGCCCTGAAAATTTCCGTGTTCATGAACGTATTTAATGTGCATTCCAACCGCATTCCCATTGGCGGTGAAATCAAGTCGGTGGATTACTTCCCCGGTTTGTTTGTCAATGCCGATCTGGACAAGGCAAGTACCCAAAACGAGCGCAACGCAATCGTGATTCACACCGACAGCGGCGCAACGGTTACTGCGGTGCAGGTTG
Source organism: Limnobacter sp. (assembly GCF_036846585.1). Taxonomy (GTDB): domain Bacteria; phylum Pseudomonadota; class Gammaproteobacteria; order Burkholderiales; family Burkholderiaceae_B; genus Limnobacter. The sequence continues at coordinate 39,929 of NZ_DAIUBR010000013.1, read as the reverse complement.
CGGGCTTGATCGCACGCCGTATTCTTTGCTACGTGAAGCCCTCTGAAACAGTCGAAAAAGGTCAGCGTTACGGTTTCATCCGTTTCGGTTCTCGAGTTGATGTGTATTTGCCCACCGATTCAGTGCCCAAAGTGGCCATTGGCGACAAAGTATCGGCCTCATCGACCGTGCTGGCCGAACTGGTGTCCTGATCATGCGCTTCAAGCGGAACAAAAACCGGTTTGGGGCGCCACGCGCCTTCATGGGTTCGGCAGCAAGGCCTGCCGGCAAGCCGCACAAAGGCGTGTATCTGTTGCCGAACATGTTTACCACGGCTGCCTTGTTCAGTGGTTTTTACGGCATCGTGATGGCCATGGGGCAGCAGTTCACTGCCGCCGCAGTGGCTATTTTCGCCGCGCTGGTGCTGGACAGCCTGGATGGCCGCGTGGCCCGCATGACCAATACCCAAAGCGCTTTTGGCGCGGAATATGACAGCCTGGCGGACATGGTGTCTTTTGGTGCTGCGCCGGCCTTGATCATTTACGAATGGTCGCTCAGTGGCATGGGCAAATTGGGCTGGGTTGCAGCATTTGTTTATTTGGCAGGTGCCGCGCTGCGCTTGGCGCGATTCAATACCAATGCAGCGGTGGTTGACAAGGCCTGGTTTCAGGGCTTGCCAAGCCCGGCGGCGGCGGCGTTGGTCACCGGTTTTGTGTGGGTGATGGACGATGCCAAAATGGCGGGTGCAGAACTTGACTGGCTGGCGTGGGGCATTACCTTTTATGCGGGTATTACCATGGTGTCAAATGTGCCGTTTTTCAGTGGCAAAGACTTCCATTTCCGCCGCAGTGTTCCTTTCCTTGTGCTGGCCTTAATCCCGCTGGTGTTCGCGCTGGTTTCTCAAGATCCGCCCAAGGTGTTGTTCGGCGTGTTCGTGCTGTATGGGCTTTCCGGCTATGTTGTGTATGTTGTGCGGAAGGTGAAAGGGCAGGGCTTGAAGGGATTGGATATCGAGCGTGATGAGCATTTCTGATTGTGATTTGATGCACGTTTCAATCTGAATTTCCGCGCATGCATGACCTTGCCTGGAACGGTGCTTCGCTAGTCGCCGCAATACCGCTTTCCCCCAGCATTGTTGTATCCTTGAGGGATACTCAGGAGAACACCATGTCAGACCGCCTCATCATATTCGACACCACCCTGCGCGACGGTGAACAAAGCCCTGGCGCGTCGATGACCCGTGAAGAAAAAATCCGCATTGCCAAGCAGCTCGAGAAGCTGAAAGTTGATGTGATTGAGGCTGGTTTTGCCGCCTCCAGCAACGGCGATTTCGAGGCCATCAAGTCAATCGCCTCGGTCATCAAAGACTCCACCGTGTGTTCACTGGCCCGTGCGAACGACAAAGACATCATGCGCGCAGGCGACGCCCTTGCGCCCGCTGAACGTCGCCGCATTCACACCTTTATTGCAACTTCACCCTTGCACATGGAAGTGAAGCTGCGCATGACGCCTGACCAGGTTTTGGAGCAGGCCGTAAAAGCCGTGAAGCTTGCCTTGCAATACACCGACGACGTGGAGTTCTCAGCCGAGGATGGCTACCGCTCTGAATTGCCGTTCCTGGCCAAGGTGTGTGAAGCGGTCATCAAGGCAGGCGCCAAAACAATCAACATCCCCGACACCGTGGGCTACGCCGTGCCTTCCCTGTATGGGGGAATTCATGCGTGATCTGCGCACACTGACGCCCAACAGCGACAAAGCGGTGTGGTCTGTACATTGCCACAACGACCTGGGCATGGCAGTGGCCAATTCCCTGGCAGGCGTGGCCATTGGCGGCGCGCGGCAGGTGGAGTGCACCATCAACGGTTTGGGCGAGCGTGCTGGCAACTGCTCACTGGAAGAAATCGTGATGGCTGTCAAAACCCGCCGTGATTTCTTTGATCTGGATGTGGGCATTGACACCACGCAAATTGTGTCGGCCAGCCGGCTGGTCAGCAACATCACCGGTTTCGTGGTTCAGCCGAACAAGGCGATTGTGGGTGCGAATGCGTTTGCGCATGCGTCCGGCATTCACCAGGATGGGGTCCTGAAGGCCCGTCAAACCTACGAAATCATGACTGCAGAGGACGTGGGCTGGTCTGCCAACAAAATTGTGCTGGGTAAACTTTCAGGTCGCAACGCCTTCAAGCAGCGCCTTGAGGCTTTGGGCATTGAAATGGAAAGTGAGCAGGCCTTGAACGACACATTCCAGCGTTTCAAGGATCTGGCCGACCGAAAAGCCGAGATTTTCGATGAAGACATTCATGCGCTGGTTTCCGGTGATGGTGCTGGTGGGGAATCCGAGTTTTATCGCTACGTCTCGCTTGTTCAGCACTCCGAAACTGGCGAGCGTCCCAAGGCACGCGTGGTGTTTTCCATGGATGGCCGCGAAGTGATGTCTCAAAGCGAGGGCAACGGCCCGGTGGACGCCACAGTCAAGGCTATTGAGGCCGAGGTACAAAGTGGCGCAGAGCTGCTGCTGTTTTCGGTCAACGGCATTACGTCGGGCACCACCGAATCGCAAGGCGAGGTCACCATGCGGCTGCAAAAGGGTGGGCGAATCGTGAACGGCGTGGGTGCAGATCCCGACATTGTGGTGGCCTCGGCCAAGGCCTACCTGTCTGCTTTGAATAAATTGCAGTCAAAACACGAAAAATTGAACCCACAGGTTTGATTTTTACTGGATTTCCCCTACAATAGCGGGTTCAGGCGACCACCTTTTTAAAAGGGTGGTCTTTTTACACGGAACTGCGGTCACAAAATTCGGCTGCAAGTTCGCGCAAGTGGAGTTTTAATATGTCAGAAATCAATAAAGCGGCAATTCTTGCCGAATATCAACGCGCCAAGGGCGACACAGGCTCTCCCGAGGTTCAAGTGGCATTGTTGACAGCCCGAATCAACTCGTTGACCGATCACTTCAAGGCCAACGCCAAAGACCATCACTCACGCCGCGGTTTGCTGCGCATGGTGTCTCGTCGTCGTAAGCTGCTTGATTACCTCAAGCGCAAAAACGCAGATGCCTACCGCAACCTGATCAGCAGCTTGGGTCTACGCAAGTAATTGGTCGCTGCTACAAGCCGTTGATTTGACTCAAATGCCTGCAACCCCGGTTGTGGGCATTTGTGTTTTAAAACTGACGGGCTCTCGCATCCGGGTATTGTCCCGGCGAGGTTACTAAAAGGAAAAGACAAAGTGTTTGAAATTCATAAAGAAACGTTCCAGTATGGTCAGCACACAGTGACCCTGGAAACAGGTGAAGTAGCCCGTCAAGCTGGTGGAGCTGTTGTTGTAACGGTGGATGACACCGTTGTTCTTGCCACCGTGGTGGCTGCCAAGTCGGCCAAGCCTGGCCAAGACTTCTTTCCGTTGACTGTTGATTACGTAGAAAAATTCTATGCCGCCGGTCGTATTCCCGGTGGTTTCTTCAAGCGTGAAGGCAAGGGCACCGAACAGGAAACCCTGAACGCACGCCTGATCGATCGCCCATTGCGCCCCATGTTCCCTGAAGGCTTCTTCAATGAAGTGCAGGTTGTGCTTACCGTTATGTCGATCAACCCCGAAGTCAACCCAGACATCCCCGCCATGCTGGGCGCGTCTGCTGCATTGTCTATCGCAGGCATTCCTTTCAATGGCCCAGTGGGTGGTGCACGTGTTGGTTACATCAACGATCAGTACGTGTTGAACCCCACAGCCACGCAGTTGAAAGACAGCAAAATGGACCTGATCGTTGCCGGCACTGAAGCTGCTGTGCTGATGGTTGAATCCGAAGCCCATGAATTGTCTGAAGAAATCATGTTGGGCGGCATCATGTTCGGACACGAGCAAATGCAAGCCGCGATTAACGCCATTCACGCGCTGACCGCCAAAGCGGGCAAGCCCGAATGGGACTGGAAAGCTGCACCTGCCAACGAGCCTTTGGTGGCTGCTGTAACAGAACTGGCTGGCGAGAAGCTGGCCGCTGCCTACAAAATGACGGAAAAGCAGGCCCGTAGCCAACGTCTGAAAGAAATTTCAGCCGAAGTGGCCGCAGAATTGCCTTCAAAGTTGACCGAAGAGCAGCGTGCTGGCATTACCAATGCCGACGTAAGCGACATCATGTTCGGTCTGGAAGCGAAAATTGTTCGCGGCCAGATTTTGAACGGCGAGCCACGTATTGACGGTCGCGACACCCGCACCGTACGCCCAATTACTGTTCGCACTGGCGTATTGCCCCGTGCACACGGTTCAGCCTTGTTCACACGCGGCGAAACACAGGCTTTGGTGGTCACCACCCTGGGTACTGGTCGTGACGAACAAATGATTGACGCTGTGGCTGGTGAATACCGCGACCGCTTCATGTTCCACTACAACATGCCCCCGTACGCCACTGGCGAATGTGGTCGCATGGGTGCGCCAAAGCGCCGTGAAATTGGTCATGGCCGTTTGGCCCGTCGCGCAGTGGAAATGATGCTGCCCGCACCAGAAGATTTCCAGTACACCATGCGTGTGGTGTCTGAAATCACTGAATCCAATGGTTCAAGCTCCATGGCTTCAGTATGCGGTGGCGCATTGTCGTTGATGGACGCGGGTGTTCCCCTGAAGCAGCTGGTGGCCGGTATTGCCATGGGTTTGATCAAGGAAGAGAACAAGTTCGCCGTGTTGACCGACATTCTGGGTGACGAAGATCACCTGGGCGACATGGATTTCAAGGTGGCTGGTACTGAAAACGGTGTGACTGCTCTGCAGATGGACATCAAGATTCAGGGCATCACCAAAGAAATCATGCAGGTTGCGTTGGCGCAGGCCCGTGAAGGCCGCATGCATATTCTGGGCATCATGAAAGAAGCAACGGGTGGTAGCGTGGGCGAATTGTCCGCATACGCCCCCCGCATGATCACCATGAAAATCAACCCTGAAAAGATTCGTGATGTGATTGGCAAGGGCGGTGCAACTATTCGCGGCATCACCGAGCAAACCGGCGCAAGCATCGACATCAAGGAAGATGGTTCTATTACCATCGCCTCTGTTGACGGTGATGCTGGCGAGCGCGCCAAGAAACTGATCGAAGACATCACTGCTGAAGTTGAGGTTGGTGCGGTTTATGAAGGCACCGTGTTGAAGTTGCTCGATTTCGGCGCAATCGTTAGCGTGCTGCCAGGTAAAGATGGTTTGTTGCACATCTCCCAGATTGCCAACGAGCGCGTGAACACCGTGGGCGATTTCCTGAAGGAAGGCCAGGTTGTGAAGGTCAAAGTGCTGGAGGCTGATGAAAAAGGTCGTCTGCGTTTGTCCATGAAAGCCTTGTTGACTCCTGAAGCGCCTGCTGAGCAAGCGTCTGAAGGTTCCAGCGAGGGCTGATGAGCAAGGCAACGGCCACGCAACCGCCTGTCAGCATGAGGGCGGTGCGTGTGAAGGCGCCGGGTGGTGTGGATCAGCTTGAGCTGATTGAACTGCCTGTGCCTTCACCCAAGCCGGGCGAGGTGCTTGTTCAGGTCAGGGCGGCCGGGGTAAATCGCCCCGATGTGCTGCAACGCTTGGGCTTGTACCCGCCACCCCCCGATGCCAATCCAGATTTGGGTTTGGAAGTGTCGGGTGTGGTTGTGGCTGTGGGGCAGGGTGTTTCTGAAAGCATGTTGAATAAACCCGTCATGGCTTTGTGCAATGGCGGTGGTTATGCGGAATATGCATGCGTGCCTGCCGGGCAATGCATGCAAATACCGGAAGGTTTGAGTTTCACCGAGGCGGCAAGTCTGCCCGAGGTGTACATGACCGTGTGGCAAAACCTTTTTATCAAAGGCGGTGCCAAAGCAGGTCAAACGGTATTAATCCATGGGGGCAGCAGTGGCATTGGCACTGCTGCCATCCAGTTGTGCAAAAAACATGGATTGCGCACTTTCGTTACGGTGGGCAGTCAGGAAAAAGCAGACTTTTGTACTGGTTTGGGTGCCCAAAAGGCCTACCTGTACAAATCCCAGGACTGGGAACAGCTTGTGTTGGAAGACACGCAGCAGCAGGGTGTCGATTTGATTCTCGACATGGTGGCTGGCGATTACCTGAACAAAGATTTAAGTTGTGCCAAGCCGCAGGGTATGGTGATTGTTATCGCCTTGTTGGGCGGTCGTTTTGCCAATATTGATGCGGCAAAACTGATGACCAAACAGGTGGTGCTGACCGGCACTACGTTACGGCCACGTTCGCTGGAATTCAAGGCAGAATTGGCGCGGCAGGTTGATCAGCAATTGAAAGAAGGATTTTCTGCTGGGGCGTTGAAATCGTTGGTGCAGGCCACTTTTACGCTTGAAGAAGTTGCCAGGGCGCACGCGCTGATGGAGTCGGGCGACTCACAGGGGAAAATTGTGTTGAAAGTCAAGAATCAAGGATAAGCATGAGCGAGACAACCGAACAAAAGCCAAGAAAGAAATTGGTGGCAGGCAACTGGAAAATGAATGGTAGCTTCGATTCCAACGAAGCGCTGATTCTCGGTTTCCTGGCTGAAGTGGACGACCAGGTCGACGTGTCTGTGTTTTGTCCGTTTCCGTACCTGACCCAAGTGGCCAAGCTGCTGGAAGATCAAGGCGTTGCATATGGCGCGCAAGATGTATCTGCCAAGGCCAGCGGAGCCTACACGGGCGAGGTGTCGGTCAGCATGCTCAACGAATTTGGTGTGACGCAGGTATTGGTGGGGCATTCCGAGCGTCGTCAGTATCATGCTGAAAGCAGTGTGGCCGTGGCTGAGAAGGCTGTGGTCGCCATGGCTGGTGGAATTACGCCCATCGTGTGTGTGGGCGAAACCCTGGCCGAGCGCCAGGCTGGGCTGGTTGAAGCCGTCATTGCTTCCCAGCTTGACCCTGTCATCGAGCGTTGTTCGAAGTTTGTTGGAAACGGTGCATGGAACCTTGTGATTGCCTACGAGCCCGTGTGGGCGATTGGTACCGGCGTGACAGCCAGCCCCGAACAGGCGCAGGAAGTGCACGCCATGATTCGGGCGCGATTGAATGCAATGTTGGGAAGTGAAGTTGCCCAAAGCACACGAATTTTGTACGGTGGAAGTGTGAAGCCGGGCAACGCAAGTGAAATTTTTGCAAAAGTTGACATCGATGGGGGCCTAATTGGAGGTGCCGCTTTGTCTTCCGATGAATTCTCTGGAATAATACGCGCCGCGAGAGGTTAAATAATTTATGAGCATTTTCAATACATTTTTGGTCGTCATGCAGATCATCTCTGCAATCGCCGTCATTGTTCTGGTTTTGTTGCAGCATGGCAAAGGCGCAGACATGGGCGCAGCCTTTGGTAGTGGCTCTTCTGGCAGCCTGTTTGGTGCCACCGGATCGGCGAATTTCTTGAGCCGGGCCACGGGCTTTTGTGCTACAATTTTCCTGCTTTGCACACTGGGTTTGGCCTTTTACTCAAGGGCTGGCGTTGAAGCGGAATCTGGCGGTGTAATGGAGTCGATTGAGGCTTCTCCAGTGGAGGGAACGGCAACCCCTGCTGAGAACAAGCCGTCTGAACCAAAAACACCGGTGCAGGATATTCCAAAATAATAACTTCGCCGACGTGGTGGAATTGGTAGACACGCTATCTTGAGGGGGTAGTGGCCACAGGCTGTACGAGTTCGAGTCTCGTCGTCGGCACCAGGATTTAAATCAAAGCCGGTCTAGTACGCAACGACCGGCTTTTTTTCGGGCTTATCGAAGGCCATTAGGGTTTACACGGGAGTCACAGTGAATTTAGAGTCTTATTTTCCAGTGTTGTTGTTTATCCTTGTGGGGATCAGTGTTGGCGGTGGCGCCATGCTGGTTGGTCGTATCCTCGCCCCCCATCGTCCGGACGGGCAAAAGCTCTCCCCCTACGAGTGTGGTTTTGAGGCGTTTGAAGACGCCCGCATGAAGTTCGATGTGCGCTACTACCTCGTTGCCATCCTGTTTATTTTGTTCGATCTGGAAATCGCGTTCCTGTTCCCTTGGGCTGTGGCCTATCGGGAAATTGGTCCTGTTGGTTTCTGGGCCATGATGATTTTCCTGGGTGTTCTGGTGGTGGGTTTCATTTACGAATGGACCCGCGGTGCGCTGGATTGGGAATAAGCGGTCTGATGATCGCACCACTTTCGTGAAGGTTGTAAGCAATGGGTATTGACGGCGTTTTAAACGAAGGTTTTATCACCACCACGGCTGATAAATTGATTAATTGGGGTCGCACCGGCTCGCTATGGCCGATGACCTTTGGCTTGGCATGCTGCGCGGTTGAAATGATGCATGCGGGTGCAAGTCGCTACGACCTGGACCGCTTTGGCATTATTTTTCGCCCAAGCCCGCGCCAATCCGACCTCATGATTGTGGCCGGTACACTTTGCAACAAAATGGCACCTGCCTTGCGCAAGGTTTATGACCAAATGGCCGAGCCCCGCTGGGTGCTGTCCATGGGTTCGTGCGCCAACGGCGGTGGTTATTACCACTACTCTTATTCAGTGGTTCGTGGCTGTGATCGCATTGTTCCCGTCGACATCTACGTGCCAGGTTGCCCACCCACCGCGGAAGCGCTCATGTATGGTCTGCTGCAGTTGCAGAACAAGATCAAAACCACTTCCACCATTGCTCGTTAAGGGGTTCTTTCAATGTCTCAGAACCATGAGCAACTTTGCGCAGCATTGGCAGCCGCTTTGGGTGACCGCATTGTTGAATGCAAAGTTGCTTTCAACGAAATCAATCTGACTGTGAAAGCCGATTCATATTTTGAATCGTGCACCATTCTTCGCGACAATGTAAACCTGCAGTTCGAGCAATTGATCGACCTGTGTGGCCTGGACCGCAGCGAATACGGCAACGAATTGAATGAATCCCAGCGTTTCTGGGTGGTGTGCCAGTTGTTGTCTGTGTCGAAAAACCAGCGTGTGCGCCTGAAGGTGTGCTGCCCTGATGATGATTTGCCCACCGTGGCCTCCATCATTGATGTGTGGTCCTCAGCAAACTGGTACGAACGCGAAGCCTTCGACTTGTACGGCATTGTGTTTGAAGGGCACCCCGACTTGCGCCGTATTTTGACCGACTATGGCTTTGTGGGTCACCCGTTCCGCAAAGATTTTCCGCTGTCTGGCCACGTTGAAATGCGCTACGACCCTGAACTGGGCCGTGTGGTGTACCAGCCGGTCACCATCGAGCCGCGTGAAATTACACCCCGCATCATTCGCGAACCTCAATACGGTGGAGCGAAATAATCATGGCTGAAATTAAAAACTACACACTGAACTTTGGCCCCCAGCACCCGGCAGCGCACGGCGTGTTGCGTCTTGTGCTTGAACTGGATGGCGAAGTGGTGCAACGTGCCGACCCGCACATTGGTTTGCTGCACCGTGGTACCGAAAAGCTGGCTGAGCACAAAACGTTTATTCAATCGCTGCCTTACATGGACCGCCTCGATTACGTGTCCATGATGTGTAACGAGCATGCCTATTGCATGGCCATTGAAAAGTTGTTGAACATTGAAGTGCCTGTTCGCGCGCAGTACATTCGCGTGATGTTTGACGAAATCACCCGCATTTTGAACCACCTGCTGTGGTTGGGTGCGCATGGCCTGGATGTGGGTGCAATGGCGGTGTTTTTGTATGCCTTCCGCGAACGCGAAGACCTGATGGATTGCTACGAAGCCGTTTCAGGTGCACGTTTGCATGCCGCTTATTACCGCCCGGGTGGCGTGTACCGCGACCTGCCAGACCACATGCCCCAGTACAAGCCTTCCAAGGTGCGTTCTGCCAAGAAAGTGGATCAGTTGAACAAGAACCGCCAAGGTTCTGTACTCGATTTCATCGACGACTTCACCAAGCGTTTTCCAAACTACGTGGATGAATACGAAACCTTGCTGACCGACAACCGGATCTGGAAACAGCGTTTGGTGGGTGTGGGTGTGGTTACGCCTGAACGTGCCTTGTCCATGGGCTTTACCGGCCCCATGTTGCGTGGTTCCGGCATTGCCTGGGACCTGCGCAAGAAGCAGCCGTATGAAGTGTATGATCGCCTGGATTTCGACATTCCAGTGGGAAAGAACGGCGACTGCTACGACCGCTATTTGGTGCGTGTTGAAGAAATGCGCCAGTCGAACAAAATCATCAAGCAATGTGTGCAATGGTTGCGCGCCAACCCCGGCCCCGTGATGAGCGACAACCACAAGGTAACGCCGCCCAAGCGCGTGGACATGAAAACCAATATGGAAGAACTGATTCACCACTTCAAGCTGTTCACCGAAGGCATGCATGTGCCTGAAGGCGAATCGTATGCGGCGGTAGAACACCCCAAGGGCGAGTTCGGCATTTACCTGGTGGCCGATGGCGCGAACAAGCCATACCGCCTGAAGATTCGTGCGCCTGGTTTTGCGCACCTGCAAGGATTGGACGAAATGTCGCGCGGCCACATGCTGGCCGACGTGGTCACCATCATTGGTACCCAAGACATTGTGTTCGGTGAAATTGATCGCTAAGGATTGAATTGAATCATGAAGTTGAGCGAAAACGCCTGTCGCCTGATCGACAAAGAACTGACCAAGTACCCTGCTGACCAGAAAATTTCTGCAGTCATGGCTGGCTTGCGCATTGTGCAGGTTGAATTGGGCTGGCTGCCCACCGACGCAATCGAGGCTGTGGCTGAGTACCTTGGAATTCCGCCAATCGCTGCCTATGAAGTGGCCACGTTCTACAACATGTACGACACCAGGAAAGTGGGCAACTCGAAGATTGTTGTGTGCACCAACCTGCCTTGCGCCTTGTCGGGCGGCACTGACGCGGCGGAATACTTGAAAAAGAAGCTGGGTATTGATTACAACGAAACCACCAAAGACGGCCTGTTCACCCTGAAAGAGGGCGAGTGCATGGGCGCCTGCGGCGATTCCCCAGTGATGTTGGTAAACAACCACCGCATGTGCAGTTTCATGAGCAACGAGAAAATCGATGCGCTGGTAGAGGAGTTGAAGTCATGACTTGTTTGCACGGACGACACATTAACCCGGTGATTCTGGCCGGTCTCGATGGCAGCAACTGGGACCTGAAAGGTTACGAAGCACGTGGTGGTTACAAGGCCCTGCGCAAAATCCTGACTGAGGGTATTTCTCAAGAGGATGTGATTGCCGAGGTGAAAAAATCGGCTTTGCGCGGTCGCGGGGGTGCGGGCTTCCCAACCGGCTTGAAGTGGAGCTTCATGCCCCGCCAGTTTCCCGGTCAGAAGTATTTGGCATGTAATTCCGATGAAGGCGAGCCAGGTACATTCAAAGACCGCGACATTCTGCGCTACAACCCGCATTCCGTGATCGAAGGCATGGCCATTGCCGCCTACGCCATGGGCATTACTGTGGGTTACAACTACATTCACGGCGAAATTTGGGAAACCTATGAACGCTTTGAAGAAGCGCTGGAGCAGGCTCGTGCAGCGGGGTATCTGGGCGACAATATCATGGGCTCAAACTTCAGTTTCCAGTTGCATGCGCACCAGGGTTATGGCGCGTACATTTGCGGTGAAGAAACTGCATTGATTGAGTCGATTGAAGGCAAGAAAGGCCAGCCCCGTTTCAAGCCGCCATTTCCGGCTTCTTACGGCATTTACGGCAAGCCCACCACCATCAACAACACCGAAACATTTGCAGCGGTGCCGTTCATTATTCAAAACGGTGGCGATTGGTTCCTGGAACTGGGCAAGCCCAACAACGGCGGTACGAAAATTTTCTCGATTTCTGGCGACGTGGAAAAACCCGGCAACTATGAAATTCCCTTGGGCACTCCGTTTGCAACCCTGCTTGAAATGGCAGGTGGCATGAAGGGTGGCCGCAAAATCAAGGCCGTAATTCCAGGCGGTTCATCCATGCCTGTATTGCCCGGCGATGTGATGATGGCCACCGACATGGACTACGATTCCATTGCCAAGGCCGGTTCCATGCTGGGTTCAGGCGCGGTCATTGTGATGGATGAAACACGTTGCATGGTGAAAAGCCTGTTGCGCCTGTCTTACTTCTACTACGAAGAAAGCTGTGGCCAGTGCACGCCTTGCCGTGAAGGCACAGGCTGGTTGTATCGAATCATCAACCGCATTGAACACGGTGAAGGCCGTCCTGAAGATCTGGACATGCTGAACTCGATTGCAGACAACATTCAGGGCCGCACCATTTGCGCACTGGGTGACGCTGCGGCCATGCCGGTTCGCGCCTTCCTGAAACATTTCCATGAAGAATTTGAGCATCACATTACACACAAGTCGTGCATTGTGCCGGCTTACGTTTGATTCCCTGCGGGTAGATACAAATGGTTGAACTAGAGATTGATGGTGTAAAAGTTGAAGTGGCCGAGGGCAGCATGCTCATGGACGCCGCCGAAAAAGCGGGCAGCTATGTGCCGCACTTTTGCTATCACAAGAAGTTGTCGATTGCGGCGAACTGCCGCATGTGCCTGGTGGACGTAGAAAAAGCCCCCAAGCCTTTGCCTGCGTGCGCTACACCCGTGTCGCCCGGCATGATTGTTCGCACCAAGAGTGAAAAGGCCGTGAACGCGCAAAAAAGCGTGATGGAATTTTTGCTGATCAACCACCCACTCGATTGCCCGATTTGCGATCAGGGTGGTGAATGCCAATTGCAAGACATCGCCGTGGGTTACGGTGGTGTGTCCTCGCGCTATCAGGAAGAAAAGCGCGTGGTGTTTTTCAAAGACATCGGCCCACTGGTTTCCGCACAGGAAATGACCCGTTGCATTCACTGCACACGTTGCGTGCGCTTTGGCCAGGAAGTGGCTGGCGTGATGGAACTGGGCATGGCCAACCGTGGCGAGCATTCCGAAATTCTGAGTTTCGTGGGCAATTCAGTGGACTCTGAATTGTCTGGCAACATGATTGACTTGTGCCCTGTGGGCGCACTCACATCCAAGCCTTTCCGTTACAACGCCCGCACCTGGGAAATGGCACGCCGCAAGTCAATTTCGGCGCACGACAGCCTGGGCTCCAACGTGGTGGTGCAGGTGAAGGCCGACAAAGTGATGCGCATTGTTCCGCAGGAAAATGAAGGCGTGAACGAGTGCTGGATTTCCGATCGTGACCGCTTCAGCTACGAAGGTTTGCAGGCCGCCGATCGCCTGACCGAACCCATGATCAAGAAGAATGGTCAGTGGGTGACCACCGATTGGCAAACTGCCTTGAATGTGGCATTTGAAGGTTTGAAAAAAGCCCGCCGTGAATCGACTGACCTGAACAGCATTGCCATGCTGGTTTCACCGAACAGCACCTTCGAGGAAATGGCACTGGCCAAAGGCTTGATGACTGCCATCGGTTCAACAAGTATTGATGCCGGCTTGCGCCAAAGCGCGAACCTGAATTTGACTGGCGCCACGCCTTGGTTGGGTGCCTCTGTTCAGCAACTGGCCGATGCAGAATCGATTGTTGTGGTGGGCACCGACCCCCGCAATGACCAGCCTTTGCTGACCCAGCGCATTCGTCAGGCTGCGAAGCAGGGCGCCCGTGTCGTGTTGGTAAACGCAGGTGGTCTTGACCCCTTGATGCCAAAAGCGGTGTGGCTGAAAGCCGCACCTTCCAAGTGGGCAGACACTTTGGGCCATGACGCGGTGGCCAATGCGCTGAGTGCACCTGAAGGCAGCAAATTTGTGTTGATTGGCCAGCAGGTGCTGATGAGCCCGTTTGCAGGCCAGGTTGTGGCCAAAGCTGCAGAATTGGCCAAGTCGACAGGTGCAACATTTGGCTTCCTGGGCGACGGCGCCAACTGGGTGGGTTCATTCGTGGCTGGCGTTCAAGCCAGCGCCCATGGGGGCAAGAATGCACAAGCCATGCTGCAAGGCAAGGTCAAGGCTGCTATTGTGTTTGGTGCTGAACCCGACCTGGACAGCGTGCAAGGCCAGAAAATTGTGCGCGGTCTGATCGACGCAGAATTCGTGGTGCAGGCCAGTGCCTTTGTGGGCAATGCCAAGCAGTATGCCGATGTGCTCTTGCCAATCGCGCCAAGCACTGAGACGTCCGGTACCTTCATCAACATCGCGGGCACTGCGCAAACATTCAAGGCGGCTGTTCGCCCCTTGGGTGAAACCCGCCCGGGCTGGAAAGTGCTGCGTGTACTGGGTAACCTGTTGGGTCTGGATGGCTTCGAATTCAACAGTTCCGAAGAAGTGTTGAAAGCGTTTATGCCCGCTGATTTGGCAGCAACGTTGAACAACTCGGTTTCCGAACAAACCGTTGCAGGCGTGGCCTTGAATGGCAAACTGGAACTGGCTGCTTTTGCACCCATTTACGACACGGATTCACTGGTTCGCCGTGCCGATTCACTGCGCAAAACCAAGGCGGCCAAACCTGCCTTGGCGCAAATCGGTGTGCAAACGGCCGAAGTGCTGGGATTGAAATCAGGCGATCAAATTCAATTGACAGACTCCGAGGGCGGCACCTTGCAAGCCGCAGTACTTGTGAACAAAACCATTGCCGAAAACGCCGTGTTGGTTCCAATGGGCCGCACTGAAACCCAAAGTCTGCGTACCGTATTTGGCGGTGCCACTGTTGAAGCAGTTGTGGCCAGTGAGGTGCAGGCATGACTTCACCGGTTGAAATGATCACCACCTTGGGTGCTGACTTGCTGGGGCCTGCCTGGGTGCCAGTGTGGACTTTGGTCAAGATTTTGTGCATTACCTTGCCGCTGTTGGGCCTGGTTGCCTATCTTACTTATTGGGAACGCAAGATGATTGGTCGCATGCACATTCGCATGGGTCCAAGTTACGTGGGCCCCATGGGTTTGCTGCAGCCGATTGCTGATGCGGTCAAGATGATGTTCAAGGAAATCATCATTCCGATGAACGCCAACAAAGGTTTGTTCATCATTGCGCCGATCATGACCATCATGCCCGCCCTGGCGGCATGGGCTGTTATTCCATTCGGCCCTGAAACCGTGCTGGCCGATGTGAATGCGGGTTTGTTGTACCTGATGGCCATTACGTCGCTTGAAGTGTACGGTGTGATCATTGCGGGTTGGGCATCGAATTCCAAGTATGCGTTTCTGGCTGCCATGCGCGCTTCGGCTCAAATGGTGTCCTATGAATTGGCCATTGGTTTTGTGCTGGTCACCGTGTTGTTGGTGGCAGGCAGCCTGAACATGACCGACATTGTGATGACGCAAACCACTGGCCAGTTTGCCGACATGGGCTTGAACTTCCTGTCCTGGAACTGGTTGCCGTTGTTGCCGTTGCTGGTGATCTACATGATCTCCGCAGTGGCTGAAACCAACCGCCACCCGTTTGACGTGGTGGAAGGCGAATCTGAAATTGTGGCTGGCCACATGGTTGAATATTCCGGCATGACCTTTGCCGTGTTCTTCCTTGCTGAATACGCCAACATGATTTTGCTGTCCTGCCTGGCTGCAATCATGTTCTTCGGTGGTTGGGACGCACCGGTTGCATTCCTCAGCTTCATACCGGGCTGGATCTGGCTGGGTTTGAAAACCTTCCTGCTGGTGTCCATGTTCATCTGGTTCCGTGCGTCATTCCCGCGTTATCGCTATGACCAAATCATGCGTCTGGGCTGGAAGGTATTCATTCCGCTGACACTGGTTTGGCTGGTGGTGGTTGCTGCCTGGATGCAAACTCCCTGGAACATCTGGAATTAATTGAGAGCGAACCATGTTTCAAGTTGTTAAAGAGTTTTTGAACAGTTTGTTGTTGCGCGAAATGCTCAAGGGCATGGCGTTGACCATGAGCTACATGTTCACTCAGCCTATTACCGTGTTGTACCCCATGGAAAAAACGCCGATGTCGCCGCGTTTTCGTGGATTGCATGCACTGCGCCGCTACGAAAACGGCGAGGAACGCTGCATCGCCTGCAAGCTGTGTGAAGCAGTGTGCCCGGCCTTGGCCATTACGATCGAGTCCGAGCAACGCGAGGACGGCACCCGCCGCACCACTCGTTACGACATTGATTTGACCAAGTGTATTTTCTGCGGCTTCTGTGAAGAATCGTGCCCTGTTGATTCAATTGTTGAAACCCACATTCACGAATACCACGGCGAGAAGCGTGGTGATTTGTACTTCACCAAGGAAATGCTGCTGGCTGTGGGCGACCGTTATGAGGCTGAAATTGCAGCCAGCCGCGAAGCCGATGCGGCCTACCGTTAAACCGATACAAAACTTAGAAGACTTGATGCAATGGATGCAATAACCGGTTTCTTTTATGTGTTCGCCGCCATTTTGGTGTTCGCAGCGTTGCGCGTGATCACCGCCAGCAATGCTGTGCATGCTGCCCTGTACCTGGTGCTTTCTTTCTTTTCTGCCGCAGCCTTGTGGATGCTGCTGGAAGCAGAGTTCCTGGCCATTTCACTGGTGCTGGTGTACGTGGGCGCGGTGATGGTGTTGTTCCTCTTCGTCGTGATGATGGTGGACGTGAACATGGACAAGGTTCGTGCGGGTTTCTGGAAGAACCTGCCCGTGGCCGCGATTGTCGGTTCGCTGATTGCTTTCCAAATGTCGGTGGTGTTGCTGCGCGGCTTTTGGGACCCCAATCTGGAAACGCCCGAGCAGGCCGCCAACAACACGCAGGCACTGGGTAAGTTGCTGTATACCGAGTATTTGTATCCGTTTGAAGTGGCGGCCCTGATTTTGCTGGTCGCAATGGTTGCGGCAATTGCATTGACCCTGCGCAAGCGCAAGGACACGAAAGGCCAGGTGCCTTCAGACCAGGTTCGCGTGAAGTCAACTGACCGCGTGAAGCTGGTCAGCATGCCTGCAGAGCTGGACCGCAAACAAACCAAGAGCGACTCCAACAGCGGTCGCCAGGCCTAACCGGGAATAAACAACAATGATTTCACTGTCTCATTACCTCGTGCTGGGCGCGATTTTGTTCTCGATCAGCGTGATCGGAATTTTCTTGAACCGCAAGAACCTGATCGTGATCCTGATGGCCATTGAACTGATGCTGCTGGCCGTGAACATGAACTTCGTCGCGTTTTCACACTTCCTGGGCGACTTGTCCGGGCAGTTGTTCGTTTTCTTCATTCTCACAGTGGCCGCTGCCGAGTCTGCAATTGGTTTGGCAATTTTGGTGGTCCTTTTCCGTAACATGAATTCAATCAATGTCGAAGACCTCGACCAACTGAAGGGGTAAGCGCGAATGAATCCCTTGTATTTGATCGTTCCGTTCGCTCCGCTAGTAGGCTCCATTCTGGCCGGTTTTTTTGGCAAGCAGATTGGCCGAACAGGCGCACACACAGTCACCATCGCTGGCGTTGCCATTTCCTTGATTGCCTCCATCCTGGTGTTCATGGATGTGATGGAGGGCAACACCTTCAACGGCACCCTCTATGAATGGGCTGCGGTTGGCACGTTGGTGTTCGAGGTTGGTTTCCTTGTCGACACGCTGACCGCGACCATGATGCTGGTGGTCACCAGTGTGTCACTGATGGTGCACATTTACACCATTGGCTACATGGAAGAAGACGATGGCTATCAACGCTTCTTCTCTTACATCTCGCTGTTCACGTTCTCGATGTTGATGCTGGTGATGAGCAACAACTTCCTGCAGTTGTTTTTTGGCTGGGAAGCAGTGGGCCTGGTTTCCTATTTGTTGATTGGTTTCTGGTACACCAAACCCACCGCCATTTACGCCAACCTGAAAGCGTTTCTTGTGAACCGCGTCGGCGACTTTGGTTTTATTCTGGGCATTGGTTTGATCATGGCATCGGCCGGTTCCATGAATTACGCTGAAGTGTTTGCACAAGCTGATAATCTGGCTGGGCAAACCATGCCCGGCACCGATTGGCCTTTGCTGGCCGTGGCCTGTATCTGCCTGTTCATCGGTGCCATGGGCAAATCGGCCCAGTTCCCGCTGCACGTGTGGCTGCCCGATTCCATGGAAGGCCCAACTCCAATTTCTGCCTTGATTCACGCCGCCACCATGGTGACCGCGGGTATTTTCATGGTCAGCCGCATGTCGCCCTTGTTTGAACTCAGCGACATCGCCTTGAACTTTGTGTTGGTGATTGGTTCAATCACCGCACTGTTCATGGGTTTCCTGGGCATTATTCAGAACGACATCAAGCGTGTGGTGGCTTATTCCACCTTGTCTCAGTTGGGTTACATGACAGTGGCTTTGGGTGTATCTGCCTACCCGGTTGCGATTTTCCATCTGATGACGCACGCGTTCTTCAAGGCCTTGCTGTTTCTTGGCGCGGGTTCTGTGATTATCGGTATGCACCACGATCAGGACATTCGCAATATGGGCGGCCTGTGGAAGTACATGCCAATCACCTGGCTAACTTCTTTGTTGGGTTCGCTGGCGCTGATTGGTACACCGTTCTTCTCGGGTTTCTACTCAAAAGACAGCATCATTGAAGCCGTGCATTTCAGCACCCTTCCAGCAGCCGATTTCGCGTACTTCGCCGTGGTTGCAGGTGTGTTTATCACTGCTTTCTACAGCTTCCGCATGTACTTCCTGGTGTTTCATGGCAAAGAACGTTTCCATGACATTCAGCACCATGATGACCATGGCCATGACGATCATCACGACAGCCATGCGCACCACGGCCCCGTGCAGCCGCATGAATCTCGCTGGGTGGTTACATTGCCTTTGATTTTGCTGGCGATTCCTTCCGTCATCATTGGTTACATTGCTGTCGAACCCATGTTGCATGGCACCTTCTTTGAAGGTGTGATCACCATCAAGCCAGAACATGGCGCAATGGCCAGCCTTAGCCGCATTTTCCACGGTGCCGCAGCCATGGGTGTTCATTCCCTGCAAACAGCACCATTCTGGCTGGCTTTGGCCGGTGTGGTGGCAGCTGCCGTGTGTTATCTGTGGGTGCCAGCCATTCCGGCTGCATTCATGAAAGTGCTAAAGCCTGTGCACACGCTGCTGGACAACAAGTACTACATGGATAAATTCAACGAAGTGGTTTTCGCGGGCGGCGCACGCGGCCTGGGTGAAGCACTGTGGAAGTTCGGTGACCGCATGTTGATCGACGGGTTGTTGGTCAATGGCAGCGCCAGATTGGTCGGTTTGATCTCGGGTGTGGTTCGTTTCGCGCAAAGTGGTTTTATTTATCACTACGCGTTTGCGATGATTCTTGGCGTGTTGGCCATGATCATTACTTTCATCACACTCAAATAACGAAGGCGGAACTTCGGTTCTTACGATTGGAAAATATCAATGTCTAACAATATTCCTTTTCTAAGTTTGGCGATCTGGCTGCCAATCGCCTTTGGTGTGCTGATCATGGCCTTGGGCAATGACAAGAACGCGGGCATGGTTCGTGGTGCAGCGCTGTTGACTGCCTTGGTCAGCTTTGTGGTCACCTTGCCCCTGTATTTTGGTTTTGACACCAGCACTGCACAACTGCAGTTTGTTGAGAATCTGCCATGGATTGAAGCCTTCGGTGCGTCCTACGGTTTGGGTGTCGATGGTTTGTCGGTGTGGTTCATCATCCTGACCGCCTTGATCACCGTTTTCGTGGTTGTTGCAGCCTGGGAAGTGATCACTGAAAAAGTGGCGCAGTACATGGCCGCATTCCTGATTTTGTCGGGTTTGATGGTAGGTGTATTCGCCGCCACCGATGGTTTGTTGTTCTATGTGTTCTTCGAGGCAACCCTGATCCCGATGTACATCATCGTGGGTGTATGGGGTGGCCCCAATCGCATCTATGCAGCGTTCAAGTTTTTCCTGTACACGCTGCTGGGTTCTTTGCTTACGCTGGTCGCGCTTATTTACTTGCAATTCCAGTCTGGTACTTTTGAAATTGCTGCCTGGCACAAGCTGCCATTGGGCATGACCGAGCAAATACTGATCTTCCTGGCTTTCCTCATGGCCTTTGCCGTGAAGGTACCCATGTGGCCGGTGCACACCTGGTTGCCCGATGCCCACGTGGAAGCGCCCACTGGTGGTTCGGTGGTACTGGCAGCCATCATGTTGAAGCTGGGTGCTTATGGCTTCCTGCGATTCAGCATGCCGATTGCGCCAGATGCAAGCCATGAACTGGCGGGCTTCATGATCACCTTGTCGCTGATTGCTGTCATTTACATCGGAGTGGTTGCGCTTGTTCAGAAAGACATGAAAAAGCTGGTGGCGTATTCATCGATTGCGCACATGGGTTTTGTCACCCTTGGTTTCTTCATGTTTCAGGACCTGGCAGTGCAGGGCGCCATCATCCAGATGATTTCTCACGGATTTGTGTCGGGCGCGATGTTCCTGTGTATTGGTGTACTGTACGACCGCGTTCACAGCCGTGAAATTTCAGCCTATGGCGGTGTGGTCAACACCATGCCCAAGTTTGCAGCCTTCTTTCTGCTGTTCGCCATGGCCAACGCAGGCTTGCCTGCAACCAGTGGTTTTGTCGGTGAATTCATGGTGATTCTGGGCGCGGTGAAGTACAACTTCTGGATTGGTTTGCTGGCTGCAAGCACCCTGATTTTAGGTGCAGCTTATTCGCTGTGGATGTACAAGCGCGTGGTGTTTGGTGAAGTGGCCAATGACAACGTGAAACAATTGACCGATGTGAACACCCGTGAATTTCTGATGTTGGGTGCATTGGCAATTCTGGTGATGGCCATGGGCCTGTACCCCAAACCCTTTACTGATGTGTTGCAGGTGTCTGTCGATGCCCTGTTGCAACATGTGGCTCAGTCCAAGCTTTAATTGAGGAATGTTCGTGGATCAGATGAATCTCTCACTCGCTATTCCTGAAATTGCCCTGGCGCTTTTCGCCTGCGCTTTTCTGATTGCCGACAGCGTGACCAAGGGTCGCATTTTGCCGATGCTGCACAACATCGTGGTGTTGTTCTGTATCGGCCTGGGTGTGTATTGCCTGGCGCAAGTACCCACCACTGGCACCGAGCTGGCTTTTACCAATATGTACATCGCAGATAGCATGGCATTGGCCTTGAAAGGCTTTTCCGCCTTGGCCATTGCTTTCACCCTGATTGTGGGGGCGAACTATGCGAAAGACCGCGACATGTTCAAAGGCGAGTTGCACGCATTGGTGTTATTCACTTTGCTGGGCCAGATGGTCATGATTTCTGCCAACAACCTGTTGTTGGTGTATCTGGGCGTTGAACTGTTGTCACTCAGCTTGTATGCGGCTGTGGCCATGCAGCGCGACAATGTGCGCGCTACGGAAGCATCGATGAAGTACTTTGTGCTGGGTGCCTTGGCTTCGGGCTTTTTGCTGTACGGCATGTCGATGATTTACGGTGCAACAGGCTCGTTGAATCATTCTGACATCGCATTCGCAGCCACTGCGGCGGTGTCTGGTGAGAAGTCGATCATCTTCATCTTCGGCATCGTGTTTCTGGTGGCGGGCCTTGCGTTCAAACTGGGTGTAGTGCCGTTTCACATGTGGGTGCCTGATGTGTATGAAGGTTCGCCTTCAATTGCCACATTGCTGATCAGTGGTGCGCCAAAATTGGCAGCCTTTGCCATGTTGATGCGTTTGTTGGTCGATGGCCTGTTTGTCATGGCTTTCGATTGGCAAAACATGCTGATGGTGTTGGCCATTGCTTCACTTGCCATCGGTAACCTGACAGCGATTGCACAAACCAGTTTGAAGCGTATGCTGGCCTATTCAACCATTGCGCAAATGGGTTTCATGTTGTTGGGTTTTCTCTCCGGTGTAACTGGGGAAGAGACAGGCAACGCCGCGCAAGCGTATTCATCGGCCATGTTCTACAGCATCACGTATGTGTTGACCACACTGGGCACCTTCGGTGTGATCATGGTGATGTCCCGCAAGGGCTTTGAGGTAGAAAAAATCAGCGACCTGAAGGGTTTGAACAAGCGTGCGCCCTGGTTGGCATTGATCATGTTGCTCTTGATGTTCTCGCTGGCAGGCATTCCACCCATGGTTGGCTTCGCTGCCAAGTTGCTGGTGCTTAAAGCCTTGTTGGCCACTGGTCAGGTGTGGTTGTCGGTTTATGCGGTCATGTTCAGCCTGGTGGGTGCCTTCTATTACATTCGCATTGTGAAAACAATGTACTTTGAAGCACCCGCGGATGAAACTGAGATTGTGATGGGCAATGACGCGCGCGCCGTGCTTGGTATAAATGGTTTGGCCGTGATCGTGCTGGGCTTGTTGCCTGCGCCTTTGATGGCATACTGTATGGCTGCCATCCAGCAAACGCTGGCGGGTTAATAGTATTCACGAATTCACAAGGGGCGGGTTTTGACGCAGACGATTGGGCATTGGTTGTTGTTTGGCTTGGCCTTGCTGTTTGCGAATCTGCCTTTTGTGAGCAACCGCATCATGGGTGTTCTGCCTGTGGTCAAAAAAGGTGGCTGGACCCGCGTGCTTGAAGTCATTGCGGGCTACTTCATCGTGGGTTTGATCGGCTTTGCCATTGAGGGCAGCTTAAGCCAGGTCACACCGCAGCGTTGGGAGTTTTTCGCGCTCACGGCTTGCCTGTTTCTGGTGTTCGCATTTCCCGGTTTTGTTTACCGCTTCTTGTGGCGCTCGCCAAAAGGCTGAAGGCAAGATCCCGCCTTGTACACCCGCTGTCGCTGTGTTGCGTTCAAAGTAAACGCTCTTCCAAGGATTCATATCATGAAACGTTTGCTTAACGGACTCGTCGGCGCGTGTGTATTGATGATTCTTGTTGCCTGCACGAATTCGCCTGAAGTAACAACGCGCAAATTGCAGTTTCTTGCCAAGACCGATTGTGAGTTGGTTTACAAAGCGCGTGGCGCGCAAGTGATCGAGAATTTTTGTGAAACCGAGTGGAAACCTGTGAAGGTTTTCATCGATGATCAAAAATATTCGGTGAACTGGATTGATGAAGAAACCAGCCGTTACCTGTTTGAAAATGGGTGTGGGCAAACGGCAGGCTGCTATTACGAGCTGAGCCTGGATCGGGTCACGGTGAATGGCCGTTTCACGTACATCACCCATGTCGTGAAAGGCGAATACACCTTTGAGATTGATGCGAATGAAAACTCCAGGCTGCTGAACGAAACCACGAGCGACCTGGCGTCTTGATTGCTGGCTCGGGGCATGCGGGGGGGCGCCTGAATCGGCAAAATGAACACAGCACCGCGCTAGCGGCGCATGCATTTTTGCTCGCTGGTTTTGCGAGAGCGCACCACCCAAGCAAAAACGCCGACCAGGTGGTCGGCGTTTCATCTGCAATTACATGTTCGGGTAGTTCGGCCCACCACCACCTTCCGGTGTCACCCACACGATGTTCTGTGTCGGGTCTTTGATGTCACAGGTTTTGCAGTGCACGCAGTTCTGGGCGTTGATCTGCAACTGGTCTTTGCCATCTTCCTTTTTTACATATTCATACACGCCAGCCGGGCAGTAACGCTGCTCGGGGCCAGCATACGTGGCCAGGTTGGTGGCCACGGGTACCTCTGCATTTTTCAAGGTCAGGTGTGCAGGCTGGTTTTCTTCGTGGTTCGTGTTGGAAATGAACACGGAGCTCAAGCGATCAAACGTAATTTTGCCATCTGGCTTTGGGTAGTTGATCGGTTGAAATTCGGAAGCAGGGCGCAGGCATTCATGGTCTGCGTGCTTGTGGTGCAAGGTCCAGGGCACCTTGCCTTTGAACAGCTTTTGTTCAATACCCACCATCATGGTGCCGGTGTACAGGCCTTTGCTCATCCATTGTTTGAAATTGCGGGCGCGGTACAGTTCATCGAACAGCCATGAATCGTGGAATGCTTTTGGATAGGCTTCCAATTCGTCGCCAGCGCGGTCTTGAGCCAGGGCATCGGCAATCGCGTCAGCACACAGCATGCCACTCTTGATCGCTGCATGCGAACCTTTGATTCTTGATGCATTCAGGAAACCTGCGTCGCAACCCACCAGTGCGCCACCGGGAAATACCAGCTTGGGCAGGCTCATCAAACCACCCGCTGCAATGGCACGTGCGCCGTAGGAAATGCGCTTGCCACCTTCGAAATACTTGCGAATTTCCGGGTGTGTTTTGTAACGCTGGAATTCTTCGAACGGTGACAGGTAGGGGTTGTCGTAAGCCAAACCAACCACGAAGCCCACAGCAACCTGATTGTTTTCAAGGTGGTACAAAAACGAACCGCCATAGGTGCTGGAATTGAGCGGCCAACCGCCCGAGTGAATTACCAAACCAGGCTTGTGTTTGGCTGGGTCAATTTCCCAGAGTTCTTTCAAGCCAATGCCATAAACCTGTGGGTCACGGCCTTCGTTCAAGTTGAACTTTTCAATGACCCGCTTGCCCAAATGACCCCGCACACCTTCTGCAAACACGGTGTACTTGGCGTGCAGTTCCATGCCTGGCTGGTAGGCGTGGGTGTGTTCGCCATCCTTGCCTATGCCCATGTCGCCTGTTTGAACGCCTTTCACTGCGCCGTTCTCGTGGTACAGCACTTCGGCACCCGCAAAGCCCGGGAATACTTCAACGCCCAATGCTTCGGCTTGTTCACCCAGCCAGCGAACCACGTTCGCCAGGCTGATCACATAGTTGCCGTGGTTTTGAAAACATTCGGGCAACAGTGCGTTGGGCACTTTCTTGGCTGACGTTTCTGTCAGGAACAAAAACTGGTCTTCGCTTACTTCGGTGTTCAATGGCGCGCCGCGTTCTTTCCAGTCGGGAAACAATTCAGCGATTGCGCGGGGGTCCATCACTGCGCCTGAAAGGATGTGTGCGCCCACTTCAGAGCCTTTTTCAAGCACGCAGACATTGATTTCCTGGCCCTTTTCAGCGGCCACTTGTTTCAGGCGGATGGCTGTTGACAGGCCTGCGGGGCCTCCACCAACTACCAACACGTCGTATTCCATCATGTCTCTTTCGACAGCCGACATTGGGTGCGTCTCCTTAAAGTTTGTCGCAAGTGCTACAGCGAGGTGCAGCTTTGATTTTAAGCCGAAAGCTTATTGCATATCGGGAAAAAATAGTTGACTTTGATCTCTAGTCTGAGAAACTTGCTTTTGTGCGTTGCAGCAAGAAGATTGTAAGCTCTAAAACGTTAAACTATCTGCACAAATTCAAAGCATAAGGAATCAGGATATGGGGATGAACAAAGTTTCGGCCAGCGCCACAGAAGCCTTGGCCAGCAAAATCAGGGATGGCATGACCCTGGCTGTGGGTGGTTTTGGCCTGTGCGGCATTCCGGAAGCGCTGATCGAGGCGGTGCGTGCTTCGGGTGCGAAAAACCTGACGGTGATTTCAAACAATGCTGGCGTGGATGGCTTTGGCCTTGGCCGCCTGCTGGAAACCCGTCAGGTTCACAAAATGATTTCTTCTTATGTGGGCGAGAACAAAGAGTTCGAGCGCCAATACCTCAGTGGTGAACTTGAACTTGAATTCACACCACAAGGTACTTTGGCTGAAAAGCTTCGGGCGGGCGGCGCGGGCATTCCTGCGTTCTTCACCAAAACCGGTTTTGGCACGGTGATTGCCGATGGCAAGGAAACACGGCTGATCGATGGCGAGAATTACGTGTTGGAGCACAGCTTGAAAGCGGACATTTCGCTGGTGAAAGCATGGAAGGCTGATACGTCTGGCAACTTGATTTACCGTTTGACTGCGCGCAATTTCAACCCGGAATGCGCTACAGCCTCGAAGTTTACGATTGCGGAAGTGGAAGAAATTGTGGAAGTGGGCGCACTTGATCCCAATTTCATTCACACCCCCGGCATTTATGTGCAGCGTTTGGTGTTGAACGTCAATCCCGAGAAGCGGATTGAGAAGCGAACCCTGTCCAGCATTGCACAATAAGGAGAATTAAAAATGGCGTGGAATCACGACGAAATGGCAGCGCGTGCTGCCCGTGAATTGCAAGACGGTTTTTACGTGAACCTGGGCATCGGTTTGCCGACCTTGGTGAGCAACCACATTCCGGCAGGCATGGATGTGATGTTGCAAAGTGAGAACGGTCTACTGGGTATTGGGCCATTCCCGACAGAAGACCAGGTAGATGCCGATTTGATCAACGCGGGCAAGCAAACCGTGACAACGCTGGATGGCTCGGCTTTCTTCTCAAGCTCTGAATCCTTTGCAATGATCCGTGGCGGGCACATTAATCTGGCCATTCTGGGGGCTATGCAGGTTAGTCAGAAAGGTGATTTGGCCAACTGGATGATTCCAGGCAAATTGGTCAAGGGCATGGGCGGTGCGATGGATTTGGTGGCGGGTGTTTCCCGGGTTGTGGTGCTGATGGAGCACGTGGCCCGCAAGAAAGACGGCACAACCGATCTGAAAATTCTGCCTGAATGCACATTGCCATTGACCGGCAAGGCTGTGGTGAACCGCATTATCACCGACCTGGCCGTGATGGACGTGACCCCGGAAGGTTTGAAGGTGCTGGAAATTGCGCCGGGTGTGTCCAGAGAAGAACTGCAAGAAAAAACAGCTTGCGAGCTGAAGTTTAGGTAAGTTCACTGTCATGAACCAAGCGCGCTCAGGTTATAATTCTGCTTTCAAACAGCGCACAATTCGTTCAATTGCGCGCCCAACTGAGCGCCTATCTGAGCGCCGCCTGGCACCATGACCAAATATGTATTCGTTACCGGCGGGGTTGTCTCGTCCCTTGGCAAAGGCATTGCCGCAGCATCATTGGCCGCGATTCTAGAAAGTCGTGGCCTGAAAGTTACCATGTTGAAACTGGACCCGTACATCAACGTGGACCCAGGCACCATGAGCCCATTTCAGCACGGCGAAGTTTTTGTAACCGAAGACGGCGCAGAAACTGACCTGGATTTGGGCCATTACGAACGATTCATCTCCACCAAGATGAAAAAGTCCAACAACTTCACCACCGGCCAGATCTACGAATCCGTGTTGCGCAAAGAGCGCCGTGGGGAATATCTGGGCAAGACCGTGCAGGTGATTCCGCACATCACCAACGAAATTCAGGCCTTTATTGAAAAAGGTGCCCGTGCAGCGTGGGGGGGTGAAACAGATGTGGCCATTGTTGAAATTGGCGGCACGGTGGGTGACATTGAATCACTGCCGTTTCTCGAGGCCGTTCGCCAGATGAGCTTGCGAATGGGCCGTAATAGCGCCTGCTTTGTGCACCTTACTTTGGTGCCATTCATCGCGTCTGCAGGTGAACTGAAAACCAAGCCAACCCAGCACAGCGTACAGAAATTGCGCGAGATCGGTATTTATCCAGATGCACTGCTGTGCCGGGCAGACCGCCGGATTCCCGACGACGAGCGCGCAAAAATTTCCATGTTCTCGAATGTGCAGCTGGAAGCTGTTATTTCGGTTTGGGATGCGGACACCATTTACAAAATTCCAGCCATGCTGGAAGCCCAGAAGCTGGACGACATTGTGTTGGAGAAGCTTAACATTGACGCACCCCGTGCTGATTTGTCCAAATGGGCAGACATTGTGTACGCCCAAGAGAACCCGGAGCAGGCGATTACCATTGGCATGGTGGGCAAGTATGTGGATTTGACCGAATCGTACAAGTCCTTGATCGAAGCCTTGAACCATGCCGGTTTGCACACCCGCACCAAAGTGAACATCAATTACATCGATTCTGAAGAAATTGAGGCCCATGGCACCGAACCCCTGAAAAAGCTGGATGCCATTCTGGTGCCGGGTGGTTTTGGCAAGCGCGGAACGGAAGGAAAGATCAAGGCCATTCAATACGCCCGCGAAAACAAGGTGCCTTACCTGGGCATTTGCCTTGGCATGCAGCTGGCCGTGATTGAATTTGCCCGTCATTGTGCCAACCTGCCCAAGGCCAATTCAACTGAATTCGATAGCTTGGTTGAAACCCCGGTTGTGGCGTTGATCACGGAATGGAAAGACAGCACCGGCAAGGTTGAAGTGCGCACAGATCAAAGCGATTTGGGCGGCACCATGCGTTTGGGTTCACAACGTTGCCCGATCAAGCCTGGCACGCTGGCTGAATCCATTTATGGCCCTGAAGTGAATGAGCGCCATCGTCACCGTTATGAAGTGAACAACAACTTCGTGCCGCAGCTTGAAGCCGCAGGCTTGCGCATTTCAGCCCGTACACCCACTGAAAACCTGCCGGAGATCATGGAATTGCCAGATCACCCGTGGTTCTTCGGTGTTCAGTTTCACCCCGAGTTCACCAGCACCCCACGGGACAGCCACCCCCTGTTCCTGGCCTACGTGAAAGCTGCTTTGGCCCACAAATTGGGTAAAGCGTTATAAGCTGGAACCAATAGGAGAATATCGTATGAAACTTTGCAATTTTGAAGTGGGTTTGAACCAGCCTTTTTTCCTGATCGCAGGCCCCTGCGTCATTGAAAGCGAACAGATGGCCATGGACACGGCCGGGCAACTCAAGGAAATTTGTGAGTCGCTTGGCGTGCCGTTCATCTACAAAAGCTCGTACGACAAAGCCAACCGCAGTTCAGGCAAAAGTTTCCGCGGTTTGGGCATGGAAAAGGGCCTGGATATTCTGGCTAATGTGAAAAAAACCCTGAATGTGAACGTGTTGACCGATGTTCACGCGATTGAAGAAATTGCGGCAGTGGCCAGCGTGGTCGATGTGCTGCAAACCCCTGCATTTTTGTGTCGCCAAACCGATTTCATTGAAGCGGTGGCCACATGTGGCAAGCCAGTGAACATCAAGAAAGGGCAGTTTCTGGCTCCCGGCGACATGGTGAATGTGGTGGACAAAGCCCGTGCTGCTGCCATTGAGGCGGGTGGTGACGGCAAAAACATCATGGTGTGTGAGCGTGGCGTCAGCTTCGGTTACAACAACCTGGTGTCCGACATGCGCAGCCTTGCAATCATGCGCAATACCGGTTGTCCGGTGGTGTTTG
Organism: Limnobacter sp.; assembly: GCF_036846585.1. Classification (GTDB taxonomy): domain Bacteria; phylum Pseudomonadota; class Gammaproteobacteria; order Burkholderiales; family Burkholderiaceae_B; genus Limnobacter. The sequence goes on along the minus strand of NZ_DAIUBR010000013.1, from coordinate 11,225 downwards.
ATGCCACGCACAGCGTGCAATTGCCAGGCGGGCAGGGCACCGCCAGCGGTGGTCAGCGTGAATTCGTGCCGGTGTTGGCGCGTGCTGCCGTGGCTGTGGGTGTGGCAGGTCTGTTCATGGAAAGCCATCCTGACCCGGCCAAGGCCATGTCAGACGGCCCCAACGCGTGGCCCTTGCCCCGCATGAAGGCTTTGCTGGCCACGTTGCAGGAACTGGACCGTTTGGTCAAGTCGGGTCCATTGGCTGAAACAGACCTGATGCAGTAATCCAATAAAAATTTAATCCATCCTAGAGGAAACTATGAGCGCAATTGTTGACGTGATTGGCCGTGAGGTGATTGATTCCCGTGGCAATCCCACTGTGGAATGTGACGTGTTGCTGGAAAGCGGCGCGATGGGCCGTGCGGCCGTACCATCTGGTGCATCCACAGGTACCCGCGAGGCTGTCGAGCTGCGTGATGGCGACAAATCCCGTTACCTGGGCAAAGGCGTGTTGCGCGCGGTTGAACACATCAACACTGAAATTTCCGAAGCGATTCTGGGTCTGGATGCCCAGGAACAAGTGTTTCTGGACCAGAACCTGATCGACCTGGACGGCACGGAAAACAAATCGCGCCTGGGTGCCAACGCCACATTGGCAGTTTCGATGGCCGTGGCCCGTGCTGCTGCTGAAGAAACCGGTTTGCCTTTGTACCGCTATTTCGGTGGCATGGGTGGCATGAGCCTGCCCGTGCCCATGATGAACGTGATCAACGGTGGTGCACACGCCAACAACAACCTGGACTTGCAAGAGTTCATGATTTTGCCCGTGGGAGCGCCTTCTTTCCGTGAAGCCGTTCGTTACGGCGCAGAAGTGTTCCACGCTTTGAAAAAAATCATTCACGACAAGGGCATGTCCACTGCCGTGGGTGACGAAGGTGGTTTTGCACCATCGGTTGCCAACCACGAAGCGGCCATTCAAATGATTATCCAGGCCATTGAAACAGCTGGCTTTGAGCCCGGAACTCAGGTGGCTTTGGGCCTGGATTGCGCCGCTTCAGAATTCTACAAGGGCGGCAAGTACAAGCTGGCCGGCGAGGGCATGGAGCTGAGTTCGCAGGAATTCGCACACATGCTGGAAAGCTGGTGCAACAAGTACCCCATCATTTCTATTGAAGACGGCATGGCCGAAGATGACTGGGATGGTTGGGCGTACCTGTCCAAAACACTGGGCCGCAAGGTGCAACTGGTGGGCGACGATTTGTTTGTGACCAACACCAAAATTCTGGCCGAAGGCATTCAGAAGAACATTGCCAACTCCATTCTGATCAAGATTAACCAGATTGGTACTTTGACAGAAACTTTTGCTGCCATTGAAATGGCCAAACGTGCGCGTTACACCGCAGTAATTTCTCACCGTTCCGGTGAAACGGAAGACAGCACAATTGCTGACATCGCTGTGGGCACCAATGCCATGCAGATCAAGACCGGTTCCATGAGCCGTTCAGACCGCGTTGCCAAGTACAACCAGCTGTTGCGCATTGAAGAAGACTTGGGCGATATCGCCTACTACCCAGGCCGTTCAGCCTTTTACAACCTGGATTAATCGGTATTAATCGAAGGTGGCCCCGCTCTGCGGGGCCTTCTTGTATATGAACCCCAGGCTGATTTCACTTGTCCTTTTTGCACTGCTGATTTTGCTTCAATACCCCTTGTGGTTTGGCAAAGGCGGATTGCTGCGCGTGAGCGATCTTGAAGGCCGCCTTGAACAACAAAAGCAGGTCAATGAGTCTTTGCGCTTGCGCAATCAGCAGCTTGAAGGGGATGTGCGCAGTTTGTCTGAAGGGGTTGAGGCGATTGAGGAACGCGCCAGAAACGACTTTGGCATGATCAAAAAAAACGAATTGTTTATCCAGCTCATTGAGCCACGAAGCGAACCTCGGGCAGAATCCAGGACAGCCCCAACCCAATAGCAGTGCTGCACCAAACAATCAATGCACGGTTGGCGGTGGTGTATCAGGGCAATCTGGGCCGCTTGCAAACATGGCATTGCATTCATCGCGCGTGAACGAGTAGTTGGCGTTGCAAAAATCACATTGAATTTCAACCGTGGGCGTTTCAGACAAGGCATCGTCCAGTTCAGCCTGTCCCAGTGACACCAGCATGCGTTCGACCTTATCCCGTGAACAAGTGCATTCAAAATGCGCCTGGCGTTGTGCCAGCCCATCGGGGTCTTCTTCCCAGAAAAGCCGTTTGGCCAGTTCATCGGTGTCGGTGTTCAAATGTTCGGGTGTTTGCAGGGTGTTGACCAGGGCTTGTAGCCGGTCCCAGCCGTCGGCATCAAATTCCTTGCTGGACACAATGCCGCCATGCTGCGGCATTTGTTGAAGCATGACGCCTGCTGCTGCGTTTTCGTCTGCATTCAGAATCAGGCGGGTTTCAAGCTGTTCGCTGCTGTGCATGTAGGCTTCCAGCGAGTCGGCCACGGTGTTACCAGCCAATGGCACGATACCCTGGTAGGGTTCCTGTCCCGGGAGGCGGTTGCGCGGATCCAGAATAATTGCGCAAATGCCTTTGCCTGTGGCGTTGACCAAATCCTTGAAGGTCGCGTTCTCGGCAATTTGGGTGTTCTCAGCCAGTTTGACTGTGGCGCGCAGCCCCAGGCGGCTGTTGCATTCGGCCACCAACAGGCGAATGGGCCCATCACCCTGTATTTGAATGATCAACGAACCCTCGAATTTGAGCGAGGACGACAGCATGGTGCTGGCTGCCACCAGTTCACCCAACACTTTTTGTACAGGTGCGGGGTAGGTGTTGTGGCTGAGCACCTGTTGCCAGGCGTCGGTCAGGTGCACAAGGTGTGCACGGCAACTGGATTGATCAAATATCAGGGTGCGTAGTGTGTCTGTCATGGGTGGGCAAGTGGGTACTGAAGTTAATCGTCAATTTTTTCTAGTGTGTCTTTGAACAGCTTGGCTTTTTGCACATAGAACGCAGCGCCGATCAGGCCGGCCACTTCATCATCATTCAGGGTGCGGATCACCTTGCCGGGCGAGCCCACCACCAGCGAGCGGTCGGGAATTTCCTTGCCTTCAGTGATCAGGGCGCCGGCGCCGATGATACAGTTTTTTCCGATCTTTGCACCGTTCAACACCACGGAACGAATGCCGATCAAACTGCCTTCACCCACGGTGCAACCATGCAGGCAAGCCTGATGGCCCACGGTGACATGCTTGCCAACCACCATGGGGTAGCCAATGTCGGTGTGCAGCACGGCGCCTTCCTGCACATTGCTGCCTTCCATGATGTGAATCAGTTCGTTGTCGCCGCGAATGGCGGCGAAATCCCACACCGAGGTGTTTTCGTCCAGTTGCACCTGACCAATGATGCTGGCCATTTCAGCGACATACGCACTGGGGTGGATGTTGGGTTCTTTTCCATTGATTTTGTATTTGGCCACATTCGTCTCCTGTTTCGGGGTGGTGCCTTTGCCTGTTTGGCTTAAAATAACATGCATCGAACCCTTATGCAGTGTGCTTACATGGGCAGTGAACAGGAAGTAATGGAAGTCACCTTGAGGCGTGCCGCCTTGCAGGCCTTGGAATGCAAAAATTCTGTGGAAAAGGTACGCTTGGTGCACGCAATTCAAGGTGATCTGCCAATCGGCGCGCGCGAAGTTCTGCAATCCACGGTGGGGCGCCCAGACATGCCCGAACTGGTACACCCGGCCCGTGTTCCCACCCGCAAGATAAGTCAGCCCGAAGGGCGCGGCATGTTGTTGCATTCGCTTGCCCACATCGAGTTCAATGCGATCAATCTGGCGCTTGATTTGCTGGTGCGTTTTCCAGACATGCCGACGCAGTTTTACGTCGATTGGTTGAAGGTGGCCAAAGAAGAGGCTTACCACCACACCTTGTTGTGCGATCGCCTTGCTGCACACGGCTTGAGTTACGGCGACTACCTGGCCCACGACGGGCTTTGGCAAATGGCCGAGAAAACCAAAGGCAGTTTGCTGGCGCGGCTGGCCCTGGTGCCAAGGCTTTTGGAGGCGCGTGGGCTGGATGTGTCGCCCGCCATTCGTGAAAAACTGGCCGTTGCAGGCGACATGGAGAGTGCCGAAGTGCTGGACATTATTCTGCGGGATGAAATAGGCCATGTGGCCATAGGCAACCGCTGGTTCAACGAAGTGTGCAACAATGAACTGTGCGACCCGATTGAAGCGTTTGAGCGTTGTTTGCGTGAGTACGCCGCACCGCATCCCCGCTCGCCATTCAATTTCAAGGCCCGCGCACAAGCCGGTTTTTCGGAAGAAGAACTGGCCTGGTTGATGCAAGTTGAATTGGAGCAATCCGCCCAATAAGCCGATTGCAAAAGTATGGTGATAGCAGCACAAATCAATTGGAGCGACCCGCATTTGATCAATGCGGATTTGCATTGTCATTCCACCGTGTCTGATGGCACCTTGACCCCGGAAGAGCTGGCGGCACGCGCTGCTGCCAATGGTGTTCAAATGTGGTCATTGACCGACCACGATGAAGTGGGCGGGCTTGCCCGCGCTGCAAAAGCCGCCGCTGGGCACAACATGATTTTTGTACCTGGTGTCGAAATTTCGGTGACTTGGTCTGCAGTAACCTTGCACATTGTGGGGTTGAATGTGGATTACATCGATTCATCACTGGACAAGGGTTTGGCCAGCGTGCGAAACGGACGCACCGAGCGGGCCATGGAAATGTCGCGCCAACTGGAAAAAGTGGGCATTGACAACGTGTATGAAGGTGCTCTGAAATACGTGGGCAACCCGAACCTGATCAGCCGCACGCACTTTGCGCGTTGTTTGGTTGAACGAAAGGTGTGCACCGACATTCGCGACGTGTTTGAGCGCTTTCTGACACCCGGTAAGCCCGGCTACGTGCCGCATGAGTGGGCCAGCCTGAAGCAGGCGGTGCAGTGGATTCTTGAGTCAAATGGCCAGGCCGTGATTGCGCACCCCGGTCGTTACGATTTGAACCCCATGCAGATGGACGAACTGGTCGACCAGTTTGTGAAACTTGGCGGAGAGGGCATCGAGGTGGTCACGGGCAGCCACACCACCGATCAGTACGCCACCTATGCGAGGAAGTCTGTGCGGTCGGGCTTGAAGGCCTCACGTGGGTCCGATTTCCATGGCCCCACCGAATCACGGGTTAATTTGGGTGAATTGCCCCGCTTGCCGGATGGTTGCGTGCCAATCTGGGATAATTGGGGCAAGTTGTTCAGCTAACAGGATCCCCATTGGCGCAGTTATTTAATGTTCACCCTCAAAACCCGCAATCGCGTTTGTGCAAGCAGGCTGCCGAACTTATCAATGCAGGTGGCATCGCCGCCATTCCAACCGACAGTTGCTATGCACTGGTGTGCCACCTCGACGACAAAAATGCGGTGGAGCGTTTGCGCAGGCTGAAGGGTATTTCCGAGAAGCAGCATTTGGCATTGCTGTGCAAGGATTTAAGCGAACTGGGCAGCTATGCCAAAGTGAACAACGTTCAATACCGCTTGTTGAAATCGGTGTTTCCCGGGCCGTACACTTTCATTCTTGAAGCCACGAAAGAAGTACCGAAGCGTGTTTCACACCCGTCCAAAAAATCGATTGGCCTGCGTGTGCCCGCGCACGCCGTTGTACAGGGGCTGCTGGAACACATTGAAGGCGCCCTGATTGCCACCACGCTGCAATTGCCAGGCATGGAAGAGCCCGCACGCAGCGGTTGGGAAGCCGAAGAGGCAGTAGGCAACGATGTGGATTTGATCGTAGATGATGGCGAATACTGTGGCGCATTTCCCACCACCGTGATTGACTGGACCGGTGAAGAACCGCTGGTGGTGCGCGTGGGTGCAGGTCCGTTGACAGGGCCGTTGGAGCCCGTGAACGTTGAAGAACAGGAAGAACTGTGATGGACGCAAGCATTATTCAAACCATTGCGGTGTATGCCTTGCCCGTGCTGTTTGCCATCACCCTGCACGAGGCGGCGCACGGTTATGTGGCCCGCATGTATGGTGACAACACAGCCTTGGAGGCGGGGCGCATTACCTTGAATCCGTTGAAGCACATTGACCCGGTTGGAACCATCGTGGTGCCGATCCTTATTCTGGTGTCCTCTAGCCTGATGGGAGTTGGTGCCTTTCTGTTTGGCTGGGCCAAGCCGGTGCCGGTGAATTTCGGCAATTTGCGGAACCCGAAGAAAGATATTCGTTACGTGGCTTTTGCCGGGCCAGGCGCGAATTTTTTCATGGCCTTGATGTGGGCACTCAGCCTGAAGCTGCAGTTCATGACTGGCCTGAGTGAACCGTTTTTTGCCGAAATGGCCAAGGCCGGCATTGTGGTCAACCTGGTGCTGGCGGCGTTGAATCTGTTGCCGATTTTGCCGCTGGACGGGGGCCGAATTCTGTTCAGCTTCCTGCCCAGTTCTGCAGCGTACAGTTTCAGCAGAACCGAGCCCTATGGCATGATCGTGCTCATCGCACTCTTGATGCTGGGTATTTTGCCCATGTTCATTCAGCCCATTGTCAGCATCGGGCTGGGTGCGTTAACTTTTTTGTTTAACTTTTAAGTCACCATGTTTCCTGAACGCGTATTGTCGGGCATGCGCCCAACCGGTTTGCTGCACCTTGGCCATTACCACGGTGTGTTGAAAAACTGGGTGAAACTTCAAAACGAATTTCCCTGCCTGTTCTTCGTGGCCGATTGGCACGCGTTGACCACGCACTATGAAACGCCGGAAGTGATCAAGGAAAACGTGTGGGACATGGTTATTGACTGGCTGGCCGCGGGTGTTGACCCGGAAAAGGCCACCTTGTTCATTCAGTCGAAAGTGCCTGAGCATGCTGAACTGCATTTGCTGTTGTCGATGAATACGCCTTTGAGCTGGCTCGAGCGCGTGCCCACCTACAAAGACCAGCAGGAAAAGTTGAGCGACAAAGACTTGGGTACCTACGGCTTTTTGGGTTATCCGTTACTGCAGTCGGCTGACATTTTGATTTACCGCGCAACACAAGTTCCAGTGGGCGAAGACCAGGTGCCGCACATCGAGCTGACGCGCGAAATTGCACGGCGCTTCAACCACTTTTACAGCAAAGAAAAATTGCTGGATGCAAAGGGCGCTGAAATTGGCCGCAAGCCGATTTTGCTGGAACCCAAAGCCTTGTTGACCGAGGCCAGCAAGATGCCCGGGCTGGACGGCATGAAAATGTCCAAGAGCTACCAAAACACCCTGGCTTTGCGCGAAACGCCGGAAAACATTTCCCGGAAAATTCGCAAAATGCCCACCGACCCGGCCCGTGTGCGCCGCACCGACCCAGGTGACCCTGCCAAGTGTCCCGTGTGGCAGTTGCATCAGGTGTATTCCGATGACAGCACCAAGCAGTGGGTGCAAGAAGGTTGCAAGTCGGCTGGCATTGGTTGCATTCAGTGCAAAGAGCCGGTTATTCAAGCCGTGACCAACGAGTTGGCCCCGATGCGTGAACGTGCCGCCGCCTATATAGAAAACCCGGCATTGGTGCGAAAAATCATTGACGAAGGGTGCGAGCGGGCACGCGCCATGGCCAATGACACCATGAAAGACGTGCGCAAGCACATGGGCCTGGACTATTCCTGACATGGCCCCTTCATCTTGGGTCCGTGGTTGCCTTGAACGTCTTCACGTGGATGGCGTGGTCAAGCCAGGCTTGCGGGCGCTTGACCTTGCTTGCGGTGGCGGCCGCCATGCCTTGTACCTGGCCAGCCTGGGTTACAGCGTGCACGCTGTGGACAAAAACACGCCGGAAAAGGTGTGGCCTGCGAATGTACAGTTTGAAGCCCTGGACCTGGAGCAGGAACACTGGCCGCTGGCAGGGCAGCAATATGATTTGATTGTGGTTACCAACTACCTGCACCGGCCACATTTTGCGAACTTTTTGCAAAACCTGAAGTCTGAAAATGCAGTGTTGGTGTACGAAACTTTCATGGATGGCAATGCGCAATTCGGGGCGCCCCGAAGCCCTGAATTCCTGCTTCAACCGGGGGAGTTGCTGGCGCGTATGTCGTCATTGAACATTCTGCGTTTTGAACAGGGGCTGCGAGGCATTCCAAGCCCTGCAATGATTCAACGGGCCATGGGCATTACAGGCGCATGGTCTGGGATACAATCTGAAACAATAACACTCACTTAAAGGGATTAAATGATCACTGGCAGCATTGTCGCGATTGTTTCGCCGATGTTTGAAGACGGTTCACTGGACTATGACAGCTACCGTCAGCTCATTGATTGGCACATTGAACAAGGCACCGATTCCATCGTGGCCGTAGGCACCACCGGCGAATCGCCGACTGTGGATGTGGAAGAGCACGGCGAATTGATTCGCGTGGCCGTGGAACAGGCAGCGGGGCGCATACCCATTATTGCGGGCACTGGTGGCAATTCCACCACCGAGGCCATCGAGCTGACCGAATACGCCCGCAAGGTGGGTGCCGCCGCCAGTCTGCAGGTTGTGCCTTACTACAACAAGCCCACACAGGAAGGCATTTACCTGCACATGCGCAAGGTCGCCGAGGCCGTGGATTTGCCGGTTGTTTTGTACAACGTGCCCGGCCGTACGGTTGCCGACATGGCACATTCCACCGTGGTGCGTTTAAGCCAGGTCGATGGCATTGTGGGCATCAAGGAAGCCACAGGCAATCTGGAACGTGGTGCCTGGTTGATCCGCGACACGTCGCCCGATTTTGCGGTTTACAGCGGTGATGACCCCACTGCAGTGCACCTGATGTTGATGGGTGGCAAGGGCAATATTTCGGTGACTGCCAACGTGGCCCCCAAGCTGATGCACGAATTGTGCGCAGCCGCCATTGAAGGCGATGCGAAAACAGCGCACGCCCTGAACCTGAGCCTGCTGGATTTGCACCAGGCCATGTTTGTGCAGGCCAACCCGATTCCCGTGAAGTACGCATTAAGCAAAATGGGCAGAATGGCACCCGGCGTGCGCCTGCCCTTGACCCGACTGGAATCGAATTTTCACCAGACCGTAGACGTTGCTTTGCGCGCGCATCGGTTGATTGACTAAAGATCACTTAAGGCTGTTAAAGACATGGAATTGAACAAGACAACCCCTTACAAGCTGTTGCTGATCGCCGTGGCAGTTTCCTCCGCTGCGGGCTGCGCCTCCTACAAAGAGGCCGTAGAGGGCCAGAAAACGGCTTACCGCACCGCCGAGAAACGCGAGCAGGGGCTGGAAGTACCTCCAGATTTGACTGCACAGTCTGCCGATGAACAGTTTTTGATTCCCGGCGAGTCTGGTTCAGGCGCCGTGTCTGCTACCGAGTTTTACAGCGGTGGTGGCACCCGACCTTCGGGAACGCGTGCCCAGGCACCCACTGAGCCGGTGTTGGTCGCTTCCGAGGATGTGAGAATCAAGCGTGTGGGCAACTTGCGTTCTCTGGAGGTAAAAATGCCTCCGGAACAACTGTGGCCCAAGTTGCGCGAATTCTGGAAAGAAACCGGTTTTGAATTGTCTGTGGACGATCCCAAGATTGGCCTGATGGAAACCAACTGGGCCGAGAACCGCGCGAACATTCCAATGGACGGCATTCGCAAGGTGATCGGTACGGTGTTTGATGGCATTTATTCCAGTAACACCCGCGACCGTTACCGCACCCGTGTCGAGCCCATTGAGGGTGGTGTGGAAATTTTCGTGACCCACCGCGGCATGGAAGAAAACTACACAGATCAGGCTCAATCCAACCTGATCTGGATGAATCGTCCGTCCGACCCCGAACTTGAAGCCGAAATGCTGAACCGTTTGATGGCCAAGCTGACTGGCGATGAGCAAGCCGCCGCTGCGTCTGGACGACCTGCTGGCCAAGAGCTTGTTTCGGTTCAGAAAAAGTCCGAAGGCACATCCATTATTCTTGCTGAAGACTTCCCCCTGGCGTGGCGCCGTGTGGGGTTTGCCCTGGACCGCGCGGGTTTCATTGTTGAAGATCGTGACCGTTCCAATGGCGTGTATTACGTGAAGTACATTCCAGACTCAGCCGCCAAGGAAAGTGAAAAGAAAGGTTTCTTCGGGAAAGTATTTGGTGGTTCATCCGATGACAAAAGTCTGAAAGCAGATCAACGCTTCCAGGTGGTTGTAGCACCCGAGGGCGACAAGTCCACTTCAGTGAAATTTACTTCTGAACGCGGTGCGGCGGTGGATGCTGCAATATCAGAGGAAGCAGCGACGAAGCTTGCGGGCAAATTGCGGTAACTGGTGTGCGTTTTGCAAGCTTAGGCAGTGGCAGTGAGGGCAACAGTTGGCTGTTTGAATGCCGGCTGGGCAGTGCCCCCACCCGCTTGATGGTTGACTGTGGTTTTGCCGTAAAGGAAACCGTAAGCCGACTTGAAAGGGTGGGTGTGCCCCCGACGCAAGTGGATGCCATTGTGGTTACCCATGAGCACGGCGACCACATCAGCGGTGTATTCAAGTTCAGCCGAAAGTTCGGAACGCCTGTGTACCTTACGCACGGCACCTGGCGCGCTGCCCTGCGATCCAGATTAACCGACAACGACTATCTTCATTCGGGGCGGGTGGTGTTAATTGACAGCCATTCGCCTTTTCAGATCAAACACCTCAAGCTTCATCCCTTTCCTGTGCCGCATGATGCAGCCGAGCCTGTTCAATTGCTGATTGAATCCCTGTCCGGATTCATTGCGGGCATTCTGACCGATTGTGGCAGCGCTACGCCGCATTTGGTGGGCATGCTGAACCGTGCACATGCCTTGATTCTGGAATCCAACCACTGTCCGGAAATGCTGTCCAATTCGCCTTATCCGCCCAGCCTGAAGAAAAGGGTAGGGGGTGACTATGGGCATTTAAGCAATCAAGTGGCGTGTGAAATTCTTCGCAGTCTGGATTCCGGCAATTTGAAGTTTGTGGTGGCTGCGCATTTGAGCAAAACAACCAATTGCCCGGATGTTGTGCAAAGCATGTGGAACGAGGTGCTGCAACCGCGGGGCATCCCCTTCGAGATTGCCTGCCAGGCCGAAGGTGTGGACTGGGTGACTTTGGATCCCGGCCAGCTGGCGGCTTGAAACACATTCCGGCATAAAAAAACCCCACAGCTTGCGCGTGGGGTTTTTGTTTCAACCGCTTTTACAAGCGAATTGAAATTACTTCTTTTCTTCTTCAGCAGGCGTTGCAGCTGGCTCAGTTGCTGCTGGCTCAGTTGCTGCTGGTTCTGCAGGTGTTGGCTCAGCAGGTGCT
>NZ_DAIUBR010000012.1:0-90456 GCF_036846585.1 Limnobacter sp. | reverse complement strand
CGGCCAGGTAACGTCCAGTTCAAGCAGTTCATTGACCACTTGCTGATTGGCGGGCTCGTCAAAAAACTGACGGATGGACTGTGCCACCACCGGGCCCACGTCGTTCACTTCCAGCAGTTGATCGACGCTGGCGCGCATCAGTTTTTGCACATCACCAAAATGCTGTGCAAGGTCACGCGCTGTGGCCTCGCCCACATGGCGAATTCCCAGCGCAAACAGAAAACGCCCAAACGTGGTTTGCCTGGCCTTTTGTATGTTGTCCAGCAAGTTGTTGGCGGACTTTTCACCCATGCGTTCAAGTTGAACCAAGTCATCAAATTTCAGGCGAAACAGGTCGGCCGGTGTTCTGACCAATTCTTTGTCAACAAGCACCTCGACCAGTTTGCTGCCCAAGCCCTCGATATCAATGGCGCGGCGATGCGCGAAATGAATGATGGACTGCGTTAACTGTGCCCTGCACACCAAGCCGCCTGTGCAACGGTAGGCTGATTCACCTTCTTCCTGACGCACCAGTGAATTGCAGATTGGGCAGTGCGTGGGCATTTCAAATGCAACGCTGCTGGTGCTGCGTACATTGCCTGGAAAAGGCAGCACTTCGGGAATAACGTCACCTGCGCGGCGCACCAGCACTTGATCGCCCACACGCAGGTCTTTGCGCTGAATTTCATCCAGGTTGTGCAAGGTGGCCGATGAAACCACCACGCCCCCTACTTTCACGGGTTCCAGTTTGGCCACTGGGGTAATTGAACCCATGCGCCCAACCTGCACCTCAATGTTCAGCAAGCGGCTAAGCACCTCATCGGGTGGAAATTTGTGAGCCACCGCAAACCGCGGTGCTTTGGCTACGAAACCAAGCTGGTCTTGCAGGTCGAATGAATCGACTTTGTACACCACACCATCGATTTCAAAAGGCAAGGCGCTTCGGCTTTCACCCACCTGCCTGTAAAAGGCCAGCAAACCCTGCGCACCCTGGGTCGTTTGGCTAAGCTGCGAAATGGGCAGGCCCATGTTGCCCAGCCATTTCATCATGGCCGATTGGCTTTTCAGTTCACGCAACTGCCCGCGATCAAGCGCCGCACCGTAGCAAAAAAAACGCAAAGGCCGGCTGGCTGCAATTTTGGGGTCAAGCTGGCGAATGGTACCCGCCGCGGCGTTGCGCGGGTTTGCAAAAACTTTCAACCCCGACTCGGCCTGGCGTTCGTTCATTTGCGCGAAATCGCGTTTGTACATGAAAATCTCACCACGCACTTCCAGATGCTCTGGCACCTTGCTGCCTTTCAGCTTCAAAGGCAGGCTGCGAATGGTTTTCACATTGGCGGATACATCTTCACCCACGGTGCCGTCACCCCGTGTAATAGCCTGTTGAAACACGCCATTTTTGTAGTGAATGGAAATGGCCAGGCCGTCAAATTTTGGATCAACGGAATAATCGATGCTTACATCTGCTGGAAGATCAGCCAATTCCTTGACGCGCCGGTCAAATGCGATCACATCGTTGTCTTCAAACGCATTGCCCAATGAAAGCATGGGAACACGATGCTTGACCTGATCAAACCCTTCTGCGGGTTTACCGCCCACGCGCTGCGTGGGTGAGTCACTTTGAATCAGCGTGGGGTGTCGGGCTTCAATGTCTTGAAGCTCGCGATACACCTGGTCATATTCCGAATCGGGAACTTCCGGGTTGTCGAGTACGTAATAGGCATGTTCCCACTGGTTCAAAAGATCGATCAGCCTGCGCATTACATGCACTGCCGACTCATCGGTTTCTTCTTCTCCATTCCTGCTATCGAATAAATCCAGATTGGTCATGAAAACAAAATGCGTGTAACCGGGCTTCCCGGTTTGAAACCTGAATCGCTGAGGTTGCGCACCCGCTCGATCAACTGGTTGTAAATGTCTTCAATGGCTTGGGTGCTCAAGGTGCGTCCAGAATCGTCCATCAAGGGCGCGCCGAATTTTTCATTCATGCCATGGCACACGGTCACAATGTCACCCAAGGCTTTCACGGGTTCAGGTGAATTCGGCACATCAATGCTGAAGCTGAGCAGGCGTTTGCCCGGTGCGTTGTGAATGACCATACTGGCCAAAGTGCCTGAACTGTCATTGAGAAACCACTGGTGACCTTTCTGTACCCAGCCAGCCACAGCCAGCATGTCGACTGCGGTACTTTCCTGCACAGTTTCAGGCAGCAGGCAATGCAGGCCCAACAGGGTATCCAAGGCCGCAGCGGCTTGATCAAGTGTTTCAGCCTTGGCAACCACTTCTTTCATCTCCGGAAATTCGATGTCGGCGTTTTGGTCTTCTGCAAAACGTTTCAGCTTGCCCAGCACTTCGGAGAACTCGATTGAACTGAGAGGCCCCTTGCGGTTTGCCAGTTGTACGCTGACTTTCAGCGACCTGGCCGTGCCCATGTAAGGGCCTGCATTGAACCACAAGGTTTCCCCACCTTCACCGGTGTCTGGGCTTGCAGAATAAACAATGCGCTTGCGGTTGATTTGCTCAAACCCATCCACGAGGCTTTTCCAGTTGTTGGCGTCTTTGGCGTCCTCAAAGCGAATTACAAACTCTGCGAACAAGCGTTTGTCGATAGGCACCTGGGGCGCGTTGTGCAGGCTCTCGTCAGCACTTTCAAATGGCGTGGAACCTGCGGTTTGATCGATCTCGACCTGCGGCTCAAGATCCGGGCCGTTGTCGAATTCTTGAGCAAAGCCGGGTTCGGATCGCTCGAATGCAGACTTGCCGCTTCCCGCAGTATTCAACAATGGGTCTTGGTCGGTTTCGCCAAATCGTTCACTGGCCTGTTTGCGCAAGCGATAGTCTTGCCACCAGTTGTACCCGATCATGGCGGCAATACCGCCACCACCAACAATCAGCAATGTAAGTTGTAAATCGTTCATACGGTTTCCGTTGCCATTTTTTCTGCAGCAGCCAAATCAACGGCCACAATGCGGGAAACACCTTTTTCCTGCATGGTTACGCCAATCAGTTGCTGCGCCATTTCCATGGCGATTTTATTGTGGGAGATGAACAAAAACTGGGTTTGTTCAGACATTTGTTTGACCAAACGGGTAAAACGCTCCGTGTTTGCATCGTCCAGCGGTGCGTCCACTTCGTCGAGCAAACAGAACGGTGCGGGATTCAATTCAAAAATAGCGAACACCAGCGCTGTGGCGGTCAGCGCTTTTTCACCACCCGACAGCAGGTGGATCGTGCCGTTTTTCTTGCCGGGGGGGTGCGCAAACACCTGCACACCGGCATCCAGAATTTCATCGCCGGTCATGACCAGGCGTGCCTCGCCGCCACCAAACAATTTGGGGAACAGGCGCGCAAAATGACCATTGACCACACCAAAGGTTTCAGACAGCAAGTCGCGCGTCTCTTTGTCAATTTTACGAATTGCATCCTCAAGGGTTTCCATGGCTTCAATCAAGTCGCCCGCCTGATGATCCAGGAAAGTTTTGCGTTCGCTTGCCGCGGCCAGTTCTTCCAATGCTGCCAGGTTCACGGCACCCAGTTCTTGCATGCCACTGGTCAATCGCGTGACCTCGGCTTGCAATACCGACGCTTTGGGGGGTACATCCATGGCAACGAGTTGATTGCCAAGTTCGTTTACATCGGCCTGAACTTCATCCAACAAATTTTTGTACTGTTCAATGGTCAGTTCGGCGGCCTGAATTTTCAAAGCCAAATCCTGCACAGCATCACGCAGTGGATCGGCCTGCTTGTCGCTTTCTTTTTCAGTGCGCTCAAGCTCTGAAACCTTCGCCATGATTTGTTCCAGCGCATCCCGCGACACGGCAACTTTTTCTTCCGCAATCACCCTCTCTTCAAGCGCAACCTGCAAGGCTTCCTGACCATCGATTTCTGAGAGGCCTTCAAGCTCGGCCAGGGCCAATTGCTTGCGTTGCTGAATTTGCTGAATTTGACTGCTGGCAAATGCAATGTCGCGTTCGCATTCACGTTGCCGCGATTCCTGATTGCGAATATTGAATTCCGCATCTTGTTTCTTGCGCAATGCATTTTGCACTTGCGCCTGTTTGTCGCGCAACGCCTGTTCCGCTTCGGTCACTCGGTCTTTCTGGCTTTCCAGCGCATCGCTGGCCACGGCAAGCTGTTCATCCAGTTCGGCGTATTTGTCTTCCGATTCAAGCAAAATGGCGCGTTGTTCTTCCAGTTCACTTTGCAACAGGGCCAGGTCCAGGCCGATTTGCTCACGGCGGCTGTCTGCCCGGCTTTGTTGTTCCTGCAGGCGAATTAGTTGAACCTGTGCTTCGTGCAGGCGTTTGGTCAAGATTTCAACCAAGTTGCGGGCCTGCACCACATTGGCTTTCATTTCACTGGTGCGTAGTTGCAACTGGTCGCGTTTGGCCATTGACTCGTTTTTCAACATGTCCAGCGCACGAACTTCGGTGCGCAAGGCTTCAATTTGTTGCTGGCGCTCAAGCCGGCCGCTTTGTGCGTTGTCTGCCGCGTAAAACGACACGCCCGTGGCGGTAACACAGTGCCCTTGTGGCGTGAAAATACGTTGCCCTGCTTTCAAATTCTTTCGTTTCGCCAACGCCGCCTGCAAATCGGGCGCCAACAGGTACCCCGCCAACGATTGAATCAAGGATTGTTGAATGGCGGGGTCTGAACTGCGCACCAGGCTGGCCAGGTCTTCAGGCCCAACCGCCATGTTGACGTTGCTGCCAGAAGACGCTTCCATGAAAGCCACGCGCGCAGGCGGTGGCTGTTTGGCAAAGCCCTCGACCATGTCAAGCGATCGCACCTGAAAACTGTCCAACGATTCCCGCAGGGCCGACTCCAACGCTCTTTCCCATCCGCGTTCCACCTGCAGCTTGCCCAAAAGGCGCGGGGTTTCACCCAAACCGCTGCTTTCCACCCACGGTTTTAATTCCGCGCTTTCAGCCAGCTGATCATTCAGTTTCTCCAGAGCCTGCAATTGCGCCTGTGCGTTGGCGTGTTTGTCTCGTTCGGTATTGAATGCCGCCTGAACATGATCCAACTCGCTGCTACCAGCGGCCAATTTACTTTCAAAGTCGCTTAACTGTGCTGTGGCATGTGACAAATCACTTTCCAGTGATTGCACGCGGGAATGAACTTCATCCAGTTCATGCACCGAGGGCGTGGCGATTTGCTGCTTTTCCGATTCAAGCCTGTCCAGTTTCACTTGAATGGTGCTTTCCGCGCGGCTGGCCGATTCTTGCTGAGAAGAAACCTGACTCAAAGCCTGCTGAATTTGCATCACGCCTGCGCGCTTTTGATCCACGGCAGAACGGGCGGCCTGCAAAGCCTGCTCAACAGGTTCTACCGCCAGCTCAGCTTCCTCAAGGGCGATAATTCGTTCTTCCAGCTCGGCCTGTTGTTCTTCTGTTGAACTGCTAATTTCCTCGAGGCGAGCCCGGGCGTCTTCTTCGCGCACGGTCCAGTTTTGAATTTCCAGCTCAAGTTCGGCCACGCGTGCGCCCAAACGGGCACGCGATTCCGCCATCACCCGCAAATCGGCTTCCAGGCGACTTACCTGTCGATTGGCTTCAATCCACTGGGTTTGATCGTTTTCAAGTTGCTGTTGGGCATCTACCTGCTTCTCGCGCACAGAAAACAATTCAGTTTGGGTGCTGATGGATTTGCTTTGAATGGCTTCCAGGTCGGCTTTGGCGCGTTCCAGCCTGGCTTGACCGGTGTTTTTCTGTTCCAGCGCTTCTGAATAGCGGATGTACCAAAGCAGGCGCTGCTTGGTGTTTTTGGCTTCTTCCAGTTCTTTGAACTGGCGCGCCACGGTAGCTTGCTGCTCCAGCCGCTCGATTTGACTGGTCAGTTCACGAAGAATGTCCTCAATTCTGGTCAGGTTGTCCCGCGTGTCGGCCAGGCGGTTGCCGGTTTCACGGCGGCGTTCCTTGTATTTCGACACACCCGCTGCTTCTTCCAGAAAAATACGCAACTCTTCGGGGCGAGCTTCAATAATGCGGGCAATCATGCCCTGCCCAATAATGGCGTAGGCCCGTGGCCCAAGGCCTGTGCCCAGAAAAATATCTTGAACGTCGCGGCGGCGAACTGCCTGCTGATTGATGTAATAGGTTGATGCACCATCGCGGGTCAACACGCGTTTCACGGAAATTTCAGAATACTGGTTCCAGCTGCCACCCGCCCTGCCCTCGGCATTGTCGAACACCAGTTCAACGCTGGCGCGTGATGCGGCCTTTCGGTTGGTAGAGCCGTTGAAGATCACGTCTTGCATGGACTCGCCACGCAACTCGGACGCTTTGGATTCACCGAGCACCCAACGCACCGCGTCGATGATGTTGGATTTGCCACAGCCGTTCGGACCCACCACGCCCACCAAGTTACTGGGCACGGCAAAGGACGTCGGTTCAACAAATGACTTAAAGCCAGCTAAACGAATGTGAGTTAATCGCACGATGAAGCGGAAATGAGACCAATAGAACGAATAAAAACTTCAACCCACGGGATCTTGAAAACCCGCTGACCTTATAATAGCAAAGCCTTTGCGCTTTACGCCGGGCACCGTGCCCTTAGTTGGCAGGTTGATTGAATTGTTTAACGCCACACGGGCCAGGCGCCCTGCAGGCCCACGAGAGAAGCATGAGCAACAAACCCAGCCGCGATTTACAGACTTTCCCGAACCCCAACCCGGATCGGCCCTACCACGTTCACATCGAAGTGCCTGAATTTACATGCCTTTGTCCGTTGACTGGTCAGCCCGACTTCGCCACCTTGGTGATTGACTACCTGCCCAACCAGAAGAACGTTGAACTGAAAAGCCTGAAAATGTACATGTGGAGCTACCGCGAGGAAGGCGCCTTCCATGAAGCAGTGACCAACAAGATTCTTGACGACCTGGTGGCGGCCACCGACCCACGTTACATGAAACTGACTGCCAAATGGTACGTACGCGGCGGTGTGTACACCACCGTGGTGGCTGAACACCGCCACGCCAGTTTTCAGCCCTTGCCCAAGGTTGAACTGGATTCCATTTCAACCATGAACCCGACTCGTGGTTAAAACAAAGCGCAGCTAAAACAGCAATCCCGGTGAACCCATTGAAAAACCTCGACAAACTTCAGCCTTACCCATTTGAACGCCTGCGGGCTTTGTTCGCTGGAAGCCAGCATGCGGGTGGGCTTGCCCACGTGAATTTATCGATTGGCGAACCCAAGCACCCCACCCCGGAATTGATCAAGCAGGCCTTGATCGACAACCTGGAAGGCTTGTCGGTTTATCCCGGCACGCAAGGCCTGCCAGTATTGCGAAAAGCCATTTCTGACTGGATATTGCGCCGCTTCGATGCCTTGCTTGACCCGGAAACCCAAGTGCTGCCAATTCTGGGCTCGCGCGAAGCCCTGTTTTCATTTGCCCAAGTGGTTTTGGACGGTTGTGAGGCCGGCAGCCATGTGGCTTTTCCGAATCCCTTCTATCAAATTTACGAAGGTGCCACTTTTCTTGGCGGTGCAAACCCGGTGTTTGTGAATATTGACCACGAAACAGGTTTGTCGAATTTTCACGTACTCAGCCCCGATGTCTTGGCCAAAACAAAGCTGATGTATGTGTGTTCACCAAACAACCCCACAGGAGCGGTGTATACGCTTGAGGATTGGCAAAAACTCTTTGATTTGGCTGATGAATACAACATCGTAATTGCATCAGACGAATGTTATTCAGAAATTTACCTGGATGGCACCGCGGCACCCATTGGCGGGCTTGAAGCTGCCAGCCGACTGGGGCGGTCTGATTACAATAATTTGATTGTATTTTCCAGCTTGTCCAAACGTTCCAACGCGCCGGGCTTGCGCTCGGGCTATGTGGCAGGCGATGCCGATTTAATCAAGGCGTTTCTGCGCTACCGCACCTACCATGGCTCGGCCATGTCGACCACCATTCAAATGGCCAGTGTGGCCGCTTGGAACGACGAAGAACACGTGGTTGAAAACCGCCGCTTGTACACCGAAAAGTTCAAAGCCTTCAGTGCCATTCTTGAAGGCACGCTTGAACTTCACATCCCGCCCGCTGGCTTTTATTTTTGGGCAGATGTGGGCCAAAGCGACACCGCGTTTGCAAAAACGCTGTTTGAGCAAGCGCATGTTACCCTGTTGCCCGGAAGCTTTTTGGGGCGCCAGGTCGAAGGACTTAACCCCGGCACCAACCATGTGAGAATCGCGCTGGTGGCCAGCCTGGCTGAATGCAATGAAGCCGCACAACGAATTAAAAACATACTCTGACACAGGAAATCACCATGACAACTAATCATCAATCCATCATCGAAGCCGCTTGGGAAAACCGTGCAGACATTTCCCCTTCTTCTGCCCCCACCGATGTTCGGGCCGCAGTGGGTGATGTGCTTGAAAAACTGAACACGGGCGAACTTCGCGTGTGTTCCAAAGAAAGTGGTGAATGGGTTACCCACCAGTGGATCAAGAAAGCCGTGTTGCTTTCGTTCCGTCTGGAAGACAACAAGCCCATGGCTGCCGGTGGTTTCACCCAGTTTTACGACAAGGTGCCCACCAAGTTTGTGGATTACACCGAAGAAGACTTCAAGAAAGGCGGCTTCCGTGTGGTGCCACCAGCCGTTGCACGCCGTGGCAGTTTCATAGCGAAAAACGTGGTGCTTATGCCCAGCTACGTGAACATTGGCGCGTATGTGGACGAAGGCACCATGGTCGACACATGGGCCACCGTGGGTTCATGCGCACAAATCGGAAAAAACGTACACCTGAGCGGTGGCGTGGGCATTGGCGGTGTGTTGGAACCCCTGCAAGCCAACCCCACAATTATTGAAGACAACTGCTTCATCGGCGCACGTTCCGAAGTTGTAGAAGGCGTGATCGTGGAAGAAAACTCTGTGATTTCCATGGGCGTTTACCTTGGTCAAAGCACCAAGATTTTCAACCGTGAAACAGGTGAAGTGACTTACGGTCGCATTCCAGCAGGCTCGGTGGTTGTAAGTGGTTCATTGCCCAGCGCCTGTGGCAAGTACAGCCTGTACTGCGCAGTGATCGTAAAACGTGTAGATGCAAAAACGCGCGCCAAAACCGGTATCAACGAACTGCTGCGCAACGCAGAATAAAGGGGAACCAAACAGGAGGAATGCAAGGATGACAGCCAAGGTATACGGAATACCAAACTGCGACAGCGTGAAAAAAGCCATTGCTTCACTGAAAGCGAATGACGTGGAAATTGTTTTTCACGATTTCAAAAAACATGGTGTACCCGCGCAACTGCTTGACGAGTGGATCGCCGCATTCGGGCTGGACAAGGTGATCAACCGCAAAGGCACCACCTGGCGTAGCCTGGATGAAAACTTGCAAAGCAAAGCCCAGTCACCTGAAGGTGCCAAAGCCCTCCTGTTGGAATACCCGAGCATTATTAAACGCCCGGTGGTTGAGTTCGCAGGCGAACTGACCATAGGGAAAACCGATTTCAGCAAGGACCCTTCATGAGCAAAGAACAAGCCCCGCACATTGCGGTTGATCAGCACGATGATCTGCACACTGTGCGCGACTGGGTGCGCTTCTTTGTGTCGGAAATGCGCCGTGGCCACGTGTTTTTTGGCCATGGTTCAAGCAATGCATTTGACGAAGCCATTTATTTGGTTCAGTCTGCACTGCACCTGCCGATTGGCGACCTGAATCCCTTTTGGGATGCACGCGTAACCAGCCGCGAGAAAGTTCAGCTTACAAATTTCATTACCGAACGTGTAGACGAACGCAAGCCCGCCAGCTACATCACGGGCGAAGCGTGGTTGCAGGGGCATTCATTCAAGGTCGACAAACGGGTCATCATTCCCCGCTCATTCATTGCTGAATTGCTTGCAGACCAGCTTACCCCTTGGGTAAATGCACCTGAAATGCCATTCGACATTCTGGACATGTGCACTGGTTCAGGCTGTTTGGCTATTTTGGCTGCGTACGTATTCGAGAACGCGCAAGTGGATGCAGTCGATTTGTCTGCCGAAGCCTTGAAGGTTGCGCGGGAAAACATTCACCTTCATGACATGGACAGTCGCGTGAAGGCGATTGAATCCGATCTTTTTTCAAACCTGAACGGCAAGCAATACGACTTCATTTTGACCAACCCGCCCTACGTCAATGAAGCATCCATGAAAAAGCTGCCGCCTGAATACCTGCACGAGCCACGCATGGCGCTGGCCGGTGGCGACAGCGGTATGGACCTGATTCAGGACATTCTTGAGCAAGCCCCCCGGCACCTGAAAGACGGTGGGTTTCTTGTAGTAGAACTGGGCAATGAAAAGCTTCATTTCGAAGCCGCCTTCCCGCACTTAAACCCCATTTGGCTTGAAACCTCAGCAGGTGACGAACAGGTGTTTTTGCTTAACAAAGAAGACTTGGTCTAAACCCATTCAATGATTCAAATTAACAACCTCAGCATTGCGCGTGGCAGCAAGCCCATTTTGACCAATGCTGAACTAACACTGTTCCCCGGCGAAAAAGTCGGTCTGATTGGCCACAACGGTGCAGGCAAATCCAGTTTCCTCAGTGCCCTGCTCGGTGAACTTCACATTGACCAAGGCAGCATAGATCTGCCCAAGGTGTGGCGCCTTTCCTGGATTGATCAGGAAGTGACCGCCAACCACCTCAGCGTGATTGATTTCGCACTTGAAGGCGACCGCGCATTGCACGACGTGCGCCAGAAAATTCATGCCGTGGAAGAAAGCGGCGACATGGAACAACTTGGTCACCTGTACGAAGAACTAGAGAACCTCGATGGCTATACCGCCGAAGCGCGTGTGGCCACTATTCTGCATGGTTTGGGTTTCAAAACCGAAGACCTGCAACGCAAAGTGGGCGAGTTCTCTGGCGGCTGGAAAATGCGCCTGAACCTGGCCAAAGTGTTGGGTTCCAGGGCAGACCTTATTTTGCTCGACGAACCGACCAACCACCTGGACATTGAAGCGGTGGTGTGGCTTGAGCAATGGATCAAGCAAGTCAACAGCACTGTAATTCTGGTCTCTCACGACCGTGATTTTCTCGATGAGGTGTGCACCCACACAGTTCACCTGAACAACGTAAAACTGACGAAATACACCGGCGGTTATTCGGCATTTGAGCGCGCATTTGCCGAGCGTGCAGACCAAGTCAGCCAAGCGAATAAAAAAGCCTCTGGCGAAATGGAAAAACTGCAAAAATTTGTAGACCGTTTCAAGGCCAAGGCCAGCAAAGCGAAACAGGCCCAAAGCCGCGTGAAGCGCCTGGAAAAAATCAAACTGATTGAAACATTGCAAGTCGAGCCACACGTAGCAATTCCTTTCATGGAACCCCACAAAAGCCCCGACCCGTTGGTGGTGTTGAATCGCAGCGATTGCGGTTATCAAAGTGCTGCCCCTATTTTAAAAAATATCAGCCTTGAACTGCGCCCCGGCGACCGGATTGGCCTGCTGGGTGCCAACGGCAACGGCAAAACCACCTTGGTGAAAACCTTGGTGGGCGAGCTTGACATGCTGGGTGGCGACCGGGTTGAAGGCAAAGGGCTTGTGTATGGCTACTTTGCACAAGATCAAATTGAATCGCTAGACATGAATGCCACGCCCTTGCAGCACATGTCGCGTTTGGAAAGGCAAATTTCCGAACAAAAATCACGGGAATTTCTAGCACGTTATCATTTTCGCGATGACAAGGTTCGCCAACTGGTCGGCAGCTTTTCTGGCGGCGAAAAGTCGCGCCTGGCCTTGGCGTTGCTGGCCTACAAACGCCCCAACCTGCTGTTGCTGGACGAACCCACCAACCACCTGGACATTGCCACGCGCCAGGCCTTGGCCAGCAGCCTGCTGGAATTTGAAGGTGCATTGGTGATGGTTTCGCACGATCGGCATTTGCTGGAATCCATCACCGACCGTTTTTGGCGAGTGCACCAGGGTGCGGTCACTGAGTTTGATGGCGACCTGGACGACTATGCCGAATTGCTTCGCAAGGAAACCAATGCAGAAAACCGCAGCAACAAACAAAGCGCACCTGCCGCCAAAACAACGAATGCTGCACCCGTTGCAACGCCAATTGATCGCAATGGCTTAAGCCAGCGCCTGAAACAGTTGAACAATCTGGTAAAAAAACTTGAAAAGCAAATCGAGACAGACAAACCAAAAATGGCAAAGCTGGATGATGTGTTGGCAAACTGTGACTACAGCAATCCGGATGCAGCAAAAAAGGCTGCTGAACAACACCAGGAGCGCGGCAAAATTGCCATGGCACTGGAAAAAGCAGAAAACGATCTGCTTGAAGCCATGGTTGAAATTGAATCGCTAGAAGAGACCCTCGGTGCGTAATTCCGGTGGGGTTAATTCAGTGCGCCTTCATCGCTTAAAAATTCGCGCCACGCATCGGTGTGAAAACACAATGCGGGGCTTAGGACCAGCGCATTCAAATTAATCAGGTTGTCGCGCAGCAGTTGACGCTTCTCGGCACCAGTAATCTCGCACATCTTGGCCCGCACATGGCTTTTCACCACATCGGGCACACACAAAGTCGAACTGGAATCTACATCGTACACATGCTCGTCCAGAACAACGCTGAGCAGGTCCAGCGTGGTTTGCGCCTGCGTTGTCTCACCCTGCTTGGCATCTTGAAAAGCCAATTCCACAAGACCAATATGGCAACGCAACAGTAGCGCGTCAGGGGTTCGATGCAATTCCAAAGACTTGTTTCTTTGCTCCACAAGGTTGTGATAAACCGTGGGCAAACTCCAGGGGCGAATATCGGCCCTGTTGATCAATTCCAGGCTGATTTTTAGTGATGACCTGTTGGAGGAATCAAGCAAATCAGACTGGTTCAAGGAAGAGCTGGAATCGAACAGATCCTCATATTCAGACTCGTCGCTGGCAATCAAGGACTCTAGCACCCGGTCCGCTGCATAAGCTGAAACGTCTCGTCTGGATGCATCTCCATGAAAATCGGTTTCGCGAAACTCGCTTGTGGCGACCTTTGGGGCAACAACAGGATCACGCCTGGCCGCAGCCATACGTAGGCCACTTTGTTGCGACCTCTTTTGTACCAGGTAGACCAATACCAACAGCGACAACAATACCACCGAGGCAAGCAATGGCCAGTGAGAAATTAAATTGCTGAACTCCGTAGCGCCGTCGTATTTGGTTTGAGTCATGTCTTCAAGCCCCAAACCTCCATTCAGCATGTTCGCTGAAGGTCGGCTTTCAATAAGACCCGAGGTCAGAATTTCCGGATTCAGTGAAGCTATTCTTACTGGTTCAGTGTCCGCTTCCAATTTGACCGGAGGCGTAATCGTCTCTTCGGCCGGAGACGTGACTTCGCGCTGCGTCTGCACGGGCAATTCCAGCTTCTGCTCTTCCGGTTCGGGGCGTTTCGGCATAATGTATTGCGCAACAGGCTTGGGCGCACGTCGGGAGGCCACCAGCAGCGACGAATTGCCAAAGTCGAAACCGGTTGATTGTTCAGTGGCTTGCGGATTTTGAGTGGTGGCGGTTGCACCACCTCGGCTTGCCCCCACATTCATAATTAATGTCCAGCGGCTGGTAAACACCACCAACGGGCATTCAGATATCAGTTCAATTTCGACCAAGGAATCACTTACGGGTGACAGCGACTTGAATTCAATCATCCCGCCCTGCCGCATGGTCGGTTGAAAATTCACCAAAACATCAGTGCTCACCGCACCAAGATTGTCACTTGCACTGGTTTCAATTGACCTGACACGCGCTTTCAAACATGTTGAGCGCAACTGCGATTCCGCCCCTTCCGGGATGCCGCTCAATGAACTTCGCAAATGCAAGCGCTTGCCGATTTCCTGGATGCCAACTGGTGACGACACTTCCAGGGCAAAGCCTTGCCCGGGCAACAAGACCGCCAACAATCCAGTAACAACCCCGATCAGGCGGAGATATCGCTTGGGTGTGTGAATCAGGAAAATGGCCATGTTCTCTCGCAGTTCAATTGTTCCAGCAAGCCCTAGCATACGCAAGGTTGTATATCCTGAGGTATCCTAGAAATGACCTAACACGAATGTGGTACACGGCATCAGGAAGCACACTGAAAATTCTAGAATGAGTGTTCTTATCAATACGAGACCAGTTCAGTACACTACGGTCAATTCCAGAAAAACAGAGACTCGGGAGACCAACTTATGGCGAATATCGCCACCTTCTTGTTTCAACACGACGACACCCCCGATCGTGTTCTGTACCGTCAGTTTATCGACACAGAGTGGGTTGACTTCAAGGCCCGGGAAATACTGGACCTTGCTCGGGAATGGCAAGCCTTTTTCCGCTCCATGGGGTTGCAGCAAGGCGATCGCGTTGCCGTCTGCCTGAAAAACAACGTGCATTGGGTGGCCTTCGACCAAGCCGCCCTGGCGATGGGGCTTGTGTCCGTGCCACTTTACGTGGACGACAATGCAAGCAATATCTGCTTTTGTATTCAGGATTCCGGTTCACGCGCAGTGCTGGTGGAAAACGACCGCATTGGGCGCAACCTGATCAAAGAGGGGTTGACTGAAACCCGGATTCTTTCACTGAAATCAGACATCGAGAAAAAAGCGGACGGTATTGAAAATGCACTCTATGTGCTCAAAG
The DNA here is from genome assembly GCF_036846585.1 of Limnobacter sp. Classification (GTDB taxonomy): domain Bacteria; phylum Pseudomonadota; class Gammaproteobacteria; order Burkholderiales; family Burkholderiaceae_B; genus Limnobacter. Next base: position 75,884 of record NZ_DAIUBR010000012.1, on the reverse strand, counting down.
GGTTGAACAAAAAACTGGGGGCATTCGAGTTGCTTGACCTTGAACAAGACACCCTGGCTACCATTTGCTACACATCAGGCACCTCGGGTCGCCCCAAGGGCGTGATGTTGTCGCACAAAAATGTGATTTCAAATGTAGACAGCTGTTTTCAGCTGGACATTGCCAAGCCCGATGACGTATTTTTATCATTCTTGCCGATGTCTCACATGTTCGAGCGCACTGGCGGCTACTACCTTCCCCTGCGCGTTGGTGCCAAAGTGGTTTACGCACGCGGCATCAACCAGCTGCCCGAAGACCTTGTCACACAGACACCCACCGTGCTGTTTGCCGTGCCCCGAATCTTCGAGAAATTTTATGGTCGCATTCAAAGCTCGGTGAAAGATTTTCGCTTTAAACGCAAAGCCTTTGAAAAACTGGTCGATGTAGGTTGGCGAATGGAACAGGGCAAGGGCGGCATTCTGGATCACTTTCAATTGCCGCTGCTACGCGCCAAGGTCGCCCAGCCAATTCTTGAACGCTTGGGTGGGCACCTGCGCCTGGCCGTGGTGGGCGGCGCCGCACTGGACAGCACCATTGCCAAGGCATTCATCGCCATGGGTTTGCCTATTTTGCATGGCTACGGCATGACCGAAGCCTGCCCAGTCATTTCAGTGAACCGCCCGGAAGGAAACGTGCCGGAATCTGTCGGCCCCCCACTTCCCAACGTGGAGGTGATGCTGGGTGAGAATGATGAACTTCTGGCGCGCGGCCCAAACATCATGCTGGGTTACTGGCAAAACGACGAAGCCACCAAAACCGCGATTGACAAAGAAGGTTGGCTGCACACAGGTGATGTGGCGGAAATTAAAGACAAGCGCATCTATATTCGTGGTCGAATCAAAGACATCATGGTTTTATCAAACGGCGAAAAGTTTTCGCCCCAGGACGCAGAAACTGCAATTGTGGGCGACGATGTGTTCGAGCAGATCGTGTTGATTGGCGAGGGTCGTCCATTCGTGGGCATGATCGCTGTGACAGCCAATTCAAACGAGAAGGAACTGATCAAGCGCGCCAATGAGCGCTTGCAGCACCTTCCCCGTTATATTCGTGTTCGCCGAATCATCACCAGCAAAGAACCCTGGACAGTTGACAACGGCTTGCTGACCCCCACTTTGAAGGTCAAGCGGGTCAAGGTGCTTGACGCTTTCAAAGACCGGATTGATGATCTGTACGCCGAAGGCATTGGTGATTGAAGATCCTCTCGGCACAGAAAAAAGCCCGCTTAAACCGCGGGCTTTTTTTATTCAGCAGGAAGGTCTTCCTGCTCGAAGTTGTCTGAACCAATTCTGGCCAGAAAATCAGCCGCCCGTTCGGGCGGTGGGCAGGTGGACCGAAGCCCGTCAATGTAAGAGAATAATTCTTCTGATATGTTCTGCCACATTGGATCCAGCACCACATCAACGCCTTCATGACGCAACAATTCAGCCGCGCTGGAAAATGCGCCATCACCGGTCAGCAATACCACCTGTTGAACCTGCCGCTTGTAGGCCAGAGTGGCCAGATCGACGCCCATTCTAAGCTCGATGCCCCTTGGATGGGAGTCGGGCGTGAAATCCTCATCTGCCAAATCGTCAACTGCAATGCGCTTGTTCAGTAAATCAGCAAGTGCATCTTCGTTTAATTTCCATGTATCGGCCTCCCTGGCCTCGCCCAGCTTCACCGCCAGTTTCCGTTTCCGCTGCAGTTGACGCTGAAAAGCAACCCTGAACTGGCCTTCCCTGGACTTGGACAAGTCAATCTGTTGTTTCGACACCGGCAAGGTAACCCGCTGGGTAAACACCGGTGTGTCATAAAAGAAAATCCGGAACAGGTGCCGCTTTGGCTGATTGCGCTCAAAAAGATGTGCCGCAGAAAGCCGCCACACCAAGTCAGCCATCACCTTGGCATCGTGATGAACCGAGCTTGGGAATATCTGACGGATTCGTCGAATGAAGAAAGGCCCATCCACGAGGATAGCAGTAAGCATACAAGCCCTTGATAAATAAATATAAAATTCAACTAAAAATTAATCTTCCAATGAAGGAAATAGTGCTCCATAAATATACTACCACCGAACATCGGTCAAAAAGGGCGATAGGGGCAACCATTAAGAGGGAGAATTAATCACCACAAAATAAGCATTGCACATACAATAAATCAGTATTGTACTTACATATTTTTTATCAACCTTATAACTCATTGGCGTGGAGGGTGAATTGAGCGAAAACCTGGACAACAGTTTGCAAGAGAACACCAGCAAACCAGAGAAGTACTGGCTCTACATCTTGTCCAACAGCAAGCCCAATGGTCCTTTGTATCTTGGTGACACCAACTGTTTGCAGGCGCGAATGAATGAACACCTAGCGGGCCTGCGCCGCGACTATGCCCATTACCACCGGCTAGACCGCTTGGTTTACTTCGAGATTTGGACAGACCACGACAAATTTGCTGCCCGCCTGCGCAGGGTTCGCAACTGGCCCCGTGACATGCGGCTATTGCTGATTGAATCGTTAAACCCGGATTGGGACGACCTGTTGCCCCAGTTTGTTGAAGAGCGCGAAAACCGCAATCAACAGCAGAAAAAACAGGAGAAAGCAGCTTAAGTGAGAATTTTTGAAATTGTTGTATTCCTAATAAAACACCATACGTTATAAGTATTCGAACTTTTTTTTCGATTCCGGCACCAACTGAACATGGGGCGACTGGAAAAGTGGAGTGGAGCTCCTACTCTAAATCTAAAAGATCTTGAAGTCAGTACCAATAACGTTGTAGCATGTTTTATCAGGAGTTCACCATGAGTTCTATTGCAGAGCGCTTGACCCGGTCTTATTGCCTGTTCCATTGGCTTCAAGTGAAGCCAATTCCGGATCAAATTCGTTCAAGCATTGCCTACAACACACTAGAACAGGAATTACTTTCTCTTAAAGTAAAACCTGAAGACTTGGCTGCAGTTGGCTCTGACGTAACAGATAATTTCGAAGAATCCCGCTTGGCATTCATGGTTCGCTACAGCGGCTTGACTTGGTCGACCTGCTCAATTTTTTGCGACGCCGTTGAACACAACGCTTGGCTTCAAAACGGAACTCCCCTCTTGGTGCAATTTACCGGCTTGGATGCAACAGGTCAGGTCGGTTTACCCAAATTGGCTTTGGGCGATTTCATGTTCCTAAAACCCAGCAATGTGTGGATTGACAATAACCGGGTTGTGTCATTCACAGTGCGCTGGAACAAACACGAAATTCGCCGCATGGAGCGCTTTATTCGCTTGGCATCGGCACGCCATGGCCTAGAGGCCACTGTCTGCAACATCACGCAAAGCGAGAAATTCATCGCAGCCATCAAGGCGACTGTTGGCGCGCAGTGAATATTGAAGACATTGATTTGAATTAAAGGCACCTTTGGGTGCCAGCACAGACAACTTAAGCACTCAATACGGTTTTTCCTCCCATGTAGGGCTGCAGTACCTCGGGTACCTTCACAGAACCATCGACCTGCTGATAGTTCTCAAGCACAGCCACCAGGGTGCGTCCAACAGCCAAACCCGAACCGTTCAAGGTGTGTACAAACTCGGTTTTTCCCGCTTCATTTTTGAAACGGGCTTTCATGCGACGTGCCTGAAAGCTTTCACAGTTCGAGCATGAAGAAATTTCGCGGTAGGTGTTTTGGGCGGGCAGCCACACCTCTATGTCATGCGTACGGGTTGAACCAAACCCCATGTCGCCGGTGCACAGCACAATCACGCGATAGGGCAAACCCAGCTTTTGCAGAATATTTTCGGCGTGCTGGGTCATTTCATCCAAAGCAGCATAGGAATGTTCAGGGTTCTCAATGCGCACCATTTCCACTTTGTCGAACTGGTGCTGGCGAATCAGGCCGCGGGTGTCGCGGCCATAGCTGCCCGCTTCGGAACGGAAACAAGGCGAATGCGCAGTCATTTTGATGGGCAAGTCACCTGTCTTCAAAATTTGGCCGGCCACCAGGTTGGTCAATGTGACCTCTGCGGTTGGAATCAGGTACAAAGGTTCGGAAGTGCCCTCTTCTCCGCCCTTTTTCACGGAAAACAGGTCATCGGCAAACTTTGGAAGCTGGCCCGTGCCTTTCAAGGTTTCACCGCGCACAATGTAGGGCGTGTAATGCTCGGTATAGCCGTGCTGCTCCGTGTGTGTATCGAGCATGAACTGGGCCAAGGCACGGTGAAGTTTGGCAATTTGGCCTTTCAACACAGCAAAACGGGAGCCCGACAAATTGGCTGCGGTTTCAAAATCCAAACCCAGGTTCACACCCACGTCCACATGGTCTTTCACTTCAAAGTCAAAATTGGCGGGGGTGCCCCAGCGGCGCAACTCAACGTTGTCTTCTTCTGATTTACCGGCGGGCACCGATTCATGCGGCAGGTTCGGAATGTTCAACAAAAATGCGTTCACTTCTTCTTGCAATGCAGTCAAATCGGTTTCATTGCGCTTTAATTCATCGCCCAGGCCCGACACTTCCGCCATGACAGCGGAAACATCTTCACCCTTGGCCTTTAACTGGCCAATTTGCTTGGACATGCTGTTGCGCCTGGCTTGCAATTCTTCGGTGCTGGTTTGCAGTTGCTTGCGTTGGCTTTCAAGCGCATTGAACTGCCCGATGTCGAGGCTGTAACCACGTTGGGCCAGTCGTTCTGCCACATTGGTCAGGTCTTTGCGAAGCAATTGAATGTCTAGCATGAAAATTTCTCGAAATGCGGTTGGTGTGAATAGCGGTGATGGTACTAAAACTTCAAGCCCGGTGAGGGCAAACACGGGCGCTTCTTACTTTTTTTGACGGGCTTGGGCATTGCGCTGGGCAAGCCAATTCAGCTTTTCTGCAATTTTACCCTCCAACCCGCGGTCTGTGGGCTGATAAAACTGTGGGGGCTGCATGCCTTCGGGCCAATAGCTTTCGCCTGCGGCGTGCCCTGCTTCTTCATCGTGGGCATACCGGTAGCCTGAACCATGCCCCAGTTCTTTCATCAACTTGGTGGGGGCATTGCGCAAATGCATGGGCACTGGCATGGAGCTGCTTTGCTTCACATGGGCCATGGCCTGTTTGTAGGCGTTGTAACCTGCATTGCTTTTTGCGGCAATGGCCAGGTACAGCACGCACTGGGCCAAGGCCAATTCGCCTTCAGGGCTGCCAAGGCGCTCGTAGGTTTGCGCGGCCTCGTTCGCAATGGTAAAAGCACGCGGGTCAGCCAGCCCAATGTCTTCCCAGGCCATGCGCACAATGCGGCGGGCCATGTAACGGGGGTCAGCGCCACCATCAAGCATGCGGCAAAACCAGTACAGGGCTGCATCTGGATCGGAACCACGCACTGATTTGTGTAAGGCTGAAATTTGGTCGTAAAACGCATCGCCCCCCTTGTCGAACCGGCGAATTTGGGAGGGCGCTATTTGTTTCAGGGCAGGCAAATTCAGCCTGTCCAGGCCCTGTGCCTTGGTTTGAAGCAGTGTAATTTCAACCAGATTCAAAAAGCGGCGTGCATCGCCATCGGCGTAGGCACACAGGGCATCGAAAGCATCGCTTTCTACATTAATTTCTGTGCCCAGTTCAAGTTGTGCGCGCTCCAGCAGTCGTGCGAAATCATCTGTGTTCAAGCTGTTGAGCACATACACTTGCGAGCGCGACAACAACGCTGAATTCACCTCAAATGAAGGGTTTTCAGTGGTTGCGCCAATGAAGGTCACCAAGCCCGATTCAACAAAAGGTAAAAGCGCATCTTGCTGCGATTTGTTGAAACGGTGAATTTCGTCGATGAACAAAATAGTGGATTTGCCAAGCTTGGCATACTCGCTGGCTTGATCAATGGCCGCGCGAATTTCCTTCACCCCGGAAAGCACGGCCGACAAGGCAATAAATTGTGCTTTGGCGGCACCCGACAACAGACGGGCCAAGGTGGTTTTGCCCACGCCGGGTGGGCCCCACAGAATCAGCGAGTGAACATGTTGCTGCTCGAACAGCAAGGTAAGCGGTTTGCCCGGCCCCAGCAGGTGGGTTTGGCCAACCACTTCGGCAAGCTGGCTTGGCCGAATGCGTTCGGCCAAAGGCACCGACCCCTTCACCGCACCCCCATGCGCCTCAGCGGCCTGGTTGCCGGGTGGCAACTGAGCAGCGTGCAAAGATTCGTCGCCAAACAAGTCGGAAGTCATTGTGTGCGAATAAGGTCTACACCCGCAGGGGCTTTGAAATCAAAATAGCTGGCGGGGCGTTGTTTTGAAAAATCCCAATTGGTCAATTCCAGTTGGGTGACCTGCCCCAAGGCATCATGAATTTCCAGGCTCACCGGCAAACCGTCTTTCCAGCCAATGCGGGCGTAGTCAAACAGGTTGTCTTTGTCTTTCGGTTTGATGATCAGCCATTCCTTGCCGTCTTTCATGCCTTCGTCTTTCAGGTCGAACAGCTTGTCGACATCCTTGCTGCCAAAAAGCAATGCAACGGGTGTGGAGTCTATGGCATTGCCGATGGGCTTTTGGGTTGCGTGGCCCATGTCTTCATCATAAGAAACCACCGTGGTGCCATTGGACAACAACAGCAAAGGGTAAGGCTTCTTGATTTCCCAGCGAAACCTGCCAGGGCGCGAGAAGGTAAATTCCCCGGTGCCTTTTTGTTTTACAGCACCGCTGGGCGATATAACCACCTGGCTGAACTGCCCTTCTGCAAAACCGCGGTTTTTAACAAAATTGTTCAATGCATCTTGGGCTGAAGCCCAAGCCGCTGAACTTGCACCCGCTACCATGGCCAGCGCCAAAAGAGTACGAGCAAAAAACTGTTGAATGCGCATGAATTTCTACTTCCTGTTGGGTGTTACACCTCAAATAACGCATACGGCTACGGGGAGTAAACACACTTAACCTAACTTAATCATCGTCTTGCCCGGCCTCGGCACGGGCCAGAATTTCCCGGTTGCCGTTCGATTGCATGGCCGACACCAAACCGGCCTGTTCCATGCTTTCCAGCAAGCGCGCCGCACGGTTGTAACCAATGCGCAAGTGGCGCTGCACAAATGAAATGGAGGCGCGGCGGTGCTTCAGAACAATGCCAACTGCTTGGTCGTAAAGGGCGTCTTTCTCGCCATCAAAACTGCCGGCTGTGGCGTCCATGCTGGCGTTGCCGCCCTCTTCGGCAGTGCCGCCTTCGAGAATGCCTTCAATGTAGTTGGGTTCTCCACCCTTCTCTTTCAGGTATTCCACCACGCGGTGTACTTCTTCATCGGATACAAAGGCGCCGTGCACACGCTGGGGCACGCCTGAACCAGGTGGCAAGTACAACATATCGCCTTGGCCAAGAAGCGCTTCAGCGCCCATTTGATCAAGAATGGTGCGGGAATCGATTTTCGATGAAACCTGAAACGCAATTCGGGTTGGAATGTTGGCCTTGATCAAGCCGGTGATTACATCCACCGATGGCCGCTGTGTGGCCAATATCAAATGAATACCGGCGGCTCGGGCTTTTTGGGCCAGGCGTGCAATCAGTTCTTCAATTTTCTTGCCCACCACCATCATCAGGTCGGCCAGCTCGTCGATCACAATCACCAGCATGGGCAATGTGTCGAGCGGCTCGGGCGCATCGGGTGTCAGGCTGAACGGGTTTGGAATGCTGGTGCCGTTTTTCTTCGCCTCGGCAATTTTAACGTTGTAGCCCGCCAGGTTGCGCACACCCATTTTGCTCATCAGGCGGTAGCGTTTTTCCATTTCGCCCACGGCCCAGTTCAAGGCGTTGGCTGCCTGGCGCATGTCTGTGACCACCGGGCAAAGCAGGTGTGGAATGCCCTCATAAACGCTCATTTCAAGCATTTTTGGGTCGATCAGAATCAAGCGCACGTCTTCGGCGCCGCTTTTGTACAGCAGCGACAAAATCATGGCGTTAATACCCACCGACTTGCCCGAGCCCGTGGTGCCCGCCACCAGCAGGTGCGGCATTTTGGCCAGGTCGGCCACCACTGGCTTGCCTGAAATGTCTTTTCCAAGCGCCATGGTGACAGGCGACTTGTTAGTGCTGTACACCTGCGACCCCAGAATTTCCGTCAACTTGACCACCTGGCGGCGCGGGTTGGGCAATTCCAGGCCCATCAGGTTTTTGCCATAAATGGTTTCCACCACGCGGATGGACACCAAACTAAGCGCACGGGCCAGGTCTTTGGCCAAATTCACAACCTGAGAACCCTTCACGCCCGCAGCAGGCTCAACCTCGAAACGGGTAATCACCGGGCCGGGCTGCGCCGCCATCACCTGTACCTGCACGCCAAAGTCGCTCAACTTTTTTTCAATTAAGCGCGAAGTGTACTCAAGTGTGTCGGCCGACACGGTTTCTATAACCGCGGGCGCCTCGTCGAGCAAGCCCAGCGGCGGCAATTCGGTTTCAGTCAGGTCAGCAAACAAAGGTTGCTGTTTCTCCTTGATGGCCTGAACCGAAGGTTCGGCGGCCACGGCCACCGGTTCGATTCGAATTGGCTTGTGTTCTTCAAATTTCTCGCGTTTTTGTTCTATTTTTTCAACGCGAGCCAGGGCGACTTTTTTGCCTTCCTTGCGGTCAAAATAGGCATTAATCAGTTCTTGAACTTTGAACACCAAGCTTTCAAGAAAACCGCCCACGCGTTCGGCCATCACCGCCCAACTCAGGCCCAGCAGGCCGCTCATGCCGGCAGCGGTGCACAACAGCAGCAGCATGACTGCGCCCGACAACCCCAGGAACTGTTGAAAAATGCTGGCAATGGTTTGCCCCACAACACCCCCGGCACCGGCTGGCAAGCCCTCGCCCTTGAAAATCGACAGGGATTCAAGCCCCATCAAGCCGACCCACAGCACAGTAAATCCGATGGGGCGCACCCAAGGCAGCCATTTAGGCAAAGGCTCGCTGAACCCGGGCAAGTCAATTGCATCTACCATTTTGCGGGCGCGCCACAGCATGAAAAAGGACAAACCCAACAAGGCGTAGGCCGAGTAACCGGCGATAAAGAACAACAGGTCGGACAAATGCGCCCCCACTGACCCACCGAAGTTGCCGACCACATTGCTGCCGGATTCATGGGAAAAGCTGTCGTCTTGACTGCTGTGCGACACCAGAATCAAAAATAGATAGATGGAGAAGACAAGCAGGCATAGCCAACGAATTTCCAGCAACAGCTTGCTGATTCGAAGGGTGCCTGTATTTTGTGTGGTCCTGGAATTCACTGTAATAAGAGTAGCCCGCAATGCAGCATATAATTGAAGTCTGTATTCTGACAAAGTTCGAGCGAAATATCTCGAACAGACACCATTTGAAGCACAAAAGAGGTAGCAATGACCAGTTCTAACACGCCACGCCACGCCAAAGTACTGATTTTGGGATCTGGCCCTGCCGGATACACTGCTGCAGTGTACGCCGCCCGCGCCAATTTGAATCCTGTTTTAATCACCGGCATGGCCCAAGGTGGCCAATTGATGACCACCACCGACGTGGACAACTGGCCTGCCGATGCCGAGGGCGTACAAGGCCCAGACCTGATGAACCGTTTTCTGGCCCACGCAGAGCGTTTCAACACAGAGATCATTTTTGATCACATTCACACCGTGGAACTGAAACAACGTCCATTCACGCTAAAAGGTGACTCGGGCGTGTACACCTGCGATGCATTGATTATTTCCACCGGCGCCAGTGCCATGTACCTGGGCTTGCCTTCTGAAGAAGCATTTGCCGGCAAAGGCGTGTCTGCCTGCGCAACCTGCGATGGCTTTTTCTACCGCAACCAGGACGTGTGCGTGGTGGGTGGCGGCAACACAGCCGTAGAAGAAGCGCTGTACCTGAGCAACATTGCCAAGAAAGTAACCGTAATTCACCGCCGCGACAAGTTCAAGGCCGAAGCCATTTTGATCGACAAAATGATGGACAAGGTAAAAGAAGGGAAAATCGAGCTGAAGATCGATTACACCCTGGACGAAGTGCTGGGCAATGAAATGGGTGTGAATGGCGCACGCATTAAATCGACAAAAACCGGTGAAACCCAGGATTTGGCGCTGCAAGGCGTGTTTATCGCAATTGGCCACAAGCCCAACACCGACATTTTCGAAGGTCAGATCGAGATGAAAGGTGGTTACATTACCACCCGTAGCGGCTTGAACGGCTTGGCCACCATGACCAGCATTGACGGCGTTTTTGCTGCCGGCGACGTGCAAGACCACGTATACCGCCAAGCGATTACCAGTGCGGGCACCGGTTGTATGGCCGCACTGGATGCGCAGCGCTGGCTGGAATCCCAGGAAGGCTAAACCTTTTTGCTGCCATGAAAAAGCTGAACTCCATGGCTGATCTTGAAGATGTCAGGCGCTCGCTCAAAGAGCAGCGCCTGGAGGCAGAGCGGCTGGAGAAAATAAAGGCTGCTGAACAAAAAAAACTGCTGATTGAGGCGAACCTGTTCAAAAAACTGGTCAGCGATGTCACTCCCCTGCCCGATGCAAACCTGAAACTTCACGAACTGAAAAAACCGGCACCCATTGCCCGCCAACGAGAACTGGACGATGAAGCCGTGCTGTGGGAAAGCATTTCCGATGAAATGGATGTTGAGCGGTTTCTGGAAACCGACGACAAACTTTCCTATCGCCGAAACGGTGTGGGCGTTGAAGCGCTCAAAAAGTTGCGAAAGGGTCAGTGGGTAATTCAGTCGCAAATCGATTTGCATGGGCTGCGTTCGGACGAAGCGCGCACCGCTGTGGGTGAATTTCTGCGATCAAGCGTAAAACATGACATTCGTTGTGTCAGAATCATTCACGGCAAGGGCTTGGGTTCAGTTGGTAAAGAACCTGTCCTGAAAGAAAAAGTAAAACGCTGGCTGGTGCAAAAAGACGAAGTGCTTGCTTTTTGCCAGGCCCCACCTCGCGATGGTGGCGCAGGTGCCCTGCTGGTGATATTGAAAGCTCGACAATAAAAAACAACAACGGAGACACGCGCCAATGACGCAAATTGAATGGCAACAAGGCTTTGCCAAATCGAATACAACCGGGCTGAACATGGCTTGGGAAACAGCTGGCCCCACAGATGGCGAAACCATTTTTATGGTGGCTGGCCTGGGTTGCCAATTAACCATGTGGAATGATGAATTCTGCGCCCCCCTGCTTGAACGCGGCTACCGCCTGGTGCGCTTTGACAACCGCGACATTGGGCTAAGTGACCAGCACCCCACCAGCATGAAGGTGAATGTGCCCGCCACATTCATTCGCAACAAGCTGGGCTTGCAAACCCCCACCAATTACAAACTTGACACCATGGCCAACGATGCAATTGGCCTGATTGAAACCTTGAACCTGAAGCGCCCGCACTTGCTGGGCATTTCCATGGGCGGCATGATTTCGCAAATTGTGGCGGCCAAGGCACCGGAGAAAATCGGGAAGCTGGTCACCTTGATGTCAAGCACGAACAACCCGAAGCTGCCCATGCCCACGCCGAATGTGTTGCACAACATGTTCCTGAAAAAACCGAAAAGCCAGAAAATTGATGATGTGGTGGAGCACGTTGAACGTGTGTTCACGGCCATTGGAAGCCCTGGCTACCCGGCTGACCCGGCCAGGCTGCGCGAACGCGCCAGAAACTCATACCAGCGGGCCTACAAACCGGCTGGCGTGCTGCGCCAAACCCATTGTGTGGTGGCCACAGGATCGATTGAGGATTACACACGGGAAATTAAAGTGCCCACTTGTGTGATTCACGGGCTGGACGACCCGTTATTGAAAAAGGCGTGTTCAGAACGAATCGCCAAGCTGGTGCCCAATTCAAGGCTTCATTTGATCAAGGGGTTGGGCCATGATTTGCCCGAACCTTTGGCACCCACATTTGCGGAAATCATTCACAGCCACCTTGGGTGATGGCTGGGCGTTTTTACGCTTTCTTGGTAGAGGGACTTAGCATTTTGGACGGGTCAACCCATTGATCAAACTGCGCAGCCGTCACGGCCTTGGATGCCAATGCGGCCTCCCTTAGCGTGCAGTTGTTGGCCTGAGCCTGTTTGGCGATCTTGGCGGCCCGTTCGTAACCAATATGCGGTACCAAAGCTGTGACCAACATCAGGGAGCTTTGCAACAACTCGTCGGCCCGCATTTGATTCACCACCAGCCCTGACACGCAATGCCGGGTAAAACTGTGCATGGCATCGGCCAGCAAACGCAGGCTATCAAGCGTGTTCAAGGCGATCAGGGGTTTGTAAACGTTCAGCTCGAACTGCCCCTGGCTTGCCGCGAAACCGATGGCAGCGTCATGCCCCATGACCTGAGCACACACCATGGTCAGCGCCTCCACCTGGGTTGGATTAACCTTGCCCGGCATGATGGAACTGCCGGGTTCATTTTGCGGCAGCATCAGTTCACCCAAACCAGCACGCGGCCCGCTACCCATCAACCGGATGTCGTTGGCAATTTTGGTCAATGCAACAGCCAGCATTTTTAAAGCACCGTGAAATGCCACCAAAGCCTCGTGACCGGCCATGGCTGCAAACAGGTTATCGGCCTGGGCAAAAGGCATTCCCAATCGAGAGGCCAATATACTGGCCACCCGTTGGCCGAAATCGGGATGGGTGTTCAAACCGGTGCCAACGGCTGTACCGCCAATGGCCAGCTTGTACACCGCATCTATCGAGGACAGCAGGCTCTGCTGGCAAAGCTGAAGCTGCGCGCAATAGCCGCCAAACTCCTGTGCGAAAGTGATGGGTGTGGCATCTTGCAGGTGGGTCCGGCCAATTTTGATGATCGACTCGAATTCCAGGGCTTTGGCGGCCAGCGCTCTCATCAATTCGTCGAGCGCAGGCAACAGGGTAGATTTCACCTTCAAACCAACGGCAAGGTGCATGGCCGTCGGGAACACGTCGTTTGACGATTGCCCCAGATTGACATCGTCGTTGGGATGAATTTTTTGATCGAAGTCCACGCCCTGCATAAGATCTTGAGATGCCAGGCTTGCAATCACTTCATTGACATTCATATTGCTTTGCGTGCCTGAGCCAGTCTGCCAGACGGACAGAGGAAACTCGTCATCAAACTCACCAGCGGCCACCCTGTCGGCCGCTATAGCAATGGCACGTGCCAACAAAGGTTTTTGAAGCATCAAATCACCATTGACGCAAGCCGCCGCCCATTTGATCAAGGCCAGCGCATGAATAATATCAATGGGCATGCGCTGTTCACCAATTGCAAAAAACTGCAAGCTGCGTGCAGTTTGTGCACCCCACAAAACACCTTTTGGCAGGCTGACGGCGCCGAAACTGTCCGAGACGGTGCGTAAACCGTCGGAGTTAGGGGTGGTGGAAGATGATCGATGTTGAGGAGGATGCATAGCCCTTGGTCTCCCGTGGCTGAAGAAACGTCTCTGAACAATTAAATTAACGCCCCCTGGGGGCTGTCTGTGCGCTGCTACGCACATTTATTTGTTAAACAGAGGCGACCCCATATGCTTAGTCCGCCCCAAGCCCGATTAGATCGCCGCTTCGCCCTGCTCGCCAGTGCGAATGCGGATCACGCGTTCTACATCAGTCACGAAAATCTTGCCGTCGCCAATTTTGTTGGTGCGCGCAGCATTTTGAATGGCTTCAATAGCCTGATCGACCAGCTTGTCTTCGATCACCAGTTCAATTTTTACCTTGGGCAGAAAATCGACCACGTATTCAGCACCGCGGTACAACTCGGTATGACCACGCTGGCGGCCAAAACCCTTCACTTCAGTCACGGTAAGGCCGGTAACGCCAACTTCTGACAATGCTTCACGCACTTCGTCCAGCTTGAATGGTTTGATGATTGCGCTGACCAGTTTCATTCTTGGAATCCTTCTAGATCGTTGAACTTGGATGTAATCGGATAGCGCCAGTCACGACCGAATGCCCGATGCGTGACCCGAATACCCACGGGCGCCTGTCTTCTTTTGTATTCGTTGATACGAAGCAGTTTAACAGCCTTGATCACGTCTGCCGTTTGAAAGCCGCTTGCAATGATGTTTTCCACGGATTCATCTTTTTCCATGTAGCGCGCCAAAATGGCATCCAGTACATCATAAGACGGCAGGCTGTCCTGGTCCACCTGATCGGGCCGCAATTCTGCCGAAGGCGGGCGTGTGATGATGCGCGTGGGTATGACTTCCGACAAGCTGTTGCGGTATTCACAAAGCTGGTAAACCAGTGTCTTGAAAATGTCTTTGATCACCGCAAAGCCACCGGCCATGTCGCCATACAGCGTGCAATACCCTGTGGCCATTTCGCTTTTGTTGCCAGTGGTTAAAACAATGCGGCCTGTTTTATTTGAAATCGCCATCAGCATGGTGCCGCGAATTCGGGCCTGCAGGTTTTCCTCAGTGGTGTCTGCCGCCAACCCCTTGAACAAGGGCGCAAGGCTGGAATCAAACGCCGTCATGCAATCCTGAATGGAAATTTCCTCGTACTGAATACCCAGACGCTTGACCATGTCGCGGGAATCATCCAGAGAAATATCCGCGGTGTACGGCGAAGGCATCATGACCGCGCGCACTTTGTCAGCACCCAGTGCGTCCACCGCAATGGCCAGTGTTAACGCCGAATCAACCCCCCCCGACAAGCCAATGATGGCGCCGGGAAAACGGTTTTTCGTTACATAGTCATGAACACCCATTTTCAGGGCTTCATAAACCTGTGCAGTCAATTCAAGTTCAGGTGTGCAGGGTTGGTGTGGTTCCAGCACAATCGGCTCACCGGGACATGCCACTGCATCCAGCACAGCCAAGGCTTCCTGAAATTGCGGCAGGCGCATGGCCACGTGTTGCTTGCCATCCATCGCAAAGGAAGCGCCGTCGAACACCAGCTCATCCTGCCCGCCCAGCATGTTGGCATACACAATCGCCATGCCTGTTTCCTGCACGCGTTGCGCCACCATCGATTTGCGAATGGTTTGCTTGCCCATGTGGTAAGGCGAGGCATTGGGCACCAGCAGAACTTCTGCACCCGCCGCTGCAGCGGCCTCGGGTGCATAGCGGTTCCAGGTGTCTTCGCAAATGTTGATACCGAAGCGAATGCCGTCCACCTCAAAAACCAGCGGCCGGTTATCGGGCGTGAAGTAACGTTGTTCATCAAACACTTCGCGGTTGGGCAAATCATGTTTGTGATACATGCCCACCACCTGCCCCTTGTGAAGCACAGACGCAGCGTTGAACAATTCGCCTTCACGACTTACCGGGTGGCCAACCACCACATACAAATCCAGCGCGGCGAGCCCTTCACGCAGTTTATTGAAAGCTGCTTCCGTTTGCCGCTGAAACGACGGGCGCAACAACAGGTCTTCGGGCGGATAACCTGTGATTGAAAGTTCAGGTGTGAGCAAAATTCGCACACCCTGAGCCGCCGCTTTTTGCGCATATTCAGTAATTTTTGCGCAATTGCCTTTTAAATCGCCCACAGTCAGGTTCAACTGCGCAATGGCCAATCGGACTCGGGATAAACTCACGGGGTACCTGCATAGTAGTTGTGGCTTTTATGAATTATCGCATGCAGATTTGCCAATCGATTGGCGAGATCGCACAAGCTGAATGGAATTCACTTGTATGCCAATGCAATGGTGGTGTGCTTCACCCTGCCCTTCGGCATGAATACCTGCTGGCACTGGAAAGCTGTGGCTGTGCCACGGCAGAAACAGGCTGGGGACCATTGCATTTGGCCATTCATGGCGATGCCGGTGAACTACTGGCCGCCATGCCCCTTTACCTGAAATCCCATTCCTATGGCGAATATGTGTTCGACTGGGCTTGGGCGCAGGCCTACGAGCGCAGTGGCCAACGCTACTACCCCAAGCTGCTGTGCGCCATTCCATTCACACCCGTGCTGGCACCCAAGGTGCTGCATGCCACCCCTGAAGCGGGCAAGGCCCTGGCCCAAGGTTTGGCCCAGCTAACCTGGCAGGCAGCCGAGAACACGGAATTGCTGGGTACCCAAATTTCAACCCTGCATGCCCTTTTTTTAACCGGGCAAGATCAACAACTGTTGCTCGGTGCGGCCACCAGTTTGAACAACAGCAGCCGTCATGTGGTGCAATTTCACTGGCACAATTTCAATCCGCAGCGCGGAAAAGCATTCAGTGAGTTTGATGAATTTCTGGACAGCCTGAATCAGAAAAAACGAAAAAACATTCGTGCGGAACGACGCAAGGCGCACATCGAAGGGCTTGAAATTCAGCGAATTCATGGCACCGGTGTAACAGCGGAACAGCTGGAGTTTTTTTACCAGTGTTACAGCCGCACCTACATGGAACATTTCTCCAGCCCTTATTTGAATCTGGAATTTTTCAAGCAACTGTGTACCACGATGGGCGAACAGGTGTTGTTGGTGCAAGCCACCTTGCAGGGCGTGCCCGTGGCCAGTTCGTTTTTTATCTACAGCGACGAAAGGCTATACGGGCGCTACTGGGGTTGCATTGAAAACCTGCCTTGCCTGCACTTCGAGTTGTGTTATTACCAGGCCATTGAATTTGCCATTGAACAGGGCATTGAGTGGTTTGAAGGCGGTGCGCAAGGTGAACACAAAATGGCGCGTGGTTTAAACCCGCAAACCATGATCAGCGCCCACTATGTGCACGCCAACGAATTCAAACTGCCGATTGAAAACTTTCTTCAACGTGAAAAAGCGCACCTTCAGGCCTACGCCACGGAATTAAGTGAGCACACGGCTTTTCGAGCCGGCACTGTACTGGAGCAATAAAAAAGCCAACCCGAAGGCTGGCTTTTTTCGAGCTATGAATAACCAAAGGCATCAGCCTTCGTAATTGGCCACACCGTCACGAATTTCTTTTTCAACATCGGTCATGTCGCCCCAACCTTCAATTTTGACCCACTTGCCTTTTTCAAGGTCTTTGTAGTGTTCAAAGAAGTGTTGAATACGGGCCAGCAATTCCTGGGGAACGTCTGAAATGCTTTGATAGTGCTTGTACTGTGGCAACAGTTTTTCAACTGGCACACCCAGCAACTTGGCATCGCCGCCTGATTCATCGGTCATTTTCAACATGCCGATGGGGCGAACACGTACCACGCAGCCCGGCTGCAGCGGGAACGGGGTCATCACCAGTACATCCACGGGGTCGCCATCGGCAGCCAGAGTTTGTGGAATGTAACCGTAGTTGCAGGGGTATTGCATGGAAGTGCCCACAAAGCGATCCACAAACAACGCGCCGCTTTCTTTGTCAATTTCGTACTTCACCGGGTCGGAATTCGCTGCGATCTCAATGATCACGTTCACGTCGTTGGGAATGTCCTTCCCGGGGGAAATGCTTTCGTAGCCCATGCTGATCAGTCCTTCAAAATAAAAATTTTTCGTATTGTATCGAATAATGCTTTAAGCAAGCTGACGGTCGTTCCGAAGGTGATTGTTCAATTTCTCACGCCAGGCTTTGGCCCGCTCGCCCTGATTGGCAGCCTCGTACAGCTTCTCAAGCTTGCCTGCCACGTGGGCCGAAGGCTGCTTGGCGTACACCGCTTCAAATCTTGAAATGGCCTTGCCCCAAAGCTGCTCGCGTTCACACACATCCGCGGCCAGTTCCAGCAAACGCAAGTCCGCCGGTTGCTGGGCCAGCAGGCGCTCAACGTTGGGCAGTGCCTCGCGAGGTTCCAGCACGGCAACCTGATGGTAAATTGGCAACAAATCCTTGTTGAACTGGTTGCTCAGGGCTGTTTCAAGCATTTTTCTGGATGCTGTCACCAAGCCACAACGCATCAGGCCCAAAGCCAAAGCCCGCAACACACCCACCCCTTCCAGTTCGGCAGGTTTTGCATGGGAAAGCACCTGCTTCATTTTTTCGGGATCCACACCAGCCGCCTCGCACAAACCCACGTAAATTCGCGCAAGTGCTTCGTTCTTCTCCCCGCCGGTCAGCGCAGCCGAAGCCACACAGGCGCGGTACTGAACCAATGCATCTTGCCAACGCGCAAGGCCGATCAAGGCCAACATTCGCAAACGCTGAACCTGGGGCAATTTGGCGGCCAGTGGGTCCATGGCTTCAAGCATGGAAAGCGCAGCGGAGAAATCTTTTTTAGACAAAGCCACCTTGCTGCGCAACACCACCAGCGCATGCGAATGCTCGCCCACTTTGGCCTTTTCCTGATTCAGAATTTCCTCGGCCACATCAAAACGGTCTGCCTGAATTGCTGACATGGCACGAATCAGATAACTCAAGTCAGTTTCAATTCCTGTTTTGCTGGCATGGTTCAAAGCCTTTTGCGCACCTAGTTCATCGCCTGTGATCAACGCAATCAAGCCTTGAGTATTGGCTTTCAACAAGGCCGCCTGCTTGCGGTTCATCCAGTATTCCTTGAATTTTCCCGGTAACTGGCTTGATGCACGCCAGGCTCGCAGCACCACATGCATCGTCAAAAACAGCAACAGAATTGCCAGAATGACAAAGTTCAGCGACATGTCAATTCGGTATTGGCCGAAAAATACCAGTACTTTCGATGCGTTGCCTTGCGCCATCAATGTGATGGCCACAGCAACCACCACCACCAGCAACAAGCCAATCAACTGCCTCATTGGCGCTCCCCCTGCTGGCCTGCCACAGCCAGGCGCAAGGCCGCTGTTGTGGCTTGCAATTCAGGCAACACCAAATCAAGTTGTACTTCATTGATTTGAGCAATCACGGTTTGTGCGCGCTGCACCTGAAGTGATTTGGTGTCGAAGTAAGTTGCCAGCAAGGTCGACGAGCGCTCAAGGTCTGACTTCAAAAGCGTGGCCTGCCTGGACAGCAGGGAAATTCGGGCGTTCAGAAGCGAAAGCCTCAAAGTGTTTCGCAGATCAATTTCCTGGCGATTGGACAGCATCAGCACATCCGGGCTGCTAACCTTTGTCACCTCAACCAGCGACTTGATGTCGTACCACACGATTTGAGCCACCTTCTTTACGGCTCCCCAGGCCTTTTGAAGGCCTTGCTCTGTTGTGGCATTTTGTTGAGTTTCTGCTGGTTCAACGGCAACCGGTTCCTCTGTCATTTCAGCCAGAGTTTGATCGGTTTTCGCCTGCACGCTGGACAAGGTGGGCAAACTTTCAACCGAGTTGATCACCGCATCCAGCGAAATGGCCAACTTCAGCAAATCATCGCTTGGCAGTGCCTTGATTTCAGACAAATCCGTTTCCAGCGCGGTACGCAAGTTCAACAGTGACGGCTTTTCCGTACCCTCAAGCAACTCGATGGCCTGCGACAAGGCAATGGATGCGCCATTCACATTGCCCAGCAAGTAAAGCTGGCGCTTGGCAATTGAAATCAGCTGTTCGACCTCACTAAGCGACACTTCGGTTCGGCTGGCCAACAAGCGGTTGTAGACCTCTTCAAGGCTGGCGCGCTGGCTTGCCTCTTCTTTCTGTGCAAGCTTAAGCAAGTCAAAACGCGTTTTCAGGTCTTTGGTCAAATCGCCTGATTTGCCAATTTCTTCCTTCACCAAATCCAGCGTGGTCGATTCTTTTTGAATGCGCTCGCCAAAAGCCATGCGGGTTTTTTCAATTTGATTCTTGCCTGCAAAAGCAATCAACAGAATCAACACAAAACTGACCACGGAAATGAAAAACGCCGCTTTGCCTAGCCACTGGTTGCCGGGTTGCTCTTGGGATGGCGCAGTGGGTGGCGCTTGGAATGTTGCGCTTGCTGAAATTTGTTTGTTGTTGTCCATGCTCTTCTTGTTGGATTTAAGCCATGAATTGACTGATTGTATCCCTGTTGCAATCTCTACAACATGGGCGTATCCCAATTCCACGCATTTGGCAGTAATGCGCGGGTGGGTGGTCAACAGGGTAGCCTTTTGGCGCAATTGCTCCAATCGGTCTGCCGATTTCTGTTTCAACTGCTGATCCAGTACCGCAATGGTTTCGCTGCTGGTGATCCACAACACAGCTGTATCCGCCTTGCTGAACAACTTTTCGCACTGGCTGTCGGTTTGTTCAATCACACGTCGATCGTAGCACTCCAGCACAGTGACCAAGTGTTTCATCGCATGCAGTTTTTCTGAAAACTCCACCCGCCCGCGTGGCCCCTTGCAAACCAGCACCTCACAGCTGCCTTGCCCAAAGTGCTTGCTCATCAGGCGGGCAAGGCCGTCGGAATCCTCTGTTTCGTCGCCACTGCTGCCCGTGGGGGCAATAATTTTTTCTTTGGGAATGCCCATTTGAAGTGCCAGTTTGGCGCTTTGCTTGCCCATCACGCCGCAATACACGTTGTCAGCAGGCCAGGCACCCAAATAGGTCAATGCAATTTCAATAACCGACGGGCTGACAAACACGATGATACGGTTTTGCCGATCGGTCTGTGTATTTAGCCAATTCTGAATGCCGGCCATGGACAGACTGTCGGGAACCAGCTCAAAGACCGGAAAATAAATAACCTCCTCAGCATGCTGCGCCTGTGAAAGCTCACGCTTTAAATCAGCCTGCTGTGCCACATAACGTTCGGGCAATCTGGGTTTGCAAACGACCAAAGTGTGGGTCATGTCAATGTTCTACCCATTGAATTGTTGAACTGCTGTGTCGATCAATTCTTGCGCGCCTTCGTTCAGCAGGTCTTTGATTACCTCGTCAGACACTTCCTGCCAACGATCAACTGCGCCTGAGGCGCTTTTTTCAATCACTGACAAACCGTCCGGGCTGGCCACCAAGGCACGCAAGGTAAATGTGTGCGCGTTGTTCAAGGTGGCATAGCCAGCAATGGGTACCTGGCAGCTGCCACCCAAGGCCTTGGACACTGAACGCTCGGCGCTGACCAAAGCAGTGCACACAGGGTCAATTAACCGCCCAGCCACACCGGCCAACAGCGAATCATTTTTGCGAATTTCAAGCCCCAAGGCACCTTGCCCCACCGCCGGCAACATGTCGGTTGAATCAATTACGTTCCGAATGCGGGAATGAAGGCCCAAACGCTTCAAACCGGCTGCGGCCAGCACAATGGCCTGGTATTGGCCTGAATCCAGTTTGCCCAAGCGGGTGTCCAGGTTGCCGCGCAATGGCTCGACCTTCAAATGCGGGAATCGAGCCAGCACCTGGGCTTGCCGGCGCAAGCTGGAACTGCCCACAATAGCGCCTGTCGGCATTTCTGCCAGGCTGTTGTAGTGGTTGGAAACAAATGCGTCGTGCGGATCTTCACGGGTCATGAAGCCCAGCAAACGAAATTCGGGATCCACGTCCATAGGAATGTCTTTACCCGAATGCACAGCCAGATCGGCGCGCCCTTCCAGCAAAGCGTATTCAAGTTCCTTGATGAACAGGCCTTTGCCGCCTATTTTGGCCAGCGAACGATCAAGAATCTGATCGCCCTGGGTGGTCATGCCCACAATTTCAACAGCTGACACCTCTGGCAAAGCCAGCAAAAGATCTCGGACATGCTCGGCCTGCCACATGGCGAGTCGGCTTTCTCTGGACGCAATTCGTATTTTCATTCAGTTTGGCGACACGACAAGTCGCGACTCAGTAGGAAATTTTCAATCAAATCCCCACAGCTTGGCCGTGAGAACGGGTTTATGACGAAAGTCTAGCACGCCAAACCTTTATAATTAGGCCCTACTCCAAAGTGCATAAAGGATTCCCCATGTCGAACCAATGGTCCAAAAAACAGGAAGCTTGGTCAGCCCGTTTCAACGAACCCATGTCTGAACTGGTGAAACGCTACACCGCGTCCGTGTTTTTCGACAAGCGACTGGCTGAATTTGACATTCAGGGATCGCTGGCCCACGCCACAATGCTGGCAGAACAAGGAGTAATTGAGCAAGCCGACCTGCAAGCCATTGAAGGTGGCATGAAGCAGATTCTGGATGAAATTCGCGCTGGCCAGTTTGAATGGCAACTTGACCTGGAAGACGTGCACCTGAACATTGAGCGCCGTCTGACCGAACTGGTGGGCGATGCCGGCAAACGCCTTCACACGGGCCGTTCGCGCAATGATCAGGTGGCCACCGACATTCGCCTGTTCCTGCGCCACGAAGTTGACCGCATTGCGGGCCTGATCAACACCCTGATTGGTGCGCTGGTGAATGTTGCTGAGCGCAACCACGACACCGTCATGCCCGGTTTCACCCACCTGCAAGTGGCACAACCCGTTACATTTGGGCACCACTTGCTGGCTTATGCAGAAATGTTTGAACGTGACCTGGAGCGCATGCAAGACTGCCGCAAACGCATGAACCGCATGCCCTTGGGGGCCGCCGCACTGGCAGGCACCACATTCCCGATCAACCGCAACCGCACGGCAGAACTGCTTGAATTCGATGCACCCACCCGCAACAGCCTTGATTCGGTGTCCGACAGAGATTTTGCAATCGAGTTTTGCTCGGCCAGCAGCATTTTGATGATGCATGTGTCGCGCCTGTCTGAAGAACTGATTATCTGGATGAGCCAGCGCTATGCCTTCATTGACCTGCCCGATCGTTTCTGCACCGGCTCTTCCATCATGCCGCAAAAGAAAAACCCGGACGTACCCGAACTGGCGCGTGGTAAAACAGGCCGTGTATACGGCCACTTGATGGGCCTGCTCACTCTGATGAAAGGCCAGCCACTGGCTTACAACAAAGACAACCAGGAAGACAAGGAGCCCCTGTTTGACACCGTAGACACCGTGGTGGACACCCTGACCATTTTTGCGGAAATGGTCGAAGGCATTCAGGTCAAAGCTGACAACATGCGCGCAGCCACGCTGGAAGGCTACGCCACTGCAACAGACCTGGCCGATGCCTTGGTTAAACGCGGCATGCCATTTCGAGATGCACACGAGGCAGTTGCCCGTGCAGTGCGTTATTGCGACACACAGCAATGCGGGCTGGAACAACTGACCGTGCCACAACTGCAAGAGGCCTTGCGATTGACCGAACTTGGGTACACCGATGATTTGGTGGACAACGCATTGTGCGCGGTGCTGACCCTGGAAGGGTCATTGCAAGCCCGCAACCACATCGGCGGCACCAACCCCGACCAGGTCAAAGCCGCTGCAGCGCAAACCCGCGTACGCCTGGGTCTTTAAGCTTGAATGCCCTGATTGGCATCTCCAATCGCATCGACTGGCTAAACGCCAAAATTGGTGTGGCTGTGGGTTGGCTAATCTTGCTTACCACTGTTGTATCGGCCTACAACGCCGTGATGCGCAAAGCCTTTGATATCAGCAGCAACGGCATGCTTGAAATTCAATGGTATTTGTTTGGTGCTGTGTTTTTATTGGGTGCCGCATACACACTGCAGCAGAATGCGCACGTTCGAATAGACCTGATTTCCGATCGATTCTCTGAAAAAACCCGCGCCTGGGTCGACATTGTTGGCCATGTGTTTTTCACCTTGCCGTTGATTGGGTTTGTGATTGTGCATGGATGGGACTTCGCGTATCAGTCTTTTGTTGTCAATGAATATTCACCCGACTCAGGAGGGCTGATCCGCTGGCCCGCCAAAGCGTTGATCGTGCTGGGCTTCACCCTGCTGGGTATACAAGTGTTTTCTGAACTGATCAAAAAATTCGCCACTCTGCGCAGTGCGCACACTGTGAAATAAGCCATGCCAATCATTCCGGTCGAGTGGTTGCCCCCCATTATGTTTGCCGTGTTGCTTGTCTTCATGGTGTCTGGCTTTCCCGTGGCGTTTGCACTTGCGGCCAATGGCCTGCTGTTTGGCTACGTGGCCATTGAACAGGGGCTTATGAGCCCCGCCTTGCTGCAAGCCCTGCCCGATCGAATTTTTGGAATCATGAGCAATGACACCTTGCTCGCCATTCCTTTTTTCACCTTCATGGGATTGGTGCTTGAACGCAGCGGCATGGCCGAAGACCTTCTGGAAACCATCGGACAACTGTTCGGCCGCATTCGTGGGGGATTGGCCTATGCGGTTATTCTGGTCGGTGCCTTGCTGGCGGCCACAACGGGCGTTGTTGCAGCGTCAGTCATTTCAATGGGCCTGATTTCCCTGCCCGTCATGTTGAAATACGGCTACAGCAAACCAGTGGCCACCGGGGTAATTGCTGCGTCTGGAACATTGGCGCAAATACTTCCACCATCACTGGTGCTGATCGTGCTTGGCGACCAGTTGGGTGTGTCTGTTGGTGAAATGTACAAAGGTGCCATGCTGCCTTCTCTCATGCTGGTGTGCCTGTTCATGCTGTATGTGTTTGCGGTAACACGCTTTCAACAAAGCGCCCTGCCCGCGCTACCCCCAGACGCCTGCAATTTCGGTTCAGGCAATGTGGGTTTGCGCAAGGCGCAGGCCGTGCTGTTTGTGCTTGTTCCACCCGTGGCACTGATTTTTCTTGTTTTGGGTACGATCTTCCTTGGCATCGCCACCCCCACTGAAGGTGGCGCCATGGGTGCCGTGGGCGCATTGGTGCTGGCGTATTTCAAAAAACGCCTGAATCTGGGCATGCTGAAACAATCCATTGATGCAAGCACCAAGCTGTCTTGCTTCGTGTTGTTCATCCTGATTGGTTCTACCGTGTTTGGCCTGACATTCAGGGCGGTCGAGGGCGACCTGTGGGTAGAACACCTGATGGGCGACCTGCCCGGCGGTGAACTGGGCTTCTTGATTGCAGTTCAAATTTTGATATTTGTGCTGGGCTTTTTTCTCGATTTTTTCGAGATCGCGTTTATCGTCATTCCCTTGCTTGCGCCAGTGGCTGACAAACTGGGTATCGACATGGTGTGGTTCGGGGTCATGATTGCCATGAACATGCAAACTTCATTTTTGACACCACCCTTTGGTTTCTCGCTGTTTTACTTAAGATCAGTGGCACCCAAGGTGATTAAAACCATCGAGATTTACAAAGGCTCTGTGCCCTTTATCGCCATGCAGCTGATCATGGTGGCTGTCATTTTCATCTTCCCGGAAGTGGTGACGCAAGAAAAAAAAGTGAAACTTGAGGACAAACCTTTAAGCCTCGAAGTGCCAGCGCAAAATTACGGTGGTGAAAGCGACCCTGCAAATGATCAACCCTTTGTGCCGCAATTCAGCAAATAATCTGGGCCTGCAGGACCCAATCAAGCGGCCGCGATCAACCAGCTTTCTTGGCGCCGGGTGTTGACATCTCGGTTTTCAAGGCAATGCGGTCGGCAAGCTCAAGAACAAACACCGTACCGCCTTCCTGAACATTACTGGTCGACAAATTCCATTCCATTTCCTGACACAGGCGCTTCACCACATACAAGCCAATGCCGGTTTTTGGCAAATCGCTGCCAAAACTTGAATTGCGTGGCGTTCTGTCTTCCAGCAATTCTTCATGAATGCCTGGGCCAGAATCTTTTACCGTGAAGCGGTGCACTCCGCCATGCCGGCGGTATGAAAAGAACACGCCACCTTCATAGGTGTGTTCGACTGCATTGAATACCAGATTCCCCATGACGCGCTTTAGCCTGCGTGCATCGGTGTGGATCATGCATTCCTCCACATCGAGCTGAAAGGTCAAACCCTTTATTTCGGCAAGTTGCCCCATCCAGCCTTCAAGCGACTTGCACAACTCGGTGCTTGAGACGCTTTCCATTCGTTTTTCGCGCTGCTCACCCAATTCCAGCCGAGTGGCCTCCAGCATGTTTTCGGCCAAGTCGTGCAGCCAACGCTGGCAACTGGTCATTTGACGGATCACCATGTTCGATTGCGCGTGTTGCAAATGAATATCAAGGGAAGGATGCCCTACCAGCAAGCCCAAGGCATGAAGGGGTTGGCGCATGTCATGTTGCACACCGGCCAGCCAACGCAAGCGGTCCTTCCATTCGCTAAGCACCGCATGCTTGGCATTGCGCCAGCGAGACTGCTGTGCGCGGCGCTTTTGAATGCGTTGCCTTGCCATGCTGTAACGGTGCTGCCTTTCAAGCAACACTGCCAACAAAGTAAATGGCGTTACCCAACAAAGCACTAAAAAACTAAGGGCGTGCCAGTTCAGGGAAAGCACCCAGCCACCAAAAGACGATGCAAAAACAAGAAACCAGAGTTTTTCGGTCGGGGGTACACGAAAGGCACGGCGGCAGGACACCTTTGCATTCAGAAGACAACCACTGATGAAAGCAATGTAAGCCAGTTGTGCCTGCGCGCCTGTCTCCAGGCCAACAAGCTGCATGGACAGGGGCAGCAAACACAGCGATGCCAGCAAACACGCATCGTAATGTTGCTGAACCCATGCACTAAGGCGGTTGACATGTCTCATACCGGGCGACTTAATCGGAATATACCTCATCGGTTTTTTGCTCCTGCCATGCGCGATACAACATGGCAGCTTCCAGGCGATTTCGGGCATTCAGGCGGGCCAAAATACTGCGGACGTGTGTTTTCACTGTTTCTGGTGACAAGCCCAGGTTTTGCGCGATTTCATGATTCGACTCGCCTTTTGCAATGCGATACAAAACAGAAATCTGCCGCTCGGTAATTCGGGCCATACGCTGGCCAATTGTGAACCCGTTGGTCTGCTGGTTTTTCTGGTTGATCTGGTCGGTCCAGTTGTTGCGGCGCAAGCGCAGTACCATGCTGTCCAGCACACTTAACACGCGATCTTGAGTAATGCCTTTCGACACGAATTCTGTTTCGGGATAGTCATCCGCCATGTCCCCCAGAATTTCTTCGTTGCCAGAAATGACAAGTGTGCGGCTGTAGTCGAAGGTTTCAAGTGCTGTTTCAAGCACTTTTTCTGGCGCCATGTCGGGTAGTCCCAAGTCGAGAAGTACCAGGTCAGGCTGCTCGAAACGGCTGTGCTCAAGCGCAGGGCCAATTCGGCTGAATAACTTCACTTCCAGATCGGTATACCGCGAATTCATGATGTCGCGAAGCGCCATTGCAATGATCGGGTGATCATCAATGATAAATACGCGGAGCTGATTAGGAGTCGACATAAAATTGTCCCATACAAGTCAAGTGCCAGAAACTGTCGCCGTGGTTTATTTAAATAGAGTCCACGCCATTTATTACGACAGCCAAAAGAAGTGCGAACAACCCCGATAGGAGCGACACTGCGTTGGGTGACTTGCGGCGAGCGTTTAGTTCCATTAAAGAATAAAAAGCGGCCTCTAGAGCCGCTCTTTATATCTGATCAATTGGATGTAGGTCAAAAACTTACTTCGATCTGGGTATGTAAGAGGCCATGGAATTTTCAGCCACGCGGAACCAATTGTTTTGGTCGTTTCGGAAGCGATTCCAGGATATGAAGATTTTCTTGAATTTCGGGTTGTTTTTTGATTCTTCTGCGTACAGTTTTTCGGCCGCACTGTAAGCGGCATCCAAAATATCGCGTGGATAAATACGAAGCTGTGCGCCGGATTGAATCAGTCGACCCAAGGCTGCCGGGTTTTTTGCATCGTATTCTGCGGTCATGGTGACATTCACCTCGGCAGCCGCCACCTCAAGCGCAGCTTGATATGCTTTGGGCAACTTGTTCCACGCATCCAGGTTCACGTAAAAACTGAGCGTTGGGCCGGGTTCCCAGAAACCGGGGTAATAATAATATTTGGCTACTTTCTGAAAACCCAGTTTTTCATCGTCATAGGGCCCCACCCATTCGGCGGCATCAATGGTGCCTTTTTCCAATGCCGGATAAATATCACCGCCGGCAATGGTCTGCGGCACCGCGCCCAACGCGGCCATTATTTTTCCGCCAAAACCGGGAATTCTTACCTTCAGTCCTTTCAGATCATTGAGGTTTTTGACCTCTTTTCGCCACCAGCCACCCATTTGCGTTCCAGTGTTTCCGCCGGGGAAATTGATGATGTTGTAGTCTTTCAAAAACTCCCGCATGGCTTGCAAACCGCCACCATGGTAAAGCCAGGCGTTTTGTTGCCGCGCCGTCAAACCGAAGGGCATGCCGGTGTCAAATGCAAAAGTGGCATCCTTGCCTACGTAGTAGTAACTCGCTGTGTGACCACATTCAACGGTGCCGCGCTGAACGGCATCCAGCACTTGCAGCCCCGGCACAATTTCACCCGCTGCAAAGGGGCGAATGTCAAACTTCCCCCCCGTCAGCTCAGCCACCCGCTTGGCAAGCTTGGGGCCGCCACCCCACAAGGCGTCCAGGCTTTTGGGAAAGCTTGAAGTAAGACGCCAGCGCACGCCGGGGCCATCGGCTGCAAATGCTTGCGCCCCAGTGGCTACAGAAGCCGTAGCGGCCGCGCCAATGCCCGCCTTCTTCAGAAAAGAACGACGTTCCATTGCTTTGCCTCCTTCTTTTTTAGTTCCCAGCAACGGTCATGGATTCAATCAAAATGCTGCCCACGTGCTTGCTGCCACGCCAGTAGGCATCGTCGCCCACAGCCACTATATTGGCCAGCATGTCTTTCAAATTACCCGCAATTGTAATTTCTTCAACCGGGTGAACAATAATGCCGTTTTCCACCCAGTAGCCAAAGGCTCCGCGAGAATAGTCGCCGGTTACGCCATTCACGCCCTGCCCCATCATCTCGGTCACCAGCAAACCGGTGCCCATGGTTTTCAAGAGCGCATCCAGACCACCTGTTACTGTTTTGGTAGAGCTTAAAATCAGATTGTGTGTACCACCGGCGTTGCCCGTGGTTTCCATGCCCAATTTGCGGGCAGAGTAACTGGAAAGAAAATAGCCATTGCACACGCCCTTTTTCACCACGGTGCGGGCCTTGACCTTCACGCCTTCTTCATCGAAAGGTGAACTGCCGTGTGCGCCTTCAATAAAGGGATCTTCCTTGATGGTGATGTGGGGTGCCCACACCTGTTTACCCAGTGAGTTCAGCAAAAAACTGGTTTTGCGGTACAGCGATGAACCCGACACCGCGCCCACATAGTGGCTTACCAAGCTGGCGGCAATGGGCGCTTCAAAAATAACCGGGCAATTGCGGGTGGTAATTGGCCTGGAACCCAAACGGGCCAAGGCACGTTGCGCAGCGTACGCACCAATTTTTGCGGGTTTGGCCAAATCCTTGGCCTTTCGTTCAGACGAATACCAAAAATCGCGCTGCATGGGGCTGTCTTTGGACTTCTTGGCCTGTGCAATAGGCGACACGGACAGGGAATGGCGTGAATACGGATAACCGCCCTTGAAGCCTTTGCTGTTGGCTGCAAAGAAGTGACCTGATTCCGTGGACACATTGGCCCCGTCGGAATTGCGGATCTGCTTGCTGATATCGAACGCAGCCTGCTCCATGGTCAAGGCCTTCTCGACGGCTTTGGCCGTGCTCAAATTCCATGGGTAATACAAATCAAGGTCACGGTGGCGCCTGGAAATGTTTTCATCATCGGGCAGGCCCGCAAACTTGTCGGCTGCGGTGTACTTTGCAATGTCCAACGCTGCGCGGATGGCCGAATCAATGGCTTCCAGCGAGAAATCAGACGACGAGGCATTGCCCCGTTTCTTGCCCTTGAACACACTGACGCCAAAGCTTTTGTCACGGGTGTGCTCAATGGTTTCAATTTCACCCATGCGTACACTGACCGACTGGCCGACCGCTTCGCTGATGTCCACTGCACAATCGGTGGCCCCCAACGACTTGGCTTTTTTCAATGCGTAGTCGGTTAATTCCTGAAATGTCTCGGATTTAAAGCTAAAGCCCATATTGCCCTGCGAAAAATGCTGCTAAAAATGGCTAATATACAGCCCATGGAACCAGAAAACGAAAAACAGGGCGAGTTTGAAGAATATGATCGCCCCAGCAAGTCATCCGTCAAGCGGGACATGCTGGCCCTGCAAGATTTGGGCAAAACCTTGTGCGAAATGCCCTTTGACAAAGTCAAGCGGGCACCAATCGGCGAGCGCCTGCTGCTCGAGATCGCGGAATTTCACAAATGCAAATCATTTGGTGCGAAAAAACGCCAGATGCAGTTCATCGGCAAGCTGATGCGTGACGAAGAACATGAGGAAGTGCAAGCCTGGGTTAACGGCGAAACTGTGGAGCAAAAACTCAAGGTGTTGCATTTGCATGCGGCCGAACAATGGCGCGACCGCCTGATTGAAGACCCCAGCCTGCTGGCCACCTTCATTGAAAGTTACCCTGCCGCGGCACGGGAAAACCTGAACCCGATTATTCGACAGGCGGTGCAGGAACGCGCAGCCAAGAAAGCCCCCCGCAATTTCCGACAGCTGTTTCAGATCATTTACCGTTTGATCGAAGAAAAAGCCGCGGGGGAAGAACAATGAGTTTTGATGCTGTAAAAATTGGTTTGCTGTCTGTCAGCGACCGGGCATCGGCCGGTGTTTACCAAGATCAGGGCATTCCCAGCCTGAAAATCTGGTTGCAAACAGCCTTGCTCAATCCAATTGAATTTGTAGAAATCCTGATTCCGGACGAACAGGCAGAAATTGAGAATGCCTTGAAAAAGCTGGCCGATGAACAACAATGCAATTTGATTTGCACCACCGGTGGCACGGGCCCTGCCAAACGGGATGTGACACCGGAAGCCACACTGGCAGTGTCCCACAAGGAAATGCCCGGTTTTGGTGAACAAATGCGCCAAATCAGCCTGCACTTTGTGCCCACGGCGATATTGTCTCGACAAGTTGCGGTTATTCGCGGTGAAAGTCTGATATTGAATTTGCCCGGTCAGCCCAAAGCCATTGCCGAAACTCTTGAAGGATTGAAAGACCCGGAGGGCAATAGCTTGGTGAAAGGAATTTTCGCAGCGGTGCCCTACTGCATCGACTTGATTGGTGGCCCCTACATGGAAACCAATGAAACCGTGGTTAAAGCGTTTCGGCCCAAGTCGGCGCTAAGAAAGCCCGCTGAAAGCAAACCCGCAGAAGGAAGTACACCGTGAGCCTGGATTCAAAAATAGAATGCGTTGTTGTTGAAACTGGCCCTAACCCAACGGGCTGCGTGATTTGGCTGCATGGTTTGGGTGCGGATGGCTATGATTTCGTACCTATCGTGAAAGAGCTGGAACAAATGGGCTTGCCCAACACCCGCTTCGTTTTTCCCCATGCACCGAAAATTCCGGTGAGCATCAACGGCGGTTACGTGATGCGCGCCTGGTATGACATCAAAAACGCAGACCTGCAACGCCAGGAAGATGAAAGCGGCATTCGCCAAAGCCAGGCCACCGTTGAGCAGTTGATCAACGATCAAATTGCCTTGGGCTTCACGCCTGACAAAATTGTATTGGCCGGCTTTTCTCAAGGTGGTGCAATTGCTTATCAAACCGGTTTGCGCACGGCACACAAACTGGCTGGGTTAATTGCCTTGTCCACGTACCTGCCTTGTGAAAACACCCTGGACACCGAATTAAACCCAGCCAACCTCAGCATTCCTGTGCTGGCGGCGCATGGCGAGCAAGACAATATTGTACTTATGGAACGCGGCGAAAAAGCCGTCAACCTGCTTCGGAACAAAGGCGTTGTTGTGGAGTGGCACAGCTACCCAATGGCTCATTCTGTGTGTGGCGAAGAAGTGGTTGAAATTGCCAGTTTCTTGAAAAAAGTGCTTTAAACCGGGTAGTTGATAACTCAGGCGCAACTGGAATAATATACTGTTTAAATAAACAGCTTTTTTGATTTACAATAGGCTTCAGTTATTCAATGCAGGTGCATGTATGCCAGCAAGCAAAGTACAAAACAGTACAAACCAGACGGTTTCAATTGTAGAAATTGAGAGCGCCATCAATTATTGGCGCCAGCAATACCCCTCTTCCCGAGACACCATGACCCTGTGCCCGCAGGCAGCCAGTTTGGCTGAACTGTATGCACGCATGATTCTGTTTCAAATAACCGAAACGTCTTGGACTGAATTTTCAAGTCAGGCAAAAAAGTCATTTCAGCAGGCGCAAAAGTCGTTTGGCGCCATGCACACCAAGGCCGCCTGAACACGCACTTGGCCGCGCTTTAAACCCATCAATTCAAGCGAATTAGCAACAGGTGTGCAGCAGTCCACATCTGGCTTGAAACCGGGGTGTTGCAAGGGCCTTTTAATTGGCTGATTTGCCACCCATTTGCACCGGTGCGGCGAAATTCCAATGTGCCACGCTGGGGTACATGCCCCTTGATTTGCAGGTGGAAAATACACACATCGCCAGTCATACAGCGATCAATGTACGACGGCACACAATGGTGCATTTTCTTGGCTTCGCTTAACAATGCGTTCAATGACGTCAACTCAATGAAGTCGATGTTGTTGCCCACGCTGCCCATGCCGATCACCTCTGGCCAAAACACATTCGGTCGGCTAATGTCCAGATCCAGTTCAATCAAATGCCAATGGGTTTGACGCGCCATCAGGGTGTCGTAAGTCCAGTTCCGGGAAATGACCACGCGGCGCTGCGTTGAACTGGCCGCACTGCCCAGCAGCCAATCGGCGATTAATGGGAACTCTTCTTGCACCAGTTCAATCTGATGCGCAACCTTGGCTGTGTTTTCGTGCCGTTGCAATGCAAGGCGAACACCCCGCAAAATATTAAGCGCCACATCTGTAGTCAAGTTCTCATGGTTACGCCGCAACCAAGTGCCCAAGGCACCGAACCCCTGCAAGGCAGCGGTTTGTTTGTCGACCCAGGCGATTGGAATATCACGGGCCAGGGCAGCATGAAAATTGACCCAGCACAAGTGGCTTAATTGTGACCAGTCAATGCGTGCAACGTATGCTTTTTTCTGACGCGCAAGCCAACGCCAGGATTGCTGGCTCAGCCCTTGGGCCATCATGCGGTTTTTAAGGATCAGCCAGTTGGAAAGGTTGCTCCACATGCCCCTGTCGTTGCCAAGAAGTGGGGCCAAAGCAGGGTTTTCTTCAAGACGATTGCTCAACACAGATTGATGTGCAGCCACCTGGCTTAAATCTAGCAGGGTGGCTTGCCTGGGCACAATTCGCAAACACAGCTTGAACACTTGCACACCGAAACGGCGCCGCAGGGCTGCAGTCCAGGCACGTTGAATGTCGTGCAGGCTTGTGGCCTCCACTGGCCAGTCAAGCAATGTATGTTCGAGCGATTGCGGAATGCAGATGCTGGGTGGTGGCTGCCAGCTTGAACGCAACAAGGCCACTTTCAAATTCCATGCCGCTTCATCGCTCAGTATCACAGCGACTGATTCCTGCAGCTTCACACGCGCGTTCAAGCCCCATTCAAAATACAAACCCGTGCGCGTGCTGACAAGGCGTGCAGGCAACCTCCCAGATCGAACTCGCGGTATGCTGGTGGCTGTGTTCATTTCAAAATCTAACAAAAGGCGCACGATGGACAACGCAACAGAAGAACCCGTCAATACCGAGATATTACAACAAGGCGAGATCTGGAAAATCTCCATCAATCGACCGCAAGCCCGCAATTGTGTAGACCGTTACACAGCCGACCAGCTTGAAAAAGCATTTACGGCTTTTGAAACAGATGCAACTGCACGCGTGGCCATTTTGACGGGCGAAGGTGGTAACTTTTGCGCGGGTGCTGATTTAAAAGCGGTTGCATCGGGCGACCCAAGCCGCGTTAACCGAATGGAACGCCATGGTGCTGGCCCCATGGGCATTAGCCGAATGGAATTGAGCAAACCCGTCATTGCCGCTGTATCTGGCTATTGTGTGGCTGGCGGCCTTGAACTTGCAGCTTGGTGCGACATGCGTGTGGCTGACCCAACAGCTGTATTTGGTGTTTTTTGTCGCCGGTTTGGCGTGCCTTTGATCGATGGTGGAACCGTTCGCCTGCCACGTTTGATTGGCCAAAGCCGTGCAATGGACATGGTTTTAACGGGCCGTGCTGTCAATGCCGAAGAGGCTTTTTCATGGGGACTGGCCAACCGAATTGAAACACACCGAAGTGCATTGGAAGGTGCCATTGAACTGGCCAGTCTGTTAAGCAAGCATCCACAAACCTGCATGCGCAATGACAGGCAAAGTGTGTTGACCCAATGGGAATTTGGTGAACGGGAAGCGCTTGAAGAAGAATTTGAATTTGGCCTGAACACGCTTAGCTCAGGCGAGACGGTTGAAGGGGCAACCGCTTTCAAGGAAGGCATGGGACGACATGGTGAAACCGTTTAATTTCCTTCAACAGGCCTGTTAATCAAGGGTCATGATTACGCCAAACTGGGCGCTGTTTGTTGTTCGGCGTGAATCAGCTGTACTGGAATACGCGCTGGACTCAATGCCCATGTACCAGTTGGCAGGCCCGCCACGATTGCTCAGCAAATACACACCCTGGCTTTCTCCGTTCAGGGTGTGATTGGACAACTTGCCGGGCGCATACACCAGACTCAAATTTTCCTGCAATGAAATTTGCAAGCCGCCGTACACCGTGTTGATCATCGACATTGCGCCGTCGCTGGATTCATCCAGATTTATACTGAATCTGCTTTCCGATGGAATGGGCACTTGGGCAACATCCACAGCCACGCCACGAAATAACCCCACCTTGCCCAGCAGGCTTTCCTCTTTTGTGGTCCTCACGGCAGAAACCTTGGACGCAGCGCGTGTCTTGCCAAGCACCTTGCTGGCTTTCAGGCCCAGTGAATCGTCGGCGAGAACGGTTTGAATGGGCAAAAAGAACGCTGCACTGAAAAACACCAGCCATTTTGTATACGAAGCACCCATCACTCCACCCCACCTGTGTAGAAAAACCCTTACAGCCATTAACGACAATTCCCGTCAGAGGCACAAGCGCATAAACGGACTAACCCCTTTGCGGTTAGGTGTCACAAAATCAACAAAGATTCAATCTCTTGGGGCTGTATTAGAGGCTCCAATCTACTTCAATACTTCAAAGTAACATTTTCTTTATCCGGTGATACACTGAAATGACTACATAAAAGTCACTACTTCGGGTTATCCAACCAAGCAAGTGAACTACTAAAAATACCGGAGACAAACCAATGCTTTCTTCTGCCCGAAGAACGACTTTCTTTTTCCCATTGACATGCGTGGCCTCGATCCTTTTTTCGGGTTTTCTATCCCCGGCTGCTTATGCTGGTGGCACGGCATTTGATGCCACCAGCATCAGCGCCATGGGAACTGCATCAGCAGGCCAGGCCGCTGAAGCTGGCGATGCCTCCGTGCTGTTTGCCAACCCGGCAGCATTGACACGCTTCAAACGTGCAGAACTAACACAAGGTGCAGCGGTTATTACAATCGGCACCGATTACACATCAACCCAAAACAACGATGGTGCGGACTCTGGTGCTCCGCAGGGGCAAAATGGGCAGGTATTCAGCCGCAAAGACGGATACGATGCGGCAGCACTGGCACCCAACCTGTTCATTGCCATTCCCATCAATGAGAAACTGGTGATGGGTTTTGGTGCTGCGGCTTCGCACGGCCTGGTGATTCACTACGACGAAAACTTTCCTGGCCGCAATCAAGGCCGCGACATTGACTTCAAAGTGACCCGACTGAACCTGGGCTTTGGTTACAAGCTAAGCCCAACTTTGTCTTGGGGTTTGAATGGCTCGTATGAACGCTACTTTCAATCCATCAAACTGAAACTGAATTATCGTGAAGCGGTGGAGGCTTTGGCCCCCGGATCAGCCGGGCTGATCGAAGGCCCGGCTGGTGCATTGATTGGTGCCCCGCCGATACCCGGCGAAAGCAATGCAGGCCTTCGCATGTTTGGCTGGGCATTCAATGCACAACTGGGTGGTTTGTGGGAACCCAGCGAGAACACACGGGTGGGCCTTTCCTATCGACCAAAAACAGAATTCACGGGCAACCGTGGCAAGTTCAAACTGGATGATTCGCCCGAACAAGCCGCGTTTCGTGATTTCCTGAACAGCGACGGTTTTTTCAACAGCCTTGCATTCAGTGCGCTTGGGGTGGATGGCAAGCAGGCTGCGGCCGATCTGGCACCCGAGCAGGTGATCAAACAGGAAATTACCTTGCCCGATGAGCTGCGTTTGTCCATGTTTCACCATGCCACACCGAAGCTGGACTTGATGGCCACTTACACCCGCCAGGATTTTTCAGTGACCACCCTGAATTTTCAGCGTGAAAGCAATGGCCGCACGCTGGAGAACATTCCCCAGAACTTCGTGGCGGCAGAATCGTATCGCGTTGGCATGAACTACAAGCTGTACAAACGCCTGACCTTGCGCGCAGGCTACGCCATTGAAAACAGCGTGATCGATGACGAAACCCGCATTACGATTTTGCCGGACAGCGACAGGCAATACTTTGCCTTGGGCGGTCAGTTTGATTTAAGCCGCGACACCAGCATTCACTTCGCCTATCAAAAGCTGGACACTGACCCTGCGCCGGTAGGCAACAACGATCAAATTTCCCCACCTGAAGTGCGTGGTGGTGATTTCAAGGGCAATGTACAGCTAGACACCCATTTCTTTGGCATCGGCATCACAGAACGTTTTTAGTCACGACTGCGTGCCCAGCACACGGAACAAACCTGCAATCAAGGTGGCGTAATTGGTTTGTTCTGTGGCCAAGGCCTGTTCTGAGTTGGCGTAAACACGCTGCGCATCCACCACATCCAGAAAACTGACAAGGCCCAATTGGTACAAGGCATCGGCTTGCTCGAAACTTCGTTTGCTCGACACCACGGCCTTGCCCAGCGCAAGCTGTCTGGATGAAGACGAATCAATTGCTGTCAGTGAATTTTCAACTTCCTGGGTGACCAACCTCAACACTTGCTCATAATCGGCCAGCGTGCTTTCAGCGCGGGCGCGGGCGGCATCCAGACGCGAATCCCGGGCGCCGCCATCGTACAGCATCTGGTTCAACAAGGCCGAAAGCGACGCAATCAAAATACCGGTGGCCGGGTTTGAATTGATCGCGGAACTGCCAATCTGAATGCGCCCCATCAATTCAATGGTGGGGTAAAAATCAGCCTGCGCCACGCCCACTTCAGCAGCCGCCTGGGCGAAACGTGCCTGCGCCACCTGAACATCAGGCCGGGCCTGCACAACCTGAAAAGGCACCTGGCCGGGAATGCCCAAACCGTATTGCGGCAGGTCGCCTTCGGGTTTCAACAATTGCTCATAAGCGCCCGGAAACTGGCCTGCCAAAGTGGCCAGGCGGTGTCGGGAATCTTGCAAAGCCTGTTGCAGTGGCGCAATGTCGGCACGCAAACTTTCAACGGAAGTTTCTGCACGGCGCACATCCAGTTCAGGCGACAAACCACTTTCGAATCTGGCCCGCACAATGCCCAAGGTTTTTTCCTGCAGGCCCACGGAATCGCGCAACATGGCCAGCTGCTTCTGATTGCCCCGAAGGCGCAGGTATTCCTGTGCCACGGCGGTGCTAGTCGAAATAATCTGCGAACGCAGCTCCGCTTGCACCGCCATCAAGGAAGCCGCAGCAGCCCGGGTTTGCTGGTCTACCCTGCCCGCCAGGTCAATCGGCAAGGTAAAACCCAAACCCAGCAAAGCACGGCGCTCGTCGCGATTGGAGTTGCTGCTGGCCGCGTTGTTTGCACCGCTGTTCCGGTCGGTTTTTTGCCCGCTCACCTCGGCATCCAGTTCCAGCAACAAGGAATCCCCTGCTTCGCTCAAAGCCAGCAAAGCCCGCGCTTGCCTGACGCGTGCTGCTGCCGAAACAATACGGAAATTATTTTCAACGCTGCTTTGCACAAGCTGGTTCAGAATGGAGTCATTAAAACCTTCCCACCAGCGAACACTTGCAACCCCAGCGCCATTCACGCTGCCCAGCTTGCCAAGAATATCTTGGGCCACAAATTTCTCGGGCAATGGAGTGTCGGGCAACTGCGGCAGGTCTTGCGCTTTGCTTGCGCAAGCCGACAAGCCCGCAACCATCAGGCCAGCCAAGATCAAACTGCTCAAGGCGCGCATCATGCCTGCACCTCCCCTTTCTTGAGGGCCGCCTCGTGCGCCTCAATTTCCCTCTCGAGCATGTCGCCGGCATGTGCACGCGGCTTCATGTAAGGCGCAAGGAATGAGTAGCCCATGGGCGCAAGGTACATGGTAAACAAGGTTGACAAACCCAGCCCCCCCAACACCACCCATGCAATGGCCTCGCGTGCCTCGGCACCCGGGCCCGATGTCAGCACCAGCGGCACCACACCCAGCAGGGTCGACAACACAGTCATTGCAATTGGTCGCAGGCGCAAACGCGCGCCTTCGCGTATGGCTGAATCAATCGAATGGCCTTCGTCGCGCAACTGGTCCATGATTTCAACCAACAAAATTGCATTCTTGGTCATCAGACCGATCAGCAACACAAGGCCAATCTGGCTGAACAGGTTCAGTGACTGGTTGGTCAACAACAACGCAAACGCTGCAGCAGCCAAACCAAAGGGCACGGTAAACATCACCACGAGCGCGCTGCCCAGGCTTTCAAACTGAGCAGCCAGCACCAGGAACACCACCACCAATGCAATCACAAAAGTGATCAGCATTTCATTCGAAGTTTCTTCAAGCGTTGCAGCCTCACCCAGAAAAATCAGGTTTGAGGATTCGGGTAATACATCGGCGGCCACAGCACGAACATCTTGCATGGTGCGGCCAAAATCGGTACCGGGCGGAATGCCAATGTTCAATTCAACCGCCCTGCGTTGTGCGTGGCGATCAAGTTCTGCGGCCAC
The DNA here is from genome assembly GCF_036846585.1 of Limnobacter sp. Taxonomy (GTDB): domain Bacteria; phylum Pseudomonadota; class Gammaproteobacteria; order Burkholderiales; family Burkholderiaceae_B; genus Limnobacter. Next base: position 37,486 of record NZ_DAIUBR010000012.1, on the reverse strand, counting down.
ACCGCGTTCCTGAACGTCAATCATGGATGCCAAGGGCACCAACTGCCCTGTTTCACTGCTGACATACACATTCAGCAAATCAAGCGGCGAATTCAAGCTGCCTTTGCTGGAACCCAGCATGACCGGAATGGCCTGGTCGCCCACACTCAAATCGAGCAACTGGTATTCATCGGCCAGAATTTGCAGTGTCTGGGTGATCCGGTTCACCGGCACTTGCAGATCGTTGGCTTTTTCGCGATCAATCTCGAAACCCAGTTCAGGCTGCGATGTGTCGTATTGAACACGCACGTCCTGTATCGCATCGACTTTTTTCATCAATGCATCGGCCAGCAAATCTGCGTCGTTGGCCAGCACAGCGTAGTCGTCTCCAAGCAAGGCGATTTGCAAACCACCTCCGCCACCGCGAATGTTCAAACTGCTTTCATTTTGAAAACGCACCTGGGCACCGGGAATAGTGGACAGCGCTTGGCCAAGCTTGGCGGCCAATTCCTGTTGCGTGGTGTCCCGCTGGCTCCAGTCTGCAAGGTTGGCCTGAATGGCGACACGGTTTTTGTCATAGCGGCCCACGATGGTGAACAGGTCGGTGATCAGGCCTTGTTCCTGATAAGGGCGCATTATTTTCTCTGCGATCTGCCCCTGTCGGCCACTATATTCCAGTGAAGCTCCGTCGGGCCCGGTGAAATCAACCACCAAACGCCCGCGGTCTTCCGCAGGTACAAGTTCCTGATTCAGCAAACTGAAGGCAAGGCCACCCGCCAGTGCAATGCCGAGAAACCCAAGCAAAAACAGCAACCGGTGTTTCAGCAAACTGTTCAGTGATTGAAGGTAGTGGGTGGCGACCTGCGTGCCGAACCCCTGTAGAACACCCATGAACCTTGCTGCGCGCCCCGTCAGTTCAGCATCGTCTTTTAACAAGCGTGCGGCCAGCATGGGGCACAGGCTAAGGGCCACAAAGGTACTGATGATGACCGCCATGGAAAGCACCATGCCGAATTCCCGAAAAAGGCGCCCTGTTTCACCCGGCAAAAAAGCAATGGGCAAGAACACTGCAACCAAGGATGCGGTGGTGGCGATCACCGCGAAAAAAACCTGTCGTGTGCCCAATACCGCGGCGATGGTAATTGATTCGCCCAATTTGCGGCGGCGTTGAATGTTTTCCAGCACCACAATGGCGTCATCAACAATCAGGCCGGTTGCCAACACCAGCGCAAGCAAGGTCAACATGTTCACTGAAAAACCTGCAAGCCAGATGGCAGCCAGGGTTCCCACCAGCGAAACCGGCATGGTGACAGCCGGAATCAGCACGGCCTTCCATTGCCCCAAAAACAGGGCAATTACAACCAGCACCACAGCCACTGCAATCAACAAAGTAAGCAGCACTTCTTGCAAGGCACCCTGGATGAACACCGAATCGTCTGCAATCATGATGATCTGCAAATCCCTGGATTGGGCATTGATTTGTGCCACGCGCAGCCCCACCTGATCGGCAATGGCAATGGTGTTGCCCCCCGCTTGGCGCAGCACACCCATGCCGACCACTGTGCGGCCGTTCAGCAGCGAATAGGATTCTGCGGATTTTGGCGCGTAATACACATTGGCAACATCGCGTATGCGGACACCGTTTTTGATCTGGATCGCCTTGATGCTTTCTGTGTCAATAGTTGAAGCATTGGCACGCACCAGAAGTTCCTGCCTGCCTGAAAGATAACTGCCCGCAGGCACATCCAGATTCATGGTTTCAAGGCTGCTTAAAACGTCGGTAACCACCATGCCGTACCGGGACAAGCTGGCCGGGTCCAGCAGCACCCGAAGGACTTTGGGCTGATTGCCGTTCAAAGGTACATCGGCCACACCGTCAATGGACACAAAAGCAGGCACCAGATCGCGCTCTACGCGCATTGCGAGATCCTGCACAGACAAGGTGTTGCTGTAGACCGCCAACTGCACCACGGGCCTTGCATTGTCATCCGCCTTGATCACCAGCAGTTGGTCAAGGTTTTGTGGCAATTTCGGGGTAATGCGGCCCAGCGCTTCACGAACATCGTTGGCCGCCACATTGACATCGATGTCGGGCGAGAATTCCATGCGAATCCGCATGTTGTTTTCTTCGCTGGAGCTTTCAATTCGAAGCACACCCGACACTCTGGCCACGGCCCCCTCCACTTTGGAGGTTACCTCTGCGTCCATGGTGGTGGGGGACGCACCTTGATACACCGCACGAACCAGCACAACGGGGCGATCAATGTCGGGAAGTTCACGCACCTCCACGCCGAACATGCTGACAATCCCTGCAAGCATGATCAACAGGTTCAACACCACGATCAAGACCGGGCGACGAAGACCCAGCACGGCAAGGCCCTGGCTGGCATGCCTCATCTCAACGGATCCTCGACCAGTTCAACCGCCACGCCTTGCGACAAACGCAGACCACCTTCCACCACAATCATTTCATTTTCGGCCATGTTGCCGTCAAGAAAAACCATGCCATCACGCCGATCAACAACGCGAACATTCTCGCGTTGGGCTTTGCCGCTGCGCACGATCCAGACATATGAGCCCTCACGGTACCATTGCAAGGCAATCTCGGGGACCGCTGGCACATCGCGCCCCTGCACCGCCATCTGAACGGCAAACGACATACCGGGGCGCAGCAAGTCGTCAGTATTCTTGATGTTGGCACGCACCCGCAATGTGCGTTTCTCGGCGTTCAGGCGACTGTCCAGCGCAACGACCTTTGCATCAAAAATTTTGCCGCCCACTGCAGGTGTAGACGCCTTCACTTGGATCTTGTCCATTGCAACCGAATCCAGTTGCCCAACAATAGCCTCTGGCACTTCAAAATCGATGTAAATAATTTCCCGGGAATCCACACCCGTGATCAAAACACCAGGACCAATCCGTTGACCGGGATCAATGTCGGTGATGCCCACAACGCCATCAAAGGGCGCACGTATTTGATGATTTGAAATGGCCAGGCGGACCTGGTCCAGTGCCACTTGTGCGGCCTCGTAATCGGCTTGCGCCGAATCAACCTGGGTTTGCGGCACAGCCCCCTTGCCCACTGCCTGCCTGTAGCGGTCCAGCAGGCTTTTGCTATTTCGCAATTGCACTTGCGCCAGGCGCAGCGCCAACTGTTCTTCCCGATCGTCTTGCTGAACCAGCAACTCACCGCGCTTTACCTTTTGTTGCGGGCGGAAATACATCTTGGTCACTTTTTCATCGACCACGGCATACACCTCAGCCGACTTCTCGGCCCAAGCTGTTGCAATGGCGCGCAATGAACCCGCCGTCGACTTCAATTGAACAGCTTGAACCAGCACCTTGGGTGCGCCCCCTTTGCTGCCGGGGCTGGGTACATCAGCGGGCGAGCCGCCCAGCATGGTTTGCGAAACTGCGTAAGCCGCGCCCAACACAAAAACAACGATGAACAGATAAACAATTCGCTTGATCAAGCCCGGGGCTCCACTGCAGCTGCGACGAGGACGATTAACACGGAAGGAAGTGCATGTATAAAGACCCACAAGGGGGCAAGAAGTTCGAGTTCGCTGTGCTTAGTTGTCGATCTCATCGTCGTCACTAACCGCATCAATGCCCGCCTCAACGACAGCACCCGTTACCTTGATGCCTGTGGATACAACAGCACCCGTGATTGAAATGGCAGCACCCGCAGTTGCACTGACCACGGCACAGCCCTGCAACAAGGTGGCTGCCAGCAACATGGGGAACACTGCGAGGAATTTGTTCAAGGAATAATTCATGGAGCAACCGAAAGTGAACGCCGTCAATGGAATGCTACACACAAAATGTCGGGCGATAGCAAGTACTGCGAAGAAATACTTTGCAAGGCCGAAAATAAAAAAACGCTCCTGACCCTGTGGGTGAGAAGCGTTTAGTGCCGTATTTGGCATCCCCAACCGGATTCGAACCGGTGTTACCGCCGTGAAAGGGCGGTGTCCTAGGCCTCTAGACGATGGGGACCTAAAACCGTGTGCTTTGGTGGAGGTAAGCGGGATCGAACCGCTGACCTCTTGCATGCCATGCAAGCGCTCTCCCAGCTGAGCTATACCCCCCAAGCGAAGACCGAGATTATTAAGTATTTCGTTAGGCTTGTCAACAAGACGTTGAACAAAAATAAACAAAAACTTTAAAAACTTTCTGCCTTCTGCCTGCATTGCCTCAGCAATTTGAGCAGCCCGAATTATACACATATTTGTCGGGTACACTGCAAGTGATTTTTTTAAAAAACAGAAGCACACAACAAATGAAATATTGCAGCACATGTGGCACCCCCCTGGAACTTCGGATTCCCGAAGGCGATAACCGTCAACGCAGTTGCTGCCCAGGCTGTGGTGCAATTCACTACGTGAACCCCAAAATCGTGGTGGGCACCATTCCAACTTACGAAGGGAAAGTGTTGCTGTGCAAACGGGCCATTGAGCCGCGCCACGGATTCTGGACCTTGCCAGCCGGCTTCATGGAACTGAAAGAAACCACCCACGAAGGGGCAGCTCGCGAAACATGGGAAGAAGCCGGTGCGAAAATCAAACTGGGTCCGCTGTTCACAATGTTTGATGTGATTCGTGCCGACCAGGTGCACATATTTTTTCGCGCAGAAATGCCAAGTGCTGATTTTTTTGCGGGTGAAGAAAGCCTGGATGTAAAACTTTTTGCTGAAGACGAAATTCCATGGGACGAACTTGCCTTTAAAACCGTGTCGAAAACGTTGACGCTGTTTTTTGCCGACCGCAAGACGGGCCGCTACACCCTGCACACTGGCGATGTATTCGACCATGTGGACTGGACCGAATCCCAATTCAAGGCTTGACACAGGAATACGAAAAACGGATGACGAAAACCTCCATCCCCTGGCTGAATTCACCGACCGACTTCCCAAGCACCGACCACGCACTTCAATACCCGCCGGGCCTGCTCGCGGCCAGCCTGGAAATCAATGCCGACTGGCTGGAAGCAAGCTACGCGCGCGGAATCTTTCCCTGGTATTCGCAAGGTGAACCCGTGTTGTGGTGGAGCACCTCACCCCGCGCCGTGCTGTACACCGATGAATTCAAACTGCATCGTTCCCTGTCCAAGGCCGTGCGCAAGCTCCATAAAAATCCAGACAGGGCCATTCGCCTGAACACTGCGTTTGAGGATGTCATGCGTGCATGCGCCGCCCCACGCCCCGGGCAAGACGGCACCTGGATCAATGAGGAAGTGCTTGCCGCATACACAGAACTTCACCGGCGTGGGTATGCCCATTCGGTAGAACATTGGGAAGGCAATCAGCTTGTGGGCGGCTTGTACTGCGTGGCTTTGGGCAAAATGGTGTACGGTGAAAGCATGTTTGCCACACAAACCGATGCCTCGAAAGTGGCGTTCGCCCACTTTGTGTATTGGCTAAAAGCGCAGAATGTGCACATAATTGATTGCCAGCAGGCCACCGGGCATTTAATGTCAATGGGTGCCCGCACGGTAAGCAGAAAGGTGTTTGAAACTGAAATGGCGAATTCCATTGTGCAGCCCACCTTGAATTGGGAACCACGCGAACTAGTATGGACGTATGACCAGACCTAAGGAACTGCCCTTCTCTACCCTGCAGTTTTATTCAACTGCACCTTATCCATGTAGCTACCTGGACAATCGCCTTGCCAGGTCACAGGTTGCTACGCCCAGCCATCTTATCAATGCCGATGTGTACAGCGAACTGGTTCGATTGGGTTTTCGCCGCAGCGGCCTGTTCACCTACAAACCTCACTGCGACGGCTGCACTTCCTGCAAGCCCTTGCGCCTTGAAATATCCGGGTTCGAACTGAACCGCAGCCAACGCCGCACGATAAAAGCCTTCTCAAACCTGAAACCCAGCGTGCAACGCCTGCACTTCAATTCGGAACACTATGCGCTGTATTTGAAATACCAGTCGATCAGGCACCACGGTGGCGGCATGGATGAAGACAGCCGCGAACAATATTCACAGTTCTTGCTGCAAACCCGGGTAAATTCCAGGCTGGTGGAATTTCGCAACCCGCAAGGCAAGCTGGTGATGGTGTCCATCATCGATATTCTCACCGATGGCCTTTCATCGGTGTACACCTTTTTTGATCCCGACGAGCGCAGCGGTTTGGGCGTGTACGGCGTGCTATGGCAAATTGACCAGTGCCGGGACCTTGACCTGCCCTACCTGTACCTGGGTTACTGGATCAGGGAAAGCGAAAAAATGGCGTACAAGGCCCGTTTTTCAGCCGCTGAAATACTTCAGGACAACCAGTGGCAGGCGCTGCCTGAACCCAAGCCCAAATAAGCCCGCATTTTCCCCGTTACAATGCGGGCTGTTCTTCCAACTTACCGGTTTCCAAGGCCATGCTGCTGCCCTACTCCCTGATTCGCCCTGCCCTGTTTGCACTCGACCCTGAAAAGGCGCACCACGTCACCTTCAGCAACTTGCAGATGTTGCGCAAACTGGGCCTGCTCAAGTATTTCTCACCCACTGCCGTTTCAGACCCGGTCAAGGTCATGGGCATTGAATTTCCGAACCGTGTGGGTTTGGCTGCCGGGCTGGACAAAGATGCCACTTACATCAGTGAATTGGGCTTGATGGGCTTTGGTTTTCTGGAAGTGGGCACCGTAACCCCAAAGCCACAACCGGGCAACCCAAAGCCGCGCCTGTTTCGCCTGCCACAAGCCAACGCATTGATTAACCGCATGGGCTTCAACAACGAAGGTGTGGACACGTTGATCGGCAATGTAAAAGCCAGCAACTACCCTGGTGTGCTGGGAATCAACATTGGAAAAAATGCAGCAACCCCGGTTGAAAATGCTGCTGATGATTACCTGAAAGCACTGGAAGCGGTGTACCCCTACGCCACTTACATCGCAGTGAACATTTCATCACCCAACACCAAAAACCTGCGTGACTTGCAGGGCGGCGACAGCCTGGATGTGTTGTTGGGCTCACTGAAAGAAAAACAAAAAGCACTGGCCGATGAACACGGCTTGTACAAGCCCATGGCTCTGAAAATTGCTCCCGATCTGGATAACGATCAAATTGATGCTATTGCGAAACGCTTGACGCACTTTGGCTTTGACGGGGTGATTGCGACCAACACCACCATCGACAAAAGCGGCGTGGCAGATTTGCCCCACGGGCAAGAACAAGGTGGTTTGAGTGGCGCGCCCGTGCTTGAAAAATCAAGCCATGTGATCAAACGCCTGTACGCAGAACTGGGCGACGATATTCCAATTATTGGCGTGGGCGGAATTTCCACCGGCGAACACGCGGTAGAAAAAATTCGTGCGGGTGCCAAGCTGGTTCAAATTTACACGGGCCTGATTTACAAAGGCCCGAACCTGGTGACCGAATGCGCGGCCACCATTCGACTGAACTGTAAACCCGGTGTTCGCAGAAAAGCCGCTTGACACGGCGCTTTATTTTTTCTTGCGCCGCTGTTGGTACAAATTTGAAAATGTTTCACCTGTGGGCACCGGGAAGTCGCGCTGATCCGTCCAGCCGCTGGCCATGGGCAAGCTGTGAATGCCGCCTTTGCGCTTGCCCCACCATGCCATCGCCTTGATACCCATGCGGGACAACACCCGGTACAAGGCTGGGCGCTGCGCCACAAAAGCCCACACTTTGAACGCTGCCTTTTCTTGCCAAGGGCGAAGCCCGCGCGAGAACTGCTGTTCGCGCAGTTTGCGAAGCAATTCTGGCAATGGAATTTTAACTGGGCACACCACATGGCATTCACCGCACAGCGTGGCCGCCTGCGGCAAATCAAGCGCCTTTTCAAGACCCGTGTAACTTGGCGTAAGCACCGAGCCCATGGGGCCGGGGTACACCCAACCATAGGCATGACCACCAATCTTCTGGTACACCGGGCAGTGGTTCATGCAGGCACCGCATTTGATGCAGCGAAGCATTTCTTCAAACTCACCACCCAGCAAACCCGTGCGGCCACCGTCCAGAATCACGAAGTACATGTGCTCGGGGCCGTCCAGGTCGCCTTCGCGCTTTGGGCCTGTTAGCAATGAAACATAGTTCGATATACTTTGCCCGGTTGCGGAACGCGGCAACAGGCGAATCAAGGTGGCGAAGTCCTCGAGCGTGGGCACCACTTTTTCAACGCCCGTAATGGCCACATGCACGCGCGGGTTGATGGTGCACATGCCTTCATTGCCCTCGTTGGTCACCAAGGCCACTGAACCAGTTTCCGCAATGATGAAGTTGCCACCGGTCACGCCCATGTCCGCTGCCAAAAACTGCGGGCGCAAAATTTCGCGCGCTTCGCGGGTCATCTCGGCAATGTCGGTTTTTCGGGGCAGGTGGTGGTGTTTTTCAAACAGGTCGGCAACCTGCTCTTTGTCTTTGTGCACCACGGGCGCGATGATGTGACTTGGCCGCTCGTTGTCGTTGATTTGAAGAATGTACTCGCCCAAATCAGTTTCGCGAACCGTCACATCAGCCGCTTCAAGCGCTTTGTTCAAGGCCATTTCTTCGGTCACCATTGACTTCGACTTGATGACCGATTTCACCGCATGTTTTTTGGCAATTTTTACAACCAGCTCGGACGCCTCCTGTGGCGTACGGGCAAACAATACTTTGGCCCCGGTTTCAGTGGCCTTTTGCTCGAACAGTTCCAGCCACACATCCAGACTTTGAATACTGCGGTTGCGAATGTCCACTGCAGCGGAACGGGTGCCCTCGAAATCATCCAGTTCAAGAATACTGGTGGCGCGCGCATTCACAAACTTGGATGAAAGGCGTTTCAGGTTTTCCTGCAAACGCGGGTCATTCAGCTTTTCACTGGCCTTGCGCTCAAAAAACATGCTTTGTACTTGCATGGTTGTTACCGCCCCAATTTAAATTTGACCCGGCTTGCGGCCGGTCAACAGTTCAGCCACGTGCAGCACCTCGGTGTTATCGCCCATGCGGCGCAAACGGCCTTCAATATTCAACATGCACCCCAGGTCGCCCAACACCACAGCCTGCGCGCCGGTGGCCTTGATCTGCTCGCATTTGTCGGTACAAATGGCACTGGACACCTCGCCATACTTCAGGGCGAAGGTGCCGCCGAAGCCGCAGCACTGGCGGCTGTCTTTCATTTCAAGAATTTCCACGCCACCCATTTTGCCAATCAGGGTTCGGGGCTGTTGTTGAACACCCAATTCGCGAAGCCCGCTACAAGAATCATGGTAGGTGATCTGATTCAATTCAGAGGCACCCAGCTTCAGCTTCTCCACCCCCAGCACGTTCACCAGAAAATCAGTCAATTCGTAAGTGCGGGCAGCCAGGCGGGCTGCGCGCATTTTCAGGTCGGGATCGTTTTTAAAAACCTCGGGGTAATGTGTTTTTGCCATGCCAGCGCAGGAACCCGATGGTGCAACCACATAGTCGAACTGCTCAAACTCAGCCAACCACTTTTGGGCCAGCTTGTGTGTGCTGACCTGATCGCCTGAATTCCAGGCGGGTTGACCACAGCAGGTTTGGGCTTGGGGAACTACGACTTCGCAGCCGGCAGATTCCAGCAATTCCAGTGTTGAGAAACCGATGGAGGGTCGCATGGAGTCCACCAGACAAGTAACAAACAATCCGACACGCAATGTATTTCCCCGAAACGGACTAAAACCGTTCAAGTGTATGCACCATGTGGGTTTCCAGCCAGTAGTGATAACCATAACGAGTGACGTATTTCACAATATGGTTTAAACTTCCCACTGGATGAAAAGGAAAATAACAATATGAGTGAAGAGTCAATTGGGCGAACAAGCATTCAGGTCATGGAACGAATGATGCAGTTGCTGGATGCATTGGCTGAACACCAAGACCCTGTTGCACTGAAAGACTTGGCCCGCGATACAAAACTGCACCCGTCCACAGCGCACCGCATTTTGAACGATTTGGTGGCCTGCCGCCTGGTTGACCGAACAGACCCCGGCCTTTACCGCTTGGGCATGCGCCTGCTTGAACTGGGCAACCTGGTGAAAGCACGCCTGAACGTGCGCGACGCTGCGCTTGAATTGATGCGCAAGTTGCACCGCCTGACGGGCCAAACCGTGAATTTGTCCGTTCGCCAAGGCGACGAAATTGTGTACGTGGATCGCGCCTACAGTGAACGATCCGGTATGCAAGTGGTTCGCGCCATTGGTGGCAGGGCCCCGCTGCACCTTACGTCGACTGGCAAACTTTTTCTGGCCAGCGAATCACCCGAGAATTTGAAACTGTATGCCGAGCGCACCACCCTGCGCGGCACCACATTGAACAGTTTGACCACACTGGAAAAACTTGAGAAAGAATTGCTTTTGGTAAGAACAGAGGGTTTTGCGCGCGACAACGAAGAACTTGAAATGGGCGTTCGTTGTATGGCTGCAGGTATTTACGACGATTCATCCAAGCTGATTGCCGGCCTGTCGATTTCCGCACCTGCGGATCGCATTCAGGAAGATTGGCTGCAGGAACTGATACACACCGCCCAACGCATTAGCGCATCGCTTGGGTGGCAAGGCCGGGTGATTCCGCCCAGCGGGCGCTTCAGGCTTTAAAACCCCACTCGCTGTTTATTTGGCCGCTTATTTCGCTGCATATGTGGCACTGGTGGCACTGGCGGCGGGCTCAACCGCCATCACATACTCACGAATTCGTTCGGCATCGGCAAAGCGGGCTTGTGAACCCAGTGCGTCCAGCAACACGATGACCAGGTTGCGATCACCCACACGCGCTTTCATCACCAGGCAACGCCCTGCCTCATTGATAAAACCCGTTTTCTGAACCTGAATATCCCATTCCTTGTTCTTGAGCAGGCGGTTGGTGTTTCTAAAATTCAATTGTCCTTTGCCAGTTTGAACGGAAAACTGCGGATCAGTGGAAAATTGCCGGATCAACGGAAACCCCTGCGCGTGCAACACCATGCGAGCCAGATCGTTAGCGCTTGATTTGTTTTCGACAGACAAACCTGTGGTTTCTGCAAAGTTTGTATTTCTCATGTTCAATGCAATGGCACGGCGGTTCATCTGCGCCACGCAGGCAGCCAAACCACCTGGGTAGCTTCGCCCCAATGCAGAAGCAGCGCGGTTTTCAGAAGCCATCAAGGCCAAATGCATTAGCTCACGACGGGTGAATTCGCTGCCAGGCTTCAAACGGGAGCGCGTGTTCTTGTAATAATCAATGTCTGCGCTGGTGATGCTGATCACTTCATTCAGATCAAGACCAGCTTCAAGCGTGACCACAACCGTCATTAGCTTGGTGATGGACGCGATCGGCAACACGGCCGATGGATTTTTTGCATACAGCACTTCCATGGAATCGGCGTCTGCAACAAGGGCTACTGAGCTATTCAGGGAAAGTGGATCGTGGGCTGATTTAAGATTGGCGCGTTCGGCACTGCCGGGTGCGGCGCCAACACCTGCATGCAACACCATGAAGCAAGCAAAGAGAATTTTGGACAGCAAGGCTTTGTGGATCATGGCGTTTCTGACTTTGTTATTTGAACGAATGTTTTGTTGGATTCTACGCAGAATCAGCTTGATCGCCAATACCCTGTATCTTTTAATAACAGGGCGTTAAACCATCTATTTCGAGTTTTTTATTAAATCTACCCTGCTTTTATAGTGCCAACCGTATTTGGCGAGCCTTTGAACTACCCCCAATTGCAAATTGGTCAGGTGTTCAAGATCGGGAAAATACCCGCCTGCCATGACAGCCGCCACGGGCAAATTCCGCTTTTCAGCCCAGCCCAGCACCACTGAATCCCGCTGCTCTATCCCACTGTCGCTCAATGCCAGCTTGCCCAAGCGGTCTGCCTGGTGGACATCAAGACCAGCCACGTAAAAAACCAGATCTGGCTGAAATTGCTGCTCAATACAATGCAAGGCCTGCTCAAGTTGAGTAACGTACTCGATGTCTCCCGTTCCATCAGGCAAGGCAATATCCAAATCACTTTGACTTTTCCGGAAAGGGTAATTTTTTTCACCATGCATGGAAAATGTAAACACACTGGGGTCACCGGCCAGAATAGAGGCCGTCCCGTCGCCTTGATGCACATCCAGATCAACAACCAGCACTTTGGGATTGATGTTACCAGCCCGTGCGATGCAGTCAGTTTGGTAGACCCTTGCAGCCACGGCCAAATCATTGAACACACAAAAGCCACCGCCTTTGTCGCGCATGGCATGGTGGGTGCCGCCCGCAAGGTTCACCGACGCGCCGTGTTGCAGCGCACTTCTACAAGCCGCCACAGTGGCCCCGACTGATCGCAGTGAACGCTCAACCATCCGTTCAGACCACGGAAAACCAATGTCCCTTTGCTCATCGCCGGAAATATTGCCGCTCTCGATTCGCTGGACGTAGGCCGGGCTATGCGCCAAAGCCAATTGGCCTAACGTGGCTGCGGGTGGCACCAAAAGCCTTACAGAGCAATCACTTTGATTCACCTTGTCTCGAAGAATCCGGTACTTCTCCATTGGAAAACGGTGCCCCGCAGGCAAAGGGAGTACAAATTCATCTGTATAGAAGGCTTCAATCATGGGGGAATACAACAGAACGAACTCATTTTATTGCAATGCAACATTTTTGTTGACATGGGGAAAAATTTTGGTAGAATTCAGTTTGTGCACCGCATCAAACGGTGTTCGAAACGTGGTGAAGCCCAGTATTTAGCCACCAAATGACAACCCTAGCGGTACAAAACCTGACGGAGCAAACATGATGATGACCCCCGAACAATTTCTTGATGTTCAAAAATCCAACCTTGAAAAGATCCTGGGTCTTAGCCAGAAATCGTTCAGCAATGTTGAGAAAGTAGTTGAACTGAATCTTAACGCTGTTAAATCATACATGGAAGACAGCGTGGAAGCGGCAAAAGCCTTGTCGTCTGCCAAAGACATTCAAGACTTCGTTGCTGTATCCAGCTCAGTATCACAGCCATTGTCTGAAAAAGCTGTTGCCTACGGCAAAGACCTGTACTCCCTGTCCTCTGGCATCGCTTCTGAAGCTGCCAAGCTGGTTGAAGAACAAGTTGCCGAAAGCAACAAAAAGTTTGTTGAGCTGTTTGAATCAGCCAGCAAAAATGCACCTGCCGGCTCAGAAAGTGCTGTTGCACTGATGAAGTCTGCATTGACAGCAGCAAACACAGCCTACGAAGGCGTTAGCAAGGCCACAAAACAAGCTGTTGAAATGGCAGAAGCCAACGTGGAAGCCGCTACCAAGGCAACCATCAAAGCCGCCAATACAGCCTCTACCAAGGCCCGCAAAGCTGCTTAATCAGCGCTTCGCATGTAAAGATGTCTCCTCGTTCCTCCTGGAACGAATTCTCAAGCCTGCCCGATTTTGTGGCAGGCTTTTTTTTATTCAAATGTTAGTCGATCAACTCGACCTTGCACTGCATGGCTTCCAGAATTTTCAGCAAGTCGCCGAAGGCTTTTGACACCACTTCTTTTTTACCCACACTGCCCCGTGCTTTCACACCCAACTCAATGTGCCGCGCCAGTTTGTTGTCGCCCACACTGGGCAGACTGTACAACTTGCAGTCGGGGTAAGCCGCTTCAAGCTGTTCCATCACCGGCGTAATCCGCGCTTCAGGCGTGTTGAACAACAGCAGCGCTTTCTTGTATTCCAGTTCCTGGTGGTGAAATTGCGGATACAAAGTATCCAGCACCCAATCAATCATTGGCCAAGCCATCACGGGAAAGCCCGGCACAAAATGATGTTGCCCCACTGTGAAACCGGCAATTCGGTTATACGGGTTTGGAATCAGGCTGGCACCTGCCGGGAAGTCGGCCATGCGCAAGCGGAACTCATCCAAAGGCTGACCGCTTTCTTCGCAACGCTGGCGAATCAAGTCAACCGCGCCTTCATGGCGAACAATTGGCAGGCCCAAGGCTTGGGCGGCTGCTTGCCGAGTGTGGTCATCGGGGGTTCCACCAATGCCGCCACAACTTAAAACAATGTGGTCGCTCGCAAAAGAATGCCGCAAAGTCTCGGCTAAAAAATCCCGGTCATCCCCCACCATTTGAACCCAGGACAAATGAAGCCCCCGTGCTGAAAGCCGTTCAATTAGGGCTGGAATGTGCTTGTCTTGCCGCAAACCCGACAAAATTTCATCGCCCACCACAATCAAACCAAATTTGGGTACTGCCATGTGTTGCTCTTTGTGTGGTTAGTTGGATTGAATCACGGGCATGTCGATCACCTTGTCTTCACGAACCTGCACCAGCGTGCCCATGTAATGGCGAGTAAATGCCAAAGCCGACATCACCGGCATGATCAACAAAATGGGTGGAATGAAACTTAAAAATGCACACACCAAACCGATTAGCCAGGCCGACGTGCTGTCGCGCTTCCGGATTTCTTTTATCTCCAGTTTGGTGGCGTGCCCTGCCAGTGAATCGAATCGCATCACAACCATCAGCAGGTATGCCGTCAACAGGACGGGTAAAACAAACGCCATGCCGGGAATAAGCCACAGGGGCAAGGTCACGATCCATGCGACCAGGAAAATGACAACCGCTTTCAAGGTAACCCACAGACTCATGACCATGCCAGAATCACCTTTCTTCTCGATGCCCTGAAATTCCTTGTCGGTGAGGTAATTCACAACCGGTGGGGTAACGTACAAACCTGCCAGCAACACAGCCGATGTGGCCACGATGGGCCACAGTAAACCAAACACAGCCAAAGGCACCAGGATGAATTTCAACCAGCCAAGAAATTCGGCATCTGTCGATACGGCCTCGGCAGAAAAATCAAGCCCGAGATACGACAACACCCACATGGCTGCATTAACCAACGGGTCGATCGACAACCAAATCACCACCAACCAGAACACAGAAGCAATCGCGACAGACGCCAAAGTCAGCATCAGCATTTTGGGGCGAAACGAATCAACAAGCGCGTTGACAAGAATGGACAGTGCGTTGTTCATATACCTTCCTTTTTGTTGTTGATCTACTGCTGGCGCTTTGCCATGGTTTCCCAGGCTTTCTGCAAACGCTTCACAGAGATTGGCATGGGTGTTCGCAATTCTTGGGCAAACAGCGAAACCCGAAGCTCTTGCAACTGCCAGGCAAACTGGCTCAGGCTTTCATCCTCTTGCCCCTTCAACTGCGAAGCGGCACGGACCCAGTGTAATTGAAGATCCATGACTTCTTTCATCAACTGCTTGTCGCGATCAATTGAATTACGCGCCCGCTCCAGGCGAATTTGCGCGGCTTTCAAGTAACGCGGGTAATGGGCCAGCTGCTCCCAGGGTTTTTTCAGCAGAAAGCCCTTGGGCAACAGCCAATTCAACTGGTTTTGAATATCGGCAACACATTCGGGGAATGATTTCGAAGAAACTTGAAGTTTTTTATTTAAAGCACTGTATTCATTAAGAATAACAAGAAGTATTTTTCCAATCTCTTGAGCAATCAAATTCATTCTGCTACGTGCTTCATGCACCTTGCTGTTGAATTCTTCCTGCGTGTTGGGCAGGCCTGCGGCCAGGGCGCTTCGCATCAGGGTCAGCTTAATCCACTGCTGCTGAAGTTCGTCCGATGAACCCAAAGGCATGTACAGCATGGCCACTTTCTGAAAATCGAGCAGGTTCTTGGTCAGGTACTTCAAAGGCTCCTTCAGGGCGATATTGAACAGGCGAAGCACGCCGTCCAGGTGTACTTTGCGGGCAATGTCTTCTTCATCGAATACTTCAACAATGCAATGGTCACCCATGTCTTTCAGGGCCGGGTAACCGAAGAAGGTTTGCCCTGCGCGCCTGATTTCCAGCATGTCTGGCAAACTGCCAAAGCTCCAGTCGGTAATGGGCTGATCGGTGAAGGTGCTGCTGGGGGCCTGTGTTTTTGAACTGTTGGCTTTGCCATGGCTGCTTTGCGTTTGGGCCGACCCAACCTGGGCTCGCACTTGCTCCACCACGTCCGAACTTTTGAAGCTTTCCTGCGCCTTGCGACCCCATTCTGCCTTCAGGGCCGACAAACTGCGTTGCATATCCAGTTGGCGACCGTGTTCATCCACCAACTTGAAATTCATGAAGTGGTGTGGCGGCAGGGTTTCAATTCGGAAATCGCTGAGCAATGGCCGAGCCGGGGTTTCGCTGCTCACGAAATCGCGAAGGCGGTCCAGCAAGGGTTTGTCGTACAGCGTTGAATCAAAATGGGCTTCCGCAAATTTTTCAGCAAACTGGGGCACCGGCACGCAATGTCGGCGCAACTTTTGCGGCAGGCTTTTCAACAACAGCAGGGCCTTTTCTTTCAGCATGCCCGGCACAAGCCATTCTGTGCGGCCTACATTAACCTGGTTCAACAGCATCAAAGGAATGGTAAGCGTTACCCCGTCGCGTGGGCTGCCAGGTTCAAAGTGATAGCTCAAATCGAAGGCCAAGCCACCCATTTCCAGCTTCTTGGGATAAAACTCGGTGGTAATGTCGCCCGCTTTTTTGCTCAGCAGGTCTTGCTTGTTCAAGTACAGCGTCGCCTGGTCTTCCTTGCTGGCTTGTTTGACCCAGTTCTCCAGGGTTTGCTGGTTGTACACACCGGTCGGCAACTTGTCATTGTAGAACTGGGCGATCAGACCTTCATCGACCAAAATGTCTTGCCTGCGGGCTTTGTGCTCCAGCTTTTCAAGGTCTTCAACCAGCTTGCGGTTGTGCACATAGAAAGGCACATTGGTTTTCACTTGGCCCGGGACCAGGCCTTCGTGAATCATCAGCCTGCGCGCCTCGGCCTGGTTAAGGCGGGCCAGGCTGACCCGGCGCTGGGAATAAATTGGCAAACCATAGATTGTGCCTGTTTCCATGGCCACCGCCTGCCCCGAACCTTTTTCCCAATGCGGGTTATTGTGGTTGCGTTTTACAAGGTGGCTACCTACCTTCTCGATCCAGTCGGGTTGAATTTTGGCCACGCTGCGGGCGTACAGGCGGGTGGTTTCCACAAGTTCGGCCGCCATGATCCACTTGCCGCCTTTTTTGAACAGGTTCGAGCCTGGGTGAATTGAAAACTTGATGCTGCGTGCACCAAGGTACACCGGGTCGGTTTCGTGCTTCAAACCGATGTTGCCCAGCAAACCCGCCATCAGCGCCAAATGAATTTGATCGTAAGTGGCAGGCGTAGCGTTCAAAGTCCACTTTTGCTCTTTCACCATGGCAGTGAGCTGTTGGTGAACTTCACTCCATTCGCGCAGGCGGTTTGCTGACAAAAACTTGCGCTGAAGCGTGTTTTTCATTTCACGATTCGTCAAGCTTTTTTCTTTCAAATCAATATAGAAATTCCATAACTTCAGAAAAGACATGAAATCTGATTCTGCATCGTCGAACTGTTGCTGCGCATTGTCTGCAGCTTCTTGCGCATCAATCGGGCGATCGCGCGGGTCTTGTATCGACAAGGCTGCGGCCAGCACCAGCAATTCGTTCAGACAGCCACGCTGGCTGGCCTCGAACAACATTCGGGCGATTCGGGGGTCTAGCGGCAACTTGGCCAGTGCGCGGCCAATTTTGGTCAAATACCCGGCATCGTCCAGCGCATTCAGTTCGCTCAGCAACTGGTAACCATCGGCAATGGCGCGACCCATGGGTCGCTGCAGGAATGGAAAATCTTCCACCTCGGTCAGGTGCAGGCTTTTCATCCGCAAAATAACGGATGCCAACGATGAACGAAGAATTTCAGGGTCGGTGTAATCGGCACGGCCTGCAAAATCAGCCTCTGCATACAGGCGAATGCACACACCATCGGCCACACGGCCACATCGCCCTGCCCGCTGGTTGGCCGATGCCTTGGAAATTCGCTCCACCTGCAACATTTCAACCTTGTTGCGGTAGCTGTAGCGCTTCACACGAGCCACGCCGGAATCGATCACATAACGAATGCCGGGCACGGTCAGCGAGGTTTCTGCCACGTTGGTGGACAACACAATGCGCCTGCGGCCACTGGGTTTGAAAATACGTTCCTGTTCCTGTGCGGTCAGCCTTGCGAACAAGGGCAAAATTTCCAGCGTTTGGCGCATGTTTTTGCTTAAAAAATTTGCCATGTCGCGAATTTCACGTTCGCCGGGCAAGAACATGAGAATGTCGCCCTGGCCTTGGCGGCAAAGCTCTTCCACGGCGTCGAGTGTGGCGGCCTGAAAGGCGTCTTCATCCACCTCATCGGCCGGGTTCACTGGCGCATTTTTGCGGCGGCTGGTGTCGAAATCGTTGGGGTCTTTGTAACGAACTTCAACCGGGTACAAGCGGCCAGACACTTCAATTACTGGCGCCGGTTTGCTTTGTGCATCCTCGAAATGTCTGGAAAAACGCTCAGCGTCAATGGTCGCAGATGTAACGATCAACTTCAGGTCAGGCCGCTTGCCCAGCACATCCTTCAGATAACCCAGCAGGAAATCGATGTTCAGGCTGCGCTCGTGCGCTTCGTCAATAATGATGGTGTCGTACTTCTTGAATAACGGATCGGTTTGGCTTTCAGCCAGCAAAATACCGTCGGTCACCAACTTCACTGCCGTATTTGCACTGGATTGGTCTTGAAAGCGAATTTTAAAACCCACCCACTGACCAACCTCAGAATTCAGTTCCTGTGCAATTCGCTTGGCTGTTGCCGTGGCCGCCAAACGGCGTGGCTGGGTGTGCACGATGCTTTGGCCGTTCAAGCCACGCCCCAGTTCCAGGCACATTTTCGGCAGCTGCGTGGTTTTTCCCGATCCGGTTTCGCCACACACAATGACAACCTGGTTTGCATCAATAAGCCGCTTGATTTCTTCGCGACGCTGGGAAACCGGCAGATCTTCGGGATAACGAATTTCAGGTAGCGACTGGAGGGTTTGTTCTTTTGACAACACAAATAACCAATATTGGGTTCAAATTCCGATCAAATCGGGGAAAAACAGCGAGAAGACTGGACTGCACGCAATCGGAAATTATAATCAATCGAACGAGCGGCTGCGGCTGCCCCACAGTGTATTGCCTTTTTTCAGGACAGCCCCCAAGCCAATGAGCAACACCCCCAGCCACGACGACCTTTCCATGAACAGCCAAACCTTTGTTCAATGGCTACGAACTGTTGCGCCCTACATTCACGCGTTTCGCGGCAAAACGTTTGTGGTGGCCGTGGATGGCGAGTTGGCTCACCAAGGCTATTTGAATTCATTGGCTCAGGATTTGTCGTTGTTGCATGCCATGGGCATGCGCATTGTGCTGGTGTGCGGTTCTCGCCCCCAGGTTGAAGAACAACTGGCTTTGCGCAATATTCAACCAGCTTTTCACAAAGGCTGGCGAATTACCGACAAAGGGGCACTGGAATGCGCAAAAGAAGCTGCGGGCGAACTGCGCCTGGACATTGAAGCGGCATTCTCACAAGGCTTGCCCAACACGCCCATGGCACATTCGTCAATGCGCGTTATTTCCGGCAACTTCATCACGGCGCGCCCCATGGGCATTCTGGAAGGTGTGGATTTACAGCACACAGGGCTGGTTCGAAAAATCGATGTAACCGCCATTCAAATGAGCTTGAACAGCAATGCCATTGTGCTGTTGTCCACCATTGGGTTTTCACCCACAGGCGAGGCATTTAACCTGACCATGGAAGATGTGGCGACCAGCACGGCGCGCGCCATGAAGGCCGACAAACTGATTTTCGTCACGCAGATTGAAGGTATTTTCGACAAAAGTGGCAAACTGCTTGAAGAACTGGAACTGGACCGCGCACGCGAGATCATGCTGCAAGAAGACCTGCCGGAGTTGACCAAAGATTACCTGGAGTGCTGCATTTTGGCGGTACAGGGTGGCGTAGGCCGTGCACACATTGTTCCCTTGAATCTGGATGGTGGCGTGATGCTGGAATTGTTCTCGCACGACGGCGTGGGCACCATGGTTTCAGAAGAAAACCTGGAAAGCTTGCGCCAAGCGACGCTCGATGATTCCGGTGGTATCAAAACATTGATTGAACCGCTGGAGATGGCAGGTATTTTGGTACGCCGCGGGCGCGATCGCATTGAGCGTGACATTGACCACTTCACCGTGCTGGAACACGACGGCATTTTGTGGGGCTGTGCAGCCATGTACCCCTACCATGCCGAGGGTGTGGCTGAGTTGGCCTGTTTGGTGGTGCACCCTTCCTGGCAAGGCACGGGCGATGGCGAACGGCTGTTGAAAAAACTTGAACACGATGCGCGCAAACAAGGCTTGAAACAACTGTTCGTATTAACCACGCAAACCTCGCATTTTTTCCTGAAACGTGGTTTTGTGGTGGGCGATGTGGACAAGCTGCCGATTGAACGAAAGCGCCTGTACGACTGGAACAGAAAATCCCAAGTGATGATCAAAACGCTGTGATAACGCTGCCATGAGCACCTTCAAACACAACAAGCCCACGCACCGCCTGAGCACGGAAATTGTTCATTCAAAACCGGTCAGTGCCAGCGGCTTTTCGTCGCAGCCAGTACCGGTGTACCGTGGCTCCAGCACCTTTTTCGAGAACACTGCTGCCCAACGCGCGCCTGTGAACCCGATTGGGCTGGACTACAGCTACGGCTTGCATGGCAACCCCACTCAATACACTTTGGCCAAAAAACTGGCGGAAATCGAAGGCGCCACGCACGCACTGGTGTGCCCTTCCGGGCTGACCGGCATTGCATTGGTGGCGCAAGCCTGCCTGAAAACCGGCGACCATTGGCTGATCCCTGAAAACGTGTACGGCCCAGTGCAAGCCCTTGCGCGCAACCTGCAAACGGCTTACGGGGTGGAGTTTTCCGAGTACGACCCCTGCGATCTTGCGTCCTTGACAACAGCGATTCAAGCCAACACCAAACTGGTGTGGACTGAAGCGCCAGGCTCGCTTACTTTCGAAGTGCCCGATTTGCAGGCCATTGTGACCTTTGCAAAGGCACACGGCGCACGCGCGGGCATTGACAACACCTGGGCCGCAGGAATTGCCTACAAGCCCTTTGAACGCGGTTTTGACTTCAGTGTGCAAGCACTGACCAAATACCAGTGCGGCCACGCCGATGTGTTGATGGGTGCTGTGTTGAGCAACAACACCAAAGCATTCGCCGATGTAGAACGTAAAAACAGAATACTGGGCCTGGGGGTGTCGCCTGCCGATTGCGACCTGGTGCTGCGCGGTTTGCTGACCCTGCCATTGCGTTACAGGCAACAGGCAGAAAGCGGCTTGATTGTGGCCAAGGCCTTGAAACAACACCCGGCAATTGCGCGGGTACTTCATCCAGAATTTCCGGAATGCCCCGGTCATGAATTTTACAAGCGCGACTTCACAGGTTTTGCGAGTATTTTCTCGGTGGTGCTAAAACCCGAATTCACCGATGAGCAAGCCTGCAAGATCATCGACGGCTTGAAGCTGTTCAAGATTGCCTATTCATGGGGTGGCCCTGAAAGTTTGGGGCTTGTGGTGAATATTCCGGATAGCCGACGGCGTCATCTTGCAGGCGAAGATGGCCGTTGCGGGCCGATACTTCGTTTGGCCATTGGGCTGGAAGAACCTGTGGATTTGATTGCTGATTTGATTCAAGCGCTTGATGTGATTACTTGAAGTCACATTTCAAGCTGGCAGCCGAACGTGGCGTATGAATTCAAACGGGCAATCACCACCAGTGTAAGTGGATGAGCTTCAAACCATCTCATCCACAGCGACTCCATCAACTCAAGCCTTCACGCAATCCACGAAGTAACTCACATTGCCGTGTTCGTCTTCAAGCTCGACCAAACCATGAATGTCGGTCTCAAAGCCGGGGAACTGCTTGTTGAAATCACGCGCAAAACGCAAGTAGTCCACAATGGTGGCATTGAAAATCTCGCCCGGAATCAACAATGGAATACCGGGTGGGTACGGTGTCAGCAAGGCTGAAGTAATACGCCCTTCCAACTCGTCAATCGCCACGCGCTCAATTTCACGGTGCGCCACTTTGGCGTAGGCGTCAGCCGGCACCATGGCTGGCTGCATGTCGCTCAGGTACATCTCGGTGGTCAAACGTGCCACATCTTTCTTGCGATACATATCGTGAATGGTGTTACACAAATCACGCAGGCCCACCCGCTCGTAGCGCGGATAAGCCTGACAAAACTCCGGGATTACACGCCACAGCGGCTGATTCTTGTCGTAATCATCCTTGAACTGCTGCAAAGCTGTGACCAAGGTGTTCCAGCGGCCTTTGGTAATACCAATTGTGAACATGATAAAGAACGAATACAGGCCTGTTTTTTCGACAATAACACCGTGTTCTGCCAGGTATTTGGTCACAATTGATGCTGGAATGCCAGCATCTGAAAACTGGCCATTCACATCCAGCCCAGGGTTCACAATGGTCGCCTTGATCGGGTCGAGCATGTTGAAACCATTGGCCATTTTGCCAAAGCCGTGCCAAGTGTCGGTGGTGTGAATCAGCCAGTCGTCGCGCGGGCTCATGCCCTCCTCGCTCAACACATCGGGGCCCCACACCTTGAACCACCAGTCGTCACCAAACTCTTCGGCCACCTTGCGCATGGCACGGCGGAAATCCAGTGCTTCCATAATGCTTTCTTCCACCAAGGCTGTGCCGCCCGGTGGTTCCATCATGGCAGCAGCCACGTCGCAGCTTGCGATAATCGCGTATTGCGGGCTGGTGGACGTGTGCATCAGATACGCTTCGTTGAAAATGTGGCGATCGAGTTTGCGGTTCTCCGATTCCTGCACCAGAATTTGCGAAGCCTGCGACAAACCGGCCAGCATTTTGTGGGTCGATTGCGTTGCAAATACCAATGAATCCTTGGTGCGCGGGCGATCCCGGCCAATCGCATGCATGTCTTTGTATATGTGGTGGAAGCTGGCGTGCGGCAGCCACGCTTCGTCAAAGTGCAGGGTATCAATTTCAGAACCCAATACTTCCTTGATCATTTCCACGTTGTACAGCACGCCGTCGTAGGTGCTCTGAGTAATCGTTAAAATGCGGGGTTTCTTGTTCTTGGCCTTGCTGGCAAACGGGTGGTTTGCAATTTTTCGTGCAATGCTTTCAGGCTTGAATTCGTCCAGCGGAATTGGACCAATAATGCCCAAATGGTTGCGCGTGGGGGTCAGGAACACGGGAATGGCCCCGGTCATGGTGATCGAGTGCAAAATCGATTTGTGGCAGTTGCGATCCACCACCACAATGTCGCCGGGCGCCACGTTGGCATGCCAGACCATCTTGTTGGAAGTGGATGTGCCGTTGGTCACGAAGAAGCAATGGTCGGCATTGAAAATTCTTGCCGCATTGCGTTCCGAAGCAGCAACCGGGCCGGTGTGGTCCAGCAACTGCCCCAATTCATCCACGGCATTGCACACGTCGGCGCGCAACATGTTTTCACCAAAGAACTGGTGGAACATTTGCCCCACCGGGCTTTTCAGAAACGCCACACCACCGGAATGGCCGGGGCAGTGCCAGGAATACGAACCGTCTTGCGCGTAATGCACCAAGGCACGGAAAAACGGAGGCGCCAATGAATCGAGGTAACTTTTGGCTTCACGAATAATGTGGCGAGCCACAAATTCTGGTGTGTCCTCAAACATGTGAATAAAGCCATGCAGTTCTTTCAGAATTGCATTGGGAATATGGCGCGACGTGCGAGTTTCGCCGTACAAGTAAATCGGAATATCCGAGTTTTTGAAGCGGATTTCTTGAACGAAATTGTTCAAATTTTGCAGTGCATCTTCAATTTCCTTCTTGCTGCCCAAGCCAAATTCTTCATCGTCGATCGACAAAATGAAAGCACTGGCGCGGCTTTGCTGCTGTGCAAACTGCGAAAGGTCGTGATAGCTCGTCACCCCCAACACTTCCACGCCTTCTTTTTCGATGGCGTCTGCCAAAGCGCGAATACCGAGACCGGATGCGTTCTCGGAGCGGAAATCTTCGTCAATAATGACAATGGGAAAACGAAATTTCATTGATCTTCCTGTGATCTGGGTATTAAAACAAGCGTTCCTGTGGACGCCTGAAACCAGCGTGCATTATCCACTAGGTAGCCCCCCGTTCCAAGTCCTATTGTCTCCCCAACATCCCTCTACAGAGTGATGTCACAGAAATGTCATCTTGTACTGGTTCAATAACCGACTTTCCAGCTCGGTAATGCTTCATGCGGATTGCTTCGACATTGGTTTCATCTACGCCACATTTGTTGCCACAACAAGCGGAAACCCTCGGTCATAAGCCAACCAGTTGGACAAAAAAACTCGATGCGTACATGAATAACCATGAAAACGGGTTCAAACGAATCGCCCGTATACGCAAAGAAATTTTAACCAAGCGTGGTCGCATACACTCATTCGACGAATCACTTGCCTGCCCGGAGCAATTTAAAAGTCGCGGCATTCGCGCCCTGATTCATCTGGCAAAACATTTGGATGAGCTTGCAGAGAACTGCTCAGACATATCAGGATTAACGGAACGACTGACCCGAAATTTTATATCGTCCGGGGACAAGTCAGACATGGCCCAAGTGATTGCTTCAGCAATTGGCAGGGTTGTTTCAGCTCAACTGAACATAGCGGGCTTTGCCGTGCACAAAGCAGCCGGCGCGGGATTATACACACTCTCTACCTTGGTCAGCTTGGGGGTGCTGGCGCTAATCCGATCAAAAAATGTAGAACTTAGGTCGTCCGCCGCAATTGAACAGGCTATGCAAAAATCGAGTTTTGATTCAAGTGCCTATTTACTGGTGGCCCGAAAACTGTTGCGTGCCAAGGAGGCATTACTGACCAAATTACTTAATCAAACAGGCACTTCAGGCAATAAGGCCGGCAAGAGTATTCGAAAGTGGGGAACGTTCATGTCTAGACACCGCAGACTGGTTCCCGAACACATGATGTCAAAGCGCAAAATGCACCGCAACTACATATGGAACAACCTCCACCAGTATGGTCCGGTGACGCGTGCACTTATGCATGTGGGCTACGGTACATTTCAGGGGGTCAACAAAGTGCTTGCGTCGTATGACAAACACTCGGGAACGGCAATCGGCAATTTTCTGCTCCGTAGAAAGACCGGTCAAATACTGGGTTGCCGTTTGGGTTTAACACTCACCGTTTCATGTGCCGCAGCACTGTCAGTGCCAATGTATCCTTTGATCATCGGCATTTCGACGGCAGGGGCAATCGCGTGTGGCGTGGCTTTTTCAGCGCTGGCCCTGGCCAAATTGAATGTTTATGTGAGCCACGACTGGAAAGGCAATATCTGCAAACCAGACCGTTATTAGGTTTTGGGTAAAGTAACGCCAACTTGCCCCTGATATTTGCCGCCGCGGTCACGGTAAGAAGTTTCGCAGACCTCATCGCTTTCAAAGAACAACACCTGTGCACAACCCTCGCCTGCGTAAATCTTTGCAGGCAGCGGTGTTGTGTTGGAAAACTCCAGCGTGACATATCCTTCCCATTCAGGTTCGAAGGGAGTTACGTTCACGATAATTCCACAGCGGGCGTATGTGCTTTTCCCCAAACAAATGGTCAACACGTTTCGGGGAATCCGGAAATACTCGACCGTGCGGGCCAAGGCAAATGAGTTGGGTGGGATGATGCACACATCGCCATGGAAATCCACGAAACTTTTTTCGTCAAAGTTTTTGGGATCAACTATGGTGCTGTTGATATTGGTAAAAATCTTGAATTCGTTGGCGCAACGAATATCGTAGCCATAGCTAGAGGTGCCGTAGGAAACAATTCTTTTGTCTCCTGCATAGCGGACTTGGCCCGGCTCAAAGGGTTCGATCATTCTGTCGCTTTCCGCCATTCGGCGAATCCATTTGTCCGATTTAATACTCATGGTCAATTTGCTTTAATGTAGTTCAACAGATCGAAATGTTACATGAGCCCAGACACTACTGATTCATTCCGTCCAGAATCTCGCTTAATTGGCCAGCGCATCGAAGAAAATCTGAATCAGGTTGGCCATTTGTGAACCAGTGACGCCGTGCAAAGGCAATTGCATTAGAAATTCAAGGTTTTCAGTCTCCATATTGATCCCGACTTGATACTGGAAATCGAGTACATGAATCATGGTGTGCGCTTCAGCCAAAAAATGAAGGCAAATTTCAGCGGCACTGGGTTCATTCATGTTGTACAAGGGAAAGGCCATAACCACCCACCTGGCGTTTTGCGACTCGCCGGCCCGAAAAGACAATTCAAACTGCTCTTTTTTCGCCATGAT
Organism: Limnobacter sp.; assembly: GCF_036846585.1. Lineage (GTDB taxonomy): Bacteria > Pseudomonadota > Gammaproteobacteria > Burkholderiales > Burkholderiaceae_B > Limnobacter. The sequence goes on along the minus strand of NZ_DAIUBR010000012.1, from coordinate 11,358 downwards.
CACTTGTTGGCCATCGAACCAACGCATGCCTGCCAAGTCAATCGCCTCGTGCAGCAAGTTTGACTCTGAAACAGTGAAACCGTTTTGCTGTGGCGTGTCCTTTTGTTGTTTGCTTGGTGTACTGGAACCCGGCTTGGGACCCTGCGTACCAGTACCCAAAGGCTGCTTCGGCCTGTATTGATTATTCATGAAGTAAAACGCCCGAGAAATAGATAAACACCTATTTAGTACAGACGCTGGTATGAAAGGTTCCTGAGCTAATCCGTTCTGGAAGACAGCTGGTGGCGCGCAACCTGCGCTGAAATTGAACTCATCATATTGCCCGTTTCTGCCAAGTGCCCCGTTTGTGGAAGCTCAATCAGGGTGGTACGGGACAACATCTCGGACAACATTCGAGAACCGCCTGGCGGGCACACCCTGTCATTTAAGCCCTGAACGATGGTCAGGGGCCAATTGTCCTGCGCGCACCTGGAAATCAACGCAGTCCAGTCTGCCGGGGACAAAAAACAGTCGTGCTTCAGGAAGTGAGCCTGCAATCTGTATTTGCGCACCAAAGCCAATTCTTGAACATCGGTAAAAAAGGATTTGCCGTTTTCGAACTGCCCTGGCTTTCCAGTCAATAAAGCCGTTTCCAGCTTGCTCCAGGCAATCGACAATTCCAGCAAATGTTCGGGCGTGGCCACATCAAAACATTCGCACACAAGGTCTGTACGCGCACCGGGGCCAAAATGCTCTGCAAAGTAATCGGGGGCGATGCGCTCAAGCGATTCAAAAAATGCATCAACCCTGGGACGCAAGGGCACAAAAGGCGCACGCAACACAACACTGGCCACTCGCTCGGGCCGATAGGCAGCAATGGCCAAGGCCAAAGTACCGCCCCAGGAACCCCCCAGAACGTGAAACCGGGAAATGCCAAGGCGATCAGCCACATCCAGCGCATCATCGACATAACGTTGCAAGTCGATCACGCTCAGATCAAGGTCTTCACTCAGGCCGCTGTTGCGTTGGTCAAAACCAAACCAGGGAACACCCGAAAAACGCAACGGTGCAACATGAGAGGCCCCCAGACTTCCACCGGGGCCACCATGCAGCACCAGCCACGGGCATGGGTGCAAATGTGAATAAGGCGCATGCGCACTGCCCTGTTCCGCCCAAACGGCCACATTACCGCCCAGATCAAGCATGGCTTGGGGCGAAGACCACACACCGGCCAACCCCGATTTCGGCGCAGGGTTGGCCAGCTGGTTGAATGTAAAGCTCTCTTTAGGCATGGGCATATGCCCCCCCGGGCGCTGCGATTAAAGCAGACTTAGGTGTTTTGTACCACAATCGACGGAAACTTCAGGGACATGTCTTTGGATTGCTCTGCGATGCGAATTGCCACCTTGCGCGCAATGTCCTTGTATGTTTTCGCCAAATCACCATCCGGGTCAGCCACCACCGTGGGCTTGCCTGAATCAGCCTGCATGCGGATACGCATATCAAGCGGCAAACCGCCAAGATAATGGATGTTGTAATCCTTGGCCATTTTCTGACCACCACCTTCGCCGAAAATATGTTCCTGATGGCCGCAGTTGGTGCACACATGGATTGCCATGTTCTCGACCAGACCAAGAATGGGCACGCCCACCTTTTCGAACATTTTCAAGCCTTTACGCGCGTCCAGCAACGCAATGTCTTGCGGGGTGGTCACGATGACAGCGCCGGTTACCGGTACTTTCTGTGACAGGGTCAACTGAATGTCGCCGGTACCCGGGGGCATGTCCACGATCAGGTAATCCAGGTCTTTCCAGTTGGTTTGTTTCAGCAACTGCTCCAACGCGCTGGTGACCATGGGGCCACGCCATACCATCGGCGTGTCTTCGTCAATCAGGAAACCGATCGACATGGCCTGAATGCCATGGCCTTCCATCGGGTCGATGATTTGACCATCATCAGACTGTGGGCGACCGGTAATGCCCAGCATGGTGGGCTGTGAAGGACCGTAAATGTCGGCATCCAGCATGCCCACGCGGGCACCTTCTGCCACCAGTGCCAGGGCCAGATTCACTGCAGTGGTGCTTTTACCAACACCACCCTTGCCAGAAGCCACAGCAATAATGTTTTTCACATTGGGCATGGGCTTCAAGCCACGCTGCACGGCATGGGTTTGAATTTTGATCGACGCATTCACGCTGACATTTTCCACGCCAGGCACCTGTGATCGAATTGCAGCAATCGCCGCCTTCCGAAGGCCATCGAGTTGGCTTTTGCCGGGGTAAGTCAATTCCAGGTCAAAACTGACATCGCCACCGTCTACTTGAATGTTCTTGATCAGCTTGCCGCTGATGAAGTCTTTGTTCAAGTTGGGGTCAATGACACTACGCAATGCTTCGCGTACGGTGTCGGTACTTACTGACATACTCAATCTCCTCAATGCTTGTCTGGTATGGTCTTTCTCTGTCTATATAGGCGAGAGTCTAGCCTGTTTTTCCCACAACAGGCTTACATCAGCAGGAAAGCAAACAGTTCTGATGATTGGCGTTTACCCTATCGCTATCAACAACAGCATCTCGATTGACACAGCCAATAATCAATATTTAGAAGAGTGCTACACCCACTTTTTCCCAACGCTTCTTGCTAGCATTGCGAACAATCAACTTTTTGCAATCCGGAGACATAGAAATGAAGACTTATGTGTGTATCGTGTGCGGCCTGACTTACGACGAAGCAACCGGCATGCCCTCAGAAGGCATTCCCGCAGGAACACTGTGGGCAGATGTTCCTGCCGACTGGCTGTGCCCGGATTGCGGCGTGGCCAAAAGTGATTTCGAAATGGTGGAAGTGTAGAGCCGGCTCACCATTTGGCGTAGTGATCCTCGCACCACCCTGTCAAGCCATCCATCGAATACTCAATGTTTTGCGGAAACAGCCTGACCTTGCCAGTGAATTCTCCGAAACATTGGTTGAATCGACTGGCAAGCACCAGCAGATTGCGATGATCTCCAATTCCACCCTTTGGCATGAATTGCAGATCGACGGCCCCACACTGAGAATAAACTCGCCAGGGCTTTTGAACAGCATCCCGATCATAGTCAAACAACACCTGAGGCAGGTCGTGAAGCACCCCGTTGACCCACAACACATTTTCATGTGCACTGGTCTCGTTTACACCCCGGGCAACATTCAGTGACAACAACGGCTGATCGGCAGCAGTCCGCCCGCTTGCGCAAGCCCAATTCCAGAAAGTTTCTCGCCGCAAAAAGCCTGCTGTCCAATCGTGATAACAACCGTCCATTAACGGGTGAAGGGTGTAGGTGCGTCCATTCAAATTGATTTGCCCCGACACCGCCCCACCACTGCTTTTCTGGGCATAGGCAAAACCGGTGTTCGCAATTGGCGTGTTCATTGCCAAAGTGGCCACCTGTGAACAATCAATGGAGACATGTCCGTGAAAATGATCACCGAAGCGAAAACTCATTTCCCGGGTTTTTGCAGTGCGCGTTGAAACGACCCGATGATCTTTTTTAAACGGATGTGTCCAATGGGTTTGACCCAATGGTTTGTAATCACTTTGAAAACCGAAGTCGAGTGGCAAATCAAATTGCACCCGGTGCAACCCCGACGGGCTGTGCAAGTATGCGAAAGTAGAATTCAGCAAACCCAGGCGCACCAAGCCGCAGCCGAAGGTAAAACCATCGCCAAGCGCACCATAAAAATCAAAGTGCTTGAACAAATACTGTCGGACCCAGGCAGATCGTTTTGAGCCCAGGGGAGACCTGGCATCAAACTGTTGCCAATTGATACAATCCGGCAAATCGTCCAGCCGCCCCCAAAGCGGAATTCCACGGTCGTCGATCAGATTCATAAACAAAATCGGGCAAGTTAGACTTGCCCGATTTTGTCACGTTTTGCCTCCCGCTAGAAAGGCGAATTCATTGTTGCTTACACAGGCAACGCACCACCCAAGGCATCAGTCACTGTTGCAGGGTCCAGCATGCTGGTGATTGGTGCCAAGGGGGAATCGGCGGCCATCTCCATCAAGGGGTCGAATGCTGCATCCAGGGGTGTACCTGTAGTGCCACCCGTGTCGCCTCCACCGGTGTCCCCACCCTCTTCTTCACCGCCGCCAACTGCCTGGGCCAGGGTGGTCAAACCTTCTTCCAGTGGCTCGCTAACCGCGACCAGCGGGGTATCTGCCAACCCGTCAAAAGCGGGGTCCAGCGCCATGTCCAGTGGCGTGCCCGTGGTACCACCAGTGTCGCCACCACCCGTACCGTCGCCATCGCCACTTCCGCCATCACCATTGCCACCATCGCTGTTGTCCACGGAACCACCGGATGAACCAGTCGGGCTTGTCCCTTCATCACTGCCGCCAGAAGCCACCAGACCCAAACCCACGGCACCCGCGCCCACCGCGGCAGCCGAACCGCCCAGTGAACCACCCGCCAGCAAACCTCCACCGAACAGGCCGAACATGCCGCCCTCTGCGTCTACCTGTTCCACACCTTGCAACTCGACCATTTCCGCAAAGTCAGGGTCTAGGTTGGCAATGGTCACGCCGTCGTCAGAAAGCGCTTCAAACGCAAATGCAGTTTGTCCGTTTTTCATGGTGGTGTCCGCAATCACACTGCCCGTGGGCGCCACCAGCAAATTACCAATTGGCTCGCCGTAACTGTTGGACAAAATAATTGAGGCACGGCCAGAATCACTGGCGGTGATTACGTCGCCAGCAAGAATTGAATCGCCCGTAAGCAGCGCCTTGCTCTCGCCGTCGCGCATGATGCTGACCGCACCTTCAATTTCATTGACCGAACCGATTACCTGTGTGGACATGTCGCCTCCATAAAATCTGTGTGTTTGTGTTGTCGAATTTGTAAGTAATACTCTGACAAATCCAAGGCGGATTCAAAACCCGGTTTTTTTAAATCAGGACCAACACCAACCCGGCCAGAATCGCACCCCACATGGCACCGATCAAAGGCATCATCCATTCATATCGGGAAAAAACAGGCCGCAAGGCCTTCTCGAATTCCATGGCAGGCAGTGTGGACAGTCGTTCCACAATCACCTCCTCGATCCGCAGTGCATCATGTAAATACACCCGGGCCGCCATCAAATGGGCTTCCAGTTTGCTGGCAAAAATTTTCGCAGCATCGCGTTTTATGGCCACCCATTGTTCCGCACCCAACACAGCTACCAGCAGGGGCTTCACTCCGCTGGACTCCAGGTCCATCACGCGCTGCACATGGTAATCAATCAGCGCCGACAGGTTTTTTGCATTCGGGCCACGGCACAAGGCCAACACAATGTTCTCCGTCGTAATCACTTCGTGCGCGGCAGTTTGGGCAAACAGTTCAGCTATGTGTTTTTGGTCACGAAAGAAAAATCCGGTGAACTTGCCCAAACGAATGGTGCCGTGATCAGGATGAAAAAACAGGCTCTCAAGCGCCAATTCATTGGCGATTGCACCGGCCATCATGCCAAGCAACACCAGCCAATACCACTGCAAACCAAACAGCGAGCTGCCAACAAGCAGCAAACCCACCACCACACCAGCCACCAATGAAAAACGGATCAAATAGGCCATGGGGTCTTTGCCTGCGCTTTTGAAAAGATCCACCACCAAAAACGGCTTGCTGGTCACAACATCCAGCACCAGGGTTTTCAGGCTGAGGTAATACGCCGGTTTTTTTTGCAAATCGAGAATGATTTGCTGCGCCACATCAGGCACAACCCCGCGAATTCTGAAAATAATGGAGTTCTGCAAAAAACTGGGCAAGCTTTCCCACAGGGTGGGCTTGTGCTTGAGCATGACTTCCCGACAAGCAAGATCTGCCGTTTCCTGCATGGGCGGAGTAAGACGATCGGCCAAGCCCTGCGCTGGAATGCGCTTGATCATTTCATCGAGCGGCAGCAGCTTGTGGGTCATCAAGCGCACCGCAATTTCTGCCATGACTGATTTTTGATGGGGTACCAAACCCTGCCACCCCACACCCTCCAGGCCCAACTGGTGCAAACCGAGTTTGCGAAACAGAGGGATGCGCCAACCCTTGAATTCTTTGGGGTTGAACATCAACCACAAGGCGGCAGCCTGAAAAAACCAGGCCAGGGCCGCTCCAAGCAAAGCTGTCAAAACAAATACAGCCCACAGCGCAAGCCCAAAATGAGCAAAGGAAAAATCCAAAACGGTGATCCTGAAGTAACTATTAAAATAATTGGTCTAATTTTGGCACCCGAAGGCACCCACATAGGTCGTTATACTGGCGAACGAGACAAGACAGATTAGAAGCAGCCGTCCAAAAAATATACTGACGACTATATATATTTACACTCTACCAACAAAAAACAAGATTCCAAGGGGACGCCTTCAATGGATTGGGGAACTATTTACGCTGACGTTCAGCAGAACTACCTTTTTTATCTCTCAATCCCCATCGTCGCTGCCATCCTTGGTTACATCACCAAGATAGCCGCGGTCAAAATGATGTTTTATCCCATGAAGTTTGTGGGCATTCCACCCTTCTTCGGCTGGCAAGGCATTGTGCCGCGCAATGCCTTGCGCATGGCGTCCATCGCCGTTGACACCATCACCACCAAGCTGGTGTCGGTCAATGAAGTGGTGTCCAAACTGGATTCCGAACGCCTGGGCAAGGAATTGGAAGGCCCGGCGATGGATGTGATCGAAAGCATCATTCGGGACGTGATGTCCAAACACCAGCCACGCCTGTGGGAAAGCCTTCCCAACTTTGCACAGAAAAAACTGATTGATCGTGTGAAAAAAGATGTACCGGGCGTCATCGCCAGTGTGATGGAAGACATCAAGGGCAATATCGATGAAATTCTGGATCTGAAAGCCTTGGTGATCCGCATCCTGATGAACGACAAGCATTTGCTGAACCGCATTTTTCAGGAAGTGGGTCGCGAAGAGTTCAAGTTTTTTGGCATATCGGGCCTGTACTTCGGTTTCATGATCGGCCTGGTTCAAATGGTGTTGTGGATCCTGCTGAAAGAGCCATGGATCCTGCCGGTGTTCGGTTTTCTGGTGGGCTTTATTTCCGACTGGATTGCGCTGAATATTTTGTTCGAACCCAAGAAGCCTATTCCCTTTGGTTCGTACACCATTCAGGGTTTGTTCCTGAAACGTCAGCAAAAAGTAGCAGCCGACTACGCAAAAATTATTGCACGCGATATTTTGACACCACAAACCATCATCAGCGAAATGGTGGCTGGTCCGCTTTCCGAGCGTGTTCAAAAAATGGTGGATGAGCGTGTTCGCGAAATGGTCGACAGCAAGGCCAGCATTGTGAAGCCTTTCGTGGTGATGGCCGTTGGCGCTGAATCGTTTCAGCGCATGAAGCAGGACACCTCTGAAATGCTGATGGCACGCCTGGCTGATGTGATCATGCACGCAGAAACCTACGTGCAAACCTCACTCGACATTGAAAACGTGGTGGGCAAAAAAATGCAGGCCATGACCCCGCTGGAATTCGAGGGCCTGCTGCGCCCGGTGTTCAAACAGGAAGAATGGATTTTGATCATGACCGGTGCCATTTTGGGTGGCCTGGTGGGCGAAGGCCAGTTGATGGTCATGATTCAGCTGGGCATTATCTAAACAACCCGAGCCTTGGCAAGGCCCGGATTTTCCCGGCCGGTTTCGGCGAACTCCACAAATTCCGATACACAATTGGCCACCCATTCGGAATGGCTTTGAACCACCCAATGGTGCGCATCCACATCGCGACGCCACACATTCTGCGCATAGGGGTAACAGGATTCCACCAAGGCCGGGGTTACAAACCTGTCTTTCGTGGGGACCAGCAATTGCACGGCTACTTCGGTGTGCCGCGCACGTGGTTTGGCCACGCGCGGCAGTATGTTGGCGCGGTACAAATTGATGCCGTTTACACCGTCTTTGCGCTGGGTCGGATTGACACCGTGTTCAACCCCTTCCATTTTTTTCACAATACCCGGCCATGCTTTGTCCAGCCCCAGTTTCCAGGCTGCAGGGGCCAGAAACGGCAACTGAAACGCATACACATACCAGGAATGAATGAACTGACCCAACACGCCACCCAAGGCTTTCGTGTTGCCGGCCTTTAAACTGTTGCGCGCCCACATGCCAATGTGGTCCAGGCACGGCCCGGAAATACTGGTGTAGCTGGCAATGCGGGTTTTTAAACGGTGATCGGTCACGCTTTCCCAGGTTTGGATGGAACCCCAATCGTGAGCCACCAAATGTACTGGCTGGGTTGGGCACACGGCGCGCATCACGGCTTGCAGGTCTTCGGACAACTTGCCCAGGGAATAATCCCACATCCAGCCCGGCACCGTGGACTTTCCACAACCGCGCACATCGTAGGTCACCACATGAAAGTGGTGCTTTAAAATGTCCACCACCGGGTCCCACACGGCGCTTGAATCGGGATAACCATGAACAAGAATGATGGTGGGATTGTGCGGTTCACCATGGCAGTTCACTGCCAGTTCCACGTCGCCGGAATGAACGACCATTTGGCTTATGCGCCGCTCTTTTTCATTTGTCTCTGTCATGGGCCTGCCTTTGTTGGCTGTTGTTGTATGTGCTTGTACTTCACTTTATAACCGCCCTTGCCAGCTGATTCCTTCAAGCCGGTTAGAGTGGCAACTCCAAATAAGCAAATAACTAAAAAATAGAACAACTTACAGCGTTTTTTAATGCATTGCGTTATCATTGGCGCGATTGAAGAACTCACGAGAACTGAAGCCGCAACCATGTCAAACCTGATTCAAGAACAAGTTACCGAAGTCCACCACTGGAACGACACCCTTTTCAGCTTCAAAACCACGCGAAGCCCGGGCCTGCGTTTTCACAATGGCCACTTCGTGATGATTGGTCTGGAAGTAGAGGGAAAGCCCCTGCTTCGCGCCTACAGCATTGCAAGTGCGAACTATGAAGAGCATCTGGAATTTTTCAGCATCAAGGTACCTGATGGCAAACTGACTTCACGCTTGCAACACTTGAAGGTGGGCGACTCGGTGCTGGTCAGCAAAAAGCCCACGGGTACATTGATTCTGGACGACCTCAAGCCTGGAAAGAACCTGTTCCTGTTTGGCACCGGTACTGGCCTGGCACCGTTCATGAGCCTGATCAAAGACCCGGACGTCTACGAGCGTTTTGAAAAAGTAATTCTGGTTCACGGTGTGCGTTATGTGAATGAGCTGGCGTACAGCGAATTTATTCGGGAAGAACTGCCCAACAATGAATTCTTTGGCGAAATGGTACGTGGCAAGCTGGTGTACTACCCCACCGTCACCCGCGAAGAATTTCAGACCGTGGGTCGAATCACCACCTTGATGGAAAACGGCGAGCTGTGCAAAGACGTGGACCTGCCACCCCTGAACCCCGAAACAGACCGTGCGATGATCTGCGGCAGCCCCAGCATGCTGGCCGATATTCGCGGCATTCTGGACAGCAAGGGCTTCGTGGCCTCACCCGGCGTGGGCGAGCCCGGCGACTATGTCTTTGAACGGGCCTTCGTAGAAAAATAAGCAATTGTTGAAACAAAAAACCGGCTGCAGGTTTAACACCCCAGCCGGTTTTTTATTGCCTTCATTCAGGCCATTACTTTTCAGCAGCCAGTTCTTCAAGCAAAGCCTTCGCATGGCGCATGCTGTCCATGGCGGCCGGAAAACCGCAATACACACTGGCGTGGATAATCAGTTCTCGCAGTTCATTGGGTGTTACACCATTGTTGATGGCGCCGCGCATGTGCAACTTCAATTCATTGGGGCGATTCAGGGCGATCAACATGGACACCGTGGCAATGCTGCGAATTTTCGGCTCCAGGCCTTCGCGGGGCCACACAGTTCCCCAGGCATGCGAGGTCACAATGTCTTGCAAGGGTGCAGCAAAATCATCAGGATTCGACACCGCTTTTGCCACATATTCTGCCCCCAACACCTTGGTGCGCATGGCTTTGCCGGTGTCGTAATTCGCGGGTTTGTTATTTGCCATACTTCTCCTCCAGTTTTTCAATGAAGCGGTCTACCAAACCTTCAAACATGGTCTTAATGAAACCGGGTGTTGCGGCTTTCAACAACATGGGCACCTTGATGTCGCGCAAAAGGCCTTTGATTTCAATCTCAATGTCTACTTTGGCACCGTTTTGCTTGAACTGAAAGCAGCCTGACAGGTTGGCGTTGCCAATGCCCTCTTTCGCATGAAAATTAAGGCGGCCATTGGCCTTGTCCACTTCGTAAGTGGCGGCATAATGAACCGTGTGTGAAACACCCATGGCACCAATGGGTTTGAGCTTCCATTCAAACGCGTTGGGACCCAGTTTGGTCAGGCTTTCCAGCTTGGGAAAAATTGAAATAAGTGGTTCAATGGCCTCCAGATCGGCAAGAACTGCTTCGTAATTCAGGGCGACCGATGCGGTTTTATCAAGTGAAAGTTTGCTGTCCATGTTGAATTCTCCTCAAGGCAAAGGCCAGCCCCCTTTGTGCTGGAGTACACTGGCCGAAATAATGAAATGGTTAAATAATACTCATGAGTAACATACCAGCAGATCCCTTGTTGCGGATCAAAAAACTATCCAATTCACTGGAAAATAATGAATTTGAAAACACCAATGCCTTGATTTTCGCATTCAGGCAGGAAAAAGACCTGCTCAGTGAACTGCCCGCAGTGTTTGAGGGTGCACTGGAAAGCATTCTGGAGCGCCTTGAAAGCACGGCCATGTTTGGTGGCGAAAGCTGCTCCTTCAGCCAAAGCGACCTGCTTGCCGCGTTGACCATTTGGCTGGAAAAAGCGAAGTCGTATCTGGAAAAGCAACTGGGCATTCAGTGAACTGGCGCTGGTTTCTGGCACAAACTTTCAATCAACTGATCCAGTTTTTCAAACGACACTGGCTTGGTCAGATGCAAATTCATGCCCGATTCCGCAGACAAGGCCACGTTCTTGTCATCACACAAACCCGACAAGGCGCAAATAAAACTGTGGCGTGACGCCGCTGCAGTCGATGCACGGATCAGGCGTGTGGCCTCGTGCCCATCCATGTCGGGCATGTCAATGTCCATCAACACCAGGTCGAAGCATTGCGTTTCACACAACTTCACAGCCTCAACACCGCCAGTGGCGCATGCCACCCTGTGGCCCCGCTTGCCCAGATAACGATCCAGCAATTTGATATTGATGGGATGATCGTCCACAACCAGCACGTCCAAAACCCGCGCTGCAAGCTCAGAAGGCTTGACCGTTTTTTCCAAACCAAGGGAACGGGCCACGGGCAGATTCAAACTGACAGTAAACACAGAACCCACCCCGGGTTCTGAACTGACATCGATCCGCCCACCCATCAATTCAACCAAACCCTTGCAGATCGCCAAGCCCAACCC
>NZ_DAIUBR010000011.1:72066-90852 GCF_036846585.1 Limnobacter sp. | reverse complement strand
GCGTTGAACCTGGTCCCGAATGTCGGTCAGTTCGCGCAGTTGTTCTGGCTGCTCAAGTTGCCGCATCAGGCGTTGCGCCCTGCCGTCGATTACCGTCAGCGGGGCTCCCAATTCATGCGCCACGCCCGCTGAAAGTTGCCCCAAGGCCGCCAGTGTTTCAGATTGCCGAAGTTTCTCGACCATGGCGGCGCGTTCTTCGCGTTGTTGTTCGGCCTGTTGCTCGGCTTGCTGAATGGAATCGAGCATGCCATTCAAGCCGTTGGCCAGGCGTTTCACCTCGTGCGGCCCGGTGGCTGGGGTGCGGTGGCTTAAGTGACCGCTTTCAATTTCATGCATGCTGTCGAGCAAACGCCCCAAGGGCGCACCAATGGCCCGGCGATGTGCCCAGGTTAATACCAGAATGATCAGAATTGCCACAGTGCCAAAGCCCGACCATGCGATCAGGCTAATCAGGCGAAGTTCGTCTTCAATGCCGCTTTTCAGGCGGGTTACCTGCAACAGGCCACTGGGTCGGCCAGAGGGTTCGAACAAGGGCAGAAAAAACGAGTACACATTTCTGCCGCTGATGTTCTCGTATTGCTCGAATTCGCCATCCAGCGTCAGTTCGATGGCCCTGTCGGCCTGCGCCTGCGTGGGTTCCACAGCACCCAGCGACACGAGGAAATTGCCTTGGGCGTCGAACAGGTAGGCACCGTACACTTCGTTGATTTCGAAGATGGATTCCAGGCTGCTGTTGAGCTGTTCAAAATCCAGCGTTTCCAGCGCGGTACTAACGGGTAGCCGAATTGCGCGGGCCACTTGTTTTAAATCACGCTGAAGCCTTTCTTCGGTCAGGTGATTGATGAACCCCATGCCCAGCATCAACACGGTGGCCAACAACACCAGCACGGGCACACCTACCTGAATAAGAAGCACCATGCGCAGGCTGCCAAACAGTTTCTTGATCATATGCAAACAGGTTTTAACCTTTGATATTTCGGCACATGTGCCATTGTGGCACATGATCGCGTGCTTTTCAGCCCCCAAAAGCACAAAGGCTTCAGCGGGAAAAACAACGGTTTTAGTTTGGGATCAACAACTTGGAAACAAATTCAGGCAACTGGCACGGTACTGGCATAAGAAAGGGTGCGACCTTTATACACAGGAGTATTGAATATGAAAAAGCAAATTACAGCAGCCTTGATCGCAGCGTCCATGGGGATGGGTGCAACAGCCTTTGCGCAGCAGCCAGGCAACACGCCTGGGCAGCCCGGTAGCGCACCCCAAGCTGCGCCGACCGCGCCCGCAGCAGACTTCCGCGACGATGACCTGGAAAAGTTTGCAGAGGTGCAGAAACCCTTGCAGGAAATTCGCACCGATTACTCAGAACGCTTGCAGTCGACCCAGCAGCCTGACCAGGCAGCAAAGCTGCAACAGGAAGCCACTGACAAGATGATGGAGGTGATTGAAGATTCGGGCCTTGAAGTGGCCACTTACAACCAGATTGCAGTGGCGTTGCAAAGCAATCCGGAGCTTCAAGCCAAAGTGAAGTCGATGATGAATTAAGCGATTTGCCCCTTGGATGAGAACTTTTTGTCTCCTCCTGCGAGCACCCCATGCGTGCCAAGGCCGCCGCTGGGGTGTTTTTTTTTCGCCAAGCCCTGTCAACCGGGGCCGGTGCACACGAGTTATTTGCAGATCAAATGGCTTTGTGTCATCCGGAGTACACCATGAAAACGCTTGTTTCCATTCTGGCAATTGTCGCCACACTCACATTCACACAAACCGCACAGGCAGGCGATGACAAACACCGCTGGCGCCACGGCCGGCCCAATATTGACATCAATATTTTGATCCCCTCAGCATTCGCGGCCATTGGTTTTGCGCGCCCCGATGCATACCTGGTGCTGGAAGAAGACGAGTTTGAATATGAACGCGACGATGACGACTGGGATGAACGCTACCACTACCGCCATCACGACGACGATGATTGGGATGACTGATCCTGTTTTCCAGCGACCCCGGTCTGCGCATTGAGGCAGGCCAAGGCATCCCGCACTTCGTGCATGACCCGTTGGGTCAGTTCCTCCACGGTGGGCACATCGTTGACCAACCCCTGCACCTGACCAATTAGCTGAACACCCTGCTCATGATTTCCTTCCAGTGTTGCCTTGCGGATCTGTAACACGGCAGCGCCATAGAAGGTGACTGTCAATGTTTGTTCCAAACCCATCTTGAACACGTCTTTTACAATGCCCAACAGGGGCTTGTTCATTTCGCGTGCGGCCAGGAAAGCACGCCACATGGCACGCACAGGGTTGAATTTTCTGGACATGATTTTTCTTGAATTGGGCGTGGTCATGACACGGCAGGCGATGCTGTCGAAGTTCTTGCTGTAAATGGTGTCTTCCACTTCTTTTTTCACAATCAGTTCTTTGGTGTTAGCGTGAACCGGGCTTTCCTTTGAAGCTGCCCAGCGGGTTCCCATGGCCACGCCATCGGCCCCCAAAGCCAGTGCGGCCACCACGCCACCGCCCGTTCCAAAACCACCTGCGGCAATGATGGGCAGGTTGGTGATCTGCCGAATGGCGGGCACCAGCACCAGCGAGGTCACTGAACCACCGTGGGCTGCAGCCTCGTGCCCTGTGACCAGCAAGGCATCCACACCCGCTTTTTCCGCGCTCTGCGCGTGTTTGGCATTCACCACGGTGGCAATTACTTTGCCGCCGTATTCATGCACACGTTTGCACACATCGGCACCGCTGCCCAAACTGAAATTGATCACGGGTACTTTCTCGCCAAGGGCCACCTCCAGGTTTTCCCGTGCGCCCGGCATGATCAATGCGCAACCAATCCCGAAAGGTTTACTGGTCAGGCTTTTGACCTTGCGGATTTCAGCCAGTGTTTGTTCCGGGTTCAAATGCCCAATGGCCAATATGCCCAAGCCGCCCGCGTTGCTGGTGGCGGCCACCAGATCGGCGTTGGCCACATAGGTCATGCCGGGGCACACCAGGGGATACTGGATATTGAACATCTCGGTGATTCTGGTTTTCATGGGCATGGTGTTGGGGTGAAACGGTCAATATAAATGAATTGGATTTGTAAAGATTGCGGCCGTACTCTAAGATTCAGCATTCAAATTTTTTCGGTTTCTCAAGAGGAATTTCAAATGACTCAGTTCGACAATGTGTCTGTGGTGAAAGCCGCCAATATTTACTTCGATGGCAAGGTCAGCAGCCGCACCGTGCTGTTTGCAGATGGCACCCGCAAAACCCTGGGCCTGATGCTGCCCGGTGACTATGAATTTGGTACGGCAGAAAAGGAAATCATGGAAATTCTGGCCGGCGAAATGGATGTGTGCCTGCCCGGTGAAAGCTGGAAAGCAATCACCGGCGGCCAGTCGTTTGAAGTGGCTGCGAACGCAAAATTCCAGTTGAAGGTGAAAACACCTGTGGATTATTGCTGCAGCTACATTGCCTGAATCAAGGCTTGCCTTTGCTGACCCATTCATTCAGCGGCGTCACGCCTGCCCACAGTTCGTGACCCGCGTCGTTGGAATGGATTGAATCACCGCTGTTGTATTGGGGCAGGAAGGTCAGTCCACCGGGCGCTTCCACTTCGCCGTTGTAATCGGCCACACCATCGCATTCACCACTGTTCAAAATCCAGTCGTTCAACTTGGCGCGTTCGCCGTTCAGGTTGGCCTGCGAGGATTGCGCACCCGGTATCCAGGTGGGGCAATACACGTTGATGCCCTTGGCATGCGCCTTGGCAATCACGTCCTGATAATTCGCAATTACTTCGTCGGCTGTGCGGCTGGACAAGTCGTTGGTAACCCACACCACCACAGATGAAACACCCTTGGTGTCAAACACATCGCGCTCCAGGCGCGTTGCGCTGGCATTTTGCAAGGTGTCGCCACCAATGCCGCGGTTCACAATGGTGTCGCGTTGACCGCGCGTAATTTCATTGAGCATGCGAACGGACAACAAATCGCTGATGCGCTTGAAAGCATTCTGACTGGTGTTGTATCCATGAAAACTGGAACTGCCCAGGAACACCATGGCACCCTTTGCATCTTTCGTCAGCACTTCAATGTCGCGCAGTGCGTACACCGTGCAACCGTTGCACACAATCGGTGTGCCGGGAATGGTGGAGGCACGGCTTTCATCAATCAAACCATAACCGGCGCCGGAATCTTCAAGGGTCTGGTTGCCCGACCCGTTGGGCAGCTTGTACGACTCAATCCACGTGGCACCGAATTCACCAGGGTTGTTGGCACCCTTCACATGCAGGCTGATGGCCAGGTCGTCCTGATTGTCCACTTTGAACAAAATGGGGTCGCTGTAGAACGATTCGGTTTGCGGGGGAATGGTTGCGCTGGTTTGCCCGCAATTGAAGGTGATCGCCTTGCTGGTGTTCAATTTCAGGTTGGCACCTGTGGCCCCTTCGCGAATGCCCACTGCGGCGGCCCCAATGTCCATGGGTTGATCGCTCAAATTCAGGAAACGAATGCGGATGGCGTTGCCACTGGCTGTTATGCGGGCAATGTTTCGCACGGTGGTGTCCACCGGCGCGGTGCCTGTAACGTGGGTAACACCCCAGGCCGAAATCCACCTTGCCCCGTCAACCGCGTTGCCATTGCTGTTGCACGACAAACCCGATGGTTGTGTGTTGCTGCCCACGCCGCCATTGGCCACCGGGTCTGATTCAGAGCTGCATGCCGCAGCCGCAATCAACAAAACAAGCCATGACAATTTTTTTAATAATGGATTTTTCAAAACAATGTCTCCTGAAGTACTTGCATTGATACTTCAGGAGATGCTTGCGTGGATGTGTAAAAACGCTAGGTAATTTCCGCAGCGGGGTTTTGCGGATGGATGCCTTACATCACCCGCCTGGCCTTTGCATACAAAGCCTTCATGCCGTGTTCAAAGTCGTCCATCAAGGTGTACACCACAGGGATCACCAAAAGGCTGAGGAAGGTCGATGTCATCAAGCCACCAATTACGGCAATCGCCATGGGGCTTCTGAAACTGGTGTCGGCGTCGCCGGTGCCAATGGCAATAGGCAACATGCCGGCAGCCATTGCAATGGTGGTCATGATGATGGGGCGGGCACGTTTGTGGCAGGCGTCCAGCACGGCATCCAGCCGGTTCATGCCCTTTTCATTGCGGGCCATGATGGCGTATTCCACCAGCAAAATTGAATTTTTGGTGGCAATGCCCATCAGCATGATCAAGCCGATAAGCGAGGGCATGGAAAAACTTTTTCCGGCCAGCAGCAGCCCCACAAACGCGCCGCCCAAACTCAGTGGCAACGCTGCAAGAATGGTGACCGGTTGCAGGAAATCCTTGAACAGCAACACCAGCACCACGAAGATGCACAACACGCCTGTCAGCATGGCCAAACCAAAGCTGGCAAACAACTCGCCCATCACTTCCGCGTCGCCAATGTTGCGCTGGGCCACGCCCGGCGGCAGGTTCTTGATGCTGGGCAATTCCTGCACCGCTGCGGTTATTTCGCCCAAAGGCTGGCCCTGCAATTCAATTTCAAAGTTCACGTTGCGGGCACGGTCGTAACGGTCGATCACCGACGGGCCTGCGTTGATGCCCAAGGTGGCCACCTGGTTCAAGGGCACGCTGGGCACACCGGGCTTGGTAGAAGGCACGGCCAAACGTTCCAGCACGGCAAGGTCTTTGCGGGCTTCTTCATCCAGGCGAACCACAATGGGCACCTGCCGCTGCGACAGGTTCAGCTTGGGCAAGGCGGCATCGTAATCGCCCACAGTGGCCACGCGCAGTGTTTCACCCATGGCCACGGTGCTGACACCCAAGTCGGCGGCCTTGGCAAAATCGGGTTTGATCCACACTTCGGGACGCACCAGGGCTGCACTGGATGCGATGGAACCCAAACCGGGAATGGTGCGCAGGTCGCGCTCCACAAGCGCGGCTGATTTGGACAGGGCATCGCCGTCTTCGCCGGACAGCACCAGCACATACTTTTCGCCAGAACCACCCAGACCCACTTTGTAACGCACACCGGGCAAGTTGCTCAGCGCTTCCCGCATTTCAGTTTCAGTGACCTGTTTGCGCACGGTGCGTTCGCGCATTGGGTCGAGCAGCACGGTCAATGTGGCTTTTCGAACCTCGCCTTCGCCACGCATCACGAAGGGATCCGAACCTGCCGCACCACCGCCAATGGTGGTGTATACACTGCGCACGTGCTGCACCTTGCTGATCAGTTCACGCGCACGTTCTGCAGCCACGCGGGTTTGATCGAAAGTGCTGCCCGGTTGCAATTCGATGTACACCTGGGTTTGCGACAAATCGTCGGGTGGAATAAAACCGGTGGGCAGCAAGGGGATCAGGGCGATCGAGCCTGCGAAAAAAACACCGGCGGCCACGCAGGTCAACAAGCGATGCGCCAAGGCCCAGCGCACCCATTGCAGGTAGCGCAACATCATTTTGCCGGGTTCGTTTTTCTCGTGTTCATCGCCTTTGGATTTCAGCATGTAAGCGGCCATCATGGGGGTGAGCATGCGCGCCACCACGAGTGATGCAAACACGGCCAAGGCCGCTGTCCAGCCAAACTGTTTGAAGAATTTGCCGGCAATGCCGCTCATGAATGCGGTGGGCAAAAACACGGCAATCAAGGTGAAGGTGGTGGCAATCACGGCCAGGCCAATTTCGTCGGCCGCTTCGCGTGCGGCTGTCAGTGCGCTTTTGCCCATGCGTTGGTGACGAACAATGTTTTCCACTTCAACAATGGCATCGTCTACCAAAATGCCTACCACCAGCGACATGGCCAAAAGCGACACCACGTTCAAACTGAAGCCCAGGTAATACATGCCTGCAAATGCAGGAATGATTGACAGGGGCAAGGCCACTGCAGACACAAAAGTGGCCCGCCAGTCGCGCAGGAAAAACCACACCACGACCACGGCGAGAAACGCGCCCTCGTACAACATTTTCATCGACACATCGAAGTCTTCCTTCACTGGCTCGACAAAATTGAATGCTTCAACAATGGTCAGGTCGGGGCGCTGGCTTTGCAATGCAGCCAGTGCTTTGGAAACACCCTCGCCCACCTCCACTTCGCTGGCGCCTTTGCTGCGTGTAATTTCGAAGCCCACCACTTCCTCACCGTTAAGCAGCGCCTGCGAGCGGCGATCGGCCACCGTGTCGGATATGGTTGAAATTTCCGGCAGCTTCACGCGGCGGCCATTGCTTAAGGCAATTGAAATGTCTTTAAGCTGGTTTGCATTGTCAACCTTGGCAATGGTGCGCAAGGGTTGTTCACCCACGCCCAGATCAGCACGACCACCCGCAGTTTCCAGTTGGGTGTTACGCAACTGGCGCGATACATCCAGTGCGCTTACACCCAAGGCCTGCATTTTCAAGGGATCCAGTTCAACCAGCACCTGGCGGTTTACACCGCCCACGCGGCTTACTGCACCCACACCTTTTACACTTAACAGGGTCTTGGTGATGGTGTCGTCGACGTACCAGGACAAGCCCTCTTCATCAAAAGCGGAGGACGCAATGGTGTAGGCCAGCACGGGCGAACCACTCAGTTCCACTTTGTTGATCACCGGGTCACGCAGGTCAGTGGGCAGGTCTGCACGCACGCGCGAAACGGCTGAACGCACATCGTCCACGGCTTGCTGCGTGTCTTTCTCCAGATTGAATTCAACCGTGATGCTGACGACACCGTCCTGAATTTTGGTGTAGATGTGTTTGAGCTGCTGCAGCGTGGCCAGCGAATTTTCAATTTTCCGCGCCACATCATTTTCAAGCTGGGAAGGCGATGCCCCCGGCAGGCTGGCGGTGACCAGCACGGTGGGCAATTCGATGTCGGGGAACTGCTGGATTTTCATGGTGGCAAAGCTGTACAGCCCCGCCACGGTCAGCAGAAAAAACAGCATGACCGAGGGAATTGGATTCTGGATGGACCAAGTGGAAACGTTCACCGAACCACCTTCACAAAGTCGCCATGGGCCAGAAAGGCCACGCCGCTTTTCACCACAGCCTGGCCCGGTTTCAACCCGTCCAGTACCTCGATGTACTCACCCTGTGCTTTGTTGACCTGCAACTTGATGCGTTGAACCTGACTGGTTTTTTCGTTCAGCGTGAACGCGTAGGTGAAGCCGTCGCGTTCAATTACCGCTGTTTGGGGAATTACCGTGGCGGCCTGTTCGCCCAGATCAAATTCGCCACGCAGGTACATGCCGGGTTTCAAACCCTTGGTGTAAGCGTTCGCTACGTCCACATACACCATGCCGCTTCGCGATTGCGCATTGATCACCGGGCTGATGGTGCGCACGGTGCCCTTGAAGGCCTGGCTGCCATTGAACACGGTCACCAACATGCCTTCCCTGATGCGGCCAAGTTCGGAACCGGTTACTTCGGCCTGCCATTCCAGGCGCTGTTGGCGAACCAGCCTGAACAGTTCCTGCCCCGGGTTGGGCACAGCCCCCAGGGTTGCGCTGCGTGAACTGATGACGCCGTCGTCCAGCGCGGTCACGGTGGTGTTTCGCAGGCGAATTTCCTGCTGCGTTTGCAAGGCTTTCGCAGACATCAAACGCGCTTGGGCCGATTTTTCTGCTGCAAGAATCTGATTGCGTTCTTGCGCGCTGATTGCACCTTGATCTGTGATATTGCGGATCATGTCCGCATTCAATTTCGCCTGGTCGTATAGCGCTTGCGCTTCAGCCACACCAGCACGGGCTTGTGCCATGTCGGCTTTGACCGTTTCCTGATCAAACACCGCCAAAGTTTGTCCTTTTTTCACGGTGTCGCCCACTTCAGCCCGAAGGGAATCAATGCGAACGCCATTCAGTTGGGAACCAATAACGGCCTCCTGCCATGCCGCCAAACTACCATTCACAGCCAGTTTCACCGGCATGGTTTTTTGCTCAACTGCAACCAGTTCGACCGACAAACTGGCCTTGCCGGGTGCAGCAGTTTCAGCAGCAGTGCCTTCTTCCGGGGCGGGTGAACAGGCAAATAGAAAAAACAGGGTAGCCAACGTTGCTGCCTTGCCCAACGTTGGGCGGGCAGACTGCTGCTTATTGTTCAGCATAAGGGTTTCCGGATTAATTCAATCGATTGATTGATTCACTGAAATGTACCAAACGAATGATCAAACAGCAATGTTGAGATATATCACCCGATGAAGACAGTGATACTATAGTGATACTTTTTTACCACCAACGGGATCGAATCATGAAAGTTGAGCTGGTTACCAACCTGAAACGCCAAGCCACAAAAATTCTTGCAGATTTACATACGTCCAAAGAACCGGTGCTGATTACCGAGCATGGGCAACCATCTGCTTATCTTGTAGATGTTCAGGATTACGAATTCATGCAACATCGGCTTGACTTGCTTGAGGGCTTGTCGCGCGGCGAGCGCGCGGTGCTTGAGGGCAGAACACTGGGCCACGCCGAGGCAAAAGAGAAAATGAGCAAGTGGCTAAAATAATCTGGACGGAACCAGCGCTTCAAGAACTGAATGACATCGCTGAATACATCGCCTTGGACAACTTGACTGCAGCCCGCAAGCTGGTTGAACGAATTTTCAAAAGCGTTGAACGTTTACAGAATTTTCCGAAATCCGGGCGCATTCCGCCCGAACTACCGAGTTCTGTTTACCGGGATGTTATTGTTCCGCCGTGCCGAATTTTCTACCGTGCAGAAGAAAAGCGAGTGCTGATTCTTTTCGTATTGACGCAAGAAAGACAACTACGGACTTACATGCTAACGGGCGGTGATTCGCCGGATTAAGCGCCACTGCGCTGCAGAAACTTGTTACCCTTTAGCATTCAAATGCAAGCGACCGCCATGACCCGCATCCCCATTCCACGCTTTGATGACAACTATTCCGAAGAGGCCGCCAAGGCCCGCCGCGAATTTTTAACGCAGCAAACCGGTGCCAACCTGCAACACACCGGCACCTATTCCCTGCCCCCCGAAAATTTGAAAAGCAACACCGAGAATTTTATCGGCGTGGTGCAAATGCCGGTGGGCGTTGCCGGCCCGGTGCTGATCAACGGCGAACATGCGCAAGGCTGGTTTTATGTGCCACTGGCCACAACCGAAGGCACGCTGGTCGCCAGTTACAGCCGTGGCATGCGCATGGTCAGTGAATCGGGTGGTGTGAAGGTCACCGTGACCGAGGAATTCATGCAGCGCGCCCCGCTGTTTGAATTCGAAGATGCCCGTGCCGCCAAACGTTTTTTAAACTGGCTTGATGAAAACCTGAACACCATCAAGACCGAGGCTGAAAAAACCACGGGCTTTGGCAAGCTACAACACATTCAAACCTGGCAAGTGGCGCGCATGGTGTTCACACGCTTTAACTACACCACAGGCGATGCGGCCGGGCAAAACATGTGTGGCAAAGCCACCCATGCGGCCTGCCAGTGG
The DNA here is from genome assembly GCF_036846585.1 of Limnobacter sp. Taxonomy (GTDB): domain Bacteria; phylum Pseudomonadota; class Gammaproteobacteria; order Burkholderiales; family Burkholderiaceae_B; genus Limnobacter. The sequence goes on along the minus strand of NZ_DAIUBR010000011.1, from coordinate 80,444 downwards.
ATTTTGAAAAACAGCCCGGAAGCAATCAGTTACTTCGCGCTGAGCGGCGCAATTGAAACCGACAAAAAACATTCCCACATGAACCTGCTGCACAGCCGCGGCAAACGGGTTATTGCGGAAGCCACCATTCAACGCGAGGTGTTGCAACGCCTTGCCCGCACCACACCGGAAACCATTTTCAAGCAACGCCAACGAAGCGCCATTGGCGCGCAACTGGCGGGCAGCGCCTACAGTGGCCCCCACTCGGCCAACGGCATTGCTGCCCTGTTCATTGCCACCGGACAAGACGAAGCCAATGTGGTGGAAAGCCACACCGGCATGGTGTTCATGGACATTACCGCCGAGGGGGATTTGTATTTTTCTGTCACATTGCCATCCGTTATTTGTGCCACAAAAGGTGGCGGCACGGGCTTGGCCACCCAGGCGGAATGCCTGAAAATGCTTGGCTGCGAGGGCACCGGCAAGGCACGCAAACTGGCGGAAATTGTGGGGGCCACTGTACTGGCGGGTGATTTATCGCTGCTGTCAGCCATTCTTGCCGATGAATGGGTTTCTTCACACGACGCCTATGGCAGAAACCGATAAGCCTGTCGTTGATCCCGGCGGTCAGTAAAACACTGACCACTGGTGCAGTGCGGAATGACTTGCCCAATGTTTCCGTGCACACTCATTGCAATAACTAAAATGAGGGAGACAGGATGCAGGCTCAGGCAGGACCCACGTTGTTTAACCGAATCACTGGTCTCGTGACAAAAGTCTCCGACGCCTTTGCATTTCCCCTTCGCACTTCCCATTATATTGAACTGGTCAACCCGCTGTGGAGCACCCATGCCTTGCAAGCACGGGTTGAAGCCGTGTGGGACGAAACGTCCGATTCGCGCACCATCACCCTGCGCCCGGGGCTGAACTGGCGAAGCCACCGCCCGGGCCAGCATTTGCGCATTGGTGTGCCAATTGGCGGGCAACACTTCACACGCACTTATTCGATCAGTTCCGCCCCTGAACGCAGCGACGGTTGCTTCACCATTACGGTAAAAGCCATCGACAATGGCCGCATGTCGCACCACCTGGTGCGCAAACTGAAAGTGGGCGACTATGTGCCCATTGGTGTGCCGCAAGGCGACTTTTATCTACCTGATGCACAACCCGTGCTGCCCCTGTTCATTACCGCAGGCAGCGGTATTACACCGATTATGAGCATGCTGCGCAGCCTGGTGCTGCAAGAACGCATGCCCAACACCGTGCACATTCACTATGCACCACACACTTATGATGTCATTTTCGGGCGTGAACTGAAAAACATTTCAGACAAACAAAAGCTGTACAAACTGAACCTGGTGCATACCCGTGAGCCCGGTCAAAAGCCGGAAGAACTAACCGGCAAGCGCCCCCACTTTTCCAAAGAGCAACTGGAACAGCTTTGCCCCGACTGGCGCAAACGCGATGTGTACGCCTGCGGACCGCAAGCCATGCTGGATTCTATCGAGAAGCTGTACGAAGCCGAGGGGCTAAGCCGCCAGGTACACACCGAGCGTTTTCGTGCGCAGCTTGCAGGTGTTCCTACCGAGGTTAAAACCGGTGTGGTGAAATTCCTGAACAGCAACGTAAGCGCCAATTCAGACGGTGAAACCAACCTGCTGCGCCTGGCCGAAGATTCAGGCTTAAACCCGGAACACGGTTGCAGAATGGGCATTTGCCACGGTTGCGATGTGAAACTGGCCAGCGGCTGTGTGCGCGATTTGCGCACCAATGCGCTGATCAATGAAACCGGGCAAGTGATTCAGATTTGCGTGTGCGCCGCAGTGGGCAACGCAGAAATTGAGGTGTAAGCAACACAGGAAGCAGGAGACAAATATGAGCATGCCAAAACACTTGAGCGCCAGCGACATTGAAGAATTCGGTCGCGAAATGGACGCCATACGCAATGAAATTGCAGACTCGCTGGGCAGTAAAGACCGTGCCTATATTCTTTCTGTGATCAAGTGGCAGCGAAGCCTGATGCTGGCTGGGCGCATTGTGGTGTTTCTCAGCTTTTTCTTTTTGCCCATGAGCGACTGGACCTTCACAGGCTGGCCGCAGTTCTGGGCCGTACTGCTGCTGGGCGCAGTCATGCTGGGTGTTTCAAAAAGCATTGAGAACATGGAGTTGGGCCACAACATCATGCATGCACAGTTCGACTGGATGCGCGACCCCAATATTCAATCCAACACCTGGGAATGGGACAATGTGTGCCCTTCCGACCAATGGAAGCACAGCCACAATGTGGTGCACCATACCTGGACCAATGTGCATGGCAAAGACCCCGACATTGGCTATGGCGTGCTGCGCGTAACCGACGACCAACGCTGGCATGCCAAATACCTGTTCAACCCGGTGATCAATTTTGTGTTGATGATGATGTTTCAGTGGGGCGTTGCCCTGCACGACCTGGAAGCCGACAAACTGCTGGCCGGCAAAAAAAACTGGCGTGAAGTGATTCCCATGCTGAAACGCATTGGCTGGAAAGTGCGCCACCAGTTGCTGAAAGACTATGTGTGCTGGCCTGTATTGGGCGCGGCAGTGACTGTGCCGGTTACGCTGTTTTTCGGTTTTGATGTGCTGAATATTGCCTTGGCCGGTTTTGGCTTTACCATTGTGGCCAACCTGATCGCCAATGGCATTCGCAACATTTGGTCGAACGTCATTATTTTCTGCGGTCACTTCCCGGCCGGTGTGCACCACTTCACCAAAGAAGAAGTGGAAGGCGAAACCCGCGCGGCGTGGTATGTGCGCCAGTTGCTGGGCAGCTGCAACATTACCGGTGGCAAGTTGTTCCATATTTTGTCGGGCAACCTGAGCCACCAGATTGAACACCACCTGTTCCCGGACATTCCCGCCAACCGCTATGCGGAAATGTCACCCCGGGTACAGGCTTTGGCGGCGCGCTATGGCCTGCCCTACAACAAGGGCAGTTTCACGCGCCAGTTTGGCACCACCACCTGGAATATTTGGCGTTTGTCTTTGCCGTAAATATTCAAACCGCCTGAACGGTGCTGTACGCAAAAAACAGCACCAGGCTGGCCGCCATGGTTCCGTTAAACCACTTCAAGCGCAGCGGGCTGTTGATGAAAGCCCGCAAATGCGCACCCAACACCAGCCACAAGCCCACGCACAACAAACCCACACTGGCCATGGTTACGGCCACCATCGACACATCCAGCACAGGCGTGTTCGAGCTGGCCGGGAACAGCGCCACAGCAGCTGTTGCCATGAACCAGGCTTTGGGATTCACCCATTGAAACAACACTGCATTGAAAAAACCCAGGGGTTTCGATCCGGGCTTTAATGCATCGGCAGACGGTGAAAAGCTGGCAATGCGCCACGCCAAATACACCATCATCAACAAGCTGAACACCAGCAGGGCTGTGTGAAACCAGGGCAGGCTTTCAAACACCGCATTCAAGCCCAGCCCCATGGCCAGCAGCATCAACGGAAAGCCCACAATAATGCCGAAGAAATGCGGCAGGCTTTTTCGCACACCAAAATTCATGCTGCTTGTCATGATCATCAGGTTGTTTGGCCCGGGGGTGATGATGCTTAAAAACGCAAACAGGGCAACGGCTTGAAAGTGCTGCATGGCGAACTCCTTTCGTGGAGTAAAAATGGAACACTCACTGTAAGAATTTTTGCAAATTCAGTACAGATTCAGGATAATGAAATAATGTGCAGTACAGATCACAATCAAAAAAATCTGTACTGCTTTTAAACTTTGAATTCTGTGCGGGTGCCCCCATGAAACTAAACCGTTGGCAGGTAATTGCCGCAGGCATTTGTTCGCTGATCCTGACCGTGGGTTTGGCCCGTTTTTCCTACACGCCACTGCTGCCCATCATGCGGGACCAAGCGGGGCTAAGCGCCTTTGATGGTGGCTGGCTGGCCACGGTCAACTACATTGGCTACATCAGCGGCGCGCTACTGGCTTCCACGCTAAGCAATCTGAATTTCAAATACCTGCTGTACCGCTTCGGTTTGATTGTGGCAGTGCTTAGCACCATTGGCATGGGCCTGACCACCGATGTGAACATGTGGGTTTTTCTGCGTTTCATCTCGGGCGTGTCCAGCACGGCAGGCATGTTGATCGCGTCAGGTCTGATCATGAACTGGCTTGCCCGCCAGAACCTAAAAACCGAACTGGGCTTGCACTTTGCGGGTGCTGGCATGGGGCTTGTTTTATCAGGCCTTGCGGTGATGACCATGGTCGACCACCTTTCCTGGGATCAACAGTGGTGGGTGCTGGGTGTGGTGGGCGTGCTGTTTTTTGTGCCCGCTTGGTTGTGGATGCCCAAACCCGCGAGGGCTGGAAGCGCCGAAGCACAGGTGGCCAATGTGCCACCGCCCAGCACCAAGTGGATGCGGCTGATGCTGGGCGCGTACTTTTGCGCCGGTTTTGGTTATGTAATTAGTGCCACCTTCATTGTGGCCATTGCGGAAACGCTGCCCGAACTTCAAGGCAAAGGCCCTTGGGTGTGGGTGGTGGTGGGGCTGGCCGCAATACCCTCTTCTTTCTTCTGGGACCGCGTGGCACGAATTACCGGCGTGTTCGAAGCACTGGTACTGGCCTACATTCTGCAAATCATTTCCATTCTGATGGCAGGTTTTATTGACGGTTACTGGGCCAATATGGTCAGCGCCGTGCTGTTTGGCGGCACCTTCGCTGGCATTGTGAACCTGACACTGAGCATTGCTGGTCGGCAGTTTCCGGCCAACCCCAGCAAGGCCATGGCCCGCATGACATTGAGTTATGGCGTGTCGCAAATTGCAGCCCCTGCCTTGGCAGGTTTGATTGCCGAACGCACAGGCACTTACCGCGGTTCGCTGTACCTGGCGGCAGCATTGATGGTGGCTGGCGTGTTCATGGTGTGGCAATTGAAAAAGCAAAGCGAGGTTTAAAGCATGGACAACACCTCTTGCAAATACGAAACACTGGCTTTAAACCTGCAGGCATTGATTGAAAAAAACCACTTTGCGGCGGGTTATAAATTGCCGTCCATCCGGAAGTTGTCAGAGCAGTGGCACTACTCCATCGACACGGTGCAAAAAGCACTGAACCTGCTGGAAGACCGGGGCTACGTTCAACCTGTGGCGAAATCGGGTTATTACGTGCAGGCGCGCAACACGGCGCAGGCTGCGGTGTGTACGCAGGCGCCCGATTCAATTGCACTGGAACCCCCTGTGAGCCTGGAAGTGGCCGACCAAATTGCGATGCTGCTGAAAAGCAGCACACGCGAAGGCGTGGCACCACTGGGTGTGGCCTTCCCCGCCAGTGAACTGTTGCCCATTGCCACCCTGCGCCGCAGCTACGCCACAGTCAACCGCACCCGCCCTGATCTTCTTACCTTGGGCAGCCATGTGGAACCCAATCAGCCCGAACTGGTGCAGCAATTGCAACAGCGCTTCGAATTGATGGGCATGAAGCTAAAACGCGACGAACTGGTGATTACCGATGGCTGCACAGAAGCCCTTAGCCTGGCCTTGCAAAGCGTGGCCAAACACAACGACATTGTGGCGGTCGAATCGCCCGGCTATTACTTGCTGTTGCAAATGATTGAATCGCTGGGCTTGCGTGCGCTGGAAATTCCAAGCAGCCCGGACAACGGCATGTCGCTGGAAGCACTGGAAATTGCCGTAAAACAAACCCGCATTGCGGCTTGCATTGTGTGCCCCACAGCCAGCAACCCGATGGGTTCGGTGATGCCCGATGCCAACCGGAAAAAACTGCTTGAACTGGCCGAGAAATACGACTTCCCGATTGTGGAAGACAATGTGTACGCCGACCTGTACTTCGAACGGTTCCGCCCACGCCCGCTGAAGGCGGGCAAGCAAAGCGACCGGGTGTTGATGTGCGGTTCGTTTTCCAAATCGCTTAGCCCATCGCTGCGAATTGGCTATGTGGCAGGCGGCAAATACGCTGCACAGGTGTTGTCCAAAAAACGCATTCTCAGCGGTTCAACCAACCCGATTACCCAAGTGGCAGTGGCGCACTATCTTGAAAAAGGATCATTCGAGCGGCACCTGCGCACACTGCGCCAGCAGTTCGAAACACAAGTGCGTGCCATGGGCAATTTGGTGCTGAAATATTTTCCGCAAGGCACCCGGATTTCTGAACCCAAAGGCGGCTTTGTGTTGTGGGTTGAACTGCCGGGCGACATTGACACCGCCGCCCTGTTCAACAAAGCCATTGCACGCAAAGTGGCTTACATGCCGGGCGCGGTGTTCTCGGCCAGTGGTTTGTACAAAAACTGCATTCGCCTGAACTGCGGCCACCCGGTGACAGACGACACCGCAGTGGCCATTGCAAAGCTGGGGGCTTTGTTTGAAACCTCACTCATCGCCTAACCACACCACCTTGTACAGGTCGCGGCGGCGATCCAGAAAGTTGCGCACCGAGCCTTCGTTTTTCAGGTTCTGCAACTTGTCCAGGTCCACATCGACAATCAGGGTCATCTCGGTGTTGGGTGTGGTTTCAGCCATGATTGCATCGTGCGGAAACGCGAAATCCGAAGGCGAGAAAACCGCCGTGTGGCCGTACTGAATGTCCACATTGTCCACCTTGGGCAAATTGCCAAAGCTGCCTGAAATAGCCACGTAGCATTCATTTTCAACGGCGCGTGCCTGGGCACACAGGCGTACACGCAGATAGCCATTTTTGGTATCGGTCCAATAAGGCACCAGCAAAATTTGCATGTCCTTGTCGGCCAGCAAACGGGACAGTTCCGGGAATTCGGAATCGTAACAAATCAGGATTCCGATCTTGCCGAAGTCGGTGTCAAACACACTCAGCTTGGTGCCGCCTTCCATAAACCATTCACGTTTTTCGTGGGGCGTGGGATGAATTTTGTATTGCGCATCCACCGTGCCGTCGCGGCGGCACAGGTAAGCCACGTTGTACAGGGCACCGTCTTCCATCAGCGGCATGGAACCGGCCACCACATTGATGTTGTAACTCACGGCCAGACGGCTCATTTCATCGCGAATTTGATCAGTGTACGTGGCCAAATGGCGAATTGCTTCCAGCGAATTGCCGTTGCCTGCCAGCCCCATCAGCGGCGCATTGAAAAACTCAGGAAACAGGGCCACATCGCAGCGGTAATCCGACAGCGCATTGATGAAGTACTCGGCCTGTTTCACCACATCTTCCACGCTGTGGAATTCGCGCATTTGCCATTGCACACAACCGAGCCGCGCGGTAGTTTTGGGGGCGCCAAACAACATCGGTTTTTCAGGTTCGAAATACAGATTAAACCATTCCAGCAGCGTGGCGTAGCCTTGCGATTCCCTGTCTTCCGGCAAGTAGCCTTTCAGCACCTGCTTTACTTCGAAGTCGTTGCTAAGCTGAAAAGTCAGAATGGGGTCGTAAATGTCTTTGCGCTTCACGGCAGCAATGTACTGCTGCGGCGACATGTCTTTCATGTGTTCTTTGTAGCCGGGAATTCGGCCCCCCGCCATGATGGCGCGCAGGTTCAGGTTCTGGCACAGCTCTTTTCTGGCCTCGTACAAACGGCGACCCAAACGCATGTTGCGGTATTCCGGGTCAGCAAACACATCAATGCCGTACAGCACGTCGCCCTTGGGGTCGTGCGTAGTGGCGTAGGCGTTGCCGGTGATCTCCATGTAGGTGTGCTTGTCACCAAACTTGTCGTAATCCACCACCACAGCAAAGGCGGCGGCAATCACCTTGCCATCGTCCTCAATACAAATTTGCCCTTCCGGAAACGTTTTCAGGATTGAACGAAACTTGGCCTCGGGCAAAGCACCACCCGCACTGTGGTACACCACCTCCATGATGCGCCTGATGTCCGGGTAATCCGATAGCTTCAAACTGCGCAGCAAAAGCTTGTGCTCGGTGTGTTCATACTCGGCATTTTCGATTTCTGTCGACATGGTTACAGCTCCATTGGTTTGGCGAATACACATTCTTATTAAAACATATTCATTAAATTAATGATTTCGTGGTCAATTAAGGCCCGTATCGCCGGTTTGACAGATGGGCACCAAGGCGGTTATTCTTCGCGCCTGCTTTGATCAACCAACAAGCCCCTACCCTTGTAAGAATTCAAGTCAACAATCCTTCTGTTTCATCTGCCTGGCAACACCTTGTTTCCGGGCTGCTTCCCATTTATTTTCTCTCTGTTGATCGACCATGATTAAAAATTTCCGTGCGGACTGGCTATCGAACGTCCGAAATGACCTGTTGGCCGGCCTTGTTGTTGCGCTGGCACTTATTCCCGAGGCCATTGCTTTCTCCATCATTGCAGGAGTTGATCCCAAGGTGGGCCTGTATGCTTCCTTCTGTATTGCCACAGTGATTGCCTTTACAGGCGGGCGCCCCCGCATGATTT
>NZ_DAIUBR010000011.1:0-72056 GCF_036846585.1 Limnobacter sp. | reverse complement strand
GCCCTGGTCATGGTGACCTTGGTGAAAGATTACGGTTTGCAATACCTGCTGGTTGCTACCTTGCTAACCGGGGTGCTGCAAATTATTGCCGGTCTGCTGCAACTGGGCAAACTGATGCGATTCGTATCAAGGTCTGTCATCACCGGCTTTGTGAACGCTTTGGCCATTCTTATTTTCATGGCGCAACTTCCAGAACTGGCCAATGTAACCTGGCATGTGTACGCCATGGTTGCCGCAGGCCTGGGCATTATTTACCTGCTGCCCTATGTAACAAAATCCGTGCCCTCCCCCTTGGTGGCCATTGTGGTGTTGACTGCATTCAGCCTTGCAGTGGGGCTTGATATTCGCACGGTGGGCGACATGGGCGAGCTGCCCGATTCATTGCCCGTGTTCCTGCTGCCCGATGTGCCGTGGACCCTGGAAACCTTGAAAATCGTGTTTCCGTTTTCGCTAACCCTGGCTGTGGTGGGTTTGCTTGAATCGATGATGACCGCGCAAATTGTGGACGACCTCACCGACACACCCAGCGACAAAAACCGCGAATGCGTGGGCCAGGGCGTGTCGAACATTGCCGCAGGCTTTTTGGGTGGCATGGCAGGTTGCGCGATGATTGGGCAGTCTGTAATCAACGTGAAGTCAGGCGGCCGTGGACGCTTGTCCACGCTGTGTGCTGGCGTATTTTTACTGATCATGGTGGTGTTCATCGGCGATTATGTGGCCATGATCCCCATGGCTGCCTTGGTGGCGGTCATGATCATGGTGTCGATCGGTACATTCAACTGGGCGTCCATTCGCAACCTGCGTGAACATCCGAAAAGCTCCAGCATCGTGATGCTGGCCACCGTCGCAGTGACAGTGGGTACCCACGATTTGGCGCAAGGCGTGCTGGTGGGTGTTTTGTTGTCGGGCTTCTTCTTTGCCAACAAGGTGGGGCGAATTCTGCGCGTGCAATCGAGCACCCAGAACGAAGGCCGCAACCGCACCTACCTTATTTCGGGTCAGGTGTTTTTTGCATCCGCTGAAACTTTCATCAATTCTTTCGACTACAAGGAAGTGATTGATGAAGTAACGATTGACGTCAGCCGCGCGCACTTCTGGGACATCACCGCTGTCAGCGCACTGGACAAAGTGGTCATTAAATTCAAACGCGAAGGCACGGACGTGAACGTGATAGGCATGAATGAGGCCAGCCGAACACTGGTCGACAAATTCGCCATTCACGACAAAGACGATGCGCTTGAACGCATGGCCGCACACTGAGGAGCATGAACATGGATGAACGCAAAATTGTTGCCTGTGTGGACCGCTCCGGGTATTCAACTGCAGTGGCGGACTGCGCAAGCTGGGTGTCCAGACAAATCAAGGCACCTGTGGAATTTCTGCATGCCATTGACCGCCATCTGGAACAGGGTTCCGGCGAAGACCACAGCGGCACGATCGGGTTTGATGCCCAGGAAAACCTGCTGAACAAGCTATTGAGCAGCGACAGTGAAAAAACAAAACAGGCCCGAGACCAAGGCCGCCTGTTTCTCAATGAACTGCGGGAACGCGCGCTGGGCAATGGTGTGGCACAAGCGGACTCCCGGCTTCGGCACGGCACACTGGTGAACTGCCTGCTTGAGCTTCAGGACGAAACTCGAATTGCCATCATTGGCAGACGTGGTGAAACTTCAGTGGCTTCAAACCGAGACATTGGCCGCACCTTTGAAGCGGCCGTGCGTGCACTGAATAAACCTGTGTTGGGTGTCCACGAAGAATTCAAGATCCCGGAGCGCTTTCTGTTTGCATTTGACGGCAGCGCAGTCAGCAAACGTGGCGTGGATACCCTGCTTCAAAGCCAACTGTTCAAAGGATTGAAAGGCACCTTGCTGATGTGTGGCGAGAAAAGTACCAGTGGCATCAAACTGCTGGAAGAAGCCGCACGAACCTTGAGCGATTCGGGCATACCCACCGAGTTCAATCAGGTGCAAGGCGATGTGGTCACGCAAATGGTGAAGGGGCTGGAAATTCATCAAGCCGACATGTTGGTGATGGGCGCTTACACTCACTCGCCTTTGCGCAAATTATTTTTCGGCAGCAAAACCGAAGACATGCTTCGGGCCACCAAAGTGCCTGCATTGTTGTTACGCTGAGAAAAGGCTGACTGGGTGTAGGTCTGGAACAGCTCTTGCATCATTCACGGCAAACCCACACTGGAATTTGCCATGAATGAACTTGATGCCGCCCTTCTCGGCCTGCTGATCAAAGATTCCCGCTTGTCATTTGCAGACATTGCACGGCAAACGCATTCAATGTGCCCATGCACAGGGCTGTGGGCACTGCCGCAGCCATTGGCATGGTGATTAGCATTCCCGGTGCAATCGGGTTTTTACTCAATGGCTGGAACGTTGAAAATACGCCACCATTGACCATTGGCTACATCAATTTGATTGGCTTTGCACTGATTGTGCCCATGACCATGTGGATGGCCCCGGTAGGTGCCCGCATGGCCAACGCCACCACGGCAGCGCGCCTGAAACTGGCGTTTGCATGTTTTCTGTTCATCACCGCCGTGCGCATGTTTTACGGCGTGTTGGCTTAAGCAATACAAGGGAGTTAACAAAAAATGATTCACACCAAACGCGCACTTGGCGGCGTATTTGTAGCGCCCCACCATCTGGCCGCACAGGCAGGTCACGATGTGTTGAAAGAAGGTGGCAACGCTGCAGAAGCCATGATCGCCGCCGCCGCTGCAATTGCAGTGGTGTACCCACACATGAACTCGATTGGTGGCGACGGTTTCTGGTTACTCAGCGAACCCGGCAAAGCACCCGTTGGTATTGATGCCTGTGGGAAAGCTGCAGCAAAAGCCACACGTGCTTTTTATACCGAACAGGGTTTTGATGCCATTCCCAACCGCGGGCCTTTGGCTGCGCTCACCGCAGCGGGCACTGTGGGTGGATGGATCAAGGCACAAGAATTGGCCACACAATGGGGCGGCAAATTGCCTTTAAGCCGATTGCTTGAAAATGCTGTAGTGCATGCACGCAAGGGTGTGGCGGTCAGCAGCAGCCAGGAACGTTTAACCCGCGTGAAGTTTGATGAGCTTTCAACCGCACCTGGTTTTGCAGACCATTTGCTGATGCAAGGCCAAGTGCCGCTTGAAGGCAGCGTGCTGAAACAAGGCACCTTGGGCGACACCTTGGCGCGCATGGGGCAAGTGGGGCTGGACGACTTTTACCGCGGTGAACTGGCCCAGGCCATGGCCGACGATTTGACCCGCGTGGGCAGCCCGTTAACGCTGGCTGACCTGAATAATCACCACGCGCAATTTGTAACACCGCTACAAACCGAGTTGAACAACAGCACGATCTACAACATGACACCGCCTACGCAGGGCATGGCCTCGCTGATGATTCTTGGCATGTTCGACACGCTTGGCGTGCAGCAGGCCGACGGGTTTGATTACCTGCACGGCATGGTGGAAAGTACCAAGCAGGCCTTTCTGGTGCGCGACCGCTATTGCACCGACCCGGCCTACATGACAGTAAACCCCAGCGACTTTTTAAGCCGTGAAGCACTGGCTGGGCGCGCGAAAAAAATCGACATGAAACGCGCCCTGCCCTGGCCACAAGACCCTTGGCAAGGCGACACCATCTGGATGGGCTGCATTGACAGCGAAGGCCGCACAGCAAGCTTCATTCAAAGCGTGTTCTGGGAATTTGGTTCGGGCGTGGTGTGCCCCTCAACCGGTGTGATGTGGCAAAACCGGGGCATCAGTTTTTCATTGAAAGAAGACGCATTGCACCGCCTTGAACCGGGGCGCAAACCCTTCCACACCTTGAACCCCGCCATGGCGCGTTTTAAAGATGGCCGCAGCATGGTGTACGGCACCATGGGTGGTGAGGGCCAGCCGCAAACACAGGCCGCCGTGTTCAGCCGCTACGGCTTGTTCAACCAGCCTTTGCAAACTGCGGTAACTGCGCCACGCTGGCTGCTGGGCCGCACCTGGGGCGAACAAAGCACCTCCTTGAAACTGGAAAGTCGTTTCGATGCCGCGCTTGTTGCGCAACTGCGCGATGCAGGCCATGTGCTGGAAGTGTTACCGGAAAATTTCAGCGACACCATGGGCCACGCCGGTGCAGTGGTGCGCCACCCCAACGGCATGATGGAAGGTGCAGCCGACCCACGTTCGGATGGCTCAGTGGCGTGTGTTTAAGGTGCCGTAATTAGAAGCATTGCTCTTAAAACAACCGTGCCACATGCACGAAGTGTTGTTAATCTAATCATTCCAGTTCACAACATGAAGGAGTACGGACCATGGCAGATCTTGAACACTACAAGGCCAAACTGAATGCTCAACTGGACGAGTGGAAAGCCGATCTCGACAAAATGAGAGCAAAAGCAGACAGCAAGTCCGCAGATGCCAGAAAAGAAATGAACGAATCAATTGATACGCTGGAATCCAAACTGGCGCAAGGTCGTTCGAAACTTGAAGAACTGAGAGGTGCCAGCACCGAGGCGTTCGAAAGCATGAGGGCAGGCGCAAACAATGCCTGGGACAGCATCAAAGAGGCCTTTGACAAGGCCAAATCGAAGTTCTGACCGCCTTGCTGGCTTACTGCACAAACAATGGATCGTAAGCCTGCAAGTTCAAGGCTGGGGTCGTCAAAGGCCCCAGCGACACCGTTTCTTCGTAAAAAGACTGGCATTCAAACAGACCATTGCCAAACTCGTTTTCCGTGAGAATGTAGCCCAGCGAATTGTGGGTCAGGCCCAGTAACATCATCGGGCTGTCGCTACGTGCGCGTATGCTGTCAGCCATACCCTTAGAGCCTTCGCCCGGAATGGTAACCAATTCCAGCGCCTTGCCGTCGCCCTGCCCCAGCTGAATTCGACTGACAGGTGTTTCGGCGTACAGAGCCACCTGCGGAAAATTCTCGTAGCCAGGAATAGTGGCCGCCAGTTCCTCGCCCAATGGCGTGAAGTTGTAATAACCATTGAAACTGCGCAAGCCACCGGCGGCCACAAACAAGGGGTTGGTCACAGGCAAAAATGCGGTGGCGTGATTCACCAACAAACCACCACCTACTGCTTGCCGCTTGCTCAAGGCGTTCATCGCCGCTTGAGCCACTGCCACTCCCATGGCATTGGCACGCTCATAGGGGTCTTCTGCGGTGGGTGCGCGAGGCGAGGAATCGGCGATGGCGCCGTTGTAATACAACACCGTGGAATCAAAGTTTTGCTCCAGGGTACGCAAGGCACCGCCCACCCAGTCGGTGTGTACCAGGCGGTTGCTGGAACCCAGCACGGTGGGGTGCGCAGAGTAATTCAACACCGAACCCAACACATCACCGCGCGCGGTGCGGGCCTGCAACAGGGTCATGGTGGGGTCAGGCATGCGGGAATCGTCCGGGTCACAACGCCGGAAGTTATTCAACCGGGCATCGCCTTCAAGCACAGTTTGAGCAAAATCGACATACGCAGCCTGAAGATTTGCAACAGCCTCTGCTGTTGCCTGTGCAGCCAGTTGGTACAGCCCACCTTGCAAGGCTGGGTCGCAAGCCTGCGACGGGTCGGCTTTTTCACAATGCAGCCAGCTGGCTGGCACACCGCCCCACAGGCCTTGCAGGTCAGCGCCAGAATGGGTGTGTGTTTGGGCAAACAGCACATTGTTGGGCGGCACATTTGCAGCGTGCGCAACGGCAGCTTTCAAACGGTTTTGGATCACGTTGCCCGCACCAATTGCATCGATGGTGACGAACACGACACGGCTTGAAGGTGTGGCTTGATCCTCCAGTACAAACACCCGAACAAATGTGCCATCGCCGATGCCGTTGGCAGGTGGCCCGCCAATGTCGAAATTCACCACATCGCTCGGGCCATTGAACGCAAAACCACCATACCCGCCCAGGTTGAACTGTTGAAGCTTGCCCACAACAGGCGTGTCGCTGCTCATCACGCCCTGAATTTGCGCCGGGGTGGGGTCGATGCTTCGCTTGGCTGACGCTGCCCGAAACTGTGAAGTATCAAGCAAGTTGGGATTTCCGCCACCATTGCCACCACCGTTGCCGGGGCGCGAATTGTCCCCCGCGAAAGGACTTCCCGCAGCCATCACTTGCGTGCCCGAACCATTGGCAACTTCGTCGCCGGTGCCCATGCATGCCGACAAGAACACGCTCGCCAACACCACACTCCATTGAACTGTTTTCATTGCAGCCATTGCCTTATTTCAATGCAGGGTTAAAACCCCGCGATGTGCACGGCATTCCGTTGCACACATCAATCAACGCACCCTGTTTTTTCAGGAAAGCGGCTTTCATGTCCATGTTCTTTTCTTCATTGCGCGGGTGACCATGCGGGTCGGCACCGTAGCCTGTTGCCATGGGCCGGTTGTCCAGTGGTGGCGGCGCGCTGCCGTTGGGGTTCAAGGAACCGTCGGCATTGGTCATGGGGCCGCTGTCCCACACGGTTAAAGCGTTGCCCGCGTGCGGGTGTTTTTTGATACAGGGCAAGCCGAAATATGGATGGTCATCCGGGTGTCTTCGTCCGAAGGACACATTCGGAAACTGCTCCTGCTCGGCGCGCACTGCGGGGTGAGCCTGTTTCAACACAGCACGCCCACGTTGTGGCGAAGGCCCACCCACCACTGCCGGGCATTGCAAAGGGGCTTCAATGGTTCTCGCCATGATCTCGGCGGTGTTCATGTACACCTGGTGATCGGCAAATGCCGGAATCAACAGCACGCGTTTGTTCAGCCGTGTACCCGGCAGTTCCTTGCCGGGGGCCAGGCTCCAGGCATAGCCATTGTTCTCGCCGCGGTCCCACAGCATTTGAATCAGCGACAAAATAAACTGCTGGTCCAGCGAAGCGGGGTACGATTCATAAAACGCAGGTGCATAGGGCGCGAAATCGACTGAACGCTGCAGCAAGGTTGAATAGGCCATGCCCGGCACACCCAAAGTGGCCGCCTGAATGTCGGGCGATATGGCGGTAACCGGGCCGCCGTTGATGCCGCCTTGCGAATTGCCGTCATAGAACAGCTCACTGCGGTCAATCAAACACTTGCCGTCTTTCTGGAAGGCGGGGTGCGTGCAAAAACCATTCTCGGAAATCATGGCGCGACCCCGCATGGTGAAGTGCAGAAAGCCTTGCTGCAATCGGTCTGTCAAACGGGGAAATCCACTGAAATCCGTCAGCATCAACACCGTATTTGCAATGTCGCCACCGGCAGCATCCCAAAGCGGATCGTACTTGCGGTTGTCGTTTTGATCATCGGGTAGATTGCCTGTGGCCAGGCCTGCCCAGTCCACCATGCAGAACAGGAAATTGTGCCGCTCGGCCATCACGCGCACATTCAAATCATAGGTGTTGCCCTCGTCGCGCGAACCCAGCAAACCATGGCCATAAAGTGACGCACGCGCGGGTTCGCCCGTGTCAATGCTCTTTCTGGCAATCGAACAAATAAATGGTACGCTGGCATTTGGTGTCAGCGGGTTGCGCTGGGGCAATTCCGTGGCGGGGCTTCCCGTGGGCACCAAGGGATAGTTGTAGGTGCCGCCCGACAAACAATTCGGGCTGTTCAGGAAACAGGGCACATCGATGTGCCCGCGAATGCGCCGTGCGGTAATGTCCGTGGCCGAGCCATTTTCAGGATTATCGACAATCGCGTCAATTGTAAAGTTGGGCGATTTGTTCGCCGTGGCGTCAATGGATTGATCACGAATGTGCAGCACACGCTCGGTCAAGTTGCGCCCGGAAGCCACAGTGAAGTCCCAGGCCAGGTACAGATTTTCCCGTTCAACACCGGCCAGACCCAGCACACTGAAAATATTCTCCATCAAGGGCTTGCGGGCGTTTTGGGTGGCGCTGGCCAAAGGCAGCCCGTCCCTGTAGGCCTTGAACACCGCAGTGGGCTCGATGGTTTCACCTGCGCTGTTCTTCAAGTTGCGCAAGGCAACAATGTAACGGCGACCTGGCTCCAGGTTTTTCGCCACGCGAACAATCAACGCGGGGCCAGGGTCTGCTGTGGGCGAATTCAGTTGCCCTTGGGTGATGTTGGCATCCAGTTCAGCCCAAACCAGTTGTTTTTTCAGGGTTAGCGTGTCGATCAGCACAATCGGTTGATCGCGCTGCAAACTGGCTTCAATGTTGGTGATGGGCACTGCGCCTGTTCTCTGTAAATCCAGGCCGGGCACTCGAGTCAGTATGGGTTGCCCAGGGGAAAAACCGTCGTTGCGGTTCCAGTCGGTGGGGTCAATTGGTTTGCCCAGAATGTTTTTCGGCATGGCCAGAACATTCAGATTGACCCGCATTTTTGTGTCGGTTTGCGAATCGGCCGTCGTGAAATAATTGTTCGGGAACGGGAACAAACAGTACACAGGGTCCAGGGGATCGCAACGCTCGGCACCCGCAGGAGGTGTGCCCGTTCCAGCAGGTTCGGTCCGCACAGGCTGGGCGCGGATGAACAAGGTTTCTTCCTCGGACCCTTCACCAATGTCTACAGGTGCTGCATCGGGCAATGTTTCGCTTGGCGAAATTGCTGTCGGGCTTCCCGCAAGTGAGGAATCCGATTCATCCATGCACCCGGCCAATGCAAGCACCCAAGCCAATACAATGGCTCCACCCCAATTTATTTTTCTCATGTCTCTCTCTTTTTTGGTTTGGGGTCTTGTGCCAGCCCCTTAAGTTACATTACTGTAACTAAAGATTAGATGATGAAGACATGTCTCGTCTAGTGTAGTTTTTCCATTGCAAATTCAATGAGTTTCTTATGCTGAAAAAAGTACAAACCCGCATGAAGCCGGAAGATCGCGAACGCCAGCTGATCGATGTAGCGCAGCGCATGTTCATTGAACGGGGTTACCAAGGCACCGCAATGGAAGACATTGCACAGGCTGCGGGCGTAACGCGCCCGGTAGTCTACAAACTGTTCGGCAACAAAGATGGCATTTACCTGGCTTGTTTGAACAAGGCACGTGAAGTGCTGAACAGCTACATCATTGAATACGCCATGAAAAGACAAGGACTTGAAGGCCGATTAAAAGGCGGGATCGAAGGTTATTTCTCGTTTGTGGAAAATGAACAAGACACCTTTCGCTTTCTCTACGACAGCGGTGCCGCAGTGGCGGGCCCGGCGGCCGAAGCGGCAACCAAATTGCGGTTCGACACGGTGGCCCGGATCGCCCTGTTGATTCAGGACTTGAAAAGCGTTGTGTCAGATGAAGAAATTATTGCCACGGCCCACGCCCTGTCGGGCGCAGGTGAGCAATTGGCCAAATGGTGGCTGACCCAAGTCGGGGTGCCAAAAACCAGGGTGGTCAACACCATGTTTAATCTGCTTTGGGCGGGCCTGGGTCAGCACAAACTTTGAATGTCAGGGCGCAGGTGCGCTCGACAAATCAAAGTTGTTGGTAATCACTTCCCGAGGCGCTTCCGTGGTGCCAACATACCCCGGATCAAAGTTGGCTGGCGCGGTTTGCTCAACTGGTGCAGCGTCCACAGGCTCGGCCACAGCAACCACCGTGTACTGCCCTTCGACCGCCGTATCAATCGCATAATTGAAAGTGCCGTTTGGTGTGTAAGGGGCCACCTCTGGCGCATCCACGGTCAGAAAGTCAAACAGATACGGGGCCGTGTCGCCCATGCCGGTTACGTTGCCATTTGTATCAAAAGTTTCAAACGACAACTGCGCTGAATCGACAACCACCGTGGTTCCCACGGACAAGGTCTGTGTAATGTCCACGAAAGTGGCAGGCTTGGTTGCGTCGGTGTTGGTCACCGTGCCATCTGCATCGCCCTGTACCGTTGCAGGCACCAGCACCACTTCGTTTTCATCCACTGCTGTGGTCAAATCAGGATCAAGATTCACCAGTACACCTTCGGGAACAACCACATCGGTAACCACCTTGGTGATAAAACCCTGTGCGGTCACCACCAGATCGTAAGTACCCGGGGGAACTTGAGAAAGAATGAAATTGCCGTTTTCGTCCAGATTGGTGGATTCGATCGGCGCAGTGGAACGGAACAACTCACCATTTTGTTGAAGGGAAATACTGACGCCCTCGGGCACCAGCGCATCGGCCACAGAACCACGAACGCCCGATGAAAGACGTGGAATTGCGCTTAGTACTGGTTTCAGCAGGTAGTTGCCAGATCCACCGGCCTCTACCACGGATTTGCATGCGTCGAAATCGATCAACAGGTCAGCAACCTGGCCTTGCGCCACATCAATGCCCACATTGATTTTCACACCGCTTTGCTGACCACTCGGAGTTTTCAGATCCTCGGTTCCACCTGCACTGAACACCACATGGTTGGGTGCAAGCGCCGGGTCCGCATCGGGATCAAAATCAATGTCAGCGGGATCCGCGGTGGCGTTGTCCACCAACACAAAGCGAACCTGCTGAACACGCCCCACAGGCAAGGTTACTTCGCCCAACTCTTCGATCACCCCGTTTTGCAAATTCAACAAATCGATTTGACGAGGCCGATCCAGCACCACTTCTGACCAGCCACTGCCATCGGGTTCCGCGTTGGCACTGTTGTTTACCCGAATGCGATCGACCGTTACGAAAACATTGTCGTAACCACAGGCTGGTGCATCGGTCATGGCTGTGCGCAATGTGCCTGTTCCCCCGGAATCACCCCCACCGCCACAGGCCGCTACAAAGAGAGCGGCACAGGTGGCCGCCAGGGTGGATCGAATGAAATTTTTCCTTTTTGTCATCGCTATCTCCTTGAATGCCCAACTAATATCTTTAAAAAAATTCGGGCGACCTACGTCTAACGGATACTAGGCATGAGTGGTATACACGGCGAATTGAGAATCGAACTGTTTATCGCACCGCACAATCCAAGTGCACACTGGGCTGAATAAATGTGATTTGATCACTTTAACAAGTAGAAAATCATGAACAGGCCGTGCTGCAGCTCACTCAATGGAAACCCCACACTTGCTACTTTTTCCTTTCACATTAGGGACTTGGTGGATGTTCCACTGCCCCATCAATCAATAGCAAAAAACTATTTACATTATTTCTCAATAATATTTTGCAATCGCACAATTTATTGGTTAAAATTGCTTTGAATTAATTTACTGACTGTTCATTAACTTTTTGGAGGACTTCAAATGTCTCTGATCAATACCGCAATCAAGCCTTTCAAAGCCACCGCCTTCTGGAACGGCAAAGAAATTCAACTGACAGAAGCCGATGTGTTGGGCAAATGGTCTGTTTTCTTCTTCTACCCAGCCGACTTCACCTTCGTGTGCCCCACAGAATTGGGCGATCTGGCTGACCAGTACGAAGAACTGAAAGCCATGGGTGTGGAAGTGTTCTCTGTGTCTACCGACACCCACTACACACACAAAGCCTGGGCTGACGCTACCGAGACAATCGGCAAAATCCGCTTCCCAATGATCGGCGACCCCACAGGTCAAATCACTCGCAACTTCGGCGTGATGATTGAAGAAGAAGGTTTGGCACTGCGCGGCACATTCGTGCTCGACCCACAGGGCGTCATCAAAGTGATGGAAGTGCACGACCTGGGCATTGGCCGTGACGCATCCGAGCTGAAGCGCAAGATCCAAGCCGCTCAGTACATCGCCAAAAACCCTGGCCAGGCTTGCCCTGCCAAGTGGAAAGAAGGCGACGCCGCTTTGACTCCGTCACTGGACCTGGTTGGCAAGATCTAAAGAAAAAAACCGCTCCCCACAAGGGAGCGGTAAATGGTACAAAAACAGCCCAGAAACATCCCAAGAACACCCCCGGAGTACCCCATGCTCGACGCAAACATCAAACAACAACTGAAGACCTATCTGCAAATGCTGCGCCACCCCATTGAGTTGGTGGCCTCGCTGGACAACAGCGACAAAGCGCGCGATATGGAACAGCTGGTGCAAGAAATCGCTGAGTGTTCAAACCAGGTGTCTGTGCGCCTGGACGGCGACAACAACCTGCGCCCTTCCTTCTCGATTGCCAAAAAAGGCGAAGAAGGCCGTGTGCGCTTTGCCGGTTTGCCCATGGGCCATGAATTTACGTCACTGCTGCTTGGCCTGCTGCATGTGGGCGGTCACCCACCCAAGGTGGAAGAAGATTTGATCGAACAAATCAAGGGCTTGCAGGCACCCGCCAATGGCGGTCATTTTGAAACCGTGATTTCACTGAGCTGCCACAACTGCCCTGATGTTGTACAAGCATTCAACACCATTGCCGCACTGAACCCGGCCTTTAGCCACACCATGATTGATGGCGGTATGTTCCAGCCACTCGTGGAGCAGCGCAAGGTAATGGCTGTGCCCACCGTGTTTCAGGGAACCCAGGGCAACAGCACAGAGACATTTGGCTCAGGCCGCATGACCCTTGAAGAAATTGTTGCAAAACTGGACACTGGTGCTGCTGAAAAAGACGCAGCCAAGCTGAACGCCAAAGGCGAGTTCGATGTGCTGATTGTGGGCGGTGGCCCAGCCGGTGCGGCGGCTGCAATTTATGCTGCACGCAAGGGCGTGAAAACCGGCATTGTGACGGAACGCTTTGGTGGCCAGGTATTGGACACACTCGGCATTGAAAACTTCATTTCAGTGAAAGAAACGGAAGGCCCCAAACTGGTGGCAGCGCTTGAACAACACGTGAAGGAATACGACATCGACGTGATGAACCTGCAGCGCGCCAAAGGCTTGCAAAAGCTGGCCGACGGCAAAGTTGAAGTTGAACTGGAAAACGGTGCAAAGCTGACCAGCAAAAGCATCATTCTAAGTACTGGTGCACGCTGGCGCGAAATGAATGTGCCCGGTGAGGCCGAGTACCGCAACAAGGGCGTGGCCTACTGCCCGCACTGCGACGGCCCCTTGTACAAAGGCAAACGCGTGGCAGTAATTGGTGGTGGCAACAGTGGTGTTGAAGCCGCCATCGACCTGGCCGGTATAGTGAAAGAAGTCACCTTGTTTGAATTCGACACCAAGCTGAAAGCCGATGCCGTGTTGCAGAAAAAACTTCACAGCCTGCCCAATGTGAAAGTGATTTTGAATGCGCTAACCACCGAAGTAAACGGCGACGGCACCAAGGTGTATGGGCTAAGCTACAAAGACCGCGCCACCGATGAAGTGAAACAGCTTGAGCTTGAAGGCATCTTCGTGCAAATCGGATTGCTGCCCAACACCGACTGGCTGAAAGGCACGCTGGAATTGAGCAAGCACGGCGAAGTCGTGGTGGACCACAAGGGCCACACCAGCCTGGAAGGCGTGTTTGCCGCAGGCGACTGCACCACCGCGCCTTACAAACAGATCATCATCGCCATGGGCGAAGGTGCGAACGCTTCACTGGCCGCATTCGATCATTTGATTCGGCAATAAAACAATAGGCCAGCAACCTGGGCAGGTTACTGGCCTTTGTTCATTGATGAACAATCTCGGCTTTCATCCCGTACGCGATGGCCAGCAGCTCCGCTTGCTCTCGCTCACCCACCCCATGCTTCTTCAGTGCAGCCAAAATGTCGTCCAGCACGGCAACAAACTCGGCTTCCGCCACATTCATTCCCGTATGCGCAGCCAGCATGGACATCCCGTCGTATTTCTGCGGCCCACCCGTGCCTTGGCAGATCAGTGCGGTCACCAGGCGAATCAGTTCTTCATCGCTTTTCTTGGCCTGGCTATATCGCGGGCTGACCGCAGGGTTGTTCTGGTGATTTTTTAGAATGTCGGCCACAAAGACTTTTATCTTTGCCTCGCCGCCCAAACGCTCGTACAAACTGGCTTCGCTCATGTCTCTCTCCCTTTTGTGACTCCTGCCCGTTGAGTTTTTGCACTCCAAAAGTATTTCATCCAACAATAGTTATTGCAACGCTGTTTTTTAATGCAGTAATTCACCAGCGTTTTCCGGCATCTCTGCTACAGTCGAATTCTTCGATAATCATCACGACAAACCATGAAATTGTCCATAGTCATTTTGATCTTGACCGCCTGTCTGCCACTGTTGGGCCAGGCACAAAACAACGACAAAGAAGCGCTTCACCACTGCCTGCTCACCGAACAAGAGGGATTGTCACGTTTCAAAAATCTTGAAAAACGTGCCGATGAACTTCGAGGCACCGAAAAACTGCTGCTGGAGCGCCGCGCCATCCTGGTGAATGACAAACGCGCCATGGATTCAAACAAAGCGGATCCAGAGCAAGCGGCGAAATACAATGAAGCCGTCAGCGTGTTCAATGCCCAAAGCGACCGACTCAATGCTGACAAAGAAAAATTCGAAGCCGATTCTCAGGCTTACCAGAACTGGATGAATACCACGCTGAAACCCTCATGCAGTAAAGGTTTAATACAACCACAGTGAAATTCCTTGCTTATGCCTGCACGCTGTATGCGAAACTTACTACACAAACGTTGATTGTGTTTGCGCTTTTCCCCAACACACAAACAACAACAACTTTGCCGCATGACCTTCCATCCAGCAGTCACTGATGAAAATCGTATCAACACCCTTCTAGCCGGCCCCATTCTGCGTCGCATGCAATGCGACCGCATCACCTTGTGGCTGGCAACTTCCAAACCAGTGCGCTGGCGTTTGTCCCTGTTCCCCAACGGACACGATTCGCAGGTTCATGAACTACGAAGCCATTGCCGCCAACTGAAAGCGGCGCAACGCCTTTACATTCATTTGATTGACCTGCCCCTGGACATGGCATTGCCCGAGAACATTTGGGTGGGGTATGAACTCAGCTTCCAATGCAACGGGCAAGACGAATGGACATCCGTTGCGCAAGAAGCCCCGCATTTGCTCTACCCCGGAAAAAACACCTTGGGCTTTGTGTTGAAAAACAGGCTTGACCATGTGTTGCATGGCTCGTGCCGCAAGCCGCACTTTGCCCGCAAAGAGGACAGCCACGCAGGCGATGGCCTGGCCCGCGCCGACCAGTTGCTGCTTGAAAAAGCCGACAAACCCGCCGAATGGCCCGCGCTGTTGGTGATGGGGGGCGACCAGATTTACACCGACGACGTGGCAGGCCCCATGTTGGTGGCCATTCACAAGCTGATTGAGCAGCTTGACGCGCCAACAGAAACGCTGCCGGGAACCACACTGAGCGACAGCAGTGTGCTGCACCAGCAAAAGCCCCATTACTACACCCGCCATGAACTGCTACCCAAAACCAAAGCCAGCAACGACATTCGCAACGTGCTGTTCACTGGTGTAAAAAAACCCGTGTTCACCACCGACAATGCGCGCAACCACCTGATATCGCTTGCCGAAATCATGGCAATGTACCTGCTGGCCTGGTCGCCGATTCCGTGGCGCTACACCAGCATGCAGCTGCCCAACGCCGTACCCACGGAATTTGCGGATCGCTATGACACCCAGCTGGACGCCATAGAAGAATTCGTCGCAGAACTGGATTGCGTGCACCGGCTAATGGCCCACCTGCCCGTGGCGATGATCTTCGACGACCACGACATTACCGACGACTGGAACCTGAGTGCCGAGTGGGAAGACATTGCCTACGGACAGCCATTTTCACGGCGAATCATCGGCAATGCACTGGTGGCATACCTGGTGTGTCAGGGCTGGGGAAATGCACCGGAAAACTTTTCTGAAGAAATGATGCAACGCTGCGACGAAGCCCTGCAACTACCGGGCGAGGAAATGCACGAAAACCTGATCACGGAATTGATCGATTTTCGCAACTGGCAGTTCACCTGGCACACACAACCGCCGCTGATGGTGATCGACACCCGCACCAACCGGTGGCGTTCTGAAACAAACCCGGCCCACCCATCCGGCCTGATGGACTGGGAAGCGCTTTCAGATTTGCAACAACGGCTGTTGGGCCACGATGCGGTGGTTTTGGTATCGGCGGCCCCCATCTTTGGTGTGAAACTGATTGAAGGCATTCAAAAAGTATTCAACTGGTTTGGCAAACCCTTGATGGTAGACGCCGAGAACTGGATGGCCCACAGTGGTGCGGCCAACACGTTGTTAAATTTGTTCCGGCATGGGAAAACCCCAAAAAACTTCGTCATTCTGTCTGGCGATGTTCACTACTCCTTCGCCTACGAAGTGGAGCTGCGCGGCAAGAAAAACAGCCCGAACATCTGGCAAATCACCAGCAGCGGCCTTCGCAATGAGTTTCCACAAAGATTACTGGATATACTTGACCGAGCAAACCGCTGGCTGTACGCACCTTGGTCGCCCTTGAACTGGTTCACCAAACGCCGAAAAATGCGTATAGTGCCGCGAAAGCCTGACCACAGAAGCCGAGGTGAACGCTTGGTCAATGCGAGCGGTGTGGGCCTGTTGAGCCTGAGCCCTGACGGGGTGCCGTTGCGAATTGCTCAACTGACAGCAGATGGCGATGTGGTCCAATTTCATCAAAGAATAGACGAGGAAGCGCACTAAGAATCATGAGTCAAGCCAGTGTGCTGCGGTTGTTGTTGCTGTCCATGATCTGGGGCTCCTCATTCGTGTTCTACAAAATCGCATCCGCTGAAATGGCCGCCACTTTGATGGCCGCTTTGCGTGTGGCTTTCGGTGCGCTTTTCCTGGGCATTTTGTTCGCCGTTCTCAACAAAAAAACCCAGGTGGCCAAACGCTGGAAGCTGATCGCGGCCATATCCGTATTCGCGGCAGCCCTGCCTTTCACACTGGTGGCTTACGCATCGCAAACTGTCACCGCATCAATACTTGTCATTGTCAACGCCACGGCACCCATCTGGGCTGCCCTGGTTGCCCTGATCTGGACGCGCACCGTGCCATCCCCAATGGCTTTGCTCGGCCTTGTGCTGGGTTTGTTGGGCGTGGCAATTATCGTGGGGCTGGACACCACCACACTGAACACCGAGGGCACGGGCCTGGGCATTGCAGCCGCACTGGGCGCAGCAGCCTGTTACGGCATTGCCACCAACATGGCCAAGTACCTGGGCAGCGACATTGATCCACTGACCAACGCATTTGGCTGCCTGCTCATGGGCTCAATCATTTTGCTGCCGTTTGTTCCGCTGAACCTGCCCGATCAAATGCCGGGCCTGAGCAGCTGGCTGGCCATTCTCGGCGTGGGTGTGCTGTGCAGTGGCGTGGCTTACCTGCTCTATTTCAGGTTGGTGATGGACATTGGCCCCACTTCCGCATTGACAGTCACTTTTCTGACACCTGTTTTCGGTGTGCTGTGGGGCCACCTGTTTCTCAATGAAATTGTCGGCTTGCACACGCTGGCCGGTGGCTTGGTGGTGCTGGCAGGTACTGCCTTGGCTGCAATGTATGGCCTGCAAAAACCGCAAGAGGTTGCGCAAGTGGTTGCGCTCGACTAGCGGGTCAGCACCACGCTTTGGCAGTCCATTGAATCCACGTTCACAGTGACCGTATTCAAATTCACGCCCAACACTTGCAACAAACCATCAAGAATGTCACCGACAGCAGTCAAGATCGGGCGCAACGCAGGCTCAAGCACCACCAAAAGAGTATCAACCAAACCGTTGACAGCCCCAGTGATCAAAGGCCCGACCAATGGCAGATCCACCTGCAGGTTCAGCCCTGTATTGCCAAGCAGATTGCCCAAGGTTTGCCCCACGCTCAAACCCACGGTTTGACTGAAGGGTGCCGCCCCGTCGAACCCTTGGCGAACCGGGTCAGAACGCAAACTGGTCTGCGCCGCCAAGGTGACCCCGGCATCCACCAAACCCAGAAAGTTCACGTCAAGAATGTCTGCAGGGGAACCGCATTCAAGCGAACCGGTTGTGGTGTGCAAATTGCTGGCGCTGTCAGACACACACACTTCTGCAACAGCAGGCACCACAGTCATCACCATGTTGTTGCTGGCGCGGGGGTATCTGCAGCTTAGCTCATTCACATCTGCAAGGCCGCCAGCCACGCGCAGTTGCAAGCCCAGATCAAGCGCACTGACGCTTACCGTGGGGATGCTGATATTCAAGGGCTGTCGCACCCGCACATCCATTGCCACCTGCGCGGTGCGGGCGGTGGCAATGGGGTCTTTGTACGGTGTTTTTCGACCCACAAACACCTGGGGTGCCTGCAGAATGTACACTTCCACATCCAGGTTCAACAGCCCTGAACTGATGGGCAACACATAGCCCACACCTTCGACAGAATTCAACACCGTGGCATGCGCAAGCTGCCCAAAATTGACCTCCAGCGTGGTGTTGGTTCGACCTGAAAGATCCAGCGCCAGCACATCGCTCAAGGTCACATTCACGCTGTTCAAAGGCCCGCTCAACGCGCTCAACACCCCTTCCACTTCCATTTGCTCCGCTTCGTCGGCGTTGCCCACCACCAGCGCATCTTCAAGCAAACCGAGTGCAGAAATATTCAGGCTCAGCAAATCATTCACATTGGCAACACCCAGTTGCGTGCTCAATTTCAACAAATCCACGCGAATGTCGCTTCCCAGCAAACTGCCCCATTGGGCCACAGTCAAATTCACGGAGCCACCGCCCAGCGAAGTCAGTAAACCATTGAGCAAAGCCGACTGACTGGTGTCCACACTGAGCAAACCCGACGACACGGAACCGACCACTGTCGGGGCCACGGTGGCCTCGGCCAACACGGTCACTTCCCGATTGGGCAAAAATGCAAGCAAGGAACTGACAGGGCGGGTAATGGTGACCCGACTGGTAATTGAATTGGCGCAATCCGCAGAAGGGGTGTTGTCAATGATGCACTGAATCGACATGTCATCGTTCTCGACAACGCCGTTTTCCTGCGCAATGGCAACGGCTTCAAGAAACTGCGGACCGTTGGCCATTTGCCGCGCCGCAGTCAATGCCACCATGTCCGCAATGCCTTGCAGGCGCGCCTTTTCCCAAGCCGTGTGGCCCACCGCCAACACACCCATGGCACCCAGACTCATCATGATCACAAACACCGTGAAGATGGTGTATACACCCCGCTGGCTGCGGAAAACTGTTCGGTTAACCATCGTTGGGCTCGACACGCGTGGTGGATTCAGCCGACAAACTGCCGGGAAGTGGAATGAAAAACGAATTTCCAACAATCGGATTGTTGCTGTAGTTCGGGTAATCCAGACGGACACGCAAACAGGTTGAATCACCGCAGGAAAACGAATTGACCGAGGGAACCACACTGTCACGGAAAGAACCGATATACGCAGGCAACAAGTCCCTCAGCGCATTCTGTGCCAGGTTCTCGTAGTCGGCTTGAGCAAAACCACTTCGATACACCGTGGCCTGTCTGGCGGCTTCGCTGGTGGTGTTGTTCATGATCAACATGGCCCCCAGCAGCACCGAATATTCGACAATTGCGAAGACGACGGTCAACAAAATGGGCAGGGTCAAAACCAGTTCAATCAGCAAGGCACCCGCTTGGCGGAATCTTGGCTTGTGGTTCATGGAATATCCGATCCCGGGTGCGGTGGCTAATCAAAAAGGGTTACCCGGAATATTACCTAATAACTTTACCATTCACCAATGTCATTATTACGATAATCGACGTAAAAAACGGGGACTGCCTCTCGGCAGCCCCCGCTCAAGTACTACGAGGCAAAACTAAAACTGGTTTGGCTAATGTGGCTTAATCGTCCCGACCCCGCCCGTGCTTGCCATGGCCGCCGCCGTGACCACGATTGTCGTGTTTCCAGTGCTTGCCACCGTGGTCACGGGAATCGTGACGGTCATAATCACGGCGATATTCTTTGCGATCATAATGACGCTTGTGGTCCCCGCCACCATAATAATGGTGGCGATGATCGTCGTATCCGCCCCGGTTCACGTAAGTAACGCGGTCACGGTAGATGTATCGCTGCTCAATGTAACGCGGGCTGAAATCGTAGTAATCACGCGACCTCACGAAATACACCGGGCGGGAACACGCACCGTAACGGCCGCAGTAACGACCCCACCTTTTGAGGTGCCCGGGGGGAACGTGCAAATACACCGGCGCGAGAATGCGTGATGGACGGGTCACGATCAGTGGCTCGGCATAAACAAGCGCTGGGTAGTAGCCGTTATCAATATTGACGGAGCCATACACGCCTGGAAGCACTTCTCCACCCACGCCAATTGAAATGCTCACGGCGCTGGCTTTCGTGGGCACCAAGGCCAAGCTCAACAAAACGGCACAACTTGCCGAGAAAATTTTAAGGAATCCGGTTTTCATCACAAATCCTCCTTGCGGTGATGTCAACTAAAACGCAGAGGCTTTCGTTTGGTTGACTCGGAATAAGCAAGCGCACGCGCCTGTTTAACCCTATGATGTACCTTCCCACACACGAGAATGATGGAGAATAAAATGACTAAAACTATGCGCTCAACAGCAATGGCGGTACTACTTAGCTTTTCAAGTAGCTTTATTGTTGCCCCGGTTCATGCAGCAATTGTAAGCACCGAAGAAGCGGTAGTAATGCACCAACAACAGGATCGTTCAGAACTGAAGCAGTTTTTTGACCGGGAAGACATCGCCAAAGCCCTGCAGGCACACGGTGTAAGCCCTGAGGTGGCCAAAGCCCGTGTGGACTCCATGACCGAAGAAGAAGCACAAAAACTGGCCGCCCACATTGATAATGCGCCTGCAGGTGCCGGTATTCTTGGTATATTGTTCACCGTGTTCATTGTTTTGTTGGTAACCGACATTCTTGGCTTGACCAAAGTATTTCCGTTTACCCGATCCGTTCGATGAAATTAAATTTTTCTAGTGCTGCCTGGGCCCGCCTGGCGGGCCCAGCGGTACTTGTAGGGCTGTTGGCAGGTTGTTCACTGCTGCCAACAGTCCCGCAAGACCTCCAAAGTACAGTCCAGACCCAACCATCCGTAGAACTGAAGAATGTGCCGTTTTTCGCACAGGAAGAGTATTACTGCGGACCGTCCACTTTGGCCATGGCGTTGAACCATCAGGGCGAAAAGACTGAACCCGATCAACTTGCAAAGCTGGTGTATCTACCCGGCCGCCAAGGCAGCCTGCAGCTTGAAATGCTTGCCGCACCGCGCCGCATGGGTTATTTGACCTACCAAATCGACCCGCGACTGCCCGCGTTGTTTGACGCATTGAATGCAGGCTCACCCGTTGTTGTGCTGTTGAATCTTTCATTGCAGATTGCACCTCAATGGCACTATGCCGTGGTGGTTGGCTACGATGCAAAGACCAACAACATGATTTTGCGCTCAGGCCCCAAAGAACGTGATCTGATCCCCGTGGCCACTTTCCTGAAATTGTGGGAACGTGCCGAAAACTGGGGGTTCACTGTCATCAAACCCAACCAGGACCCACCGGTTTACACCAGTGCCCAGGGTTATCTGAATTCGGCTGTGGCGCTAGAACGTTCCAGCAAGGAAAAAGCCGAGCTTGCCTATCAGCAAGGCGCAAAAACCTGGCCGAAAGAACCCTGGTTCCATTTCGGACTGGGCAATTTGGCCTACGGTGAAAAAAACTACGTTGAGGCTGAACAACACTACCGCAAGGCAGTGGGCGTTTACCCCGACATGGCCGACGCCTGGAACAACCTGGCAGAAGCCTTGATCAAGCTTGAGCGAAAAAGCGAGGCACGGGCTGCGATCAACAAAGCCATTGCCATAGGTGGAAACCGGGTGACCTCTTACAAAGAAACAGCACAAAAAATTCCGGCGGATTAATGCATCTTGACTGGGCCCAGGCGCTGGGCTTTTTGGCCGCCGTATTGACCACTTTTTCGTTTGTTCCACAGGTGGTTTATTGCTGGAAAACACGCGACACCCGAAGCATTTCTTTGGGCATGTACGCGTGTTTTTGCCTGGGTGTGTTGCTGTGGCTGGTTTACGGCCTCCTGGTTGAACAATGGCCAGTGGTGTTTGCCAATGCAATCACCTTGGCGCTGGCCTCATCCATTCTTTACCTGAAACTGAATCAACGATGATCAAAGCCATTCTGACCGGACACAGCAAAGGGTTGGGCCTTGGAATTGCGCAAAGCTTGTTGGGCAAAGGCCACCCGGTTTTGGGGCTGGCAAGAAGCATCCACGACGAACTTCAACATCAATTCGCGCCCCTTTTGCAGCAGGTCGCCATTGATTTGTCTGAAAACAGCGCACTTGAACACTGGTCAAGCGGCCCGCAGCTGCAAGAATTCATTGAAAACGCAACACTTTTGCTGTTAATCAACAATGCAGGTCTGGTAACGCCAATTGGCCCCTTGCATGCTCAAAATCCACTTGAAATTGCCCGCAGCGTGCAACTGAATGTGACTGCGCCCATGGTGCTGAGCGCAAAGGTGGCCCAGCTGCTGAAAAACGGGCAGCAACTGCGCGTGCTGCATGTATCGAGCGGCGCGGGACGCAGCCCCTACCCTGGCTGGGGCGTGTATTGCGCCACCAAAGCCGCCCTGGATACGCATGCCCAAACCGTGAAACTGGATGGCCAGGCCAATGTGCGTATTTGCAGCCTTGCACCCGGCGTGATCGACACCGGCATGCAAGCGCAAATTCGGGCAACGGACGTGAAGCTGTTTCCCAACAAACAGCGATTCATTGACCTGAACAATGCCGGCGCGCTGACCAGCCCGCAACACACGGGCGATCACTTGGTCAACTACCTGCTGGCCCCAGGGTTCGGCCAGCGTGCAGTAGACGACCTGCGTTCGAACTAAGCCGGCTTCAGTGCAGCTTCACCAAAGGTGTGGCACGTTTCAACAGAAAACGCGCCATGGCCAGCAGGAAGGTTTTCATTCCGCCCAACACGGCATAGTGGTGCATCAGGTGCAAACTGGCGTACATGGTTCGCGCAAAAAAACCTTCCACAAACATGCTGCTGGCCTTGAACAGCCCCCCCATCAAACTGCCCACCGAACTGCGCGAGCCCAATGACACCAAAGAACCGTGGTCTTTGTACAGATAAGGTTTGTCCACGCTTACTTTGCCGCGTTCATGGTTCAACATGGCCTTGTAAATGTAGTCGGCCTGCTGGTGGGCCGATTGGGCGCGGGGCGGCACCAAGCTGCCATCGGGTTGCACGCACGCAGCGCAATCGCCCAGCGAAAAAATATCAGCATGCCCTTTCACCCGCAGGTCGCCCTGCACTTCCAGTTGATTGTTCTTGTTCACCGGCAGACCCAGTTCAGCCAGCCACGCGGGTGCCTTGATGCCAGCCGCCCACACGCACAGGTCTGCCTTGTACTGGTTGCCATTGGCATCCAGCACCTGTTTGGGCGAAATTTCAACCACCCTGCAATTGTTCACGACCTTGATAAAGCGTTGCTCCAGCAAGCGCAGGGCCGCACTGGAAACACTCTCGGGCAACACCGGCAAAATGCTGGGCGCGCCTTCGAGAATCGTGATGGTCACATCCTTCGAGGCATTGATTCGGCTAAACCCGTAGCGGCTGTGCACGTGGCTGGCCTCGCGCAGTTCAGCAGCCAGTTCCACCCCGGTGGCACCAGCACCAATAATCACAATGTCCAGGCTGGCTGTTGGATCATCTTTCTTGCGCAGGTCAAGCGTGGCCAGTTGCTTGAGCATTTTCAGGCGAAAATTCTCGGCCTGTTGCGGGCCATCCAAAGAAATGGTGAATTCCTGCGCACCCTTCACGCCAAAGTAGTTGGACTGGCTACCGACGGAAATCACAAGCGTTCCAAACTGCAACAGGCGCTTGGGCAGCACTTCATCACCAGCATCGTCCAGCACAGCGGCAATGCCGACGACCTTGCCCACAGCGTCCAAACCCTCCATCGCACCCAGCACAAAATTGAAACCGTTGTTGTGGGCCAGCATCGGGTAAGAAAGCCCTTCCTGATGAATGTCCAGCGTGCCTGCCGCCACTTCATGCAGGGAAGGTTTCCAGATGTGGTACATCTTTGAATCCACAAGGGTAATGCGATCAGGGCCAAACTTGCGACCCAGCTTGCAGGCCAACTCGAGCCCGCCTGCACCACCACCCACAATCAAGACTGATGAAAGATCCAAAACTTAGCTCCCGGAAATAGAAAACGGTGAGTCATCATCACCTGAAGTTTGATTCACAGCAAATTTCATTCCGGTCACGAAAAAGTATGAACGTTCATTCAGATTTCCTGTCTATAATTTGTTCGTCGCGCCCTTCGCGCGCTTCCTCACTGTTCCCGCATCAATCAAATTTGGGGTAGTACCATGATTTTCCGAAGAAAAATGGCGTTCAACATTGGCGCCCTGTTGACCGTTGGCACACTAACCCTGGCCGGTTGCGGCAACCGGGATGGCGATGCCAAGGCGGCAGCAACGCCCAGTGCACCCAAAGTTCGCGTGTTTGAAGTTCAAGCCAAGCCTGTTTCGCTTTACACCGAGCTGCCGGGTCGAACCAGCCCTTTCCTGATCGCAGAGGTACGCCCCCAGGTTAATGGCATCATCAAGACCGCCAGTTCAAGGAAGGTGGTGAGGTGAAAGCGGGTACATCGCTGTACCAGATTGATGCATCCACTTACCAGGCCGAATATGCCAGCGCCAAGGCAGCACTTGAAAAAGCACAGGCCAACCTGACCAGCGCCAGAATTCGCAATGACCGCTTTCAGGAACTGGCAAAAATGAATGCTGTCAGCCAACAGGAACGCGACGATGCCTATGCAACGTTGAAGCTGGCAGAGGCGGATGTCGCTTCTGGAAAAGCAGCCCTTCAAAGCGCACAAATCAACCTGACCTACACCCGGGTTACCGCACCAATCAGCGGCCGGATTGGCCGGTCCAGCGTTACCCCCGGCGCACTGGTGCAGCAGGGCCAGGCCAACGCCATGGCCACCATTCAGCAGCTTGACCCCATTTATGTCGACCTGACGCAATCTACCAGCGAACTGCTGCAATTGAAACGCGACCTTGAAAGCGGTGTGCTGAAAAGCGCGGGCAAAAATGCCGCCAAAGTTACACTGAAACTGGAAGACGGATCGGACTACGAACAGGAGGGCAAGCTGCAGTTCAGCGATGTGACCGTGGATCAAAACACGGGCACAGTCACCTTGCGCGCCGTGTTTCCAAACCCGAAGCAACAGCTGTTGCCCGGCATGTACGTGCGCGCTTCACTTGAAGAAGGCGTGCGGGAAAACGGCATTCTGGTGCCGCAAAAAGGCATCATGCGCGATGCCACCGGCGAGCCTTCTGCGCTCGTGTTGAACAACGAGAACAAAGTCGAGAAGCGCAGCGTTAAAACTGCCCGTGCAATCGGCGACCAATGGCTGATTGCAGAAGGCCTTCAAACAGGCGACCGCGTGATTGTTGAAGGCGTGCAGAAAGTTCGCCCCGGCCAAACAGCCGAAATCGTTTCCGACACCGAGAAGAAATAAACACGGCCCAGCAGGAGTAGTACGATGTCCCGATTTTTCATTGACCGCCCCATTTTTGCGTGGGTGATCGCAATTGTGATCATGCTGGCCGGTGCGCTTGCCATTTTCAACCTGCCCGTGGCGCAATACCCTGCCATTGCCCCGCCTGCGGTGACCATTCAAGCCACCTACCCCGGTGCATCGGCTGAAACCCTGCAAGATTCCGTAACACAGGTGATCGAGCAGCGTATGACCGGGCTGGATGGTCTGCGTTACATGAAGTCCACCAGCGACTCCACCGGCCGCTTGCGGCTTGAGCTGACCTTCGAGCCCGGCATCAACCCTGACATTGCGCAGGTTCAGGTACAAAACAAGCTAAGCCTGGCCACGCCGTTGCTGCCCAATGCGGTGCAGCGTCAGGGTATTCAGGTGACAAAAAGCGCAGCCGGTTATTTGCTGGTGATTGCATTCACGGCAGTAGACGGCGCGTTCACATCGACAGAACTGGCCGACTTCATTACCTCCAACGTACAAGACTCCATGAGCCGCGTCAGTGGCGTGGGTGAAGTGCAAGTGTTCGGCAGCCCTTATGCCATGCGCATCTGGCTGAACCCGGACAAAATGAACCAGTTC
The DNA here is from genome assembly GCF_036846585.1 of Limnobacter sp. GTDB lineage: Bacteria > Pseudomonadota > Gammaproteobacteria > Burkholderiales > Burkholderiaceae_B > Limnobacter. Next base: position 46,239 of record NZ_DAIUBR010000011.1, on the reverse strand, counting down.
AATGTAAGCGCCGGCGACATTCGTTCGGCAGTCACGGCCCAAAACGCCCAGGTGTCTGCGGGCGAATTGGGGGCAGCCCCCGCGGTGAAGGGGCAATCACTGACCGCCACCATCACGGCGCAAACCTTGCTGGAAACGCCGGAAGACTTCGAGCAGATCATTCTGCGAACCGGCCCGGACGGAGCCACTGTTCGCCTGAAAGACGTGGCACGCATTGACTACGGCAGCGAGAACTACAACATTCTGCCGCGCTGGAACGGTCGAAACGCATCCGGCATCGGTATTCGCCTGGCCTCGGGCGCAAATGCGCTGGACACTGCAGAATCAGTGGTCAAGGAAATGGAGCGTATCACGCCCCTGATTCCGGAAGGCATGGAATGGGATGTGGCCTACGACACCACGCCCTTTGTGAAAATATCGATTGAAGGCGTTGTCATCACCCTGATCGAGGCCATCATCCTGGTGTTCCTCGTGATGTACCTGTTCCTGCAAAACTTCCGGGCTACGTTGATCCCCACCATTGCCGTGCCTGTGGTGTTGCTGGGTACATTCGCGGTGCTTTCAACTTTCGGTTTTTCCATCAACACGCTCACCATGTTTGCCATGGTACTGGCCATTGGTTTGCTGGTGGACGACGCCATTGTGGTGGTTGAAAACGTGGAACGCGTGATGTCCGAGGAAGGGCTCCCCCCGCTGGAAGCCACGCGAAAATCGATGGATCAAATCACCGGCGCGCTGGTGGGCATCGGCCTTGTGCTGTCGGCCGTGTTTGTGCCAATGGCATTTTTTCCGGGGTCTGCCGGGGTTATTTACAAGCAGTTTTCAATCACCATTGTGTCGGCCATGGCGTTGTCTGTGCTGGTTGCCCTGGTGCTGACGCCAGCCCTGTGCGCCACCATGCTCAAACCGATTGAGAAAGGCCACATGCTTGAACAAAAGGGCTTTTTTGGCTGGTTCAACCGCAAATTCGACTCCAGCAACGCCCGCTACCAGGGCATGGTGGGCCGCATGCTGCACAAATCGGGCCGCTATCTGATTATTTACGGTGGCCTGCTGGCAGTTACCGCGTTCATGTTCACGCGTTTGCCCACCTCGTTCCTGCCCGATGAAGACCAAGGCGTGTTCTTCACCCAGGTTCAATTGCCGGCAGGTGCCACGCAACAACAAACGCTTGCAGTGCTGGCCAAAATGGAAGACTACTTCCTGAATCAGGAAGGCGACAATGTGAAGTCGCTTTTCACCGTGGCGGGTTTCAGCTTCTCTGGCACTGGCCAGAATTCCGGCATCGGCTTTGTGCGTTTGCGCGACTGGAGCGAACGCCCGGGCAAGGAAAATTCTGCCGCAGGCATTGTGCAAAGGGCCTCCAAGGAATTCAACAGCTGGCCTGAGGCGCAGGCGTTTGCTTTCGCGCCGCCTGCCATTCGGGAACTGGGCAACGCACTGGGCTTTAACCTGTTCATTCAAGACCGCACAGGCCTGGGTCGCGATGCGCTTGTGCAGGCACGAAATAGCCTGATTGGTGAGGCCTCCAAAAACCCCTTGCTGGCGGGTGTCAGGCCCAATGCACAGGCAGACACCCCGGAATACAAACTGGACATTGACAATGCAAAGGCCGGTGCGCTGGGCGTCAGTGTTTCAGAAATCAGCGACACACTGACCTCTGCATGGGGCGGCAGCTACATCAATGACTTCATTGACCGTGGTCGGGTGAAACGGGTTTACATGCAGGCTGACGCACCGTTTCGCATGCTGCCAGGCGACTTGAATCGCTGGCACGTGCGCAACGCCGACCGTGAAATGGTGCCCTTCTCCAATTTTGCAACAGCGCAATGGTCCATGGGCTCGCCGCGCCTTGAACGGTACAACGGTTTGCCGGCCGTGGAAATTCAAGGGCAGGCGGCACCGGGCATGAGTTCGGGCGATGCCATGGATGCGATGGAAGACATAGCCGCGAACTTGCCGGAAGGTTTGGGCATTGAGTGGACAGGCCTGTCGTATGAAGAACGCCAGTCCGGTTCACAAGCGCCCTTGCTGTATGCCTTGTCGCTGTTGGTGGTGTTCCTGTGCTTGGCTGCGCTGTATGAAAGCTGGTCCATCCCGTTTGCAGTCATGCTAATCGTGCCGCTGGGTGTGGCCGGTGCCCTGCTGGCAGCAACTGGTCGCGGTTTGGCCAACGACGTGTACTTCCAGGTGGCTTTGCTGACCACCGTGGGCCTGTCGGCCAAGAATGCGATTCTGATCGTGGAATTTGCCAAGGAGCAGGTTGAACAGGGGCGCGACCTTGTTGAATCCACACTGGAGGCCGTGCGCATGCGTTTGCGTCCCATCCTCATGACCTCGCTGGCCTTTGGTTTGGGCGTGGTGCCATTGGCCATTTCCACCGGGGCCGGTTCAGGCAGCCAGAATGCAATTGGCACGGGCGTGTTGGGCGGTACCATTTCAGCCACGGTGCTGGGCATTTTCTTCGTGCCACTGTTCTTCGTGGTTGTCAGCCAGATGTTCAGCAAAAAAAGGCAATGACATGGGCATAGAGACCAAACCAATGACCAGCAAAGCAGAACTGCGTCGACAACAAATTCTTGACGCGGCGGCCGAGTGCTTTCGAAAAAGCGGTTTTCACGGTGCCAGCATGTCGGAGATCGCAAAATCATTCGGCATGAGCGCCGGGCACATCTACAATTATTTTGAAAGCAAGGAAGCGATTATCGAGGCCATGGTCAAACGCGATCTTGACCAGGCGCTGGAACGCATTGCAAAAATACAGGGTGAAAAAGATATTCTGAAAGCCATGCTGTGCACCGTGGACGAAGGTGTTCAGCGGCGCATTGAACGAAGCGAGCTGGACACGGAAATTCTGGCCGAAGCGGCGCGCAACCCGAAGGTTGCGGCAACCGTTCAAGCCACAGACAGCATTGTTCGCGACAAAGTGGCCAATCTGATCAAGGGCATTCAGCCACGGGGGGAACCCAGCCCCTGCGAACTTGGCCTGGCAGCAAAAACCACCATCCTGATGGCACTGTTTGATGGTTTGCAAATTCGGGCCATTCGCGACCCGAACATGAAAGCCGATGAAGTTGGGCGGGTGCTGCGGTCTGTGATCAAACAGATGCTGGAAAACTGACTAACTGGCCAGGCCATCCAGAATGGGGCAATCTGGTCTGGAATCGCCTTTGCAACAATGCACCAGGCGCTCAAGCTCTGCCTTCATGGCATTCAGTTCCCGAATTTTCATGTCCAGTGCCACCAGGTGCGACTGCGCCAGTTTTTTCACTTCCCGACTGGGTCGATCCCTGTCCTGCCACAGCGCCAACAACTCCTCAATCTGTTTGATGGAAAAACCCAGGTCGCGTGAATGCCGGATAAAGCGCAGCACATGCAGATCGCGGCTGTTGTACAAACGGTAACCCGCTTCGGTGCGCACAGCCTGCGCAAGCAAACCCACCTGCTCGTAATGGCGAATCATTTTGCTGGAAATACCCGATTCCATCGCCGCATCGCCAATGGTCAAATAATGGTCAGTACTTTGCAAATTCATATCAAGCCCCTCCTCTTGGTTTCCAGTTGCGCAACATCAATGCATTGGTGACCACGCTCACCGAACTGAGCGCCATGGCCATGCCCGCCAACACGGGGTTCAAATAACCCAGGGCAGCCAGAGGAATGCCCACGGCGTTGTAGATGAATGCCCAAAACAGGTTTTGTTTGATCTTGTTGTAGGTGCGGCGTGAAATGTCGATGGTCTGCGCCACCAAGCTGGGGTCAGAACGCATCAGGGTCACATCGGCCGTGTGCATGGCCACATCGGTTCCGGTGGACATGGCGAAACTTACATCGGCCATGGCCAGTGCAGGTGCGTCGTTGATACCGTCGCCCACCATGGCCACCACCTGTTTGCCGCCTTCTTTTGAATTGTGCAATGCCTGCACCGCCTTCGATTTGTCACCCGGCAACTGTTCTGCCATCACATGGCCAATGCCCAGTTCAGAAGCCACACGCTGCGCACTGGCTGTGGTGTCGCCGGTCAGCAACACCGTGTCCACCTTCAACGCGTGCAGTGCATTCACGGCGCTTTGTGCGCTGGGTTTCAATTCATCACCAAAAGCCAGCACACCCAACAAACGAATACCCGCATCCGTTTTTTCTGCAACCCAGGAACGTGTGGCTGCATTTGCATTCACGCGGGCCAGCACTTCCTGCATGGTGGGGGCTGAAACACCCAGCTCTTCCATCCAGCGAATGGTGCCCACATACACACGTGCATCACCCACTTTGGCCGACAAACCCTTGCCTGCCACATCTTGCAAATCGGTGGCGTGGGGCACCTCCAGTTCATCTTGCTGCGCACGGTTTTTCACGGCACTGGCCAGTGGGTGCATGCTGCCCGCTTCCACGGCAGCAGCCTTGGCCAGCATGCTGCTGCGCTCGCCGTGCACTGCCTCGAACTGCATCAATGTGGGTTTGCCCACAGTCAGCGTACCGGTTTTGTCGAACACCACTGTTTTAATGCTGTGGGCCAACTCAAGTGCCTGTGCATCCTTGATCAAAATACCGTGGCGTGCCGCAACACCCGTACCCGCCATAATGGCCGTTGGTGTGGCCAAACCCAAGGCGCAGGGGCAGGCGATCACCAGCACCGCCACCGCATTTAAAATAGCCTGCTCCCAAGGGTTTCCGCCCACGCCGGGCGAGCCACCCAACAAGCCCCAACCCAGCAGCGTGAACAGGGCAATCACCAACACCACGGGTACAAACACCGCACTGACCTTGTCTACCAGTTTTTGAATGTCGGGCTTGGCGGCCTGCGCGTCTTCCACCAAGCGAATAATGCGTGCCAAGGTGGTTTCAGTGCCCACGGCACTGGTTTGCACCAGCAACAAACCGTCCAGGTTCACGGCCCCGCCGGTGACCTTGCTGCCCACTGCTTTCACCACAGGTTCGCTTTCACCGGTTATCAAGGCTTCGTCCACATGGCTGCTGCCTTCCAGCACCAGGCCATCCACTGGAATGCGTTCACCGGGGCGAACCACAACCTCGTCGTTCAACTGTACTTCTGCCATGGCAATGGTTTGATCCACCCCTTTGCGGCGCACACGCGCGGTGTCAGGCCGAAGGGCCTGCAAGGCGGCAATGGCTGCGGTGGTTTGGCGCTTGGCCCGGCCTTCAAGCCACTTGCCCAACATCACCAGGGTGATCACGGCGCTGGACGCTTCAAAGTACAAGTGGCCACTGCCCTGCTCCATCATGTACACCGACAAACCATAGGCCGCCGACGTACCAATGGCCACCAGCAAATCCATATTGCCGGTCCGGTTTTGAACAGCCTTCAAACCAGCGCGATAAAACCGCCCACCCAGCCAGAACTGCACGGGTGTGGCCAGCAACAGTTGCATCCAACCCGGTAGCATCCAGTGCTCGCCAAACGGCAGGGCCACCATTGGCAACACCAGGGGCAAGGTCAGCAGTGCGGCAATAGCCACCAAAGCGCCCTCGCCAAAACCTTCCCTGGCGGGCGTGCTGCTTGCACTTGATTTTTCACCACTGGCGTTTAAAATTTCAGCCTCATAACCGGCATCCACCACCGCCCTGGCAATTTGTTCGGGCGTGGCCGGGGCAGCAAAATCAATTTGCGCTTTTTCAGTGGCAAGGTTCACCGTGGCCTGTGTTACGCCCTGCACTTTCAGCAAGGCTTTTTCTACGGTGGAAGAACAGGAAGCACAGCTCATTCCGCCTACGGCCAAATTCAATGTGTTGTTGGTGGTCATGGCATTCTCCGTTGAACAATGTGCACACGATAAACCTTCCAATGATGGCAAAGTCAACCCCTTGACCTTACCACGATTGGAAGCTTCAAACTACAATTGTGATCAACCCACCGGAGTACGAAAATGATTGAACTCACAGTTGAAAAAATGAAATGTGGCGGTTGTTCAGCCAATGTGGAACGCGCTGTGAAAGCGCAAGACCCCACAGCACAAGTGCAAATTGATCTGGCCCGGAAACTGGTGCAGGTAGAAAGCACCTTGCCAGCGGCCAGCCTGGCAAAAACCATCAGCGAGGCAGGTTACCCAGCCCAGGTAAAGGCTTAATTGCCTTCTTGACTGCCTTCCGAATAGGCCGCGCCCCAATAGTTGTAAGTAAAGGCTTTGGGGCCCGGCACATACATGGTTTCAATTTCATCCACCTGAAACCCGCCTGCTTTCAGCAAGGCCGGAATGTCGCGGTTCAAGTGGCAGCCACCTGCCAGCTTGCCCCACACGGGCTGCAAGCGGTTTTGCATGCGCTGAACCGGTTCATCCGGTGCCACACCATGTTCACAGAACAACAATTTCCCACCCGGTTTCAACACACGTCGCATTTCTTTCAGGGCCTGTACAGGTTCGGGAATGGTGCACAGGGTGTAGGTCATGACAATGGTGTCGATGCTTGCATCGGGCAAGGGAATTTGCTCAGCGGGCAAACCCATTAATTCAACACTCAAGCCGGTTTTTTCAATACGCTTTTTGGCCAGGCGATGCATTTGCATGGCCGGGTCCAGGCCAATAATTTTTTCCACCTTTGCCGCATCGTAATGGCGCATGTTCAGGCCTGTGCCAATGCCAATTTCTAGCACCTTGCCTGTGGCTTTGGGTACCACTTTCTGGCGCTGCCTGTTGATGGCTTTCATGCCGCAAGCGAAATCAAGCAAGGTAGGCAGCACGTGGCGGTCGTATAATTCAGCAAACAGTGCCAATTTGTTGTCCTTTTTTTGTAGAGGAAATCGCGCCACCATGCAAAACAACCCGGACCAGTTCACATCCAAAATCGGCTTCGTGCTGGCCGCCGCAGGGTCGGCTGTGGGCATTGGCAATTTGGTGGCTTTTCCAGTAGCGGCCGCAAAAAACGGTGGCGGTGCGTTCTTGCTACTGTACATTTTTTTCGTGGTGGCCATTTGCCTTCCACTTATTCTGGCTGAACTTAGCCTGGGCCGCGCCACAGGAAAAAGCCCGTTGGGTGCATTCAAGCAGGTTTCCGGAAACAACAAGGCTTGGGCATTTGCCGGGGCTTTGTCCTTAACCACACCCTTCATGATCGCGGTGTTTTACAGCGTGCTCACCGTGTGGCTGTTGGGTTATTTCATACTGGCTGTTTTTGGCCAGCTTGATCGCCTGGCCACACCGGTTTACTTCGGCGGTTTTATCACCAGCCCCTGGATATTTGCCTACCTGGCGGGCGTAATCGGTATGGTTGTACTCGTGCTAAAAGGCGGCGTGCGCGACGGCATAGAAAAAGCATCACGCTTGTTGATGCCCATGCTGTTCATCATGCTGATTGGCTTGGCCGTGTTTGTACTGACCCTGCCCAACGCCAGCGCCGGTTTGAAGTTTTATTTCACCCCGCAGCTGGATCGCATGACCTGGAGCGTGGTGAACAGCGCGCTGTCGCAGGCCTTCTTTTCATTGTCGCTGGGCATGGGAATTTTGATCACCTACGGTTCGTATTTGCGCAAGCAAGACAACCTGGTGCAATCGGCGAAAATGCTGGCTACAACTGACACGGGTGTTGCCGTGGTAGCGGGCTTGATGACCCTGCCCGCGATTTTTGCCATTTATCCCGACACCAACCCCAGCGAATTGAGCGATTCTTCAGTGGGTTTGATCTTCTCGTTTTTCCCAAATATTTTCATGGCCATGGTGCCCAAGTTCGGCTATCTGGTTTCCAGCTTCATAGCGGCCATGTTCTTTCTGCTGGCCTTTGTAGCGGCCATCACATCGCTTGTTTCAATCATTGAAGTGCCTGTGGCTGCACTCAAAGCGCAGGGTCAAAAAACCCGGAACAAGGCATTGGGTTTGGTCATCGCGGGTGTGCTTGTGGGTGCGGGGCTTTGTGCATTGTCATTCGGGCAGGTGAAATGGCTTAGCGAGTTTGCGTTTTATGGCGGTGCCAAAAAATCGCTGTTTGATGTGTTGGTGGATGTGTTCTACGACACCATCCTGCCCTTCAATGGCCTGCTGATTTGCCTGTTGGTGGTGTGGCAATGGAAACGCCACAACATGGGTGCTGAAATGCTGGCCAGCAACCCTAACGGAACAATCGGCTGGCTTGAACGCTATACCCACGTTGCAATTGCTTTCTGGATCCCGGCCATTCTGGCCACCGTGTTTGTAATCACGGTGATCAACAAATTCTTCAGTTAATGTTCAAACAATTTACTGGCACGCACAGTGCCACTTTTTATGCTGTAATAGGGGAAATTAAAAATATTCCGGAGACAGCATGAAAACAAACCTGGCCTTGGCAGCCCTTGCCATCGGTATACCCGCTTTGCTGGCAGCCTGTTCCAAAACCCCCACCGACCCCAACAGCGCAGCCAGCGAATTCACACAAGCCTTTCACGCTGAAGTGGCAAAAAATACAGACTTGGTGGATGCAGCCAACAACGCCGATGCCCGCAAGGGTTTGATTGCCAAACCCACGGGGCAGGTAAAAAATGACGAGGGCGAGCTTATTTGGGACTACGATGAATTCAATTTCATCGAAGGCAAAGCCCCCAGCACGGTGAACCCCAGCCTGTGGCGGCAAGCCAGCCTGAACAATCAAATTGGCCTGTACAAAGTGGCTGACCGCATTTACCAGTTGCGTGGTTTTGATTTGTCCAACATGACCCTGATTGAAGGCAACACCGGCTGGATTGTGGTGGATGTGCTAACCAGCGAGGAAACCGCACGCGCCGCCATGGCCTTTGCACGCAAGCACCTTGGCGACAAACCCGTAACCGCAATCGTGTTCACACACAGCCATGTGGACCACTTTGGTGGTGCCTTGGGTGTGCTGGGTGCAGAAGAAGTGACTGCCCGCAACATACCTGTGGTTGCACCCGCAGGCTTCATGGACGAGGCCACCAGCGAGAACCTGCTGGTGGGCATGGCCATGGCGCGCCGTTCCATTTACATGTATGGCAAACGCCTGCCACGCAACCCGGAAGGCCTGATCGACAATGGCTTGGGCAAGGCTGTGGCCTACGGCAAGGTGGGCGTATTGCCGCCCACGCTGGTGGTGAAAGAAGCCAAAGAGACCCATGTGCTCGACGGGCTTGAATTCATGTTCCACAACGTGCCTGGCAGCGAGGCCCCTTCCGAGTTTGTGTTTTACCTGCCCACGCTGAAGGCATTCGGCAGCGCCGAGCTGTTTGGCCACACCTTGCACAACCTGTACACCCCGCGCGGTGCGAAAGTGCGCGATGCGCTGAAATGGGCCAGCTACATGGACGAAGCCATGGCCTACGCAGGCGATGCCGACGTAATGTTTCACCAACACAACTGGCCGGTGTGGGGTGCGGACAACATACGCACCTTCATGGAAAAACAGCGCGATGTCTACCGCTTCATTCATGACCAAACAGTGCGCCACATGAATGCGGGCCATACCCCGGCGGAGATTGCCGAGAAGGTGGCAATGCCGCCCGCTTTGAACAACTTCCTCAGTGGGCGCGGTTACTACGGCACCATTTCGCACAACGTAAAAGCGGTTTACCAGTTTTACATGGGCTGGTTCGACGCGAACCCTGCCAACCTGAACCCCCTGCCCCCGGTTGAAGCCGCGAAAAAGTATGTTGATGTGGCCGGTGGCATGGACGCCCTGCTGAACAAAGCCGAAGACGCCGTGAACAAAGGCGAATACCGCTGGGCAGCCGAGTTGCTGAAACATGCGGTGTATGCCGAACCCGAGAATGTGCGCGCAAAAGGTTTGCTGGCAACAAGTTTTGACCAGATGGGCTACATGGCCGAGTCGGCACCCTGGCGCAATTTCTACCTGACCGGCGCACTTGAACTGCGCGAAGGTGGCTACACCGAGGGCTTTAAACGGACCATGTTTCTCGACATGCTGAAGCACACCCCCACCGAGCGTTTTCTGGAAGCCATGGCAGCTTCATTGAACAGCGAGAAAGCCGAGGGCGAAGACATTCAAATCAACCTTGTGTTTTCAGATACACAGGAAAGCTATGTGCTTCGAATCAACAACAGCGTGTTGCACCACAGGGCAGGCAAGCACGAAGAAAATTCCGCAGCCACGCTCACTTTAAGCAAACCCTTTTTCCTGAACATGATGACCGGTGAGGCCGGTGCAACCGACCTGCTGTTTTCAGACCAAACCAGAATTGACGGCAGCACCATCAAGCTTGGGAAATTTTTCGGCATGCTGGAAAAAGCCACGGGCAACTTCAACATTGTGACGCCGTAAACAGTTCCCAAGTTGTCGGTAATATTCGGGTTTCCACGATTGGCCGGGAAACCCGAACAACCCTATAGTGTGTGAATGATCAACCGCTAATTCAATGGTAATTCACATGTCCGCACCGCAAGCCAAACACACCACACTGCAACCTTTCCACCTTGCATTTCCGGTCAACGACATTGCGGTGGCCCGCAAGTTTTATGGCGAAGTAATTGGTTGCGAGGAAGGGCGAAGCGCCCCACACTGGGTGGACTTCAACTTTTACGGCCACCAGCTGGTGGCGCATTTGGCACCGGAAGAAGTGGGCTGCAAAGCCAACAGCAGCGTAGACGGCCACGCCGTGCCCGCCAAACATTTTGGCGTGATTTTGACCATGGAACAGTGGAATGAACTGGCTGACCGCTTAAGGGCAGCAGGCACCAAGTTTGTGATTGAGCCTTACATCCGGTTCAAGGGCCAGGTGGGCGAACAAGCCACCATGTTCTTCATGGACCCATGCGGCAATGCACTTGAATTCAAGGCCTTTGCCAACATGGACCAGATTTTTGCAAAATGAGTTTTGCGAAATAAGTTTTAAATAAAAGTTCGTTCCATTTCACGGCGGAACTTCACCGCCGTGGAATTGGCGTCGAACGCTACATCGTTCCAGCTTACAGCTTGCCCCGCTTTTACGGGTTTCAACAACTTCACACCATGCGCCAACCCCAGTGGCAAACCACCCAAGGCCAACGATTCCTGTGTAGGCAACAACTTGCCGTACACGGTGTGGCCACCTTCACCATCCAGCATTTCGCCCACCTGCAAATCGCGTTTGGCTGTGGCCACCACGTCGCCGTGCCAGCAAATGGGTGCGCCCGTGGCCTCGCCCCGAACACCGATTGATGCCACTGAAATTCCAAGTTCCAGACCAATCAAATGGAAGGGTTTGTACATGCTTGAATACTGACCGCTAGGGTCGGTAATCAAACCATATTCCTTGAAACAACGGGCCACGTATTCGCTATCGGCCGAGAAGGTAACATACACCCCCCAACGCAGGTCGCGAAACACCGGGCGCGTGTCGCGTTCCACGCTGGAAATCACCTCGACCTGCCCGCGCTGGTCCAGAATACCGCCATGTTCTTTGGGTTTGAGAATGCGTGCCAAGTCATCGACACCCACCGCTGGAAACTTCAAACCGCTGGGTGCCGCCAAACCAGTTGCATTGGCCACCGCCGCCATTTCAATTGCGCTCTTGGTGCCATCCAGAAAACTGTTGAACATTTGCGCATTCATGCCACCCTTGGCTGCATCCTCAGCAGTCAAGCCGTAGTGGTTCCAAACGGTGTCAGGCGTGCTTTCATGGTACGTGGGCAGGTACTTGGTGCCCTTGCCTGCGGCCACCACCGAAAAACCAGCGGCTCGCGCCCAGTCCACCATCTCGAAAATCAGCGCGGGCTGGTCGCCATAAGCAAGCGAGTACACAATGCCCGCCTCGTCGGCTTTGCGTTTCAGCAAAGGGCCAGCCAATGCATCGGCCTCCACGTTCACCATCACAATGTGTTTTTTAAATTCGCAGCAAACCAGCACATGGGCAATACCCGCCGCCGGGTTGCCAGTGGAATCAATGATGATGTCAACGAAAGGCGATTCAATCAGCTTCATGCCGTCGTCGATAATGGCGGTGTTGCCCAGCTTTGCCGCCTGCTCAAGCGATGTTGCAGAGTAGCTTTCTTCCTTCCAACCCACGTTTTTCAGGGCGGCCTTGGCCCGCGTGGGCGACAAATCGGCAATGCCCACCATGTGAATGCCGGGTGTGCGTGGCACTTGTGAAAGATACATGGAGCCGAATTTGCCGGCACCTATCATGCCAACGCGAAGGGGTTTGCCAACAGCTGCGCGTTGCTGAAGCTTGGAAAATAAATTCATGATGGCCTTTTGTGGTGGGTGCAGGTTTGGTCCACAGAATAACCCGCACACACCTTGCCGGAAAACCCGAAGTATCCCTAAGCAGTGCCGGTTTACCGGGCGTGTTGAATCGAATCCCGCAGAGCCTGCACGCTGGGTACGCCCGAGAAAAACTGGGCGCCCACGGCCAGTGAAGGCACGGCCTGAATGCCCACCTGTTTTGCGTATTGAAGATCCGCATCGTGCTGCGCGTTGGCTTGGGGTGAATTCACAAATTCATCCAGCCCTGCTGGGTTCATACCCAGATTTTGCAGAATGTTTTTAAGAATCTCGTCTTCACCAATGTTCTGGTCTTGCTGAAAAAACGCCTTCATCACTGCTGTGGCGTATTCATTGCCCTTGCCTTGCTGCTTGGCATATTGCAAACCCAAAAACGCTTTGCGTGTGTAAGGCTGCGGTGAAACAGTGGGCAGCTTGATGGGCACACCAAGACGTTCCGCCATGGGGTACACCGAGGCCTTCCACACACGTGGCAGGTATTCATCTTCGGGTTTTAAAGTAGGTGTTGGGTAGGGGCGTAGCTCGAACGGCATCCATTCCAGTTCCACATTCAAACCTTCAATGGCCTTCTCGATAATCGATTCACCGAGCAGGCAAAACGGACACACGAAATCGGTCCAGACCTGAATTTTGATGGGGGCGGCTTGGGGGGTGGGCATGGGGTACTCCTGATTTGAATGCTGCTAGCTACGATCGTTAGTTTGCCACCTTGCGAGTTTGAATACCAAGCACACACAGAAGAATGAGAGCAATAAGCTTATCAATACCGTCATCAAAAATTGGAAGTCTTGCTTGTCTTCATAGCTTGATACCCCACAGCAGGATTTCAGGTGTTCCCACATTTCCGGTGAAAAGTCAGACACTGGAAAGTAGCCCGGGTTCAACTGAAAAAACTGAAAAACGGGCCACGAAAAAACAAGAACAAAGAATAAAAAGGCCGCAGAGCGAATAAGTTTCATGTCACACAACCTCCACAATTCCTAGTGCAGCAAAATTCAGCCCATGAGGTTTCTGGGCGGGTTTGCTCAGCAATAGCGAACGTAACTCGATAAATTTGCGCATTTCGTCTACAACAATGCAGCCTTCGCTGATTCCAAAAGTACCTTTGGGATGCAAGCGAAACTCCCCTCGCTTCACCGATTCACACCAAGTTTCATCGTCAACTTTACTGTCGATTGCATAGAGGCTGAACCAATCGGATCAGTCTTGATAAAGATCTCTCAACCATCCAAGTCTGCCACCAGACTCTCGATTCAGAATGTAATAACGTCCGAGTGGAATTGGTCCGACATTTTTCAAACAGGCATCAACACGACGATTGACATGGGGACCAAACCCAGAAAACGCAGGATAAGTGAGAATCCTGCCTGATTGAGCCACTGACAATTCACTCATTGGCTGGTTGTTGAGTGTGAATTTGCAGTTAAACGTGTTGTGAACACCTCGTTCCATGAATTTGGGCAAAGGCTGCCTTGTCTCAAGGTTCGGGTCAAATAGAAGTTCTGCTCTGGTTTTTGGACTACCCCGCCATCTATTGACAAACCGGAGCCTCATTTTGAGGCCGCTTCAAAGACCTCTGTGCTGATCCCACCAAGATGGGAATGCCTTCGGGTTCGGTTGTAAAACGCTTCCATGTAATCGAAGATAGAAGTGGCACGACACAGGCGCCTCAATTACCACCAAGCTATCCCCTGCCCTAAGCATGGCCAGCGCACGATCAAACTCGGGGCGCTCCCCGCCGAGGGGCGTGAGCTCGCAAACGAGACCCATGGCGGGGTGTGATCAAATGGACGCTCTTTGCCGCTGCCGGAACTCCGCTGGTGTACAGCCCGCCTCACGCTTGAAGAACTTGCTGAAATTGGTGGCCTCTTCGAAGCCCAGCCTCTCGGCGATGCTGGCGACGGTCAAGTCCGTATGCACTAACAGGCGCTTCGCCTCCAGATTGACCCGCGCTGCGATGAAGACTTTGGCGGTCATACCCATACCCGCTTCCACGGCACGCGCCAAGCTCTTTTCCGTGTAACCGAGCTGTCTGGCATAGTCAGCTACCTGGTGCCACCGCGCAAAGCGTTCCTCCACGAGTTGCTGGAAGCGTTTGAAGCGCTGCAATGCTGGGGAGATGACGGGCTCGTGTGCGCGCTGCCAACTTTGCAGGATGGCGAGTCGCGCCAGGAGCGCATGGAGTTGGTGGCGTAGCAACGCATGCACATCATCGATTGGCGCATCAACCCGCGTATCCTCGCGCATCTGCTGGATCGAATCCATCACCGTTCGCAGAGCACTGCCGCTCAAGACGATGTGTTCCGGCAGCCTGTCCAGATCAACGGCTAGTTTGTGGTCGAGCGACTGCGTCGAAACGGGCAAGACAAATTCGGGACGGAACAAGACGTTCAAACCGTCCCAGTCTTCATCCTGTCCGTAGTTGTGGACCTGCCCCGGCTGCAACACGAGCAGCGATCCAGGCACACACGAGATCGGCTTGAAATCGACTACCTGAGTACATACACCCCGCGTGACGCACACCAAAGCGAGGAAGTCGTACCGATGCGTTGCCTGAACCTTCTCCTTGCTTCCTCGGCGCCGCAAATCAGCCACGCTAAAGACTTCCAGGTCGAGCTGGTAGGGCGCTCGCGGTTGATAGCCTAGGTGGTGAATATCGGTGTTTCTCGTGACGCCCTTTGATGCGGGTTGAACTCTTTCCGTTTCGCGAGAGATTGAATTTCCTATTTTTGTCTTAAAAGTATCTTTCATTGTCCGCCTTTAACCGTTCTTTTTAGTTTTTTGTGTCTAATAATAACCACTCTCGATCTTCTTTTAAAGGATAAGTAGTGAAAGCAGACATCAGCAAGATTACGCAGACCATCCTGGCTTTGGAGCTGGGCGTCAATGAACGCTGGAACAAGGGCGATGTCGATGGCGTGCTGGATTTGTACAGCGAAGATGTGACCTACTTCGACCCGATTACCGAAACTCGACTGGAGGGCCACCAGGCCGTGGAGGTGTACTTCCGCCAGTTCTTCGAGGGCAAGCTCAACATCCTGCGCAACGAGATTCCCAACCCACAGGTGATCGTCAGCGATTGCGGCGATTTCGCAGTGCTGAACTACAACCTGGTCAACATCGTTCCCGACGGGCGAGGCGGCGAGAAGCCAGGCACGGCCTGGAACTCCACCCAGGTCTATCGCCTTATCGATGGCCAGTGGCGCGTTGTGCATGTGAGCTGGTCGTTCACGCGTCATCCGGCGGCCATGCAGAACTTGATGGCCTGAGTTCGCACGACAAAATCCATCGTCTCCAAAACTTGCTCGTTTTCCTCACCACTGGCCTTGCCGGGGCTGGCACAACCCTCTTTCACAACTTCAACCAAAAAGGAACACACAATGAACCACATCGACATCGCCAAGACCTACATCAAGGCAGCGCAGACCGGTGACCAAGCTACGCTGGGTGCCATCATTTCGCCTGACGTGATTTGGCACCAGCCGGGTAACAACCAGTTCTCTGGCACGCATCGGGGTATAGCCAATGTCGGCCCGATGCTGGGCAAGATGATGGAAGTCTCCAAGGGAACGTTCGCGATCACTCGCGCCGATTACTACATGGCCAATGGCAATTGGGTCGCCATCGCCATTGAATTTGCTGGTGACCGGGACGGCATCAAACTCAAACAACCGGGCGTGGACCTCATTCGCATTGAGGGAGGCAAGATCGTCGAGGTCCGGCTGTTCTCAAGCGATCAAGCGCAGGAAGACGTATTCTGGGGAGAGTAAGTCACTGCAAATGAGGTCGCATAGCGCACGTCTTGCGCCGTGCGTCCAGACAAGAGAATCGGAGAGGCTGGTTGGCTTTGGCGGCCACTCAGCCTTCTACCGCCATTTTTGTTACGTCACGCTGGATCGAAAAATCCGGGGCAGGTCAGCGCAACCTGATTCTATAGCGCAAAAGAAAAAGGGCTCCACGCTGGGAGCCCCTTGTATTCTGTGGCGGAGAGAGGGGGATTCGAACCCCCGATAGGCTATTAACCTATACACGCTTTCCAGGCGTGCGACTTAAACCACTCATCCATCTCTCCGCGGTAAGCGCGAGAGTATAGCAAAGAATCCCCTTCGGTATCCAGTGCATTCTCACCGCATTAAACATTTCCTTCCGACTCAGGCAGCCGCAGTACCCGCATTACGCCCGGCGCCTCGTCTTTACGCCCACCTAGCAAAGAGGCCACAACCATGGCCAGTGCGCTTAGCGGTATGGTGAACACCCCGCTTGCCACACCGCTCAAGCCAGCAATCTGAACAGCGTCCAGATTAAACATCGCCATGAAGGACGAATTGGTCAGCGCCAGGCAAAGGCTTGAACTGACGAAACCCATGCCCATGGCCCACAATGCCCCCCGGCGTGTTGCTCCGCTCCAGAAGATGCCCGCCACAAGTGGCACAAACAGGCTTGAAGCCGCCAAGGCAAACGCAGACCCCACCAGCACCACAATGTTGCCGGGCTGCAAACTGGTAATCCAGGCGGCCATCAGGGCCGCACTCAACAGCGCGATTTTTGACATGGTCACCCGGCGCTGCGCAGTGGCTTCAGGATCAAGCACCCGGTAATACAGGTCATGCGACAAACTGCCGGCAATGGCCAGCAACAGGCCATCGGCCGTGGACAATGCGGCAGCCAAACCACCCGCCGCAATCAGCCCGGAGAGGAAAAACGGCATGCCCGCAATTTCAGGCGTGATCAGCACCAGAATGTCCGGGCTCAGGCCAATTTCCGCAAACTGCACCACACCATCCTGATTTACATCCTGCAAGGTCGCCAGGCCCGGTGTTACCCGCGACCACGCCGCAATCCAGTTCGGAATTTCGTTGTAACTCAAGCCCACCAGGTTTTCATACACAACCACCTTGGCAATCACGCTAAGCCAAGGCGAGGCCAAATAAATCACCAAAATGCAGCCCAAAGCCACAACAACCGACCACCGGGTTTGCGACGCACTGGGCGTGGTGTAAAACCGCATAATGATGTGAGGCAAAGCCACAGTGCCGCACATCAAAGTGAACGCGACAGCCAAAAAACTGATCAGGGAACCGCGATTGGAAAGTCCTGAATCGTCTTGCACCGACCCAAAATGCGGCACGCTGGCTTTAACCTTGTCAAGGTAACGCTGTTTTTCGCGGCTCCAGCGCCTTTTTGCGTCTTGAGGATCTTTGGGGAAAGCTGTCAGTACGCGCTCGGCCGCCTTGATTTCCTGAAAGGTTGAACCATCGTAACGTGCCAACTCCAGGTTCTTGCGGCGCGCTTCATAGCCTTCAGCCCAGGAAGAAGGCAAGGTATCAATCAACAACTGGTAACGATCCGCTTCACGCAAGTACACCGCGCGCACTTCGGCCTCGGCTGGGTCTGAGAAAAATTTTCGTTCCTGTGCGCGCACGTACTCAGGAAAACTGGTCGGCCCGCCATCCACATAACGCTCGCTCGACCCTTTCCCAGTAAAACCAATCAGGGCCACCACACTCACCATCATGGCCACAATCATCACGATGTATTGCGCCACCGCTGTCCAGGTTACCGCGCGCATACCACCCAAAAATGAACACACCAAAATACCGGCCAAGCCGAAAAACACGCCTATGCCAAACTCAACACCCGCAAAGCGTGAAGTGATCAAACCCACTGCATAAATTTGGGCAATCACGTACACAAAGGAAATACTGACCGTGACAAAAATGCAGATGATGCGAACTGCCCGCCCCTTGTCGGCCCCGGCGTAACGCGCAGCGAGAAAATCGCCCACTGAAAAAAATGCAAATTTGCGCAGGTAAGGAGCAATCAACAACGCGATCAACACAAAACCACCTGTCCAGCCGACCAACAGGGCAAGCGCCTCGAAGCCGCTGTAAAACAAAGTGCCCGCCACCCCAAGAAATGACGCGGCACTCATCCAGTCTGCTGCTGTGGCCATGCCGTTGTACACCGCAGGCACAGTGCGCGAGGCCACAAAGTATTCATGCATGTCAGAAGTACGGCTGAGCAAGCCAATTACAGCGTAGGCACCCAAGGTAACGAAGATGAAAAAGTAACCAATCCACTGACGGCCAATGCCGTAGTCTTCCATAATGGCGGCACCCGCAATGCACACCAGAAAACCAAAGGTAAGCACCGAGAAAAACCGGGTCAGGCTGAGCGTGAAACTCATGAATTTACTCCCGGCGTGTCGATTCTTTCAAACGAAAAAAACCAGTCCACCGAAGTGGAACTGGTTTACAAACATCCAAACACATCCCCTTTCACGGAGAAGGTCGGGCCGATCAGTTGGGCTTGCCCAGTTGATCCAGAATGGCCGGGTTTTCCAGTGTAGAGGTGTCTTGCGTAATCTGTTCACCCTTGGCCAAACTGCGCAACAGGCGACGCATGATTTTGCCTGAACGTGTTTTGGGCAGATTGTCACCGAAACGGATTTCCTTGGGCTTGGCAATCGGACCGATGTCCTTGCCCACCCAGTTGCGCAAGTCCATGGCCATTTTCTGGCCTGCCTCACCGGTCGGGCGGTCGCCTTTCAACACCACAAAGGCCACAATCGCTTCACCTGTCAAATCGTCGGGGCGGCCCACCACAGCGGCCTCTGCCACCAATTCGTTGGCCACCAGCGAGCTTTCAATTTCCATGGTACCCATGCGGTGACCCGACACGTTCAACACATCGTCGATGCGGCCCATGATGGTGAAGTTGCCGCTTTGTTTGTCACGCACTGCGCCGTCACCCGCCAGGTACAGCTTGCCACCCAATTCGTCGGGGAAATAGCTTTTCTTGAAACGCTCTGGGTCGCCCCAAATGGTACGGATCATGGCGGGCCATGGGCGCTTCACCACCAAAATACCGCCTTGGCCATTGGGCAAATCGCCACCCACTTCATCCACCACCGCAGCCATGATGCCGGGCAGTGGCAAAGTGCATGAACCGGGCACCAACGGTGTGGCACCAGGCAGCGGCGTGATCATGTGGCCACCCGTTTCGGTTTGCCAGAATGTGTCCACGATTGGGCACTTCTCGCCACCCACGTTTTTGTAATACCACATCCATGCTTCGGGGTTGATCGGCTCGCCGACTGAACCCATCAGGCGCAGGCTTGAAAGGTCGTAGCTCTTGGGGTGTACTTTCTCGTCAGACCCACAGGCCTTGATCAGTGAACGAATCGCAGTGGGCGCGGTGTAGAAAATCGTGGCGCTGTGGCGCTGAATCATTTCCCAGAAACGACCAGCATTGGGGTATGTGGGCACGCCCTCAAACACAATTTGCGTGGCGCCCACAGCCAATGGGCCATAGGTAATGTAGGTGTGGCCGGTAATCCAGCCAATGTCGGCCGTACACCAGAACACATCGCTGGGTTTAATGTCAAAGGTCCACTTCATGGTCAGCATGGCCCACAGCAAATAACCTGCCGAGCTGTGCTGCACACCCTTGGGTTTACCGGTTGAACCGGATGTGTAAAGAATGAACAAGGGGTGCTCGGAATCCACCATTTCTGGCGCGCACACATCGCTTTGCTTGTCCGCCAGGTCGTGCAAATAAATATCGCGGCCAGCCTGCATACCCACGTCGGCACCCGTGCGCTTGTACACAATCACGTTTTTCACAGCGTCGCAGCCACCCATGCCCAATGCTTCATCCACAATGGTTTTCAGGGGCAACTGCTTGCCGCCGCGCACCTGCTGGTCGGCGGTGAACACGGCCACAGCACCGGTATCCATAATACGATCCTGCAATGCCTTTGCAGAAAAACCACCAAACACGACCGAATGAATTGCGCCAATTCGCGCGCAGGCCTGCATGGCGGCAACGCCTTCCACGCTCATGGGCATGTAAATAACAACACGGTCGCCTTTCTTCACGCCCAAGCCTTTCAGGCCGTTGGCAATGCGGCTTACCTTGCCCAACAATTCCTTGTAGGTCACCTTGGTCACTTCGCCGCCATCGGCTTCGAAAATCAAGGCCACTTTGTCGCCCAAACCGGCATCCACATTCTTGTCCAGGCAATTCGCGGAAACGTTCAACTCGCCGCCGGTAAACCATTTGTAAAACGGGGGATTGGATTCGTCCAACACCGTGTCATATGCTTTTGCAAACTGCAGGTTTTCTTTGGCCAAACGTGCCCAGAAACCTTCGAAATCTGTTTCAGCTTCCTTGCACAGCGCCTTGTAGGCGTCCATGCCACCAATTGCGGCACTGCGCTTCCAGTCTGCACTGGGCTCAAACACACGTGTTTCGTGTGACACTGATTCGATTGATGACATCCTGTCCTCCAAGAGTTACTTGATTTTCTATTAATTTAGTTTGCATAGACAATAGGCAAAAGCTCTTACTCTCACCTTACACCATGGCGCACCACAGCAATTCGCGTTCCAGGTATACAGAAGTAGGGCCGTAGCAGCTTCGTTCTGCTATAGTTTCCGGCATTACTTCATCAACCATTGCTGCACCGCACACTTGTCACAAAATGGAACAAAACAAAAAACTCCCGCCCCCACCCATCGCCCGCCTCATCTTCATGAGCCGATGGCTTCAACTGCCCTTGTACCTCGGTTTGATTGTGGCGCAGGGCGTGTACGTTTACCACTTCCTGATCGAACTTTGGCATCTGGTCACGGGCGCCACCAACCACACCCTGGATGAAGCCGGCATCATGCTCGTGGTGTTGGGCCTGATCGACGTGGTCATGATTTCCAACCTGTTGATCATGGTGATCGTGGGCGGCTACGAAACCTTTGTAAGCCGCATGCACCTGGAGAACCATCCCGATCAACCCGAGTGGCTTGATCATGTGAATGCCTCTGTGTTGAAAGTGAAGCTGGCCATGGCGATCATCGGCATTTCCTCCATTCACCTGCTGAAAACATTCATCAACGCTGAACAGTACGATGAAAAAACCATCATCGCGCAGGCATCGATTCATGTGATCTTTTTGCTGTCGGCCGTGGCAATTGCGTACTGCGATAAACTGCTCAATGAATCTGCCGGTCCCAAAAAACATTAAAATAACTGGCTACGCCCCCCCAATCGATCAGGAGCAGTTCATATGACCACAATCAAGCAAGAGGACTTCATTACCTCCATCGCTGATGCCTTCCAGTACATATCCTACTACCATCCCCTGGACTACATCCAGGCGCTGGGCAAAGCCTACGAGCGCGAGGAAAGTGAAGCTGCAAAAGACGCGATTGCTCAAATTCTGACCAACAGCCGCATGTGTGCCGAAGGCAAGCGCCCGATTTGCCAGGACACCGGTATTTCAGTGGTGTTTCTGAAAGTAGGCATGAATGTGCGTTGGGAATCGACCATGAGCGTTTCCGACATGGTCAACGAAGGTGTTCGCCGCGCCTACCTGCACCCGGACAACAAACTGCGCGCATCCGTTTTGCTTGACCCCGCAGGCGCACGCAAAAACAGCAAAGACAACACACCCGCTGTAATTCACTATGAAATTGTGCCCGGCGACGGAGTGGAAGTAATTTGTGCCGCCAAAGGAGGCGGTTCTGAAAACAAAGCCAAAATGGTGATGTTGAATCCATCCGATTCAATCGTGGACTGGGTGCTGAAAACCTTGCCCACCATGGGTGCAGGTTGGTGCCCACCCGGCATTCTGGGCATTGGCATTGGGGGCACACCGGAAAAAGCCATGTTGATGGCCAAGGAAAGCCTGATGGCGCCTTGCGACATTTTTGAGTTGATTGAACGCGGAGCAAGCAACCGCGCCGAAGAATTGCGCCTGGAGCTCTACGAGAAAGTCAACGCGCTTGGCATTGGCGCACAAGGCCTGGGTGGGCTTACCACCGTGCTGGACGTCAAGATCATGGACTACCCAACCCATGCGGCCTCGCTGCCCATCGCGATGATCCCCAACTGTGCAGCCACTCGCCACGTGCATTTTCATTTGCACGGCGACGGCCCCGCCAAGCTGCAAGCACCCAATCTTGAAGACTGGCCGCAAGTCAGCTGGAAAGCCAACACCGAGAAAAGCAAGCGCGTGAACCTGGACACCCTTACCCCTGAGGAAGTGGCCAGCTGGAAACCCGGCCAAACCCTGTTGCTGAATGGCAAAATGTTGACCGGCCGTGACGCCGCCCACAAACGCATTGCAGACATGCTGCAAAAAGGCGAGAAGTTGCCCGTGGATTTCACCAATCGCGTAATTTATTACGTCGGTCCCGTTGACCCGGTTCGCGATGAAGCGGTAGGCCCTGCAGGCCCCACCACCGCCACCCGCATGGACAAATTCACACGCATGATGCTTGAGAAAACCGGACTGATCGCCATGATCGGCAAAGCCGAGCGCGGCCCTTTGGCCATTGAAGCCATTCGCGACAACAAATCAGCCTACCTGATGGCTGTGGGTGGAGCGGCTTACCTGGTGTCCAAGGCGATAGTCAACGCGAAAGTGGTTGGCTTTGAAGACCTGGGCATGGAAGCGATCTACGAGTTCGAGATCAAGGACATGCCTGTTACTGTCGCAGTGGACAGCACCGGCATTTCAGTGCACAACACCGGGCCAAAAGAATGGCAAGCGAAGATCGGAAAAATTCCGGTCAGCGTGGAATAAGAAAAGAAACCTCAGCCCACACTGGCTTTGCGCCACCACCTTGGCAGCGCACAAGCCAGTATGGCCACGGTCAGAAGGGCTGACACTTCGAATCCATACAGGGTGTCACCGGGGTTTTTGTCCACCGGTTCTGGCCAGAACTCAACAGCCGCTTTCACGGTCAAATCAGTGGCCTCGAACGAAACACCCTCGGCCGGAATCAACGAGGCCAACACCTCCGCATCACCAAGCTGTACAGCCAGGCCACCAATGGTCACTGAAAAATCCTCGGCTTCAAGCGTGTTCTGTTTCGACTTGATTTTGGCAATCCGCAACGTCCCTTCCGGGTGCTGAATGCTTTTGGTTTCGCCCAGCAAAAACGAAGCACCCAACACGGGGTCGTGCCCCAACCCCAACACCAGCTCGGCGCCAAACAAATCAGCTTGCAATTCCATTTCCCGCATCAGCTTTGAATACTCGCGTTTCATGTCAAACGACAGAAGAAACTCGTCGTACGCGGAATTTACACCGTACTGTTGTTGAATTTCAGTGGTTTTATCCGGGTGTTTCAGCACAAGATGGCCGTACTCGTGCGCAATTAAAAATGCCAGTTGTTCGCTTGACATGAACTGGATCCGATCCAGCCCAACACTCAAATTGGCCGCGCCCTGTTCGTCAATCCACGTACCCACCATGTCAGTGTTTTGCGTGAAGTGAACCTGCGTGGGAACACCTTCGAAAAAATGATTGTCAAATAACACGCTGAGCTTGAGCACTTCAAGTTCACGCGCAGAAGGCCCGCTTGGGGGCAATGGTGAAGGGGAATGGTTCGCCATTTAAAAACCCTCGCTGAAAAGGCATCCCAAAACAACATTGTGCCCACTCGCCACGCAGACACAAGCGGGAACAAAGCCCGCTTTCCGCGCCAGTTTAATTCATGGACGCCTTGATCTGCTCCAATGCAGTCGGGTCTTCAATGGTGGTCATGTCGCCGGGATCTCGCCCCTCGCACACGGCCTGAATGGACCTGCGCAACAGTTTGCCTGAACGGGTTTTGGGTAACACATTCACGAAATAAACACGCGCGGGCCGGGCCACCGCACCCAACTGCCCATCCACCACTTTCATGATCTCGGCTTCCAGCGTTTTGGATTGTGCTGCATCCAGTGCATCGGCCGATTTCAAAATTGCAAACGCCACGGCCACTTGCCCCTTCACTTGATCCGCCACACCCACCACCGCCACTTCGGCCACTGAGGCGTGGGAAGAAATGCTCTCTTCAATTTCACGCGTGCCCAAACGGTGCCCGGCCACATTGATCACGTCGTCGGTGCGCCCAAGTATGAAGAAATAACCATCTTCATCCCGAATACCCCAATCAAAAGTGGAATACACCTGCCGTGTTTTGAAGCTGGACCAGTAGGTTTTCACAAACCGTTCATCGTCACCCCACACCGTTTGCATGCAACCCGGTGGCAGCGGCCCTTCAATGGCCACCACTCCCTTTTCGTTCACCTTGCAAGGTTGTGCGGTGTCTTCACTCAACACATTCACGTTAAAACCAAACACAGGCACACCGGGGCTGCCCAGCTTGCCGGGCATTTCTTCAATGCCCCGCTGCACAGCCAGAATTGGCCAGCCTGTTTCGGTCTGCCAGTAATTGTCGACAATCGGTTTGCCAATCGCATCAGAAATCCACTGCGAGGTGGTTTCATCCAGCGGCTCGCCAGCAAGGAACAAGGCCTTGAGCGAACTTAAATCGTACTTGCTCAAATAGGCCGGGTCTTGCTTCTTCAGCACACGCACCGCCGTGGGTGCGGAAAACAGCACCGACACCTTGTAATCCTGAACAATCTTCCACCAAATACCGGCATCCGGGCGAATGGGCAAACCTTCATACATCACCGTGGCCATACCTGCCACCAAGGGGCCGTAAACGATGTAGCTGTGGCCCACCACCCAGCCAATGTCGCTGGTGGCGAAAAATGTTTTGCCCGCTTCGCCCATGAAAATGTATTTCATCGACGCAGCCAAAGCCACCGTGTACCCACCTACATCGCGCTGAACGCCCTTGGGTTTGCCCGTTGTGCCACTGGTGTAAAGAATGTAGCTGGTGTCTGTGGCCTGCAACCAGGTTACAGGCACTTTGGCGTTGGCCAGTTCCTTGCGCAAGGCGGCGTAATCCTGATCGCGCCCATTGACCTGATCAAAAGCCACCAAGCCGCGATTCACCATCAACACATTGGCGGGCTTGTGGCTGGCTTTGTTGATCGCCTCGTCCAGCAAGGGTTTGTAAGCCACCACTTTGCCCGCACGCGAACCAGCATCGGCCGACACAATTACTTTGGGTTTTGCATCGTCAATTCGCGAGGCCAGGCTGTGCGATGCAAACCCGCCAAACACCACAGAGTGAATGGCACCGATTCGGGCACAGGCCAACATGGCAAACGTGGCTTCGGGGATCATGGGCATGTAAATCAACACACGATCGCCCTTCTTCACCCCCATCTTCTGCAACATGGCAGCAGCAATTTGCACTTCCTGGTGAAGTTGGCGAAAGGTGTAAGTTTTCTCCTGATTCACTTCAGTGGACACATAGATCAACGCGGGCTTGTCGCCCAACTGGTCAAGGTGGCGGTCCACCGCGTTGTAGCAA
The DNA here is from genome assembly GCF_036846585.1 of Limnobacter sp. Taxonomy (GTDB): domain Bacteria; phylum Pseudomonadota; class Gammaproteobacteria; order Burkholderiales; family Burkholderiaceae_B; genus Limnobacter. The sequence continues at coordinate 20,860 of NZ_DAIUBR010000011.1, read as the reverse complement.
AGGTTGGTTTGGCCACCCACATACCAGGCAGCAAACGGTGGTTTGGAATCATCCAGCACCTTGTCGAAGGGTTTGTGCCAATGAATCAAATCGGCCTGACGAGCCCAGAAACCCTTGGGGTTTCGAATTGATTCATCGTACAGGTCCTGATAGGCCCCTCTGGATTGGTATTTCATTTGCTCACCCACAGCACTGTCTCCTTGTTCTGGTTAGACCCAATGTAGGAACTCGCGCTTACGGCACTCTGACTTTACCGAAAAATTATTCTTAAACGAGAACACTTCTTGTTACATAAATGATTACTATTTGATAGACTAATCGAGTTAATTCACAACACTCACCTTCAGGAAAGTCCGAACATCATGAACAACACTTTCAAGAGATTGCTGGTTCTGTCTGTTGCTGGCACGCTGGGTTTCAGCGCAGCCGCACAGGCTGCCGACAAATCCATCAACATTTACTCAGCACGCCATTACGCTGGCGATGAATTGATGTACCAGGAGTTCACAAAACAAACTGGTATTGAAGTCAAGCGCCTTGAACTGAAAGACGAAGCCTTGCTGGAACGCATGCGCAGTGAAGGTGCCCGCAGCCCTGCCGACGTGGTGCTGCTGGTTGATGCTGCACGCCTGGCCGCGGCGCAGGAACAGGGTCTGTTTCAACCTGTCAAATCAAAAACTCTGGCCGAAAAAATTCCGGCGCAGTTCACTGGTGAAAACGGTCTTTGGCACGCATTTTCTTCACGCAGCCGCGTGATCGTGTACAGCAAGGCAAACATCGACCCCAAACTGGCCCAAAACTACGAAGACCTGGCCAAGCCTGCACTGAAAGGCAAAGTGTGCACACGCACAGGTTCACACCCCTACATGTTGTCATTGATGAGCAGCATGATCAGCCACCTGGGCGAGAAAGGCGCCGAAAGCTGGGCCAAGGGCGTGGTTGACAACATGGCACGCAGCCCCAAAGGCGGCGACACCGACCAGATTCGCGCGGTTGCATCCGGTGAATGTGGTGTGGCATTGACCAACAGTTATTACTGGGTTCGCCTGCTGAAATCCGAGAAAGCCGAAGACAAGGAAGTGGTTTCAAAAGTGGGTTTCATCTGGCCCAACCAAAGCAACTACGGTACACACATGAACGTGTCCGGCGCGGCTGTGGCCAAGTACGCACCGAACCGCGAAAGTGCGGTGAAGTTTCTTGAATACCTGGCAAGCGATTCTGCCCAGAAATACTTTGCCAACGGCAACAATGAATGGCCAACTGTACCTGGCGTGAAAGTAAACAACCCGGCGCTTGATTCGCTCGGCCCTTTCAAGCAAGACGTTACCCCTGCCAAAACACTGGCTGCCAACACCGCGCTTTCCCAACAAATCATGGACCGAGTGGGCTACAAGTAAACCCATCCTGTAATTTGCTGACAGGCAACTATCAAAAAGGCCTCACATTTTTTGTGAGGCCTTTTTTGTTCACAAACATGAAAGAAGCTTGTTACACTTCAGAAATCTATGTAACTGACAAGTAAATTGGTGAAAAAAGCAAACAACAAAAACAAAACCATGGCTCAGGGTTCGGAGACGAAAAAACTGGGTACCCGCAAAGTGCCGAAAGAACAAAGGATGATCCAGATCCTTGAGGTCGCGGGCTCTGTCTTCTCTCGTCACGGTTTTCACTCCACCAGCATGGAGCAGATTGCCGAAGGTGCTGGCGTGACCAAACCACTGCTGTACCGCTATTTCGGCTCAAAAGACGCGCTTTACCTGGCCACCATTACGCAGGTGGGCAATCACCTGATGTCGGGCCTGAGCCTGTTGATGGAAAACCCGGATCCCAAAGAACGCCTGAAAATGATCATGCACAGCTTTCTGACCTTTGTGGAGCGTCACCGCGACGGTTGGTCCGTGTTGTACAACGAGGCATTGACAAGTGTTGGCCCGGTCGGTGAAAAGGTGGCGTTTTTCAGAAACAGTTTCATTGAAGCCTCAGCCAAAACCATTGAAGAACTGAACGACCCCTCAAAAGCCAAAAATGGCGACAAAGCAGGAATTCAGGCGGTCGCCTTGGCCAACATCATGGTGGGGGCTGTTGAAGCGGGCGCGCGGTGGTGGATTCAACACCCGGACATTCCGATTCGCGACATGCAGAAGCTGATCGAAACCAGTTTAATGCCAGGGCTTTCTGAGCGATAACTTATCTGGCATTTTCGAAGTCGCGGGTGGAGTTGATGGTGCGGTGAAGGTTTGCAGCGGCGTTACATCATTCTGCCGATTCAAGATCAAGTCGCCCGGCATGATCTGCAGCGAGGGGCGCGCTGCAATCCGAACCAATGCAAATGCAATCAGCCACCAAACACGTCAAGCTTCGATACTTCCCACCATCAGCACTTTCGAATCACGTTCCGCCAGCACTTCAAACTTCGAAGCACCAGCAGCCGTCACATGCTTCACAGCAATACCTGAAGGCAAAAATACCGGCTGCTTGAACGACAAATCAAACTTGCGTGCACGCGAACCCAAACCGGCTTCAACAATGCTCAAGGTTTTCGCTGCAGTCCACATGCCATGCACAATCGCCTGCCTAAAACCGAACATCTTCGCGGTTTGTGCATACAGATGAATCGGGTTGTAATCGTTTGACACCCTGGCGTACTTGCGCCCCTGGTTTTCAGGCACTTTCACGGCAACATACCGTGCCCCCAACGCACTCAATGGCTCAGCAGGTACAGACTTTACAGAGGGCTTTGGCATACCCTTCACCCGGCACAAAATAGTCATCACACTGCTCCAGTGCACTTCCTCGCCCACCAAAAACTGTGTGTGCACATCAAACTCCAAACCCAGCGAAATACTGCGGGTTTCACCCACCCTCACCAACACGTCGTAGGTTGTGCCATATTCCAGCGGCTTGATGCAATCAATGGAATTGTGCAGGTGAACCATGCCCAACATCGGCATGGGGTGTTCCGGGCGGCTTAGCAAAAACATGTGCAGGGGCGAGGCCACCACCTGTGGGGCGGTCAGGGAAATGTCGTCTTCCTTGAAGCCACACACCGCGTTGTACTTTCGTACCCACTCACGATCGATGAACACTTTCTTTACCCGGGCACCCAGGCGTGCAGCCTGTGTGTCGGGTTTTGGCTTTTTATTGGACGTGGTGGCAGCCTTCAGCAACAGCGCCTTGCCATTTGGAAACTCCGACAGCTCGAAAAATTTCGCCGCTGCTTTCAGGGTGTCATTCACGCTCATAATTTCACTTCTCGATAATTGCAGTTACACCAATACCACCGGCTGCACAGATAGAGATCAAGCCCTTGCCGCTGCCTTTCTCATTCAACAACTTGGCCAGTGTGCCAATGATGCGACCACCAGTGGCTGCAAATGGGTGGCCCACGGCCAGCGATCCGCCCTTCACGTTCAGCTTGCTGCGGTCAATCGAACCCAAAGCAGAATCCAGACCCAACTTTTCCTTGCAGAACTTGGGGTCTTCCCATGCCTTCAATGTACACAGAACCTGTGCAGCAAAAGCTTCGTGAATTTCATAGAAATCGAAGTCTTGCAGCTTTACACCCGCTTTCTTCAGCATGCGTGGCACTGCGTAGGCTGGGGCCATCAACAAGCCTTCCTTGCCTGAAACAAAATCAACGCCAATTGTCTCGCTGAATGTGAGGTAAGCCAGTGGCTCAATGCCACGCGCTTTGGCCCAGTCTTCAGAAGCCAGCAACACGGCCGAAGCGCCGTCTGTCAGCGGCGTGGAGTTACCGGCAGTCATTGTGCCCTTGCCGCTTTTGCGATCAAACGCAGGCTGCAAACCTTGCAAACGTTCCACTGAGGAATCGGCACGCAGGTTGTTGTCGCGGGTCAAACCGTTGAATGGCACCACCAGGTCGTCAAAGAAACCTTCTTCGTACGCCTTGGCGGCTTTCAGGTGGCTGCTTACTGCCAGTTCGTCTTGATCTTCGCGTTTAATACCCCAGGTTTGCGCCATTACTTCACAGTGTGCGCCCATGCTCATTTTTGTGCGTGGCTCGGCGTTTGCAGGTGGCAGCGGTGCCAAGTGCTTGGGGCGAATTTTCAACAGGGCAGCCAGCTTGCCTTTGGTGTCGCGGGCGCGGTTGGCTTCCAGCAAAATTTTGCGCAGGCCTTCGCTAACCGCAATCGGTGCATCGGTGGTAGTGTCTACACCACCGGCCATGCCCACTTCAATTTGACCCAAGGCAATTTTATTGGCCACCACAATGGCCGCTTCCAGACCAGTGCCGCAGGCCTGTTGAATGTCGAATGCGGGGGTCATCGGGCTCAAGCCAGAACCCAGTACAGATTCACGGCACAGGGAAAAATCGCGGCTGTGCTTCACCACAGCACCGGCAACCACATCGCCCAGTTCTTCACCGTGCAACTGGAATTTATCGACCACACCGCGGAATGCTGCAGTCAGCATGTCCTGGTTAGACTTGCCAATGTAAGCTGTGTTTGAACGTGCAAATGGAATGCGTGAACCGCCAATAATGGCAACGCGACGACCGTGTTTCATAGAGTGTTCTCCAAATAGTTTTTTAGTTGCAGGCAGCGTAATCGTGTTTACGCGCCCACCAGGTTTTGTCCGCACACACGCAAGGTGGCACCGTTTACACCAGCAGCCAATGGGCTGGCCATGAAGGTCACCGCTTCAGCAATGTCCACTGGCAAACCGCCTTGCGACAGGCTGGACAAACGACGGGCTACTTCGCGGGTTACCACGGGAATGGCCGCTGTCATTTGTGTTTCGATAAAGCCAGGTGCAATCGCGTTGATTGAAATGCCCTTGCCTTCCAGTTGCCTGGCCATGGCATCCACGTAACCAATCACGGCACTTTTCGTGGCTGCGTAGTTGGTTTGGCCTGCGTTACCGGCGATTCCGCCGATGGATGAAATACACACAATGCGTGCATTCGCGCCAAACGCATCGCCTGCAAGTAATTGGTCGTTACAACGAACAATCGCGCCCAGGTTCACGTCCAGCACCATGTCCCATAGGTGGGCAGCCATATTGCGCATCATCTTGTCGCGGGTAATACCGGCGTTGTGCACGATAATATCGATCTTGCCGCTTTTATTAGCCGCACTGTTGGCCTCAACCTTTGCAGCCACAGCGGCCAGCTTTTTGCCAGCGTCGGCGTCAGTAATGTCCAGCGGGCAGGCAATACCGCCAAGGCTGCTCATGGTGGCACCCAGCGTGCTTTCATCTGCAGGGCGGTCTACACCAATCACGGTTGCGCCTTCACGGGCAAGCACCTCAGCAATTGCTGCACCAATGCCGCGTGCAGCACCAGTTACAACGGCCAGCTTGCCGGTCAATGGCTTCTCAGAAAACGCAGCAACTTTTACACCCTTGGGTGCACCAACCACGGGCAATACCTGGCCGGTTACAAATGCGGAATGGGGGCTCAGGAAAAAGCGCAACGCGCCTTCAATGCTGTTTTCAGCGCCGGTTTTCACTTGAATCAAATTGGCTGTGGTGCCATTTTTGCCAGCCTCTTTCGCAAGGCTGCGAATAAAACCGGGCAATGAAGATTGTGCAGTTTCAGCCAACGCGTCTTTGCAATCACCGCGTGGGCGACCAATTACAACAATGCGGCTATTCGATGGCACTTTGCGCAGGCGTGGGTTGAAAAAGTCGTACAACAAGCGCAGGTCGGCCACATTGGCAGCGGCAGTCACGTCGAGCACATACACGTTTTCGGGCACGCCGTTGTCGGCTTGAGAAATGCTCACGTCTACTTTGGCATTGGCAGCGGCTTGCTTGATGCCGTCCAGGCCAGCCAAATCCGCGGACACCTTGATCGATGCACCCATGGCATTCAATGCATTAACCACCGCAGCGGCCACCGGGCCAAATGCACCGGCGCCCACCAAGGCGTTGGCATTGGCCAGTGCTTTTTCAACGTAGCCCGCTTTCGCGCGCTTGAGCATGGGGGGCACGGGCAGGCCCAGTGCGGCGGCAATTTGCTTACCTGTGGAGGTGTGAACAAATTCAAGAATCTTGTCGGCCATGTGTCTCGTCCTTCTTATGGGGGGAATGTCTTTTTTCAGGGCTAAGCATAGCCCAGCAAGACAATGTTACTGTTGCGTAACTTTGGAGTGTATAGAAACTTCGACCGAAAATCGTAGAGGGCTTTCTCTAACCCGGAAAGGTCAGTGGCGCATCGCCGGGTCGCCAAGGAGTTAACTTCACCATGGTTTGCTCCAGCAGATCCGATTCCAGAAATGTGTCCAACCAGTTTTTCAGCGCATCGAAACCGGGTTCGGCATCAAACCATGCCTCGTCGGCAATTCGAAACTGGCGAACAAAAGGCAAAATCGCGTAGTCGGCAAAGCTGGGTTTATTACCAAACAGGTACAGGCCTTGCTGTTCAAGCACCGCATTCCATTGCACCAGAATTTTCTCGCACACGGCGCGGTGTTCAAGCGGGTCACAGGTATAGGTTTCAGTGTCGGTTTTTACATGGTAGCGGTGAGGGTATTTGTAACGGTCCAGGTTGCGTTTGAATTCGCCGTCCAGCAGCGCAATCCATTCATCGCGCTGTTGCTGCTGCCCGGCATTCAGCGTCAACCAGTCGGCCGGAAAATTCTGCGCCACCGCCCAGCGCATCACATCCAGACTTTCGTCAATCACCGTACCATCGGGCAACCACAACACAGGCACAGTGCCCTTCGGTGAAATTTCCAGCATGTGCGCAGGCTTGGCTCGCAGCACCAGTTCACGCACCTCCACCTTGACACCCGCAGCAACAATCGCCAGGCGCGCGCGCATGGCATAGGGGCAACGGCGAAAGGTGTACAGCACCGGCAAGCCAAGCTGGTGATCCAACTCAGTTACTCCACATGCGTTTCTTTTGCTGGCATTTTTCGGCCAATGTGTTTTTCATTGCGCATTTTGGCCAGTTGGATCTGCTTCTGGCGCTCGCCAAAACGCCGCTTCTGATCTTCAGTTAACGAGTCATAGCAATGCGGGCACCCCACGCCCTGAATGTATTTCTCGCTTTGCTTTTCTTCGTCGGTAATTGGCATGCGGCATGCGTGGCAAAGGTCGTAATGCCCCACCTGCAAACCATGGGTGACTGAAACCCGCTGGTCAAACACAAAGCATTCGCCTTTCCACAGGCTTTGCTCTTCCGGCACTTCTTCCAGGTATTTCAAAATACCGCCTTCAAGGTGATACACCGCATCAAACCCCTGCTCCAGCATGTAGGCCGTGGACTTTTCGCAGCGAATACCCCCAGTGCAGAACATCGCAATTTTTTTGGGTCGCTTGTCTGCCGGCAGGTTTTTCAAATTCTTTTCTACCCACTCCGGAAATTCGCGGAACGTGGTGGTGGCAGGGTCAACAGCACCTTCAAAGGTACCAATGGCGTACTCGTAGTTGTTGCGTGTGTCGATCACCAAAGTATCCGGGTCTTGAATCAACGCGTTCCAGTCCGAAGGCTTGACATAGCGGCCAACCAGGCGATTGGGGTCAATACCGTCTTTGCCCATGGTCACAATTTCACGCTTTAACTTCACCTTCATGCGTGTAAAAGCCTGCTCAGGCGCGATGGAATATTTGGGCGACAAGGCCGCAAAGCGGGCGTCGCTCCACAAGAACTTCATCAACGCCACAATACCTTCGCGCGGTGCACTCACCGTGCCGTTGATGCCCTCTTTGGCCAGCAACAAGGTGCCCAAAACTCCGTTTTGGGTGCACACAGCCTCAAGCCGGGGCTTGACCTCCTCGAAATCGGGCAAGCTGACAAACTTGTACAGGGCCGCAACCACGATGTCATCGGATTGTGGAATGGTGTTTTCGGTCATCGCCATGGCAATTCTTTCTAAAAAATAAACTTAGCCTGCTATTGTAACCGAGCACCGGGTTTTGCCCAATCCACCCAAAAACCCAAAGCACCACAGCCTTTGGTAAACTGAATGCATAAGCCGCCATTGCGGCAGCAACACCAACAAAAAGAAAACTCAGCATGAATGCCTTCTGGATTTTGGTCCTTCTGATTCTGGTTTCCGGTTTCTTCGCACTCTCGGAAATGGCCCTTGCATCCAGCCGAAAGTCCAAACTGCAAGCCATGGCCGACGCAGGCAACCCCAAAGCAACAATTGCCCTGCAAATCATGGCCAACCCCAGCCGCCTGCTAGCTGCCACGCAAACCGGCATTACCGCCGCAGCGCTGTTGATGGGTATTTATGGGGAGTCAGCACTCAGCGCGACCTTCCAGCACTATATCGACCTGTACATCCCGACATTGACTGAATGGGCCGATGCCATTTCTTTCACCGTGACCATCGCCTTGGTCACGGGCTTCTCCATCATTTTCGGTGAAATTGTGCCCAAGCGTTTGGCCATTGCCAACCCAGAGGTGGTGGCTGCGTTTTGCGCACCCTTCATGTCGATTTTCCTGAAGGTGCTCAGCCCGGCCATCGCAATGTTATCCAAAGGTTCCGACCTGGTACTCAGCTTCATCCCGTTCAAGGCAGCCCCAGCTGTCAGCACCATTGAAGAAATTCAGGCCTTTCTCGATGAAGGTGCCAAAACCGGCATGCTGGCCCCCGAAGAACGCCACTTGATGAGCAATGTGCTGCGCCTTGAGGACCGCCGCCTGGCCTCGGTCATGACCCCAGTCAGCGACATTGCCTACCTTGATTTGCATGCCCCGCGCGAAGACAACCTGCGTTTGCTGCGTGAAGCGCCGCATTCCATGCTACCCATTTGCAAAGGCAGTTTGCAGCAGGTGATAGGCGTGGCAGAAAGCCACGACATTTTGCAGGCCGCCATGGAAGGCGACATCGACTTCGCAGAAATCCCCCTGCAAAATGCACTGTTCGTTCCTGCATCACTGACGCTGGTCGATCTGCTGCGCACCTTCCGGCAGCAAAAAAATACCTTTGCGTTTGTGGTCAGCGAATTCGGCATGACCGAAGGCATTGTGACCATTGACGACGTACTTTCCAGCGTGGTGGGCGACATGATGCCCATGATGGACACACCCGAAGAAGCATTGGCCGTGAAACGTGAAGACGGCTCTTGGTTGCTCGACGGCCTGCTGCCTATTGATGAAATGAAAACAAAACTGGGAATTCGCGATCTGCCCCAAGAAGACTTGGGCAACTTTCACACCGTGGGTGGGTTTGTGTTGGCCTCGCTGGGTCGAATTCCGAAAAAAACTGAAAAATTCGACTGGAACAACTGGCAGTTTGAAGTGGTGGACGTGGACAGAAACAGGGTGGACCAAGTGCTCGCCACCCCCAACCCATCAAAACCCAGCATTGCTTAATCAATACCTTCGCGTAATCGCCAAAGTGGCCTTGGCTCGAAGCTCTGTGGTCAACTGGCTCAACGCCCAGCGCACCACAGCCACAGTCAATTGATCCGCAACCACACTGCCACCGCGACCCAAAAACTTCATGATCGCCCCAACAACCGCCTTGGCCTCTTCTTTCAGGATGAAAGACTGGGTTGCACACACCATCAGCATTTCAGCCAATCGATCCATCGCCTCGGCACAGCCGTCGAAGAATCGCTGTGTGGTCAGCAACGCGGTCTGCGAAATTTTGCTGCACAGCTTATAAATGGCCTGACCAATCAACACCAACAACTGACCACTGAACAATAGACCGGCACCAAGAATCTTGATTGAATCGTCCAGCGTTTCATTGAACGCACCAACCCTGACCATGGGCTGCTTTATATCCGCCCAGGTTTTATTCGGATGATTCATAGGCACGGCATACCCCGGCTTGTTCGGGTCGGTGGAATGGGCCTCGAAATTGATCAGGTTTCCGCCTGCGTGCGTAATGTAGGTGTCGTCTTTCACCGCTGCATGGCAGTATGGAAACACCGGGATCATGGCCACCGGGTCAAACCGGTTGGCAACCCGATACACGCGGCCTTTCAATTTCGATTCAAGGTCTTGGGCAAAAGGGTAATGCCCTACCCGTGGTGCTCCCAAGGTGTACAGGCAAACCCTGTAACCCCGTTCATGCAACAAGGCCGCATTCAGGTTGGCCAAGGCACCGCCCAAACTGTGGCCTACACAGTGAATAACCGCCGGTGGTGGCCCCACCTGCCGAAGCAGGGTATCCAACTGGGTTCGATATGAATTGAACGTGTCGTTAAAACCAGCGTGAACCAACTTGCTGCTTGGCCCCATGGCAACGCCCACATTCAGGTTGCTCAGCCAGTCAGGAGCAATGTCGGTGCCACGCGTAACCAACACATATTCGCTTGCACCCAGGCTTTGCTGCCTGGCCAAAAACCCAAAACCAGTGGATGCAGTTAAAAACTGAAGCGATTGCGGGGTGAACCGAACACCGGTTCGACCTTTGAAGGCGTTCAAGGTGACTGGATCGAAGGGGGCTTTGATGCCGGGGAACTGGACATTACTCCGCTTTTCATACAAACGTTGCATCGCAGGTTGCGATTGCACGCGTATTTGATACACCGAGGCCGCCAAAAAATACACCTCAAATGGCGAAAGAATCATCATGGCTGTATCCTCTCGCATTCGACCAACAAGGTACCTTCGAAGAGCCTGGAATTTTGTAGATCACACTTTAAAACCCGGGTTGACTCTGGCAGCTTCAAGTGACTGGAACTTCCCGATATATCAACGCTGTAGCTTTTTCCTTGGAACTCAGCACCAATTTCCATAACGATCCCCGGCTGGTAAAAAAGCCTCGTCAAAAATCCGGTGCTTATTTCCCCGGTAATTTTCGGGAAAACAAAGCGTCCGTTTTCGTCGGTTTTCACCGTCAACACGCGTGGGGGTGCCTTGTTTTCTTCGTAATTCCAATAAAGGGTTTGGATTAATTCAAGATCAGAAACAGGCTTGCCTGAATTCAATATTTGACCTTCGATTGCAGGCCACAAAAGGACTTTTTCAGTTGCCATGGCACATGAATGAATGAAAGGAATGAATGCCAGCAAATACATGATGACGTGATTTCTGACAGCTTGCATTTCGTGATGCTCGCGACATGCGATCCGAGTCGAAACGATGCACTATGTCTGAAACAGTCCCAGAAATGCAAAGCCCCACCCCATAGAGTTAACTATTGGGTGAGGCTTTGTTGAACCTGTCAATATGACTACTTACTGAATAACGCCCGTGAGGCCTTTGGGCATCGGAAAGGCAATGTTTTCTTCCACCCCCTCCATATTGCGCACCGACAAGGCACCCCAGTCTTTCAAGCGCTTCACCACGCCTTGAACCAGGTGTTCAGGCGCTGAGGCACCCGCAGTCAAACCAATGTGCTTTACACCTTCAAACCAGTTTCGCTCCAGGCTGTCTGCGTTCTCAATCAACTTGGCAGGAACACCCAGCTTCTCGGCCACTTCGCGCAAACGGTTCGAATTTGAGCTGCTGGGGCTACCCACCACCAACACCAAATCCACTTGGCGGGCCATGAATTTCACGGCATCCTGCCGGTTTTGCGTGGCGTAGCAAATGTCCGCTTTTTTCGGTTCACGAATGTCAGGAAATTTTGCTTTCAGCGCCGCAATCACTTTTGAAGCATCATCCACGCTCAAGGTAGTTTGGGTAACAAAAGCCAGTTGCGTGCCCGCTGCAATGTCCAGCTTGGTCACATCGTCTTCGGTTTCCACCAAGTAAATACCGTCTTTCACCTGCCCCATGGTGCCTTCCACCTCGGGGTGGCCCGTGTGGCCAATCATGATGATTTCGCAACCCTGCGCACGCATTTTGCTGACCTCGACATGCACCTTGGTCACCAACGGGCATGTGGCATCAAACACCTTCAATCCAAGACCTTCGGCTTGTGCGCGCACATCTTGCGACACACCATGGGCGGAAAACACCACCGTGGAACCGGTGGGCACATCTTCCAGTTCATCCACAAAAATTGCGCCCTTGTTGCGCAAGTCTTCAACCACCGTTTTGTTGTGAACAATTTCGTGCTTCACATAAATGGGCGAACCAAACTGCTGCAGCGCGCGTTCCACAATTTCAATGGCGCGGTCAACACCAGCACAAAACCCTCGCGGTTGGGCCAAACTGATTTCCATACTCACCTCACAACACCCCGATCAATTGAACTTCAAAGGTCAGCGCCTTGCCAGCCAGGGGGTGGTTAAAGTCAAACAAAATATCGTCTTCACGCTCTTCCACCACGGTGCCTGCAAACTGGCCGCCATCGGGCGCGGGGAAATGCACGAACTCACCCGGCTCAAACGTGGTGCCCTCTTCGGCGTACTTCGACAGCAAAGCCTTGCTGACCGGGCGGTACAAATCGGGATTGGTGTCGCCGTAGCCGCTACCGGCCGGCAGCGTGAACATGTCTCGCTGGCCCGCCTGCATGCCAAACAGGCAACGCTCAAGTCCTTCGGCCAACTGGCCGGCACCAATCGACAGCGTGGCGGGTTTGTCCTCAAACGTGGACACTATCACTTGCTGGCTTTCAGCCAAGCGAATTCGGTAATGCAGCGTCACGAATGAAGATTCGTTCACCACGGGCTTGGGCTGTACTGCATCGCTCATTTCAACATCCTGAAATCATTTCAAAAACGGCTCTATTCTACGCCTTTGCACGTCGGTCAGCATCCCACAGCGTCAGTCACGGTCATCGACGCTGCACAACAGGATGTTTAACATTGCAAGGCGCTGACAGAGCACACACAATGCGTCCATTGGGCAATGGCCAGCACCCCGCGATTGATCGACTATTCAAGAAAGGAGTTCCCGTTAATGGCATTTAATTCAGAGAATCACCCCGGCGTACACACAGAAGTGCCGAACGCCACGCGTGGCTTTGTGCTCAACCACACCATGTTGCGCGTGAAGGACCCTGCCGTGTCGCTCGATTTTTACACACGTGTCATGGGCATGCGCGCCCTGCGCAAGCTCGACTTTCCGGAAATGAAATTTTCACTGTATTTTCTTGCACGAACGGACAAACGCAACCCGGTGCCGGAAGACCAGGGCGAGCGAACCGCATGGACCTTCAGTCAGCAAGGCATTCTGGAACTTACGCACAACTGGGGCACAGAAACCGATCCGGAATTCCAGTACCACGACGGGAACCAGCAGCCACAGGGCTTTGGCCATATCTGCTTTTCGGTGCCTGACCTGCCCGCTGCAATCCGCTGGTTCGATGAAAACCAGGTCCCTTACGTGAAGCGCCCGGAACAGGGCAACATGAAAAACGTTGCCTTCATCAAAGACCCGGACGGATACTGGATCGAAATCGTGCAGCCATCACTGCTGCACAACCTGGGCAAGCCCGCATAAGAAGGCGCCAGCACGCCCGAGCCAAGGAACTCGCTTGGCACGAAAGCCACTCAGTGGCTTTCAGGTTTATTCCATGAGCATTCAAAGCTGGCCCAAACATGACCGCCCCCGCGAGCGACTTATCAAACAGGGCGCACAGGCACTTTCCGATGCCGAATTGCTGGCTATTTTCCTGCGCACAGGCCTGCCCGGCAAAAGCGCAGTGGATTTGGCCCGGGAAATGATCAACCAGTTCGGTGGCCTTCAAAACCTGAACCGCGTGTCACTGGCTGAATGGGTTCAAATTCGGGGTCTTGGCGAAGCCAAATACGCCCAACTGCGCGCCTGCCTGGAAATGGCCAAACGTTGTTTAAGCCATGAATTACAGGAAAAGCCCAATTTACTTGGCAACCCCGACCTGTTTGAGCAGTTTGTGCGGGCTCAAATAGGCCTGAGCGACGTTGAAAACTTTCTGGCAATTGCCCTGGACAGCCAATTGAAAGTGCTGGACCACAAGGTGCTGTCCAGCGGCACTGTGAACAAAACCGCCGTTTTTCCGCGTGAAGTGCTGAAATTTGCCATACACAACAATGCCCCGCGCATCATGGTGGCCCACAACCACCCCAGCGGTTGTTGCACGCCCAGCAGCGCCGACGATCGCCTGACCCGCGAGCTTTGCTCAGCCTTGGCACTGGTTGATATAGAATTGGTGGACCATTTGGTGGTTGGCCCCAGCTGCGGGTATTCATATCGACTCAACAATCGCCCACCTTTTTGATTTTTTCCGCAAAAAAGGCTGGGCAAAAGAATAGTAATTGGTTACAATCTTGGACTTCGCCGCAAATCCATGGCTTTTCAATTCATGCCGTGTGGTTTTGCAGATACACTAATTTGCTGAATTTTTTGGGGTCATCATGGCTCGCGTATGTCAAGTAACGGGTAAGCGCCCGATGGTTGGAAACAAAGTTTCCCACGCCAACAACAAAACAAAACGTCGTTTCCTGCCTAACTTGCAGTCACGCAAGTTCTGGGTTGAAAGCGAAAACCGCTGGGTTCGCCTGCGTCTAACTAATAACGCCCTGCGCACTATCGACAAAAACGGCATTGATGCTGTTTTGGCCGATCTTCGTGCACGTGGCGAAATCTAAGCAGGAGTAAATCATGGCTAAAGGTGGTCGCGAAAAAATCAAACTCGAATCTTCTGCTGGTACTGGTCATTTCTACACAACGACCAAAAACAAGCGCACGAAGCCCGAGAAAATTGAAATCATGAAATACGATCCAGTGGTTCGTAAGCATGTGTCATACAAAGAAACCAAGCTGAAGTAATTCATTTACTTTCGCTGTTTCTACAAAAAACCCGCTACTGAAATTCAGAGCGGGTTTTTTGTTGGCTGCTCGTTTGCCGTTATGACGAAAGGCACACCCCCCTTGCATTCGCGAAGTCGCATGCTGAAAACGGCCTAGTGGCTTGCGGCTTCGGCGCGAATTAAGCCATCAGTCATACCCCGGCGCAAGTTGGCATTCTGCGCGGAAGGTTTGGGTGCCCCATCGCCTTGCCGGATTTGCAAGGTGATATAGCACCCGAACCAATCAAAGCGCTGATGCCAAAACAAAAAAGCCGCTGGTTTTCACCAGCGGCTTTCTTAAACCAACACATCGCAAATATCAAGCCGCGTAGCGACGGATCCGAATCGACATCTCTTCCAGCCAGCGAATGCCGCTTTGCTCAGCACGTTCGCACCAGGCTTGAAGCTGAACCAACATTTGCTCTCGGCTCAAGTTGGTTTTTTCCCAAATCTGACGAAGCTCAGCACGCATTTCAACCAGCGTATTGATCATCTTGGATTGCGCACACAACTGAGCCAACTCGGCACGCTGCACATCACACAACTTGCTTTCATCGATCGACAACAGCTTGGTGCCCTTGGACAGCACTTGAAGTTCTTGTGCATTGACCGCTTTTTGCTTCAATGCTGCAGCTTCAGAACGGAAGGCCTTGCGCATCGAACTGGCATAACGCGCCATCACGTCGTACCGATGATTCACCACTGCCTGAACTGTCGCCAGGCTAAGCACTGGATTGCTTTCAGATGAAAACTTGGGCGACTCTGCAACCTTCTTCACCTTGGCCAAACCAAGGAAGCTGAACATCTTGATGTACACCCAGCCAATGTCAAACTCATACCACTTGGAACTCAGCTTGGCCGACGTGGCATGGGTGTGGTGGTTGTTGTGTAGTTCCTCACCACCGATCAAAATGCCGATGGGTGAAATATTGCGGCTTGCATCGGGACAATCGTAATTGCGGTAGCCCCAGTAGTGGCCAATGCCGTTGATGACACCTGCGGCCAGCACGGGAATCCACAACATTTGAATGGCCCAAATACTTACACCAGGAAAACCAAACAGTATAAAACTAAGCACCAGGGTAAAACCAACACCCTGCCACGGGAAACGCTCGTACACCTGAAATTCCAGCCAATCGCTGGGCGTGCCGTGGCTGTACTTGGCCAGGGTTTCCGCATTTTTGGATTCCGAGCGATACAATTCCGCACCGCGCCAGAATACGGTTTTCAAACCACGGGTTTGTGGGCTGTGCGGGTCATCAGGTGTTTCACACTTGGCGTGGTGCTTGCGGTGAATCGCAGCCCATGCGCGGGTGCTCATGCCGGTAGTCAACCACAGCCAGGCGCGGAAGAAGTGTGCCAGCGCAGGGTGTACTTCCAGAGCACGGTGAGCCTGGCAACGGTGCAGGTACACAGTTACGGCCACAATGGTGATGTGGGTCACAATCAGGGTGTAAATCACCATTTGGCCAATGCTTGCGCCAGTAATTCCCGAGGTTAAAAATTCAATCATATTCACCAACTCTCAACAGGTCGTATTACAAAGGTTACGGCCGTCTCAATTTGCTTCTGAAGGAGCCGCATCATATTTTCAGTGTACAAGTGTACTTTTAAAGCCGGAACACATTTGGAATTTATATTCAGTTCAGGCTTTGGAACGTTGTAACACTGCTGCAAAAAAGCCGTCGGATTCACCATCTTCCGGCCACAATCGAAGCATGTCGTCAGTCGTGTTCGCCTTGACAGGCCGTTCTCCGGGGTTCAACACTTCGGTCCAGCGGCGAAGCCGGAATTCCGGGTGACTTTCCAGGAACGCATTGACAATGTCTTCATTTTCATCGCGAAGAACACTGCAAGTGATGTAAACAAGCCGACCATCGGGCTTCACCAATTTGGCTGCATGCTCGATGATGGATTTTTGCTTCGCGGTCAATTCTGACAGACTCTGTAAGTTCTGTCTAAACTTAAGATCCGGGTTACGCCTTAAGGTTCCCATGCCACTGCACGGCACATCGGTTACCACACGGTCGGCTTTGCCGAAATACTTGTTCAGGCGCGGGTCAGTTTCGTCGTTGATCACCATGGTGTAGAAGTTGCTCAAACCCGAGCGGGCCGCACGGGGCTTGAACTTCACCAAACGCTTTTCTGATGTATCCAGCGCAACAATGCGGCCTGTGTTCTTCATCTGCGCACCAATCGCCAGGGTTTTGCCACCAGCGCCCGCACAAAAGTCAACGACCAAATCGCCACGGCGCGGTGCCACCAAGCGGCTTACCCACTGGCTACCGGCGTCCTGCACCTCAAAATAGCCTTCCTGAAAAATCTCGGTTTTGCCAACAATGGGCTTGCCCACTGCGCGCAAGCCTTCGGGCAGGCCTTCAATCGGGTTCACTTGAACACCCATGTTCGTCAGCGCGGCCAACAAGTCGACAACACTGGTTTTAACGGTGTTCACCCGCAAATCAAGTGGGGCGGCACTAAGCACTGCCTGCGAAAAGGTTTCTGCACGCGCCTGCCCAAACTGCTCGGCCAACCTGGTGTAAAACCACTCCGGCAAACAGGTGCGGGCTTCAACACCCAGGTCATCAGCGGAAATGTTGATTACACGGCTTAGCCATTCATTGTCAGCCTGCTTGCCAGCAGACCAGATTTGCTCGGGCGCACCCGACCACAGCAGGGCCAATTTGGCCTGACGCACCACGGAAGGGCCTTCGCCAGCCTGCGCCAAGTGGTTGATTCGATAGCGATAGCGCAGCCAGCAATACACAGCCTCGGCCACCATTGGGCGGTCACGCCCACCCAATTCCGGGTGATCCTTGAAAAAACGGGAAATTGCGGCGTCGGCGGGGCCCTCAAACTGTGCCAGCAGGTCGATCAATTGCGCCACCGTGCTGACCAGGCCATAGCGGGATTGCGCGCCCTGGCGCTCTACCTTGCTGTCGCGACGGTTGCTTGGTTTGCGAAAAGGGGTGTTTTTAGTTGACCCGGCCATATTGAATATCCTGATTATTGAATTGCATGAACCAAAGGCAAGGTCAAAGTACCTTCCAGCCTTCCATTCACTGTTTTAATTCGCCCGCTGGCCAAAGCCGACAAAGCACGGGGATAAATTTGATGCTCCAGTTCAAGCACGCGCGCAGCGAGTGTTTCTGCTGTGTCGCCCGGCAACACCCTTAGCATGGCTTGATCCACAATGGGGCCATGGTCCAGAGCGGGGGTCACCAGGTGCACGGTAACGCCATGCACACGCACACCTGCATCCAGGGCCTGCTGATGGGTTCTAAGGCCAGGAAACGCAGGCAACAGCGAAGGGTGAATGTTCACCAAACGCCCCAAATAGCGGTTCACAAAACTTTCAGTCAGCACCCGCATGAAACCAGCCAGCACAACCCAATCAGGCTGATACTGGTCGATCAAACCGGCCAACGCGGCATCAAAGGCCTCGCGGCTTGCATATTCAGTGTGATCAAGAACGGCTGTATCCAGCCCGGCCGATTGCGCCAAAGCCAGGCCAGCCGCTGCTGGGCGGTTGGAGATGACTGCACGAATTTGGTAGGCCCCGGTCTGTTTGGCGTGATTGATCAGGGCATTCAAGTTTGAACCCCGCCCCGAGATCAAAATGACGACGGAAGGTGTGGAATTTTGCATGGCGCGAGTTTATCACTGTGCGGGCAAAAAAGCCCTATTTTTCACCATTCAGGCCTTATAATGGTCGGTTGTTTTGCAACCGCTCAAGAGCCGACACACTCGGTATGAAAATCATTCGCCGCCCCCGGCCACATACATTTGCCAAGGGCACTGCGCTCACCATTGGAAACTTCGACGGCGTTCACTCCGGCCATGCCGAGTTGTTCCGCCGCGTGGTGGCCGCTGCGCACGCGCAAGGTTTGGTACCCACGGTGGTTACGCTGCACCCGCACCCCAAGGAATTTTTCAGTTCCAGCTTCAAGCTAGACCGAATTTCCACCCTGCGGGATCGAATCATTGAAATGAAGCGCTGCGGCATTGAACAAGTGTGCGTTCTGCCCTTTGACAACGCCATGGCCGCACTCAGCCCGCAGGCCTTTGTGCAGGAAGTGCTGTTGAACCAGCTCAATGCCAAACAGGTGTGGGTGGGCGACGACTTCCGCTTTGGTGCAAAACGCGCAGGCGACTTCACCTTGCTGAAAGCCTTGGGCGATGCACATGGTTTTGTGGTCAACGACCTGGCCGAGGTGCAACGAAATGGCGCACGGGTTTCCAGCTCCAATATTCGAGAGGCATTGAAGGCGGGTGATGTGCCCCGCGCCACCGACATGCTGGGTCACCCCTTGGTGTATTCTGGCCACATTGTCCACGGCAAAAAACTGGGCCGCACGCTGGGCTTTCCCACCATGAACCTGCGAATCCCAGGTCGAGCCAGCGCACTGACCG
This sequence comes from Limnobacter sp., assembly GCF_036846585.1. Classification (GTDB taxonomy): domain Bacteria; phylum Pseudomonadota; class Gammaproteobacteria; order Burkholderiales; family Burkholderiaceae_B; genus Limnobacter. Next base: position 1,855 of record NZ_DAIUBR010000011.1, on the reverse strand, counting down.
GTATTCTGGCCGTCTGGGTGCATGGAATTGAAGAAACTCCATTACCCGCCGTGGCCAGCATGGGCGTACGCCCCACGGTAGAACATTCAGATCAAATTTTGCTGGAAACATTTATTCCAGACTGGCAAGGCAATGCGTATGGCAAGTTGCTGCGCATCGAAGTGTTGGCGCACATTCGCCCGGAACAACACTTCGATTCGCTCGACCTCATGGTGACCCAGATGCACAAGGACACCGACAAAGCCATGGCCCTGCTGGCCGCCAACAAACCCCGGATTTCAAATACAGGCTGTTAACCCGACATGGATTACAAGAACACACTGAACCTGCCAGATACACCCTTTCCGATGCGCGGCAACCTGCCCGCGCGTGAACCCAACTGGGTTGAGAAGTGGTGCAAGGAAGACTTGTACCAAGCCATTCGCAATGCAAAAGCGGGCAAACCAAAATTTGTGCTGCACGATGGCCCACCCTATGCGAACGGCGACATTCACATTGGCCATGCGGTCAACAAGATCCTGAAAGACATCATTGTGAAGTGCCGCTGCCTGGCTGGTTACGATGCACGTTATGTACCGGGTTGGGACTGCCATGGCATGCCCATTGAAATTCAAATTGAAAAAACCCATGGCAAGGGCAAGCCCACACTGGAAGTTCAGGAAAAAAGCCGCGCCTACGCCGCCGAGCAAATTGAACGCCAGAAAAAAGACTTCATTCGCCTGGGCGTGCTGGCGGATTGGGAGAACCCTTACAAAACCATGAACTTTGGCAATGAAGCGGACGAACTTCGCGCCTTGGGCAAAATCATGGAGAAGGGCTATGTGTTCCGTGGGCTGAAACCGGTGAACTGGTGTTTCGATTGCGGCTCCGCTTTGGCTGAAGCCGAAGTGGAATACAAAGACAAGCAAGACATCGCGGTTGATGTGGGCTTTGCGTTCAACGAAGCAAACCTAGGGAAATTGGCCACCGCATTCAATGTGCCGTTGGCCACCTTGCAGGCCAAACCCGGTCAACTGGTGATCTGGACCACAACACCGTGGACCCTGCCCGCCAACCAGGCGCTGAACATGCACCCGGAACTGGTGTACAGCCTGGTGGATGTGGGCAGCAAATTCCTGCTGCTGGCGCAGGAACGTGTGAAGCCTTGCCTTGACAGCTACGAACTGGAAGGCACTGAGATTGCCACCACCAAGGGTGCAACCCTGCAAGGCATCGCATTTCACCACCCGTTTTACGACCGGTTAAGCCCTGTGTATTTGGCAGATTATGTCAGCACCGACACGGGCACAGGCATTGTGCATTGCTCACCTGCCTACGGCGTGGACGACTTTTTGACCAGCAAAGCGTATGGCTTAAAAGACGCCGACATCATCAACCCGGTGACGGGCAATGGTGTGTACGCTGATTCCCTGCCCTTCTTCGGTGGGCTGCACATTTGGAAGGCCAATCCGCTGATTGTTGAAAAAATGCTCGAAGTGGGCGCGCTTATCAAACAGGTTAAATTTGGCCACAGCTACATGCACTGCTGGCGCCACAAAACCCCCATCATTTACCGCGCCACATCGCAGTGGTTCGCAGGCATGGACGTTCAATCCAACGACGGTTCCGGCAGCCTGCGCGAAAAAGCACTGGCCGGCGTGGAAGCCACCGAATTTTTCCCAGCATGGGGCAAGGCGCGGCTGCACGCCATGATCGCAAACCGCCCAGACTGGACCCTGTCGCGCCAGCGCCAATGGGGCGTGCCCATGGCATTTCTGGTTCACCGCGAAACTGGCGAACTGCACCCACGCACGCCTGAACTGATCGAGACCATTGCCCAGATGATCGAGAAAAAAGGCATTGAGGCCTGGCAACA
>NZ_DAIUBR010000010.1:87657-98178 GCF_036846585.1 Limnobacter sp. | reverse complement strand
TTTTTCAACCTGACCAGTGCACCAATTCACCTTATCGGCTTGAGGAATTGCGGCGACATTGCCCCGAAACAAACCTGCTTGATGACCTGAAAAGAAATCAACTTCTTGATCCAGACTTTTTGCTTTTGATGCAAAACTTTTGAGCGCCTCTTTGACTCCGTCCAGCAGTTTGATGAGTTGTTTGGATTGCATTGAACCCCCTTGCGAAGCGAATACCAAGGTTTTGGAATTGCCTGTAGTTGCCAAAACATTTGCTTTCATGTCTCGTGCGGTTTGAGCCAAGCTCAACGCGGCAGCCGACAAGGGGGAAATATCGCGCTTAAGGTTGCCTAAGTTTTGTGTGTTGAGATTGAATTGTTCAACCACAGGGTTGCTGGTGTTAACAGAACTTGAATACATAGTGAATAGTCCTTAAAGTCGTGAAAAGGATAAGTCTGTTAACCAACCAAATGAGAAGTTCGATTTATCGGAACAGCTCAATCCGTTCTGCACAACAAAAAATCCCGCTCGGGGTTTTAAACCCGGCGGGATTTCCGTTATAGCGTCACATCAAATTGACTGCGACAATCTACTATTTATACAACCTGCGCCAACCTGCGTTTGCGCACGCCTTGTGCCAAAGTTTCCAGCACTTGCAGGCTGTCGTCCCAGCCCACGCAACCATCGGTAATGCTTTGGCCATAAGTCAGTGGCTTGCCAGGTTCCAAGTCTTGACGACCCTCCACCAAATGGCTTTCAACCATTACACCCATGATGCGGGCATCGCCGGCGGCCAGTTGTTCGGCGATGTTTTCGCACACGCCCACCTGGTTTTTGGGCACTTTGCTGCTGTTGCCATGGCTTGCATCAATCATGATGCGAGCGGCCAGGCCAGCTTTGCCAATGTCGGCGGCGGCGGCTTCAACAGAAGCGGCGTCGTAGTTCGGGCCTTTGCCACCACGCAAAATGATGTGGCAGTCTTCATTGCCCGAAGTGCTGACAATGGCGCTGCGGCCTTCCTTGGTCACGCTAAGGAAGTGGTGCGGGTGTTGAGCGGCCTTGATGGCATCCACTGCAATTTTCACATTGCCGTCCGTACCATTCTTGAAGCCGACCGGGCAGCTAAGCCCGGAGGACAATTCACGGTGAATCTGGCTTTCTGTGGTTCGGGCACCAATGGCACCCCAACTGACCAGGTCTGCAATGTATTGCGGGGTGATCATGTCGAGGAACTCGGTGCCGGCGGGCAAGCCCAGGCCGTTGATGTTCAACAACACTTCACGCGCCATGCGCAAGCCTTTGTTAATTTCGAAGCTGCCATCCAGGTTGGGGTCGTTGATCAAACCCTTCCAGCCTACGGTGGTGCGTGGCTTTTCGAAATACACGCGCATCACGATTTCCAGGTCTTCCGCGTACTTTTCGCGGTACACCGTCAGCTTGTTGGCATATTCCATGGCCGCTTTCACATCGTGAATCGAGCAGGGGCCCATGACCACGATCAGGCGGTCGTCGCCACCATGCAAAATTTTGTGCAGGGCTGTGCGGCAGCCTGACACTGTTTCAGCAATGGCGGGGGAAATGGGCACGTCTGCAATCAAGGCTGCAGGGGTGATCAGTTCTTTAATTTCTTTGATTCTCAAGTCGTCTGTTACCGTGTTCATGCCAATTCTCCTGAATGCTGGCGCGCTTTTTGTTCAAAGTGTCGGTTCAAAAAAAAACCGCCAGGAGGTTAGGGCCTGGCGGTTTCGGGATCTGTTTGAACTATGTGTTTTTACGCACAACCCTCTTCCGCCGCTTGCCCAAACCAGGCAAAGAAGCCAAAAAAAGCATAAAAAGAGTGCGCGAAAGTCGTGTTCATCTCTTCAATTTAAACAATTCGTGGCCGCTGTGCAAGCGCGCTGAGCGAAATTCTAACAAGTCGCGGGTGGGTGTGGTTGGCATCCCACTGAAAAACAAGGAACTTTGACAGGCAGAGGCCCGCTTAAGCGTCAATTTCACAACACCAACCCGCAACCATGCGCATCAACGGAATCGATCCAATTGAAGCCAACCTGATTTACTGCGTCCCACCCATGACCAGCCCGTCAATGCGCAAAGTGGGCTGGCCCACGCCCACGGGCACGCTTTGGCCTTCCTTGCCGCAAGTGCCCACGCCGTCGTCCAGTGCCATGTCATTGCCCACCATTGAAATTTTGGTGAGCGATTCCGGGCCATTGCCAATCAGGGTGGCGCCCTTTAGCGGATAGGTGATTTTGCCGTTTTCAATTTTGTAAGCCAACGAAGCTGAAAACACGAACTTGCCGCTGGTAATGTCCACTTGCCCGCCGCCAAAGTTCACGGCATACACACCGTCTTTTACGCTGGCGATGATTTCCTCAGGGGTTTTGTCACCATTCAACATGTAGGTGTTGGTCATGCGGGGCATGGGCAGGTGGGCGAAGCTTTCGCGTCGGCCATTGCCGGTGACCGGCATTTTCATGAGTCGCGCATTGGTAATGTCCTGAATGTAACCCTTCAAAATGCCGTCTTCAATCAGGGTGGTGCACTGGGTTTTGTTGCCTTCGTCGTCGATATTCAGCGAACCGCGGCGGTTGGCCAGGGTGCCATCGTCTACAACAGTCACGCCTTTGGCTGCCACTCGCTGGCCAATCATGCCGGAAAACGCGCTGCTGCCCTTGCGGTTGAAGTCGCCTTCCAGGCCATGGCCAATCGCTTCATGCAATAGAATGCCGGGCCAGCCTGACCCCAGCACCACGGTTTGCAAACCGGCCGGGGCCGGGCGCGCTTCAAGGTTGATCAAGGCCTGGTCCACAGCCATGTGGGCGTGGTGCATCAGGAACGCGTCGTTAAAATGACCAAAATCGTAGCGGCCACCCGCACCAGATGAACCCGTTTCGCGGCGGCCTTTTTGCTCGACAACCACGCTTACGTTCACGCGCACCAAAGGACGCACATCGGCGGCCAGCACGCCGTCGCTTCGGGCCACCAGCACCACGTCGTAAGCGCCCACAATATTGGCCATCACCTGTTTCACGCGTTTGTCGCGCTTGCGGGCAAACTGTTCAAGGCGCTTGAGCAAGTCTACTTTCTCGGTGGATGTCAACGTGGGAATGGGGTTCAAGGGGCTGTACAGGGCGCGGCTTTCTGCGCCAGCAAAGCCTTTGCCTGTTTTCAGGTTGCGGTTGGCCGTTTTGCCCAGGCTTGCAATTTCACGCACCGACTTGGCTGCGGCCAGAATGGGCTTGAATGCAATGTCGTCAGAATAGGCAAACGCGGTTTTGTCGCCATTCACAGCCCTTACACCCACACCTTGCTCAATGTTGTAGCTGCCGGATTTCACGATGCCTTCATCAAGCGACCAGCCTTCCACGCAACCGTACTGAAAGTACAAATCGGCGAAATCAACCTTGTGCGAAAAAATTTCGCCAAAGGCTTTCTGAATGTGCCCCTCATCAATGCCGTAAGGGGTCCACAGCAGGCTTTGGGCAATAGCAAGGTTGGAAATGGCGGGGTCTACTACTTTCATGTTGAATCCTTTAAAGCACGCGGTGCGTGAGCGCGGGCAAGCTGTTTCGCACATCGATTATCTTAACAGGGTCAAGCTGACCAAGCAGCACTCCCTCGCCTTCGGCCAACACATTCTCGACCTCGCCCCACGGGTTGACCAACATGGAATGGCCCCAGGTGCGGCGCCCGTTCTCGTGTACACCACCCTGCCCACAGGCCAACACGTAACACTGGTTTTCAATGGCGCGGGCACGCATCAGCACTTCCCAGTGTGCGCGGCCCGTGGTGTAGGTGAATGCGGCGGGCATTACGATTAAATCGACCTTGCCCATGGCCCGGTACAATTCGGGAAAGCGCAGGTCGTAACAAACCGACAAACCCACCTTGAAGCCTTCAATGTCAGCCACCACAGGGGTTTTGCCGGGCAGCAGCACGCGTGCCTCATCGTAACTTTCCTGCCCTTTGGTGAAGCAGAACAGGTGAATTTTGTCGTAACGGGCGGAACACTGCCCCTGTGGGTTGAATACCAGCGTGGTGTTGTACACACGATCTTCCGTGTCGCTTGAAATGGGCACAGTGCCCGCCACAATGTGCACATTGCGCACCACCGCCTGGTCGGCCAGAAACTCCTGTATCGGGCCTTGGCCGAATGGTTCGGCAATCGCCAGTTTGTCGGTGTCTTTGTGGCCCATCAGGCAAAAATATTCAGGCAACAGTACCATGCGCGCGCCCAGCCTGGCTGCCTGGCCGATCAGGCGCTGCGCAATGTCCAGATTGCGCTCCACGTCGGGAGTTGCAATCATTTGCAAACTGGCAACGGTCATCGGCTGGGTCATGTCAGGGCCTCAGGTTGGAATTGTTGGTGGATGAATTCGGGGTTTCGCTTTTTCTGACACGTTCAATCACTGGGGCTGCCCACGGGCCGCTCACCTGGTACTGGAATGAGAAAATTTTCGCCAGTGGGTCTTTCAGCACAAAATCGGCAATCAGGGATGCAATGCCCACCGCAGGGTTGGCCGCAATCACTGAATAAATCAGCGAACCCCCGGCGGGGTTCAAATCGGGCAGCACTACCACATTCAGGTTCTGGGTTTCACTTTCCAGGTCAATATTTCCGTCCATCAACACGGTGGCGCTGGGCCCAGTCATCTTGAAATTCCGTGTGCTGGCAATCCCTTCCTCGAGTACAACATCGGCGTCCATGGTGTCATAGGCAAAGCCTTCGGAAAACACGTCTTTGAAATCAAGCGTGAAGCGACGGGGAATGCTTTGCAAAGAAAGTACGCCCAACAATTTTGCCACGCCCGGGTCTGCCTTTAAAAACTGGCCCTTGCTGCTTTTCAGTTTGAATTGCCCGCTCAAGCTACCGTAGTCAATGTTGGTGGGGGCGTCGTTCCAGCGCAATCGCCCAACAAGCGTACCTTCACCACCGCGAAACACATCAGCCATGCCCAAGCGGGTCAGCAAGCCGCCCGCATTCTTCACGGTCTGGTTCAATTCAATGTCAGTGCGCTGGTTCTTCAAATTGTTGCCGTATTGCCAAACGCCTTTGGCCTGGGTAACCGATTCCGGGTTCTCAATGCGCAATTCTTCCAGCTTCCATTCCTTGGGGCGCTGGCCCAGGGTGGCCCGTGCCTGCTCCTCGCGGGTTTGGTTCACGGCGATCAATTTCAGCTTGCCCAGGGTGAGGTCGTTCAAAGTGAAATTGTCCACCTGCACATCCAGTGCCGGAATGCTGGAGGCGGGTTCCTCGACCAGGTCGCGCATGTCGCTGTCCAGCGTTTTGGGAATGACCAGTGTTTTGAAGCGGGCCAACACGGCGCCATCGGGGCGTTGTTTGTCAGATACCCAGGACAAATAACCGTCCACCCCTTTGGCTTTTACATCGAACTGCCAGCGCTTTTCAACCGTGCGCGCTGCGACAGACACGCCTTCGAATGACTTGCTGCCCACGTCCAGGCGGTCGGTTCGAATGGCCACTTTCAGCTTCAATGCGGTATCTGAAGCCGGGTCGCCCATCAGTTCACCCATCAAACCGGTGTTGCCGGAAGCCGAGGTGATGTCGTTCACAACAGTTCGCCAGGTGTCCACGTCAATAACGGGCACCCGCACATCGCCCTGAATGCCCGCACTGGGCGCAGCCAGCGGCGCACCCACGGCAAACTGAAGAGAATCAATGCCGGGCTGCCCGCCGTCGTCAAGAACTGTGGCACGCACCTGTGCCACCGGTTTGTTGTCAGCCCCCAGATCAATCACCCACCGGTCGCCTTGCGCACTGCCGGTTTGGCTTAATTTGAAGGGCAAACGTGCATCCGCTTTTTTTGCAAAGGGGCTGGGCAATTTCACTTCGAGCCCTTGCAACTGGCTGCTTACATCCACGGTCACACCGTTTTCACGGGTGGTAACCAACACGCTGTAGGGGGTAGTGCCTGCCAGATAAGGTTCGGCCAAGGGGTTGAGGTATTGCGCCAAACCCTGTGCCCGCGCAACACCGTTGGCGCGAATTTCCATGCGCCCTGCGGCGTCGGTGTTTCCCTTCACGGTGACGGGGCCACCCAGGGCCTGCCCTTGCAACTGATTGATGAACAAGCCCTTGTTGGAGAACTGGATCACGCCGTCCACATTGATGACCGTGGGCATGCCGCGCACCACACGGATTGAATTGCCTTTCAGTGTCAGCTCGCCTTTGGCCTGGGTTTTTTGAGGATCTGCAATTGGAATGCCCAGTTGCAAATCAAGGTTCGCAGGGCCATCCACCTGCGCATTGATCAATGCTTCGTTCAGAATTTCCCGCACGGGGCTTTGATTAACGAAAGCCACCATGTTGGCCAGATCACCCCGGCCTTTGCCTGTAATTTCAAGCAAGGGATCCCAGGCATCCAGGTTGTCAATTCGCGCTTCAACATTTGTCAGTTGAACCCCAAGGGATTCAGCGCTATCGGCTTGAATCAACATGCGTTTGCCATTGAATGTGGCCTTGCCATTGACCTGTTGAATGCGGGGCCAACCGGGCGCGTAAGTCAATTCGCCGTTTTCAAAAGGCACTTCAATCCTGAACACGCCCTTGCTTTTCGGGTCATCAAAAGGAAAGTCGCTCAGGCGGCCCGACAATTCAAATTCGCCATTGCTGGCAACCCCGGCCTTCAGGTTTTCAGTCAACCAGGTGCGCGCACTGCTGCCCACAATCAGGGGCAAATAATTCGACACTTGTGCCACATTGGCCATGGGCAAGTTGCCTTTCAGGTTGATGACATCAGGTTCCTCGCGGCGAAATTCATAACTGCCTGCCACTTCAACTTGCAAATCCGCGTTACGGGCAAGCATTTTGTCGATTGAAAACTCCACCGGCAAATCGGTGGCAAACACATTTTCCCAAGCCCCCTGACCAGCCAGTTCATTGAACTTCAACACGTCGCTTGCGAAAATTTCCGGCAGGGCGAACTCCACGTTTCGCCCCATCAAAGTCCATTTGCCCTGCGAGTTGCTGCCCTTGAAAGTGCCACTGACATTGCGAAAGCCCGTGGTTTTTCCGTTGGATTGCGGGGAGGAATCGCGGTAGAGCACGGTCAGGTTGGTGAAGTCGATGTCGGAATTGAAGGCTTGGGAATCGCTGAATGGTTTGTCGCCCCCTGTCCTCCAGCTCACATCCAGCTGCTTGACCAGCCCTGAAAATTCGAACGCTTTAACCCGTTCAAGCCTGTCTTGCTGCCCCAGATGCGGACCCAGCTCCATCACAATGGCTTTGGCCTGCGCGGCATCCAGTTTCTGGGCTTGAACACCCCATTCAAACCCTTCTTTCAGCGCGTTCTTGCGCACCGACAAATCGGTGGGCCCAAACTGTTTCTGCCCTGCAATTTGACCGGTCAAGCGCCGTATGGAAATTGCACTGGGCGCAAACAAAAGATGTTCGCCAACAATTTCAACCAGTGCGCTGGTATTGGTCATGTCAAAAGGCGCGGCATCGGCCGCCGGGTTGTCGAAACGAAGCTTCGCAACACGTGCGTCCAGCAGGGAACGTTGAACAAGCCCACCTTCAAAATCAACCCACAGGCGACCTTGCGGCTGGGTCATGTCAACATCCAGATCAAAGGCCTTGAACATCGACTCAATGGGCTCGGCCTGATCCACCACGGCACCCATGAAAAAAGTGCCTTTCCATTTTTTCAGATCGCCCAAATTCCGCTTCAGCAGGGGCGTTTTGAAATTCAAACTGGCGTGCACTGGCGTTTTTGCCAACGTGGGCAACTTGAAAATTAAACCGGCCTGGTGTCGGCTCAGGCCGTTTTTCATCAACAATTCGACTTCAAGGGCCTGGGCGGTCGGGAACTGTCCCATGTCGTCTTGCCAATTCAACACCCCCTGGCTTAACAGCACACGTTTTTGCTCAAGCAACCAGTCAAGCCCGGGGTTGCCTTGACTGCCATCGTCCACCACCGGAATGCCCGCAATTTCAAACACGCCTTGCGCATTGCGAACCACGCGCAAGGTGGGCGACAACACCTCGAGATTGTTCAACCGGGGATTGAAAGCCAGAATGCTTGGGAGTGACCATTCCATGCGAAGGCTTTCCGCATGAAAACCCGACTCGCCATTGGGCGTGCGCAATTGCACTTGATCAACGGTTAGTTGCGGCCCCCAGCCGCGCCATTGCGCCTGAATACGGCCAATTTCAATGGGGGCACCCGTTTGTTGTTGCAGGAACTGCTGGATTTCCGGGCGATAACGGTCTATTTCAGGCAGTACAAGCCACTTCACGGCCAGCAAAGCCAGGCAAAACGGCACGTACACCACAACCAAAAGCCAAAACAATACAGACCCCGCCCGCCTTAGCATGGGGTTGCTGATCACATGTTGCAATTGCGCCTGGTTTGTTCCTTCCTGCAAGAAATACCGCCCGAATAATGGTGAACACCTGTAGTACTCTATTGTAGAACCAAGCACCCACTTAATTGCGCACTACATGAACGACCCACTGGATTTCTATCATCAGGTTTGGCCCAAACATTCCGAGTATGCAAAACGCTGGCTGAACCGCTTCCCCGATTGGGACACCACCGCCAGCGACAGTGACAGCGACCACCTTCTGAACTGCATCGAAACATGGCTGGAAAAAGCCCGCGAACTGACCGATGAACGGGCGTTGATGACCGAACTTCGCCTGGTCCGCCAGCGCAGCATGATCGAAATCATGCGGCGTGACCTGCAAGGCAAGGTGGATTTATTCGACGTAACGGAAGCCCTTTCCTTTCTGGCCGATGCTGCCGTACAAATTTCATTGAAACTAAGCCACCGCATGCAGGCTGAACGGTTTGGTGAACCAGCCAATGGCGATTGCCTGATGGTGGTCGGCATGGGCAAGCTGGGCGGCTTCGAACTGAATGCATCCAGCGACATTGACCTGATTTTTCTGTACAACCAGGACGATGAAACCCAAGGTGGTTTAAATGGCAAAAGCCAGTCGCACGCAGAATTTTTTAACCAGGTTGGCAAACGGATCATCAAAATAATTTCCGAGGTGACCGACGAAGGTTTTGTATTTCGCGTAGACATGCGGCTGCGCCCCAACGGCGATTCTGGCCCTTTGGTGGTCAGCCTGGACATGCTGGAAGAATATTTTGTGGTACAGGGGCGCGAATGGGAACGCTACGCATGGATCAAGGCGCGCGTGGTGAACTGGGCCGTAGACCCGAACCAAGATGCCGCCTTTCAGCAAAACCTGGACAACCTGAACAACATTGTTCGCCCTTTTGTGTTTCGCAAGTACCTGGATTTTGGATCCATTCGGGCCTTGCGCGCCCTGCATGTGCAAATTCGCAACGAGGTCAGCAAACGAGAAAGCCTGCACCCGGGCAGCGTGCACGTGAAACTGGGGCGAGGTGGCATTCGTGAAATTGAATTCACGGCACAGGCATTTCAGTTGATTCGCGGTGGTCGGGAACCCAAACTTCAGTTACGCCGCACTGTCGATGTGCTGGAGGTGTGCGTTGAGTTGGGGCTGATTACAGCGGATGATCACGACAAACTGGTGGCCGCTTACCGGTTTTTGCGCAACCTGGAACACCGCCTGCAATACGTGGACGATGCGCAAACCCACCGCCTTCCAGCAAGCCCCACCGAGGTACTTCGAATTGCCCGGTCGATGGGCTTTCAGGATCCGGGCAATTTCATGAAAACCCTGAACCGCCACATGGGCCATGTGGCCAGCCACTTTGATGTGGTGTTTGGCGACAAGCAGGAAGACGAGGAAACCCCCAGCCTGGAATTGCCTTGGGCCGACACACTGACCCAAGGGTTTTCAAACCCGCAGGCTGCACAAGACCGTTACCAGCATCTGGTTGAATCCAGCCGCTACCAGGCATTGCCCAACGCCCACCGCGAGCGGGTCGACCGGCTGATGCCAACTGTGTTGGCTGCAGCAGGGGCATCTACAGCGCCCGATTCCTGCTGGCGACATTTCTGCGACCTGATAGAAACGGTATCGCGGCGCGGTGCCTATCTAAGTTTGCTGGACGAATACCCGATTGCCCGCATGCGGGTAAGCCGGATGCTGGCCGCCAGCCCGTGGGCAGCAAGGTTCCTGATCAGGCACCCCCTGTTGCTGGATGAATTGCTGGACAGCCGAACGCTGTTGACTCCGCCCGATTTCAATCAGTGGAAGCAAGTGCTTCGCGACATGCTGAATCAAGCCAAGCTGCCAGACGGGCAACCCGACCTTGAACGGCAAATGGACTTGATTCGCGAGCAACACCACGCCCAGCTTTTTCGCGTGTTGACGCAAGACCTGGAAAACCTGCTGACAGTTGAACATGTGTCTGATTTGTTGTCTGAACTTGCAGACCGCACCCTGGAAGTGATTCTTGAGTGCGCGTGGGATCAACTGCCCAAGCGGCACCGTGCCCAACCCAAATTTGCCGTGATCGCGTACGGCAAACATGGCGGCAAAGAACTGGGGTATTCATCGGATCTTGACCTGATTTTTCTGTTCGACGACGACGACGACCGCGCACCCGATTTGTATGCCCAGTTGGCCAAACG
>NZ_DAIUBR010000010.1:0-87647 GCF_036846585.1 Limnobacter sp. | reverse complement strand
CCAGTGAGGATGCAATGAACCGCTGGCTGACCACCCAAACCGCCGCTGGCACCTTGTTTGAAACGGATTTTCGCCTGCGCCCCAATGGCGAAGCAGGCCTTTTGGTCAGCAGCATGAAGTCGTTCGAAGACTACCAGCGCCGCGAAGGTGGCGTGGGCGCATGGTTCTGGGAACACCAAGCCCTGACCCGCGCGCGTTTCTGCGTGGGCGATGCTGAAATTGGAAAAAAATTCGAAACCCTGCGCGAAGAAATTTTACAACTGCCGCGCAACTGGGAAGACGTAAAAAAAGAAGTGATCAACATGCGCCAGAAAATGCAGGAAGGCCACCCCAACCACACTGAACTGTTTGATGTAAAACACGATCTGGGCGGCATGGTGGATGTGGAATTCACGGTGCAGGCACTGGTGCTTGGGCACGCGCACACCCACCCTGACTTAACCAAAAACACAGGCAATATTGCATTGCTTAAAAAAGCAGGTGAACTGGGCCTGGTGCCTGCCGAGCTTGCGAATTATGTGGCCGATGCCTACCGCCAGCTGCGCGCCAAACAGCATGCACTGCGACTGGCCGGGCTTGACAAGTCCCGAACCAGCGACCCGGCACTGATGGTGCTGAAAAAGCCGATACGAGAACTGTGGGAAACGCTGCTAGGGTAGGGGCCTCCGCTTGGGCTCTTTATTTCGGCACCGTGACCTGGTACATGCGCCTTTGCAGGGTGCCTGTTTTGCGGGCCAGAAAAGGCGAATTCTTGCGCTGGTCGAAATAACGCGGCGCAGGCAGCATGCCTGCCATGCGAGCTGCCTGGTAGCTGCTTAACTGCACGGCGTTTACGCCGAAGTGATGCTTTGCAGCGGCCTGCGCACCGTACACGCCATTGCCCCATTCCACCACATTCAGATACACCTCAAGAATGCGGCGTTTGTCCCACAAGGCTTCAATCATCAGGGCAATCACCAGTTCCTGCCCTTTGCGAATGTAGCTGCGCTTGCCGGTCAAAAACAGATTCTTGGCCAACTGCTGGGTAATGGTCGAACCACCGTGTGTCACGCGTCCACGCCGTGCATTGCGCTTGATGGCAAGTTCAATGGCAGCCATTTCCACGCCTTTGTGTTGCATGAAGCCGCTGTCTTCGGCGGCAATTACTGCGCGCTTCAGGTTCAGGGAAATTTTGTCGTAGGGCACCCAATCTTGCTTCAACTGAAAACCGGGATCTGTTTTGCGAACTTCATTCAAGCGCGTTTGCATGAAGCTGGTATTGCTAGGGTTCACGTGGGTCCACACAGCAATTTGCGCAAGAAACCAAAGCTGCAACAGCACAATTGCACAGAAGCCCCAGAAAAAAATTCGCCACAACCACACCAAGGGATTTAAGCTGAACTTGCGTTTGCGAACAGTTGAGTTTTTCTTGTGGGCCATGGCGCTCATTATTGTATTGGTTTGGCAAGCAACATTTGCCGCACTTTAATCAAAGTTTCAAGGGCGTTAGGGGACTGGCCAGTCCACACCTCAAAGGCCAGTTGCGCTTGAAAAACCAGCATTCCCAAGCCATCGCTGCACGGTGTTTCCACATTCCGGATCGAGCGCATGAAGGGCGTGGGCTGGGCGGCGTACATCATGTCATAGACCAGCACTGCACGTTCAAACCAGTCAGGGTGAATCACTGGCACCTCGCCTTTCAAACTGCTTGACGATGCATTCACAACAACCACAGACGCGCCGGGAACGTCGAAATGCGATGGTGGTGTGTCCAGCCCGCCACCGGCAGCTGGCAGGTCAATGGCCTCTGCACGCTCGGCCAGTTCACGGGCCTTGGTCGCAGTTCGGTTCAACACGGTCAGGTGTTGAACACCGGCATGTTGAAAGGCTGCCACGCAACCACTGGCGGCACCGCCCGCACCAATCATCAAGACCTGGCATTGATTCAGCCGCAAACCCAATGTGCGCAATTGGCGATCCAGATCGCGGCACAAACCCCCGCCATCGGTGTTGTCGGCCAGCATGGTGCCTTCGGGCAAAAACTTCAAGGTGTTGGCAGCCTGCGCAAATTCCGCCGCAGGCGACAATGCATCGGCCAACAAGCACGCCTCCAGCTTGAAAGGCACGGTCACGTTCGCGCCTTTCACACCGGCCGCCTTCAAGGAAGCCACGGTTTGGGCAAAGCCATCCAGCGGTGCCAGCATGCGTTCGTACTGCAACGGCAGCCCAAGCTGCGCGGCAAAGTCAGCGTGAATGGCAGGCGACATGCTGTGCGCAATCGGATTGCCGATCACAACATAACGCTCTACGGGACCAATTGACGCGCTCAACAGGGAATCTCCATGTGCTTAATATTCTGTGCTGATGGTGTCACGGCTAAACACCCAAGTGCGGGTGACAGCCAAAATATCTGCCTTTTTCCGCATGTCTGACGGGAATGGCGGAAAGGGTGTAGACATTCTCAAAATTCTCAACGCTGCGCGATCCAGCACCGCCGAACCCGAGGACCGGTCCACTTCCACGTCTTCCAAAGTGCCGTCGGCCCGGATGTAAGCCGTTAAACGAAGCTTGCCGTAAATGCGCCCTTTCAATTCATCAGGGTAGTTGGCATTGCCCACTTGTTCCACTTTCGCACGCCAGGCTTCTTCGTAAATTGCAAAAGCATAGGGCGAGGTGCGGGGGGAAAAAAAGTGCTTTCGTGGTCGCTCGTTGTAGGTTTTGATGTTGTCTGAAATCTGCGCTTGAAGGCGCTTTATTTCCAGGGCACGCTGGCTTTTCGGGTCATTGCCGGGGCGCGTGTCAAGCGCTTCATTTTGTGGGGTTGAACGCACCTGCGCACCCGCCAAATTGCGCTGCAAGGCTTCCAGCTCTTTCAGCCTTTCCTGGCTGGCAATCAGTTCACGCTGATTGACCTTGTCTTCAGCCTGACCCGGCAAGGTGGTCGCGCGGCCTTTGTCTGCCTGCCCGCCACCATCCAGCGCCACTTGTGCCAACACTTTTGCATCCGAAGGTGTTTTCTGCGACTGCGCATTCACCAGGATCACTTCAAGCGGGCGGCTGAATGCGGTGTCAACCTGCGGCCTTGAAAAATGCACCAGCAACAACAGCGCATGAAAAAACACCGACAGCACCAGCGCCTTCTTCAAGTTCAATTCGCCAACAGGTGCACGCAGGGTGTTCACGCTTGAGGTTCTCCGGAAGTATCCAGCGGAGCCTCGTCGACCACGGCAACAACCTCGGGAATCTCGACCTCCTCTTCGTCATCCTCTTCGTCCAGCAAGCGGGTGGCTGTGCCTTTCTTCAATGCCAGCAACTTGCAGGACACGGTAAGGGTCAACTCGTCCACCTGGTCCAGTTCTACTTCCACCTGCACGCCACGGCCAGGCGATGTAACGCCCACCAAACGCACAAACAGGGGAATGTCATCAAGCCGCACCAGTTCGTCTTTCACCACCACGCCATCGAACTGTTTGCGACCTTTTTGCTGAATCCAGCGCAGGCACCAATAGCGCTCCATGCTTTGCTGAAACTCGGCGTAAGCCTTGTAAGTGACATCAAAACTGTTCACTGCAGAAAGCAATTCCGCGTCGGTGGCCGTATACACAGGTGGCTCCTGACGCAACACTGAAATAAGCTGTTGCTGATTCACCAAATCAACATACCGTCGCAACGGGGACGTGCTCCACGCGTACTGCGGCACGCCCAAACCGGCGTGTGGTGCGGCGTGGGTGGACATGCGCACGCGGCCCATCTGTGGCTGAATTCGATAAATTCCGGTGACCTTGCATTCGTCCAGCAAGCCACCCCATTCGCGGTTCACATAAATCATCCACTCCGCGACCAGCAAATCGAGCGGCGCATCGCGGCGGCGGGGTTGAATCTCGACAGTGCCGTCTTCGCTGACATAAAAATTGAAATCAATACGGGTGTGTTTTTCGGGTTGCCCGCGAACAATTTCGCGTTCCGTGCGCAACACACATGAACTTTTCCAAAGCATTTTCAATGCCGGGAAAAATTCGCCCACCACGTCCAGTTCATTCAGTGCAGGGTCTTCCAGCACCTCTTTTGACAGCGCGGCATCCAGGTGGTTGTGGCGCAGGTTGGCGGCCATGGGCACTTGTTCAATTGCGCTGTAGGGCTCGCTGAGCAGATCGCCGGTTTCAGTGCTTACTTCCACATAAATGCTCACTGATGGCACGGTGCGCCCTTCTGCCAAGGTGGCCAATTCCACAACCTGATCGGGCAGCATGGTGATTTTGTCACCCGGTGCATACACCGTTGAAAGCCGTTCACGGGCCACGCGGTCGTAGGAGCTGCCACGCGAAATCAACAGTGCCGGTGCGGCAATGTGCACACCAATGCGGGCGCGGTTGTCATCCAGCCACACCACGCTGAATGCGTCGTCAATTTCCGTGGTTGAAATGTCATCGATGGAAAACGCGCGCACATTGGCCACGGGCAACCCGACCAGATCGGCAGGCACCTGGGGGGGCGGCAAATCAATCTCGGTGCCCTTCGGGAAATGAATGGCTGCAAAACGGGCACGCATCATTTCATGGACTGATTTAAATGCACCGCACTCAATCAACAGCACATCGGGTGAGCGGCCTGCGGCCGTGCACGCCAACATCAAGGCTTTGTATTCAGCGCTGTTTTTATCGGGGCGCACCAGCAAGGTGGCGGCCTGTTTCGCAAAGCCATCGGGCAATTCACGACGCACCAGTGCATCGGCCCAGGCCTGCTGCTGTTCTGCAGCCAGGCGTTTTTTCTCAAGGCCAGCCAATGCTGCCTGCAAAATTTCAGGCGGGGCTGCGCGGTACATGCCCTTGCCCTTGCGGTGAAAATGCACCGGTGCTGCATGCAGGGCAGCCAGCGTGGCGGCCTGTTGCACCACCGTGGGCTTTTCACCAAAATATTCCTGGGCCATCATGGTGAAATCAAACTCGCCTTCAGGCGCACATTCCCACAGAAACTCGACGTCCACTTCCTTGGCCAACACTTCAACCTGTGTGTGAAATTCTGCACATTCCAGCGCATCGAACTTTAACATCACACTGTTGGATTTCACCTTGGTGCGCTTGCCATGCAGGGTTTCAACCTGAAAGGCATTGCCCTGCTCTTGAAGCACGCGGCCCACTTTAAAGGCTCCGGCCTCTTCGTAATACAAATTCATCAACAGTCCTAAAGGTAGTTCTGAAGTTGGGGCAGGAACACTTCCATCACCCACAACGGCGTTCTTTCGGGCTTGCGCGAAAACCGCGCACAACGGGCATACCAAACCCGGCCTTGCCCAATCTTGTTCATTTCAATTCGCAACCGTGGGTCAAGCAGTTGCCAAACCCACGCCTGCTTTAGGGGTAAGCGCGCAAAATATAGTTCACCACGCTTGACCTGCGGATCAGAAAACAGCACCGACCCCAGCGAGCGTGTGCCCAAGCCCCTCCAAAAATGCCAGTCGTTCACGGGGCCATCCATTTTGACCAAGGTTTGAGCCAACACCACGGGGGCATTGTCCACATACAGGCGCACCAGCCGCTGCCGCATCATTTGGCCCATTCCGCTTTGCCCCCTGAAGCCTGGCCCATGCTTTACCAGCACCCTGCCCTGCACAACAGGCTCTACTTTAAACCCCTTGTTCAAGCCCACCAAACGCCGGGTTAGCGAACCTTGCGTGCCAGCCCAATCGCGGGCCCAAGCAGGCCAGCCTGGCGGGCAGTGCCGGGTCCACACCACCGGGCCACTCATTGCAGGCCCACTGCCAGCTTAACAAAGGGCAATACTTCATCAAAATCACTCAAAGCGTGGTCGGAACCCAGCAAATGCAACTGGTGCGCACCGCGATAACGCGCCAGCATGGTGTCACAATCCAGCACCTCATCGTCGCGGGCTGCCACCAAAAAGTAACGTTCGGGATAGATCAGGCTGCTTCGTTCCATGGCCTTTAGATCGTCCAGGTAAGCGGGCACAAACTCAATTTCTTCATCCGAGAAGTAAACTTTTTTTCTGCCAATTTGATCTTGCAAATCGTTATAGGGTTTGATGGCCGGGTTCAGCAGCACCACATTGGCTTGCGTGTGTTGTTCACCCAGCACCGTGGCATAAAAACCGCCCAGCGAACTTCCAATCAAGGTCAGTGACATGCCCGGATTGCTTTGCAGCCGCGCGTCCACCTGCTGTTCAATCAAAGCCAGCGCTTGCGCTGGCGATGCGGGCAGATCGGGCACCCACAAATGGCTGCTGAAACCGGCCTGATCAAACACATCAATCATTTTCTGTGCTTTCACGGATTTGGACGAGGAGCGAAACCCATGCAGGTACACCACCAGATCGGCCACACCACCTGCGCGCACAAATCCGCCGGGGCTGTTGAGAACGAACGGAGTCAAACACGTGCTCCCGTTGCGTGTGCCAGGGCATCAATCAATTTCTGGTGAATGCCGCCAAACGAACCATTGCTCATGGCGACCACCCAATCGCCGGGTTTGGCCTGCGCCACCACGCGGTCAATCACCTCGCTCAAATTGTCGCTGGTGAAAAGGCGTTCGCCCACACTGCCAAGCGTGTCTCGCACATTCCATTGAATGCCCGCGGTGTAGCACACCACGGACTGCGCCTCGTCAAACGAAGCTGGCAAGGCTTGCGCCAAAGTGCCCATTTTCATGGTGTTGGACCGGGGTTCAAACAGGGCAATCAGCCTGCCTGTGGGTTTGCCCTCTGCCGCAGCAATTTCTGCCATTCGGGCTTTCGCACCTTCCAGCGTGGTGGCAATGGCTGTGGGGTGGTGCGCAAAATCGTCGTACACCTTCACGCCAGCAGCTTCACCGCGCAATTCCATGCGGCGCTTCACACCGGGAAACTCGCTCAAAGCCTTGCAGGCATCGCTCACATTCACGCCCACCGCGTGCGCCGCGGCCACCACTGCAAGTGCATTGTTCACATTGTGCAGGCCCGACCAGTTCCATTCAACCAAGCCTTTCACCTCACCTTGGTTCAACACTTCAAACCGGGATGCACCCAACACCCTGGCTCGCCAAGACGCCTCAGCCCCATCGGCTGAAAAGCGCTCAACCGGGGTCCAGCAACCGCGTTTGAGCACCCGCTCCAGCGAATCCGTGTTGGCCGGACAAACAACCCGCCCCTCGGAAGGCACCGTGCGCACCAAATGGTGGAACTGGGTCTCAATGGCAGCAAGATCAGGAAAAATATCGGCATGGTCGAACTCAAGATTATTCAGAATCGCCACTAACGGGCGGTAATGCACAAACTTCGAGCGTTTGTCGAAAAATGCCGTGTCGTATTCATCGGCTTCAATGACAAAGCAGTCGCCCTGCCCCAGTGTAGCTGACACACCAAAACCACCGGGCACGCCTCCAATCAAAAACCCCGGGTTCAAACCAGCCTGCTGCAACACCCAGGCCAACATGGAACTGGTGCTGGTTTTGCCGTGTGTGCCCGCCACGGCCAACACCTTGCGGCCGCGCAAAATGTGTTCGCCCACCCATTGCGGCCCGCTGATGTAGGGCAAACCCAGATTCAAAATGGCTTCCATCAAGGGGTTGCCACGCGACACTACATTGCCCACCACCCACAAGTCGGGCTTGATCGTGAGTTGCTCAACGCCAAAGCCCTCGGTCAGATCAATACCGGCCTGGGTCAGCTGGGTGCTCATGGGCGGGTAAACATTGGCATCGCAGCCGGTCACGGTGTGGCCCAAGGCCTTGGCCAACTGGGCGACACCGCCCATGAAGGTGCCACAAATCCCGAGAATGTGGATGTGCATTCTTTCTTCCTTTCAGAACAAGCCCATATTGTAGTGCCTGTGAATTTGGATACACTGCCGGTATGGAAGAATTCATCGCCCCGCAAGACGAACTTCGCATTGAAATTGCGATGACAGCAGCCCGGCTTATCGCCGAGGAAGGGCTGGACTACGGCACGGCACGCAATCAGGCAGTGAAAGCCTTGGTGGGGAAACAGCGCATTCCGCGGGAAAGGCTCCCCTCTGACCAAGACATTCAAGACGAACTTCGCGCCTACCAAGCCCTGTTTCAAGCCGACAGCCAACCCGGTGAATTGAACGAATTGCGCGAAGTTGCACTCCAATTCATGCAAGGTATGCAGCAGTTTGAGCCCATTGTGTATGGTGCCGCCGTGAATGGCACGGGCAGCGCCCACTCCGATGTGCACATCATTGCTTTCGCAGACGACGAAAAAGAAGTGGACTACTGGCTTTTGAACCAGAACATTCACTTCGACGCCTGCGAAGACGCCCTGCTGGCGGGTAAATCATTTCCTGCTGTGGCCTTTCGCTGGAAACAGCGCTGGTTCCAGCTGGGCGTGGCCAGCCATTTACAGCGCCGTGGCCTGCTGAACCGGCAAACCCCGGATGGCACCCTTTTTCAAACCGACATTGCAGGCCTTGTTCGCCTGATCCGCCCAACAGAAGCACCATGAAAAACAAACTGATTCCCATTGTTTCCGCCATTCTGGCTTTGGCCATCGGCCTTTACTTTGGCTTGAAGCCACAAAGTGGGCAAAGCTACCCGTTGAGTGGGTACACCTTTGAGACCCCTCAGGGCGGCTCGCTTGATTTGGGTGCGTTGAAAGGCAAGGTCGTGGTGCTTAATTTTTGGGCAACCTGGTGCCCCCCCTGCGTGGAAGAAATGCCCGAGCTGGATGCCCTGTACCCGCAACTGCAGGCACAGAACGTGGAGTTGATTGGGATTGCCATCGATTCTCCAGCCAACGTACAACAATTTCTGCTTAAAACACGTGTAAATTACCCAATCGTGCTGGCAGGCATGACTGGCACCGAACTGGGCAAGGCGCTGGGCAACCAACAGGGAGGGTTACCGTTTACCGTCATATTGGACGAAAATGGTAATAAAATACTGACTGAAGCCGGCAGAATACAGATGAGTACTATTACCAACGCACTACAGCGTTAAAATCGGGTATGCTCACGCAACGTTTGGATTGGGCGAACCATGAAGCAAGGTTCAGTCATGCCCGCCAAGGTGGAAAATAATTGTTTTTCAGGGCACACTAAGCGAAGTTAGGCTCAATTAACCGAGTGCTTGGTTGCGCAACACCACACAAGATGGCCCATCGCATTGAATGGGCCCACACAAAACCAACCTCCCAGGATGGAGCAAGTAAATGGACCTCAGAAAGCTAAAAACACTGATTGATCTGGTCGCTGAATCAGACATTTCGGAACTGGAAGTCACCGAAGGCGAAGGCAAGGTACGTATTGTAAAAAGCCAACCCCAATACGCCATGGCAATGCCCCAGCAGATGATGCACCAAGCCCCAATGGCTGCGCCTGCTGCCGCGGCACCCGCAGCGGCGGAAGCCCCCGTGGACAACGGACACAAGGTGACATCGCCCATGGTCGGCACTTTCTACCGTGCCCCAAGCCCCGGCGCTTCCAATTTTGTTGAAATTGGCAGCACCGTGAAAGAAGGCCAAACCATTTGCATTATTGAAGCCATGAAGTTGCTCAACGAAATTGAGTGCGACAAGTCTGGCGTGGTCAAAGCCATTTTGGTCGAGAACGGTCAACCCGTGGAGTTTGGTCAAGCTCTATTCATCATTGAATAGAACAGGAGCAGCCACCATGTTTGGAAAAATACTGATCGCCAATCGCGGCGAAATAGCCCTGCGCATTCTTCGCGCATGCAAGGAAATGGGCATTAAAACCGTGGCGGTGTATTCCACCGCCGACGTGGACGCCAAATACGTGAAGCTGGCCGACGAATCGGTTTGCATTGGCCCGCCCAGTTCAAAAGAAAGTTACCTGAACATTCCGGCCATTATCAGCGCCGCTGAAGTAACCGATTCTGAGGCCATTCACCCCGGTTACGGCTTTCTCTCCGAGAACGCCAGCTTCGCAGACCGCGTTGAAAAAAGCGGCTTTGTATTCATTGGCCCCCGTGCAGAATCCATTTTGCTGATGGGCGACAAAGTGTCTGCCAAGCGCGCCATGATTGCCGCTGGGGTACCTTGCGTACCCGGTTCTGAAGGCGAATTGCCCGACGATCCACGTGAAATCGTGAAAATTGCGCGCCAGGTGGGTTACCCGGTCATTATTAAAGCCGCTGGCGGCGGTGGTGGCCGTGGCATGCGCGTGGTGCACACCGAAGCGGCGCTGCTGAATGCGGTCACCATGACCAAAACCGAAGCCGGCTCTGCGTTCAACAACCCCGCGGTTTACATGGAAAAATTCCTTGAAAACCCGCGCCACATTGAAATCCAGATTCTGGCTGACGAGCACAAAAACGCCGTGTGGCTGGGCGAGCGCGATTGCTCCATGCAGCGCCGCCACCAAAAAGTAATTGAAGAAGCACCGGCACCGAACATTCCCCGCCGCCTGATTGAGCGCATTGGTGAACGCTGTGCCGAAGCCTGCCGCAAAATTGGCTACCGTGGCGCAGGCACTTTCGAATTCCTCTATGAAAACGGCGAGTTCTACTTCATTGAAATGAACACCCGTGTGCAAGTAGAACACCCTGTCACCGAAATGATTACCGGTGTGGACATTGTTCAGGAACAAATCCGCATTGCAGCAGGCCATAAACTGCGTTTCCGCCAGCGCGACATCGAATTCCGCGGCCATGCCATGGAATGCCGGATCAACGCCGAAGACCCATTCAAGTTCGTGCCCTCACCCGGCCCGATCAAGAACTGGCATGCGCCCGGCGGCCCCGGCGTGCGTGTGGACTCCCATGTTTACAGCGGCTACAACGTGCCACCACACTACGATTCAATGATCGCAAAAGTGATTACCTATGGCGAAGACCGCAAGCAGGCCATGGCCCGCATGCGCCAAGCCCTGGCGGAATTGGTGGTGGACGGCATTAAAACCAACACCGCGCTACACCGTGAACTGATGGAAGACGCCCGTTTTGTTGAAGGCGGCACCAGCATTCACTACCTTGAACACAAACTTGAAGCACGGTTTAAATAAATGAACCAACAGGCCACCCCGCTGATTCAAGCCAAACTGACCCTGCCCTTTGAGCAAGCCGACGAGGTTTCCGACATGCTCATGGAACTGGGGGCTTTGGCTGTCAGCCTTGAAGATGCCAATGCCGACAGCGAAGACGAGCAGCCCCTGTTCGGCGAGCCCGGCATGGAACCTGAATCAGCGGCATGGAACCTGAACCACGTAGTAGCCCTGTTTCGCAACAAGGCCGAAGGTGAGCAGATTTTCGGCGAAATACCCGCCAAATTGCTGGGTAAAGCAGAAATTGAATACACCGAAGTGCCTCAGGAAGACTGGGTTCGTTTGACCCAATCACAGTTCGACCCCATTCCCATTTCAGCCCGCTTGTGGATTGTGCCTTCCTGGCACGAACCTCAAGACATTGATGATCGAATCAATTTGGTACTCGATCCAGGCCTGGCATTCGGCACAGGTTCACACCCCACCACGGCCCTGTGCCTGCGCTGGCTCAGCGAATTTCCGCTGAGAGGCCAAAGCGTGCTGGATTACGGTTGTGGTTCCGGCATTCTGGGCATTGCTGCGCTTAAGTTGGGTGCATCAGAGGCCATCGGCGTGGACATCGACCCCCAAGCCGTGGACAGCACCGCCTACAACGCCGGCAACAATGGCGTTGAAATGCCCTGCGGCCTGCCTGATTTCCCGTTGGCCAAACGCCAGTTCCCGGTGGTCGTGGCCAATATTTTGTCCAACCCGCTGAAAGTGCTGGCCCCTTCGCTGTGCAACCATGTTGAAGCAGGCGGGCAATTGGTGCTTTCAGGCGTGTTGGCGCGGCAAGCCGAGGAAGTAATTGAACACTACCGCCAGTGGATCAACCTGGCGGTGTGGGCTGAACGCGATGGCTGGGTGTGCCTGCATGGCCAAAAAGCCACAGATTAAAACACCGCCATGAGCCTTGCCACCCGCTGCCCCAACTGCAACACCCTGTTCAAAGTCACCTCAGGCCAACTGCAATTGCATGAAGGCAAGGTGCGCTGTGGGCAATGCCAAACCGTGTTTTCCGGCATTGAACATTTAACATCTGCCGACACCGAAGCGTGGCAAAAACTCGACCTCAGCCCCAAACAGAGCAACAGCGACCACAACCTTACAGGTGGCGACGGCACGGGTTCTGAAGACCTGTTCGCCAACGCCACACCCGCCAAACCCCTGTTTAATTTCAACCATGGCAGCCCTGCCCTGAAAGCGGCGTGTGTGGCGCTGCTGCTAGCGCTTGGGCTTCAAGCCATGTGGTGGCAACGCACCGAACTACTGCAGAAAATGCCTGTATTGGCTACAAAAATAAATGAAGCAAGCCCTGGCATTCAGCGACTGTTCACAGCGCCAGCCACCCAAGCCCTGGTGCTGGAAGGCAGCGGCCTGCAGGCGCTGGACGAACACAATTTGCGGGTAGACCTAACACTGCGCAACCAGAACAGTTTGCCCACGGCGTGGCCGCACCTGAAAGTGGACCTGCTTGACCCCCAAGGGCTGGTGCTGGCCAGCAAATCGCTGGCTCCCAGTGATTACCAATTGCGCGATGAAGGCTCGGCCAGTGAAGCCCCGTTGATCCAGGGCCAGAAAACCGTGGAAGTGCTGGCATACTTGAACCTGAGCACATTGAACACCCAATTGCCCGAAAGCGCTGCCACCGGCTTTCGGCTTGAACTATTCGACCAAGGCCCGGGCGGCCAATAAACCGCCAAGCCAATTTTTTTAAAATACTGGACTGTTTCACATGAATACCCCGACAAACACCAAGCGCGTTTTAATTTGCGGCTCCATCGCGTTCGACACCATCATGGTGTTTGAAGGCCGTTTCAAGGATCAAATTCTGCCCGATCAAGTACACATCCTGAACGAGGCCTTTCTGGTGCCCAGCCTTCGAAAAGACTGGGGCGGCTGCGCAGGCAACATTGCCTACAGCCTGAACATGTTGGGCGGCCAACCCGTGCCCATGGCCACCATAGGCCACGACGCGGGCGGATACTTTCAGCGCCTTCAAACCCTGGGCATTGACACAAGCTGCCTGAAGCAGGTGCAGGAAGAATTTACCGCCCAAGCGTTCATCACCACCGACCTGGACGACAATCAAATTACCGCCTTCCACCCCGGCGCGATGAGCCATTCGCACCTGAACAAAATCAGTGATGCAGGCGACATTGCCCTGGGCATTGTTGCACCGGACGGGCGCGATGGCATGATGCAACATGCCGAACAATTTGCGGCGGCGGGCATTCCGTTTGTGTTCGACCCAGGCCAGGGTTTGCCCATGTTTGGCAAAACAGAACTGGACCGATTTCTGGAACTTGCAACGTTCGCAGCGGTCAATGACTATGAAGCCAAAATGTTGTGCGAACGGACCGGCTCAACGCTGGAACAGATTGCTGAAAAGCTTGAAGCGCTGGTGGTGACCCGCGGCGCGGAAGGAAGCTGGGTTTATGCACAGGGTCAACGACACGATATACCGTGCGTTAATGCAGAACAGATCGCCGACCCCACTGGCTGTGGCGATGCGTACCGCGGCGGCTTGCTCTACGGCCTGATTGAAGGCCTGGGCATTGTTAACGCGGCCAAGCTGGCAAGCCTGATGGGTTCCTTGAAAATTGCAGCCAAAGGCCCACAAACTTACCGGCACAGCCGGGAAGAAATTGCGTCCAGGTTTGCAGCCGCTTTCGGCCATCAACCCTGGTAACTTTAAAAGGAAATTTTGAATCATGGCCAAATCAGTACAATTCAGCTTTAGAACCACCGGTGCAATGGCCCTGATTGCGCTTTCAGCGCTTGCAGGTTGTGCCACCCAAAGCAGTTCCGGGCAAGTGTACCGCGAAGGCGAAACACGTCGTGCGCAAATCATTGAGCAAGGCACCGTTGAAAGCGTTCGCAACGTCACCATTCAAGGCGACACCAACGGCGTGGGCACTGCGGCTGGCGGTATCGTGGGCGGTATTGCAGGCAGCAATGTGGGCGGCGGCAGCGGCCGTGCAGTGGGCGCCATTGTGGGCGCGGTGGCAGGCGGCCTTGCAGGCCAGGCCATTGAACGCAATGCGTCCACGCGCGCAGGTCTGGAAATCACTGTGCGCATGGACAACGGCACACTTCGTGCCTATGTTCAGGATGCCGCAGGTGAAGACTTCCGACCCGGCGACCGGGTTCGGATTGTTAGCGGCAGTGGCACCGCACGGGTAACACGCTGAAAAAACACCTGCCGAAATAAAAAGCACCCCTCGGGGTGCTTTTTTTATCACGCACTGTTGGTTTTGTTCAAAACCCGGGCATCAAACTTTGCAGCACCATCATGATGATCTGCAAAATCAGCAGAAACGCCAAAGGCGACAGGTCCACATTGCCGATCGTGGGCAACACGCGGCGGAGCGGCTCAAGAAACGGGCGGGAAAGCTCGTTCAAAATAGACGCGAGGGGTGAGAAAGGATTCACCCAACTTAGAATGACTTGAATCAGCACAATACCCATCAACAGATAAGCCACATTGCGCAACACCCAAAAAATGGCAATCGGAATGGTCAACGTGATCAAGGTGCCCACACCGGGACCACCACTTCCCAAACCAACCGACAACAACACCAACACAATGTGCAAGGCAAACGACACCACAAAGGCACCGAAAATGGAAGCCCAGTCAATGCCGCCATAACCGGGCACGCCTTTTCGCAAAGGCTTGACCAACCAGTCCGTCATTGAAAAAATAAAGGGCGACAAGGGGTTGCTGGGGTGAATACGCACCCACTGCATCAAGGCGCGCAGAAGCAAACAAAAAGTAAGCAGACTGGCGGCTGTTTCCAGCAGTAAGCGCAAAATATCGATTAGCAGCATAGTGGGGCGATTGGTTTGCTGGTTGTGGGTTAAGGACGTGAACCCGTTGGGAACGGCCAGGTGGTCGTGGCCCCTTTCAGTTTTCTGGGTTTGGCCGCACCTGAACGGCGACGACGCGCCGGTTTGCTGGGGGTAAGCAAAGCCAAGGGCGTCACTTCCGAAGGAGAAAGCGCCGTTTTAGAGGGTTTGCGCGGTGTTGCCACGGCACGTGCTTTGGAAGCGGACTCTACAGCAGCGGCAGGCTTGGCGCTGGTCTTCGTGGTTGTTTTGCTCACTGGTTTGCTGGTTTCCTCAGTTGCTCGCTTGCTTGCAGGCATTTGGGAACTCCTTTCAATTCTTCAAAGACAGCCGTACAGTTTAACGACATGACCTTGAATATTCAAGAAATATGACTCTCATTAACGAAGGAGACCACCATGAGCCACGTACCTGAAGAAGCCCACAGCGTGAAAGCCGGGGAACGTTATCGGCATTACAAAGGCGGTCTATATGAAATTATTTGCCAGGCTATTCAGGAAAACGACTTAAGCCCTGTGGTAGTTTACCGCCCGCTCAGCGGCGACACGCACACTGTCTGGACCCGACCATTGAACGTGTTTTTTGAAATGCTGCAGGTGGGTGAGCGCATGACCCAGCGCTTCACCCGGGTGGACGGGGACAATTAACGCCCGCAAATCAGGTTAGGCCACCGCCTTCAATTTCGGCTTCGCCTTTTCCACCTTAACGGGCTCGAAAACCATACCTGGCTCATCCACGGGGTCTTCCAGCAAGGTTTTGGTGTCGTGGTAGTAATCTTGCCGATTGTGCCAAGGATGTGTTTCACCCTGGCGCGGCAACTGGTCGGCCACTCGCTTCAGGTATCCCGAATTCAAACCACCCAGCACGGTGAAGCCTTCCACAGGCTTTACATCGGCAGTTGTTGCCACCGCCACGGCATGGCCTTTCTTGTCCATGTAATTCAGCAGGCGGCACACAAAGCCACTGACCAAATCGGATTTCAAAGTCCATGAAGCGTGTGTGTAACCCAGCACCACCGCCGCATTGGGC
Source organism: Limnobacter sp. (assembly GCF_036846585.1). Lineage (GTDB taxonomy): Bacteria > Pseudomonadota > Gammaproteobacteria > Burkholderiales > Burkholderiaceae_B > Limnobacter. Next base: position 71,803 of record NZ_DAIUBR010000010.1, on the reverse strand, counting down.
AGGTCTTGCAGCATGGCGCTTTTGTAGAACATTTTGTCGCTCAAGTTGACCGGCTCGTCGTCCAGAGAAATCTTCATGCCGCCCACCATTTGCACATTCAAACCAGTAGCCGTCACAATGATGTCGGCTTCCAACACATCACCTGAATTCAATTCAATGCCATTGGCCACGAATTGTTTGATGGTGTCGGTGGCCACACTGGCTTTGCCGCTGCGCAAGGCTTTGAAAAAATCGCCATCGGGCACCAGACACAAGCGTTGATCCCACGGCATGTAGTTGGGCGTGAAGTGTTTGATGTCCACGTTCGAGCCCTTCAGTTGCCTGCGCATCATCGCGATCAAAAAGCGGCGCACCACCTCGGGTTTGCTTTTGCTGGCCTTGAACATGAAGTGCGCCAGCCCAATGGTGCGCGTGCGGTTCAGCTTGTACGCCAGTTTCGACGGCAAGGTTTTTTGCAGCACCTTGGTAAGCGTATCAACTGAAGGCAGAGAGAAAATATACGAGGGCGAACGCTGCAACATGGTGATGTGTTCCACCTTGTCCGCCATGCTGGGAATCAGCGTAACAGCGGTGGCACCACTGCCAATCACCACCACCTTCTTGCCTGTGTAGTCCAGGTTTTCGGGCCAATGCTGGGGGTGAACAATCAAACCCTTGAAGTTTTTCTCGCCCGGGAAATCGGGACGGTAGCCGTGGTCGTAATTGTAATAACCCGCGCAAGCCATCATGAATTTGGCGCGGTATTGCTCGGGCTCGCCAGTGGCCTCATTCACCGCATTGACTACCCAGCGCTGAGCCTCGCTGTCCCAGTTCGCGTCGCTGACCTTGCGCTGAAAACGGATGTGATCAAACACCTTGTTTTCGGTTGCGGCCTCGTGCACATAGCTGCGAATGTCATTGCCCTGCGAGAAGAAATGCGCATTCTTCCAGGGCTTGAATTTGAAACCAAAACTGAACATGTCGGAATCGGACCGAATGCCGGGGTAACGGAACAAATCCCACGTGCCACCAATCGTGGTGCGGCGCTCCAGAATGGTGAACATTCGCGTAGGGCATTCTTTTTTCAAATGGCATGCGGCACTGATGCCAGACAAACCTGCGCCAATGATCAAAATGTCTTCGTCGAATATCGTCATGGTGTCTCCGTGTAGATTTTTTTATTGTGCCGATTTTTCCCGCGCTGAAAACACCGTTTCTTTCCATGCCCCGGATTTGTCCGAATTTATCAAGTCAATTGAAAACCCGAATCAAACCGGGCCGCACAGGCAGTGCTATAAATACACAACCCCACAGCCGAGAAGGAACACCATGCCGTCCATTCAAGCCCAAGTGATGAACAAGATTGCCAGCCTTGCCCTGAAAAGTTACAAGGGAAGCGGCGCCGGTTTTGTGCGCAGGTTCCGCATGGTCACGGCCGCATCCAACCTGCTGGCCCCCGTGCCCAAAGGTTTGAAACACATCAAGGGTGCTTTGGGCGGTGTGCCCGGCGAATGGCTCATTCCGGTGAATCCAAAAGGTGCGCTGCTCTACATTCACGGCGGCGCATTTGTGGCTGGTCACCCACCCATGTACCGCCCCTTCTGTGGCGCACTGGCCAACGCCTTGGGGTTTCGCGTGTTCATGGTGGATTATCGCCTTGCACCGGAAAACCCATTCCCGGTGCCACTGGACGACTGCATTTCTTCCTTTGAAGCCCTGGTGGCAGACACACCAACTGGCGAACCGATTTTTGTTGCAGGCGATTCCGCTGGCGGCAATTTAAGTTTAGCCGTGTTGCAACATGCGGTAAAAAACAAACTGCCCGCCCATGGTGGCCTGTTGATTTCGCCCGCCACCGACATGCGCCGCCTGTCACCCTCCATTGAAGGAAACGATGCCACCGACAGTATGCTGTCTGCCCACATCATTGAACACGCCGCCAACCTGTACCTGTGCGGCCACGACCCTGCAGATGAACGCGCATCACCCCTATTGGGGAAGCTGAAAGGCTTGCCACCGCTGATGGTAACGGCCAGTGAAAATGAATGTTTGCTGGATGATTCTGTGCTGCTGCGCGACGCAGTGGAAAAAGCGGGCGGAACAATTACACTGCTGACCCGCTCCGGCATGCCGCACATTTGGCCCACCATGAATTTGGCTCTGCCCGAGGCCAAGGAAGATTTGCTGAAAATCATCCAGTTCTTTTCACCCTTGGTGAAGGGCATCTGAATCAGCCCGCTGCAAGTACAAGGTGTTGGAGACACATTCAACACCCACAACAATGACCACTTTCATATGTGGACTACATGAAACCGCGCAGCTACAACATTAACGACCCACGCTGGGCAGGTGGCTGCTAAACGCTTTTATTGCACGCCCCGCTACATACCAGGCACACCGCGGCGAATCACTTCCGAGAAGTTTTCGCCGGGCTGCATGGCCTTGGCACGCGGCACAATGTAACCCTTTTCCTGCAGTTCAGCGTAGCTGAAACCTTCAACCAAACCACCCTGTTCATGCGCATATTCTGCGAAGTAGCCACTCATCAACAGGCGATAGTCCAGCGGCAAATTGGGCGCAATCTGCTTGGCAATGTCAAACACCACGGTGGTGCAATTGCTGGTCAGGGTGTTGTAAAACTCAGGTTCTGTTTCCAGTTTGCTGGCGTGTTCAACATAGGCCAAAAACAGGGCTTTCAGTTGATCGTTGGCAATGTTCAAACGGTACAGGTACACATCTTCGCCGCGCGCATTGCTGCGGGTTCGAACAATGTCAGCCTCATCGGCAGCAACCAGAATTGCTTCGTACTGCCGGAAAAACCCCTTCCATGCGGAAAACTTTTCTTCCTTCTCTTTCCGAATTTCGAGCGAAAAAGTAAGGTACTGGCCATCGGCAAAGCCGAATGAAACAAGCGTGTGCGCAATTTTCGGTCCCATCCAGTACGACAACACAAGGTCGGCAGTTTGCAACTGGCTTAAATCGTATTGGCGTGTTTCCCAACGCGGCGTGTAATCGGTGTCGGTGCGCCATTCAAAATTGCGCACATTGTGCAGCACCACCATGTCGCCACTCACGTCCGCATGCAGCATGTGGGAAACATCGTCGGCCCATTGCCGGTTGTGGCTGGGTTTTTGCAGAAACCACCAAGTGGCGAAGCCGCCAACGGCCAACACAATGAAAACAAGAAAAAAGCGCATCATGAAAATACCTTGCGTTTATGGCCTATGGCTTACTGCCTTCTTCAAAAAACCCTGACATCGCTTCATTCACCGCATCAGGATGGGTCGCCGGCCTCTTTCACGTGGGGTAGAACACGGGCCATGGGAACCTTTAATGGAGGTGTGTTGGCTAAGCTTAGTGGAGTTGGAAACGGATCACAACGCCAGTTTAATTTCCTTCCTGCGTGTTTCAAATTGCCCCGCGATGTAAAATACGCCCTTGATCCGAAAAACAGATCCACAAGGTACTCCCGCCATGATCCGCCTCGCTGAGCTGAAACTTCCACTCGACCACCCCGAACACGCCTTGCCAGCGTTAATTCACAGCACGCTTAAAATTTCGCCTGAAGAACTCAAAGGTTTTTCCGTTTACAAGCGCAGCTACGACGCCCGCAAACAAAAGCTTCTGCTTGTGTACATCGTGGACGTGGAGCTGCACAGCGCCCAGCTTGAAGCACGGCTGCTGGCCAAATTCGCCACCAATTCGCACATTCGCCCGGCACCGGACATGGTCTACCATTTGGTGGCCAGGGTGAAGGAAGCCCCCGCCATTCGCCCCGTGGTAATTGGCTTTGGCCCCTGCGGAATTTTTGCCGCCATGATGCTGGCGCAAATGGGCTTCAAGCCGATTGTGATTGAACGCGGCAAACCGGTGCGCGAGCGCACGAAAGACACCTGGGGTCTTTGGCGCAAACGCGTGCTGCACACCGAATCGAATGTGCAGTTTGGTGAAGGCGGAGCCGGCACGTTTTCAGACGGAAAACTGTGGAGCCAAATCAAAGACCCGCGCTTTCTGGGCCGCAAAGTGATGACCGAATTTGTAAAGGCTGGCGCACCCGAAGAAATTTTGCTGGTCAGCAAACCGCACATTGGTACGTTCCGACTGGTGAAAGTGGTGGAGAACATGCGCGAGCAGATTATTGCCATGGGCGGGGAAATCCGCTTTCAGCAACGGGTTAGCGACTTTCACATTGAAAACGGCCACATTCGCGGCCTGACCATTGAGAACTTTCAAGACGGAAGCCACTACGAACTTCGCGCCGACCATGTGGTGCTGGCGCTGGGCCACAGTTCACGCGACACCTTTGCCAGGCTGCACGAACGCGGCGTGTACATGGAAGCCAAACCGTTTTCCGTGGGCTTTCGCATTGAACACCCACAAGGCTTGATCGACCGTGCACGCTTGGGCCAACACGCTGGCCACCCCTTGCTGGGCGCAGCCGATTACAAACTGGTGCACCACGCCGCCAATGGCCGTTCGGTGTACAGCTTTTGCATGTGCCCTGGCGGCACAGTGGTGGCTGCTACTTCGGAAGAAAACCGCGTGGTGACCAACGGCATGAGCCAGTATTCACGCAACGAACGCAACGCCAACGCAGGCATTGTGGTGGGCATTAGCCCGGCAGACTACCCAGGCGGCCCGTTGGCAGGTATTGCCTTTCAACGCACACTTGAATCGAATGCCTTTGTGATGGGTGGCAGCAACTACGAAGCACCGGGCCAACTGGTGGGCGACTTCATTGCGGGCAAGGCATCGACAGAACTTGGCAGCGTAGAACCATCGTATAAGCCTGGTGTGCGCATGACTGATTTGGCAGAAGCACTGCCCGAATATGCCATCACCGCCATGCGCGAAGCTTTGCCCGCCTTCGGAAAAAAAATTAAAGGCTTCGACATGCACGACGCCGTGCTAACCGGCGTTGAAACCCGCACTTCCTCACCCCTGCGCATCACGCGGGGGGACGACTTCCAAAGCCTGAATGTAAAAGGCCTGTACCCAGCCGGCGAAGGGGCCAGCTACGCCGGTGGAATTTTATCGGCTGGCGTAGATGGCATTGAAGTTGCAGAAGCGGTGGCGCGAAGCTTAACCGCCACCACGCTCACGTGATCGCATCTCTTCAACAGATGGGGGGTTTGGCTCATAGGGCCGACGTGCTTTATGGTAAGCAACTGGCGCGGCCAGACAACAAAAAAGACTAGTCACCGATGCAATCAGTTTAGCCCCAGGCCACGCCACAGTTGCAGCTACAGTGGGCACAACCACAAGGCACCCCAACGTTCCGGCACACACCGCAGCGTCCCCAAGCCTGTCACAAGCGACTCTGTAAGGCGACTGCTCAAACTCCGATCGCCTCATGTGATAAAGCGCCATGTTTGATGCATGTCCATAATCAGCATCAGAAATTTGCATGGTTTGGCTTGCTGGGGCACTGGTAGATGATGATTGAAGCATTTGCTCTCCTGCTGGTTCTGGTTGATAGAACTACTCGGTAGCAGTTGAGATCAAGAAGTTCCACTTAAAATCGACGAGCCAAAGTGCTGACTATTCACACCAGCTTTGCATGTCGGCTACTTTTTCCGGATCGCAGTTCAACGACATCTCATCCAGATACAAAGGCAACTGCACAACCAACTGTTCCCAGCGAACCCTTGCTTTTTGAGTATCATCGAACAGGTTTTGCCCATAAGATGTTCTCAAGGTGCCCTGGCGATAATCCACTTTGATTTCTTCACTGTCACCAGAACTGCGAGAGACTTGAAACAATTCATAACCCGTTAATTGAAGGCGTTCGTCCTCAAGCTGATAGAAAAACTGCTCGTTGGATGTGTCGTAACTTCCGCAACTGGTGCCCTGGCGAAATGCCAGCATCAAGGTACTTGCCTTGATCAGCACCGCATTGGGTTCAAGTAGCGGATCCAGCCAGCAGGGCGCATCTTCCTGATACGCGCTTGGCAGCAAATCATCGCGGCTCAATATTTTTTTGAACCCACCAGTTGTGCCAAGCAACACCAGCATTCTGCGCGGTGGAAAACGCCCCGCTTTGTTTTGCGAATGGCTTATTTTGTCGAGCACAATCGCTGCGTCATCAATGCCATCGGCATTCAAATCGCCCGTGGCCAAAGCAATGCGCTTCCAGCCCTTTGGCGTCCACTTGGACAAAGGATCGGGCGGTGTGGCAAACGCGGTGACAGTTAAAAAAGTGAGCAGTAAAAAACCGATTGAATGTTTCATGTGAGGTGTATTTAATCTGGCAACTCGTGCCATTCGTATTTGCCTTGTGCGTTCAGGGAAAGCGTGCCCTCTGCGGCTTCGGTGGCCAGTTCTATTTTGTACTCATTGCCTTCTTTTAACTGGTTCCACAAGTTTTCACCGTCTCGCTTATCTTGTAAAACCAATATCGCGGTGCTGTTAAATCTGGGTTCAAGGTCTGTCAACAAGTGGGGCTTGGTATTTCCTTTTTCACAGTCAAAAATGCGAAGTGCACGCTGCCCCTTTTTGATCGCCATTAACTCGCTATGAAAAACCTTTGTCCCACAATCATGCTGCTGGCACGCTACCCCAGGGGTTTGAACCACGACCACCTCGGCACAAAGCGGAGCGTCAACCTTACCAATTTTCAGCTGAACCGGATCAATGTTTAAAACAACGGTTACAGATTCCCCGACACCCCCGCTAGGCGCAGCTTTTGGATCAGGTAACGATTGTTCTGAAGGTTGACACGCAGACAAAATACCCGCTACAAATAACAACACCGTTTTCCGCTTCATGCAAACACCGCCTTGCAGGAGCCTAGATGCGAACAAATCATTTCGTCCAATAGCGGTGTAATATCAAGAAGATCCGACCGCCTAAGATAAGGAAGATTATCGCGATTGGTCAGCGGACCAACTTTACCGCCCTTAAATTGCTCGATGTGCAGCATCGGGGGAATACCACCACCCAAGCTAGCAACATAGCCAACAACCTGCCCAGCTTCCACAACGCTTTTCAAGCCCAAACCTTCAGCCACTGTAATTTCGCCATAGCGCACGATACCCAAAGCACCGTGGTCAATGCTGACCTCGAAAGTACCCATGTAAAACTTTCCAGCTGAAATTACCCTACCAGCGGCAATTGCCAAAACCTCAGCACCCAAAGGTGCATACAAATCGCAGCCCGCATGTATGCGACCTTTTGCACGCTTGGAACCGAAACTGCGCGGATGTTGCTTGTAGCTGAAATGACTTTTCCACTGAGGCAGTGGCCATACTTTCTTCATTCAAGAAAACCTTTGTCAAAAAGGATCTGAGAATAAGACCACCAGATCAGCCTGTCAAAAAGAGGGATGAGCCACGTTTACCACCCCCCCACCTATTTGCAGCCCCCAATTACTTCACCACAAATGAGTCATCAGACCAAGATTTACTGATACATTCACAGCACGGGAATGAACCATTCGCACTGTGCTTAAGATACGGAAGAGATGTCTGTGGTGTTTGGGTTCTGACGGTGACAGCAGGAGTTGGGAAAGGGCGGGATTTCGGCCTTTGCGGACATTTGGACTAACAGGTAACACGTCTGAATTGTCGACGAAAGCCGACTTCGAATAATAGAGTGGCATTGTCCTTAACTCTCTCCTGCGGAATCGAATGCTAGGCTCACCGTTTATGGGCAGATAACCAGGGCTTATTTGTCATTCAGTTCATGCAATGCTTGGCAACCATTTGAAATATTTAAGTTAAAAATTTGATCCACGATGTTCGGATAAATGTATATCGCCGTTGTTGTTCGATAAATTTAGTTAGAACCGCTCTCGGGTTTATATGCTAATTGGAAGAGAAAAACATCAATGATTGACAAGACAATTACTAATCCTGGTTTCCACAAACAGTTCGATATTCGTCGATTCAATTCCGACGAGCAAAAAATATTGAAATCGCTCTCTCGGGGTTGGTATCTAACAAATTCTGGTGAAGAGCTGCGTGTCGCACAGTCAACGTACGATTACTTCCTCATGAAACCTACTCCGAAGACATCCGAGATGTTCAATATTGAGCGGGAAGTTTTATGCGTATTTAGTGACTATGACAATTTTGAGCCGAGATCACTAGATTTCTTTGAGCAGGTATACATGCGGTTACCGAAGATGCGGGCCGAAACGGTTTGCGCGGTTTTAATTAGCAGGGCTCCTGACGTTGAGGGCAAAGTGGAACGTCTTCTGAAGTCAGATCCAGAGCACCAGATCATCGTCCCGGTTAGCTATGTCGAGATGCTTGATGGTGATGCACTTTCAATTCTAGAGAATCGGTTCAGAAAGCATTTTTATTCTCGGGACCTATTCTCATTTTTGTCACCACTTAAGAAAGACACGTACTTCTTTGGCCGATCAAATCTTATCAACGAGATCGTCAATCGATTCCAATCCGGAGAGCACACAAGTCTCTTTGGCCTTAGAAAGAGCGGCAAGACGTCGATTGTATATGCAATTCAGCGCCGCCTGGAGTCGAGTGGAGACTGTGTTGTTGCATTGGACTGCGAAAGCCCTTCGGTCCATGGGCTGCGCTGGAACGAGTTGCTCGAACGACTTGTTAGGTTGTATCAAGATGCAAAAGGCTCAAAGGTAAAAATTGATACCTCGGGAAGGTACGACCTCAAATCCGCAGCGGATAGTTTCGAAGAAGACCTCTTAAAAATCTACAAATCAAAGAAGGCGGCTGGCGCAATTTTTATTTTAGATGAAATAGAAAGGATTACACCAAAAACAGGGGCTTCAATTCATTGGAGGGAAGGAGAGGACTTTATATATTTCTGGCAGACCATGCGTGGCTTTTACCAAAAGCATCCTACTGTATTTTGCTACATGCTGGTTGGAACCAATCCAAGCTGTATCGAGGCCCCATCACTGGTGGGGCACGACAACCCAATATATGCCTCAATTCCAAGCCAATACGTACCTCCATTTACGGTCGAGCAAGTTGGTCAAATGGTCACACGCCTCGGCGACTACATGGGTTTGAAGTTTGATGCGTTAATAGCAGCAAAATTAACAGAGGACTATGGCGGTCACCCGTTCCTGATCCGCCAAGCCTGTAGTCAAATCAACAAGTTAGTACCCACAGAGCGGCCTGTAGTTATCGACAAGGCGCTATACAATCGGTCCAAGACTTCGTTCAGAGCAAATTCTCAGGAATATCTAGAAATGATGATTCAGGTGCTGGCTGAGTGGTACCCGGACGAGTACGAAATGCTCTGCTTCCTAGCTCAGGGAGACATGGATAACTTCAATGCATTCGCGAATAACCATGCATCCTACACGCGGCATCTGATTGGATATGGGCTTATTCAAAGAGGGTCTTCTGGTTACTCTTTCAATCTTGAAGAAGCCTCCGAGTTGATTCGCAAGAAGCACCAAAATGAGAGGTTGAACTTGACCGATGATGAAAAGGTACAAGAAGTCTCCATTAGGCGAAACCGCTTAGAGAAGGGGCTCCGAATTCTTGTAAGAAACTCGTTAAAAATATCGATTGGTGCGAGCAAAGCAAAGGATGCTGTAATTGCCGGAGTTCCTGATGGAAGAAAATCCGTGCTGCAAAACCACGACTTATCTGTATTACTGGATCGAGATGCTTCTCCGCTATTCTTTCTCGAACTGATTAATGTAATTAAAAGGGAGTGGGCAATTTTCGAGAATATTTTTGGAAAGGATAAGACCAAATTGATCCTGATGTTTGAGGAAATTAACACCAAAGGGAGGGCAGATGCGCATGCAAAGCGCATCGAAGAAGATGATTTCCAGCAGTTACGACTTTATTTTAAGAAGCTTGAGTCAACACTTCAGGAATGGCTGTGAATCTCAGAATTTATGCAGACAGTTCTGACAATTCGCTGCAGCCGACGGCCCTCGCGGGTCGCGGCTGGGTGAAATGCTGAGGCTTAGCGATGCAAACGAACTTCATGTGTACAGCCTAACCAATTTAATGGCTGAGAAATACAGGTCTTTGCTGCAACAACCCCTGCAGCGACGAAACCGCTATCAAGACGTGTATGACTTGTATTTTTTAATCAACAAAGTACCGCCCGTGAGTATTCATGAACAGGCACATTTGTTGGAATACATACAAGTAACGTGCAAATCCAAAAGCATCATTGCTAAACGAGACAGCTTGAACAACCCGACGGTGCAGAGCATGGCGGGGGATGGCTACAAAACGCTGACAAATGACCTAAGCGAAAATCTGCCTGAATTTGACTTGGCTTACAGCACGGTGCTAGGGTTCTACGAAAACCTGCCATGGCAAGAACCTGAAAACTGAATACTCGGGGGTGTCCATCCCCCTTCCTCCACAGAAAAGCCCCGACATTTCTACCCCTTTAAACCTTTCCCGCATACTGCCGCCTGCTTCGCTTTTACCAGCACTCCATATGAACGCCCAAGCCCGCACATTTCAAGAAGATCACCTTCAACGCAAAGCGCAATCGCTGCAACTGGCCTACACGCGCGCGCTAAACAGCCACGATGGTTCTGCCCCACTTTACCTGCATCAGGAAATGGATTTTCTGGGACACTTTGAGCCAGACACCAAAGTAAGCCTGGCGATGGTGCCCGAGGTGATGCAGCAAGACCCTGTGGCAGGTGTGTTGCTAATGACCGCCCAACTGAATACGCAGCAAACGAACACCTTGGTCACTGCTGCTGAAAAGGGCACGCTGAACAGCGCCTTGCTTGGGCAGTTATTTGGCCCCAACAACCTGCCCGGCAACTTGGCCAACCTGATTGAGGCGGCTGCCAAAGCTCGCTTTACAGCAAAAATGAAAGGCGAGCTAAAAACCATGCTTGCAAGCGGCAAAGCACGCACTGTGAAATTGGGCAACGGCGTGGAATTAAAAGCTGTTGGGCTCAAAGGTCCGAACCAGTTTGGCAAACATGCTGATGTGCTTATCCGCATTCGACAAACCAATGCCAAACAAATTACCCTGCTTGAGAAAAACCAATTTCAAACGATCAGTAAAAACATGAGTACCAAATCGCTGGGGCCGGGCGCATTTAAATATGACAAGGTTCTCAGTTTGAGCCGACAAGCATCTGATGAAATGTGGGAATTACGCAGGCTTACTGGGTCGCCTTGGCTAAGCTCAGTGAAAGTTGGCGGGGTACTTAGCTTTGGGCCTACCTTTATTGATGATTTTTTTAACAACTACAACTACCACGCAAAACTTGATCAAAAATTTAACTATAAACAGTTTGCCGTGGACAGTGCCAAGAATCAAACTGGAAATATCGCCGGCGTAGTGGGTGGTATTGCGTTTACAAAACTAATGGTGATGACCCTTGGATTTGTTGGTGTTACTGTCGCGGGGGCACCGCTCATACTCATCGGGCTGGGTGCTGGCGCTTTAATTGCTGTTGGCTATAACCTGTCCAGTGCACCTAGTCATATTGAGAAAAAAGCAAAAGCTTTTTTCGGAGCGGATTAAGCATGATTAAATCCTATCTTCCCTTCAATGATTTTTTTACCTCTTCCTTTTGCCTTGCATTTTTTTATGCCTTCGGGGTTGTCATCCCGTTATCGTTTTTATTCGATTTTTCCACGCAGATAACACTCGCATTATTCGTGACCGTTATTTTTCTTGTGATTACGGGGGTGTATTACGTCGTGTTTGTTGCACAAGTCACTATGTCAAATACAGCCAAGCTTTCAATGCTTATTCTTCCAACGGCATGCCTAACAACCTTCCCTGAAGTTTTAGGCATGTTGCTGGATGCTCCGATTTTTCTGAGCAACGAATCCCGTTACTTCAACGCCTGGTATGCGCTTGCTGTCGCAGTTATCAGTTACACCTGGGCCTTGATTGACACAAACCTACAGTTCAAAAAAAACAGCACCAATATTCAAAATCCAATAGAACTGTGGACCATCAACATTTATCTAGCGGATCATTCGTTTGAGGAAAAGGATAAACAAAGAAGCCTAACTGCGTTGGTCACGACTTGGGTTTTAATTGGACTCGTCATGGCCTGTGCTTTTTTGTTGCCAACAATCACAACAGAACCGAATGACCTGAAGCTTTTATTGGCCAAGGTTGGGGCCATGATACCAACCGCTGCCTTGATTGGCATCCTCTTTATGTTCATGGGGCAATCGACCCGTGTAATGCAACTAGAGCGCAAAATTGGCAAGCCACTTACTTTTCGGAATTATCATTTGCGCCTGAAGTGGCGCCACGACTACGTGAAATACCACCTTCCCGCGCCCATCCGCAAACTCAACTTGCGCCTGTTCAACCAGCATGTGGAGGCGTATGAACGCCTCCAGAAACAAGTTAAATCTTCACGCACTTAATGCAATTAAACCCGGCGGTGACAGCTGCGCCGCCGGTGCCATCGCCATTCTGCGGCTTGTACTCTTCCTGATATTCCGTAAATGCGAAGGTGATCACTTCAAGGTCACCATCGTCGCCAGCGCCCAGCGAAATATCAATATCGCTGACAATCACGTCTTTGAAAGTAATGCGCAGGTACTCCAGCGGCAACAAGCCCGACTTTCTTTTGGTCAACACCATGGTGTCGTAAAGCTGGCCCACGCAAGTTTGCGCATGCAGCGTAGGGGAAGCCCGGTCAACACGTTTTTCAACGCGCAACCCCTTCACTTCGGCACGGCCTGCCGGGGCCAATACGCCACCGTTTGCCGCCACCGCCACATGCATACCCCAACGGGCAGTTAGCAGCTCCATTTCCCCTGCGTGCTTCAAGTCGACCGACTCGCCTTTCACATTGCCCAACTTCAAAAACAGATCTGCTGGCATGCCCTGCCACCTCCAAGAATTAGAACAGCCTGGAAGTGTAACTATTCAATTACAAAGGGTAGAACTGTTGGCTCTTTCCAAGCTTGGGGCACCTATTCAGGGTGATGCACTTGAACTTATTTCAGCAACTTCAAGTTATCTTGCATTCGCTTTTCCATCATCTTGCGCAAAGGTGTGTCCAACAATTCTTGTGCGGCATCAAAACCAGCGCGTACTTGCTCAAGGAATCGCTGTAAATGAAATTGCGCAGCCTCCCTGCTTTCAAACCCAAACAGCATTGAATCCTGCAACACAGTGTCTTTAGAAATACGTTTGTCATTTCGATCAATACCCAACGCCAAGTGAGTCGGCGTTGCATCAGGGTTCGGCACCACATCAAAAGCTGGCGACAGTCGCCACGCGCCCGCCTCGTGCTTATAGCAAGCCGCGTGGTTGCGCATGTGGTCGTCGTCATTGCCGCACACCGCGTTAAAAATCATGCGTTCGAACAATTCAATTTGGTCCTCAAGTGGTGCGCCAATCAAACGCAGTTGCCCGGCAAGACGCGGGTAGCTTGGTATGCCTGCAAAGCGGGCCTCCGCGGTTCCCGGGAATTCGGTTTGAAGCAAACTGGCTGCGCTTATACACAAGGTTCGTTGTGTTTTGAATCGATCAAAGCGAAGTACACGCACTGCAGCATGGGCAGCATGGGCAGCATGGGCAGCATTTTCTTCATGGTAGTGGGTGCTGGCAAAGCGCATGCCGCAGTGCCCACCCCAGCTTTGCGCAAAATGCTCCAACATCGGAATGTTGGCAGTGTCGCTCGGCACCAGTGGTTTGACCAACCAATTCTGTCCTTGTGTATCTTGCACCGTGGCCTTCGGCCTTGCGCCACCCAAGCTGGGTGTTTGCTTCAAACGGATACGCAACCGGGAATCAACCGCTGGCTTGCGTGCAGCCATGGCTTGTAGTTCTCGAACCACTGCAGCCAATTTCGGCAAGCGCGGCGTAGCAAGCGATACAATAGATGGCTTGGGTGTGGCGCCCACCGCCAATGCACCCCAGCGATCTGCGTTGCTGGCCACTTTCAGATAAGTAAGGGGCGATACATTACCGGGCAGACCATGCGTTTTTCTAAGCACTGCCTGCCCCCAGGAATCGGGACATGCATCGCGGAGAACATCATGCAAACCTTGATAGCGGCTTGCGGTATAAACCTCACCTGGCGTTGCTTTGCGAATCAGATTTACGGGGTCGATCACCCATGCATGCCCAGCCTCCTCAAAGCTGGGCGCATACTTGAAACGCCCAAGCAAACTGGCTTCATCAAACCAGTACGCGCCTACGGTAAGCCATTGCGCCGTGTCTGGCCGCTGCATGTACACGTAAAGCGGACGAAGCTTTGTTCTACTAGAAGTAGCCAAGTTCATCCCCCGATTCTGCACGTGTAGGGCGAACCCGTTTATTGGCTGCGGTTTGCCACAGGTCAGGATTGAGCACGGGCGTGGCCACGGAATTTAGACCCAGTGCAAACAGGGCGCCAAGGTAACTGCCCACACCCACACCGGGATCGCCCTTTTCCAGCCGTGCCACTGTAGGCACAGACACCCCAATTCTGGATGCAAGTTGCGCTGCGGTAAGCCGCAGTAGCATGCGCTGCGCCCGAATTGCGTGCCCCCACATTTGAATATGTTCTTGCACAACCACGGGTGTGGCTTCGCTGGGGAAGGATTTTTTTGGCATTTCAAATACCTCATAGATGTTTATTTATATCATATAAAACAATATCTATGAAAATAAAAAAAGCAGCCCGAAGACTGCTTTCTTTTACATCACTGCTTGTAAGTTAAGTGAGAGATCACTCCCAGTTCAACGCACCGCCAGTCTGGTACTCAGTCACACGGCGCTCGAAGAAGTTGGTTTCTTTCTTCAAGTCCATCATTTCGCTCATCCAGGGGAATGGATTGGTTGCGCCTTCGTACAAGGTGCCCAAGCCAATCTGGTTGGAACGGCGGTTGCAAATAAACTTCATGTATTCCATAAACTGGGCTGAATTCAGGCCCAGCACGCCGCGTGGCATGGTGTCTACGGCATACGCGTGTTCAAGTTCAACAGCCTTGCGGAACATGGCCTTGATCTCTTCCTTGAATTCGGGTGTCCACAGGTGTGGGTTTTCCAGTTTCACGGTGTTGATCAAATCGATACCGAATGTGCAGTGTGCCGATTCATCGCGCAAAATGTACTGGAACTGCTCGGCAGCGCCAATCATTTTGTTCTGGCGACCCAGCGCCAGAATTTGCACAAAGCCCACGTAGAAGAACATGCCTTCCATGACGCACGCAAAGGCGATCAGGCTTTTCAGCAGCGTTTGGTCCGCTTCCAGCGTGCCGGTTTTGAATGAAGGGTCCGTCAACACATCAATGAACGGCAGCAGGAAATCGTCTTTGGCCTTGATGCAGGAAATTTCGTTGTACGCGTTGAAGGTTTCCGCTTCAGGAATGCCCAGGCTTTCCACAATGTATTGGTAGGCGTGGGTGTGAATGGCTTCATCAAACGCCTGGCGCAACAAAAACTGGCGGCATTCAGGCGCTGTAATGTGGCGGTAAGTACCCAGCACAATGTTGTTGGCGGCCAGTGAATCGGCCGTGACAAAAAAGCCCAGGTTACGCTTCACGATCAAGCGCTCGTCTTCAGTCAAACCGTTGGGGTCTTTCCAAAGCGCAATGTCGCGATCCATGTTGATTTCTTGCGGCATCCAGTGGTTGGCGCACTGGCTCAGGTACTTTTCCCAAGCCCACTTGTACTTGAAGGGCACCAACTGGTTTACGTCGGTGGTGCCATTAATTACACGCTTGTCGGCTGCGTTCACGCGGCCGGCTTTGGCACCTTCAACAGCAGGCACCGGGCGGGCAGCTTGCTGGTACAAGCCTTGGCTGGCAGCCGGGTTGGCCACTGCTGGCGCTGCAAAGCCAGAAGCCACAGAACCCATGGCTGGGGCCGCGGACTTTGCAGCTGTTGCTGTTTTGCCCATGGCAGTATCAAATTCATCGTCCCAAGACAGCATATGTTTTAACTCCTTAACCAATACACTGTATAAAGTCACAGTGCCATTATGTTCATTTTTATTTATTTGGGCAAGTCTTGGTAACCTGCCCAAATCGCTGGTCTAACTTATTGACATCTCATTGGCACGCTTCGCATTCGTCGAAGCCTGCGTCGCCTGGGCGCATGGTGCACGCCTTGCCTTCAATTTCTTGCTCAGGCAGGTTGGGCACCAAGCCGGTGGCCGGGGCCGAAGTAAACGCAGCGGAAGCACCACCTTCAGCATTCACGGAATTCAGCTCGCCACCAGCCAGGGTTGATTTCTCGGCGTGTGTGGCACCAATGGTGCGCAGGTAGTAGGTTGTTTTCAAACCGCGAATCCAGGCCAGTTTGTACGTGTCGTCCAAACGCTTGCCGCTTACGCCAGACATATAAATGTTCAGGCTTTGGCCTTGGTCAATCCATTTCTGGCGACGGGCTGCGGCTTCAACCAACCAGCGTGGGTCCATCTCGAACGCAGTGGCGTACAGGCGCTTCAGCTCTTCCGGAATGCGGTCAATCTTCATGACCGAACCATCGAAATACTTCAGGTCGGAAATCATCACTTCGTCCCAAATGCCCAGGCGCTTCAAATCGCGTACCAGATGTTCGTTCACGATGGTGAATTCACCGGAAAGGTTCGACTTCACATACAGGTTCTGGAAGGTGGGCTCAATGGAAGCCGCCACACCAATGATGTTGGAAATGGTTGCCGTAGGCGCAATGGCCACGCAGTTGGAGTTGCGCATGCCGTGCTGCTTGATGCGTGCACGCAGTGCGTCCCAGTCCATGCGGCTGGACGTATCTACTTCCACGTAACCACCACGCTCTTCTTCCAGCAGCTTCAGTGAATCCAAAGGCATGATGCCCTTGTCCCACAGCGAACCCTTGAAGGTGCTGTAGGCACCACGCTCGGCTGCCAACTCTGTCGATGCTTCGTAAGCGTAGTAGCAAATGGCTTCCATGCTTTCATCAGCAAATTCAACTGCATCGCGTGAAGCATAGGGCTTGCGCATCATGTGCAATGCATCTTGAAAGCCCATCATGCCCATGCCCACTGGGCGGTGGCGCAGGTTTGAATTGCGTGCCTTGGCCACAGCGTAGTAGTTGATGTCGATCACGTTGTCCAGCATGCGCATGGCCACGCCCACAGTTTTCTGCAGCTTGTCGTGGTCCAGCACCAGCTCGCCGTTGTCGGCGGGTTTCAGGTGGCGCGTCAGGTTCACAGAACCCAGGTTACACACTGCAATTTCGTTCTCGTTGGTGTTCAGTGTAATTTCTGTACACAGGTTCGACGAGTGAACCACGCCCACGTGTTGCTGGGGGCTGCGAATGTTGCAGGGGTCTTTGAACGTAATCCAGGGGTGGCCGGTTTCAAACAGCATGGAAAGAATTTTGCGCCACAGCTTGGCCGCTTCCACGGTTTTGAACAATTTCAAATCGCCACGCGCGGCTTTCTCTTCGTAACCCACATAGGCTTTCTCGAAGGCTTTGCCGTACAGGTCGTGCAGGTCGGGCGCATCAGAAGGGCTGAACAAGGTCCAGTTGCCACCTTCCATCACGCGCTTCATGAACAGGTCGGGAATCCAGTTCGCGGTATTCATGTCGTGCGTGCGGCGGCGGTCGTCGCCGGTGTTCTTGCGCAGCTCCAGGAATTCTTCGATGTCCAGGTGCCATGTTTCCAGGTAGGCACACACCGCGCCTTTGCGTTTGCCACCCTGGTTCACGGCCACGGCCGTGTCGTTCACCACTTTCAAAAATGGCACCACACCTTGTGATTTGCCGTTGGTGCCCTTGATGTGGCTGCCCAGTGCGCGCACGGGGGTCCAGTCGTTGCCCAGGCCACCCGCAAATTTGGAAAGCAATGCGTTTTCCTTGATGCCTTCGTAGATGTCGTCCAGATCGTCGCCAATGGTGGTGAGGTAGCAGGAAGACAACTGCGAACGAATGGTGCCGCTGTTGAACAGGGTTGGTGTAGAGCTCATGAAGTCGAATGTCGACAACACTTCATAGAATTCAATGGCGCGTGCTTCGCGGTCCACTTCATTCAGGGCCAGGCCCATGGCCACGCGCATGTAAAACGCCTGTGGCATTTCAATGCGGGCGCCTTCCACGTGCAGGAAATAACGGTCGTACAAAGTTTGCAGGCCGAGGTAATCAAACTGCAAGTCGCGTTCGTATTTCAGGGCTGCGCCCAACTTCTTCATGTCGAACTGGGCCAGGCGGTTGTCGAGCAAACCAGCGGCAATGCCCTTCTTGATGAACTGGGGGAAATATTCCGGGTACACCTGCGCCATTTCATCTTGCGCAATTTCACGGCCAATAATTTCACGGCGAATGGTGTGCAGCAACAGGCGGGAAGTGACCAGTGTGTAGCTGGGCTCGTTCTCGATCATGGCGCGTGAGGCCAAAACTGCCGACTTGAACACTTCGTCGATTTTCACGCCGTCATACAGGTTCTTCAGGGTTTCTTTCTGAAGGTGAGCAACGTCAATTTCATTCAAGCCAACGGCCGCGCTTTCGATCAGCGCTTTCAGCGCTTCTACATCGAGTGGGCGCTTGATGTCGCCGTCCATCACGTTCAGGGCATGCTGCTCGGCCTGCTCAACTTGTTTGGCAGCGCGTTCTTGTGCGCGGCGCTCGCGATACAACACGTAAGCGCGGGCCACTTCGGCTTCGCCAGAACGCATCAAGGCCAGTTCAACCTGGTCTTGAATGTCTTCAATGTGGAAAATGCCACCGGAGGGCTGGCGACGCACCAGTGCGTTCACTACGCTACCGGTCATCTGCTCAACCAGTTCGCGAATGCGGGCAGAAGCAGCACCTTGGCCACCGTTCACGGCCAGGAATGCCTTTGTCATGGCCACAGCAATTTTGCTGGGCTCGAAACCCACCACGGCACCATTTCGGCGAATAATTTTGTAGTTTGAATACGCGCTGTCGACCACGGGCGCTGCACCGGCAGGCTTGGAAGTGGACAAGGGCGCATCAGTTGCCAAACTGGTCGCCAAATCTGAGGTTCCATGGCTGGTTAGCATGCATCTTTCTCCTGGAATAAGCTTGTTCTTGAGGGTTTGTTTTTGTAGTGGGGTATAACCGGAAACCACTATATCTTGTGTTTTGTATGTGGCTTGGAACTAATTGTAGTGGTCGAAACACGATTTGGCAAACACTTTCTTATCCCGGACTTGTGCACAGGCTTATCCCCTGTGAACAAGTTGTGGACAAGGTTTGTATAACCGCAGCGCACCAAAAAAACGGCGCCTGATTTACTGTTCAAGCGCCGCTGATTTGAAGTTCGTAGGTATTTGATTTGCGTAGACCTTTCCAGTCGAAGAAGGGTCCGGGGTCGGTTTTTCGGGTGGGTGCTATTTCACTGTGCGCCATGGCATATTTCAGTGGATAACGTGCTTGCAACTCCAAAGCCAGACGCTTCAGGCTGGTGTACTGTTCCACCCTGAATGGGGTGTAAACGTCGCCCAACAATTCAATGCCGATTGAAAAATGATTGAAGTTGCAACGGTCCATGGCGGCAGAAATTCCTGCATGCCAGGCGCGTTTTTCGCACGACACAAATTGGGTAACTGAACCATCGCGGTCAATCAGGAAATGGGCGGAAACATGCAGGCCGATCAACTCGGCATAGGCGGGGTGCGAATGGCAATCCAGCCGGTTCAAAAACAGGTCTGTCACCGTTGAAGCACTGCGCCCCCGCTCGGGCAGGCTGATGCAGTGAATCACCAGGGTGTCGACCACCGTGCCCATGGGGCGGGCATCCTGATTGGGGCTTTGCAGGCGATGTACCCAGTCTTCTTCAATCCAGCCTTCATCCAACCACATGGCAACCCCTTCCAGTGCGAATGCACTTATGAATGCACGGATTAATGCACCTTCTCGCCCGCCGATTTGGCATGCTCCATGCCGCAATAAAAACGGCCCTGCATCATCACGCCTTCCGACATCGGGCTGTATGCACCGCAGTGCTGGCAAGGCAGTATCTCTTCCTGCGTTTTACGGCCAATATTGCCTTTTTGTTTAGCGTCAACCGACGGTTTTTCATCCAGTTGCTTGCGCTGCCAGCTTTTGAAAAGAATCCAGCCCACCAGCGCCAGACCCAGAAAAAACAGAATACGACCCATCAACCCGCCCTTTTCAAAATAAATTCCAGCACAAACTGGGTACCAAAATAAGCCAGCACCAACACGGCATAGCTGCCCAGGCACCAACGCAAAGCCACCTTGCCGCGCCAACCAAACACCACACGCCCGCCCAACAACACAGCGAATGAACACCATGAAATGATGGCAAACAGGGTTTTGTGATCAAACCGCCAACTGGTGCCGCTCCATTCTTCAGAAAACAAAAAACCGGTAATCAAGGTAAGCGACAGCAGCACGAAGCCTGCCCACAGCTGCCGAAACAGAATTGTTTCCATGGTGATCAGCGAGGGCAGTTGATCCAGCAGGCATTCCCGCAGCATGCGGTTTTCCTGTGTGCTGGCCACGGGCTGGTGCAGGGCTTTTTCTTGATACGCCATAACGATACCGTGCACCGCCGCAATGCCCAGCAAACTGTATGCAGCCAAGGCAATTAGCAGATGCAGCTGGAACAGATGGTCGCCCGCCATGCGAATGGTGGGATCATCGCCCATCCACAGGGGCAACACGAACACCACCGCGCACAAGGGAAACACAATCAGTTCCAGCAAGGGAACGCGGTTGAAGAAACTTTCCACAAAGGCCATTAGAGAGGCCAGCCAGGCCACACACATCAAGCCAATCACAAAACCGAAGTGCATGCCATCGGCTTGAAACAACAGAGTACCCAGCAGGTAGCCCGACACAATCAAGGCCAAGGCCACCAGCGCACGGTTCCACCCTGCGGGTGCAGACCATTTGCCGAAAACGTTCAGCGCCGCCAATCCACCAGAGGCGGACAGCAGGGGCACTGCGAGCGCGTACAATATTGTGTTGTTCATACCAACCAGTTTACTCGATTCAAAGCACGAGTCAGGGGCACCACACGATGTTTGAAAACCTCTCCGATCGCCTAAGCCGCGTTGTCAAAAATATCAAAGGCGAGGCCCGAATTACCGAGGCCAACACACAGGAAATGCTGCGCGAAGTTCGCCTTGCGCTTCTTGAGGCGGATGTGGCCCTGCCTGTGGTGAAGGAATTCATCAATCAGGTGAAAGAACAGGCGCTGGGCGAGGAAGTGTTGAACAGCCTGACCCCTGGCCAGGCCTTGGTGGGCATTGTTCACAAGCAGCTGATCAAGCTGATTGGCGAGAAAACCGAGGAAATCAACCTGGCGGCCCAGCCCCCGGTGGTGATTTTGATGGCGGGCTTGCAAGGTGCAGGTAAAACAACCACCACCGGTAAATTGGCCAAGTACCTGAAAGACAATCTGAAAAAGAAAGTACTAACGGTTTCTGCCGACGTGTACCGCCCTGCAGCGATCGAGCAGCTGAAAACCGTGAGCGCGCAAGCAGGCGCTGAATTTTTTCCTTCTGACATTACCCAAAAGCCAGTGGACATTGCGCTGGCTGCGCTGAACCACGCCAAACGCCAGTTCTTTGATGTGCTTATTCTGGACACGGCAGGCCGCTTGGGCATTGACGAAGTCATGATGAACGAAATCAAGGCCTTGCATGCGGCAGTGAACCCCACTGAAACCCTGTTCGTGATTGATGCCATGCTGGGCCAGGACGCCGCCAACACAGCGAAGGCGTTTAACGAGGCCCTGCCCCTGACCGGCGTGGTACTGACCAAGATGGACGGCGATGCGCGCGGTGGCGCCGCTCTTTCTGTTCGCCAAATTACGGGCAAACCCATCAAGTTCATGGGTGTGGGCGAAAAGCTGACCGGATTCGAGAAGTTTCACCCCGACCGCGTGGCAGGCCGAATTCTGGGCATGGGCGACATTGTTTCCTTGGTGGAAGAAGCCAAAAAAGGCATTGACCAGCAGGAAGCAGAAAAACTGGCCAAAAAACTGAAAAGCGGCAAAGCATTCGACTTGAACGACTTTCTGGCGCAAATCAGCCAAATGCGCAACATGGGCGGCCTGCAAGGTTTGATGGAAAAACTGCCCAGCCAGTTGATGAAAGGTGCCGGCGATGTAGACGCCACCGCCGCAGAAAAACAGATGAAGCGCACCGAAGCCATTATTTTTTCAATGACAATTCAAGAGCGCACCAAGCCAGATCTGCTGAAAGCATCGCGCAAACGCCGCATTGCCGCGGGTGCGGGTGTGCAGGTTCAGGAAGTGAACCGCTTGCTCAAGCAATTCGAGCAAATGCGCGACATGATGAAGAGCATGCAAAAAGGCGGGCTGGCCAAGATGATGAAAAAAATGGGCAGCATGGGTGGTGCTGGTGGCAAAGGCGGATTTCCGGGCATGTAATCGTTAGCCGGTCGTGGACACCGGCTTAGCCAATTCGGCAGTGGGCTTGCCTGTTTCGCACATTCAAGAAAACCGGCAACACTCCGCCAAACGGATCAAATCACCGTTTCTTCACATTCACATCATTCAACGCCGTGCGCGGCACAGGCTTCGGCGGCTCAGCGTAGCTGTAACCCCAATTGCGGTCCACCCTGTCGTACACCAAATTCGGGTAAGTCATTTTGCCAAGGCTGCCGTTGTAACGACCCAGCGCCCGGTCCAGATTGCCTTTTTCAATGTCCAGGTAATGCCTCAGGATCAGGCAGCCATAACGAATATTCACACGCGGCTCAAATAACTCCCGAGAACTTCCCCTGGACAACACATCGGTCCAGAACGGCATCACCTGCATCAGCCCAATCGCCCCAGCGTGGCTGACCGCATCGGCACGGAAGTTACTTTCCACCTCAATCAACGCGAAAATAATTTGGGGGTCAATGCCAATTCGCTGCGCTTCATAGCGAATAATTTTGATGAGTTCTGTGCGCTCGGCAAAATCGGGCACCCTGCGCGCCAAGCGGCGCGACATTTCCGCCATCCAGTCAATTCGATGCCCAAGCGATTCAAAAATTGGGCGTGGTGCCGCGGGGGCACTTAAGGCTGTGCGAAGCGCCAGGCGAACATGGTCCGCCATGGGTTCATATTGCTGGCTGGCCGAGGCTGGCGCAACAACAACCATCCAAGCCAATGCCATTACAACAGGCGCAATAACCCAGCGGGCACCATGTGCCAACCGGGCAAGGTGATTACAAACTGACTTGCCTGCTTGCAAGCTCAACACGCAACTGCTCAAAAATTTCCCCAACGTCGACATCGCGCTTTTCAACCTTGCCATCGCGAGACTGAAATTCCACTTTGCCCTCTTTCAGGCCACGGTCACCCAAGGTAACCCGCAGCGGCACACCAATCAATTCCCAGTCGGCAAACATCACGCCGGGCCGCTCGTCACGGTCGTCCAGCATCACATCCACACCCGCGTCTTTCAACTGCTGGTACAACTTGTCGGCCTGGAGCTTCACTTCATCGCTTTTCTTGTAGCCGATTGGGCACAACACCACTTCAAACGGCGCAATGCTGAGCGGCCAAACAATGCCGCGATCGTCGAAGTTTTGCTCAATGGCTGCCCCCAGAATACGGGTTACGCCAATGCCGTAACAACCCATTTCAATAACCGCGGGCTTGCCGTTTTCTTCCAGAAACTTTGCTTGCAACGCTTCTGAATACTTGGTGCCCAAATAAAACACATGCCCCACCTCAATACCCCGGCACAGGGCCAAAACGCCTTTGCCATCGGGCGAAGCATCGCCTTCCACCACGTTGCGAATGTCGGCCACTTCCGGCTCAGCCAAGTCGCGGCCCCAGTTCACGCCAGCATAGTGATAGTCTGCAATGTTTGCGCCACACACAAAATCACCCATGGCGGCTACGCTGCGGTCGCCCACCACACGCACATTCGCATTCGCATTCAAGCCCACAGGTCCCAGATAACCGGGCTTGGTACCAAAAGCGGCAACAATTTCCGCCTCGGTGGCCAAACGCAATTCCTGAACCCCCGCCAGTTTGCCCAGCTTGATGTCGTTTACTTCATGATCGCCGCGCACCAGCGCCAATATAATGTGTACCTTCTTGACCGGCTTGGTTTCATCTTTCTCAATGAACTCGTTGGCAAACACCACACTTTTCACGGTTGTAGCCAGTGGCAAGCCCAACTGGGCAGCCACAGCTTCGCACGTGGAATTGCCGGGCGTGTGAACCCTCTCCATGGTTTTGCTGGCGGCTGGGCGCTGGGCGGCGCACACGGCTTCAGCCAGCTCCACATTCGCGGCGTAATCGGAATCTGGACAATATGCAATGGCATCTTCGCCCGTGTCGGCGATTACATGGAATTCATGACTGCGGTTGCCGCCAATCGACCCCGTGTCGGCATTCACAGCACGGAAATTCAAACCCAGGCGGGTAAAAATTCGACGGTATGCGTCGTACATCACGTCGTAAGTTTTCAGCGCAGATTCCTGATTGCGATCGAAGGAATACGCATCTTTCATGACAAATTCACGGCCACGCATCACGCCAAATCGCGGGCGAATTTCATCGCGAAATTTGGTCTGAATCTGGTACAGGTTCAGCGGCAGTTGGCGATAGCTTTTCACTTCCTTGCGCACAACGTCGGTAATCACTTCCTCGTGCGTGGGGCCAATCACGTAATCGCGGTCGTGACGGTCTTTCATGCGCAGCAATTCAGGGCCGTACTTTTCCCAGCGGCCGCTTTCCTGCCACAACTCGGCTGGCTGCACAGCCGGCATCAGCAATTCCAAAGCACCCGCACGGTTCATTTCCTCGCGCACAATGTTTTCCACTTTGCGAATTGAGCGCAAACCCACGGGCATGTAGGTGTAAATGCCGCCAGCCAAACGCTTGATCATGCCGGCCCGCATCATCAGTTGATGGCTGATGACTTCCGCATCGGCTGGGGCTTCTTTCAGGGTATTCAAAAAAAACTGGGTGGCGCGCATTTGGAAAAAACTCGTGAGTAATGAATTGGTTAGAAATGAGATTGTACTTTTATCCGCCCGCAGCGCGGATACCCTAGGTGTACAAACGCAGGCTGGTGCTTATAATGACTGTGAATTGTAAAGAAATCTGCGGGGCGCGTATGCTTGATAAAGAAGGCTACCGTCCCAACGTCGGCATTATTTTGACCAATTCCCGAAAGCAGGTCTTTTGGGGTAAGCGAATTCGTGAACATTCCTGGCAATTTCCGCAGGGCGGAATTAAACATGGTGAATCGCCAGAACAAGCCATGTACCGGGAATTGCACGAAGAAGTTGGCTTGTTGCCAGAACATGTTGAAATTATAGGAAGAACCAGGAATTGGCTGCGGTACACTGTGCCCGATCACTGGATTCGACGGGAATGGCGGGGAAGCTACAAGGGCCAGAAACAAATCTGGTTTTTGCTGAAATTGGTTGGAAGGGATTGTGATGTCAGCCTGCGGGCCACTGAGCACCCTGAATTTGATGCCTGGCGTTGGAACGAGTATTGGGTTCCACTTGAAAACGTAATTGATTTCAAACGGGAAGTGTACAAACAAGCATTGGGAGAGTTGGCCAAGCTGCTGTTTTCCAGAAATGACCCCAGGCGAATGCCAAAGGGCGATAACTGGGAACCTGCAGTAAAAACCGAGGAAGCCCAAGAAAAACCTGAGTCGACATAAAAAAACGCGAACCAACCGGTTCGCGTTTTTTTATTTGCTGGCAACCCACATGCCTTTGGTTTCATCAAAAGTAAACCAAACAGGTGCATATGAACGGTAAGTCGCGTCCAATATTTCATCGGTAACCCAAACCCAAAGCTTCTGCGGCTCTTCCTCTTCCTTAACGCGTAAAACCGCGTTGAGCACAAAGTTTCGCCCTTCTCCCTGGAAGGTACACGTGTTCACGCCGTCAACCGCTTCCACACCAAACAACTGGGTCAGCGTGGCGTTCTCGGTATCAACTCGGGGTCTTAGAGAATGTTTGAAGCTGGTCAAATTCACTTTTGAACACAGCGACAAATCGCCATCAAACTTTCTAGCACTAGACTTAGGCGGCCATGCCTTAGCCACCCTCAATGCGTCGCAAATTAAATAATGCGAACGTGCTGAATAATTTGCGGAATTTTCTGCAATATCGCCTTCTTTGTGAAAATATTGCTCACAGTTGAACACCGTGCCTCCATTGGAAAACTCGAGCTTAGGCCTTGAAAGAGTCAACTCCGAAGACGTGTTTTGCAATTTCTCCACTACCCGATTGTCCAACCACAAGTAATTGCTTTGGGAATTCAAGCAGCCTGCGAGAATAATAGATGTCAATAACAGGAGAACTCTCAAAGCACCTTCTCCATCAAATCAGCTTCTTTATTTCTTCTCGTGGGGTATTCGTCCTCAAAATTGCGAAGAATTTTTACAGCGAGCTTCCAGTCTTGAGCCACGATTGACGCCCAAAACTTTGGCGCAGATCGTGCCAACTCCAGTCCGTGTTGAAACGACACCGAAGTAATTACTGTTTGAAATTCCGGTGTTAAATTCTCAAATCTCGTAGCGCCACTTGAAATCGCATCGTTGTATCGCTTGGCGAGTTGAGTCAGATAGTGGGTTTTAACCGCTTTATCAATCTGTAAGCATTCCGATATAGAAATACTCAAAGGGCTTTTCCCGAGCTTCTTGGCTGCGTCATGTTTCTTCAAACCAAGGTAAGGCGCCAGTTTATTGAGCAAAGTGCTTTGAATGCCAAGTTGACGTAGATCGTACTCATTTCTAGCCCCCAAATCGAAGCCTGTTGCAATCGTTACCCCACTTTTGCTTCTTTCCAGATCAGGAATATAACCGCCAGTTTTACAACCGCCTTCCAGTTTGGAAAGAAACGAATAATCAACTTCAAACGACATTAAAACGCTCCGGAAAAACATAGAGAGTAACGACGATCGAAAAGCGGAGCAAAAACAACTCTTTTGGGTTAATCACAGACAGGCTAGTACGCAAGAAGCGGCTTCAACACCCCCAGCACTTTTGCCGCGTCTTCCAAATGTGGATAGTGCCCCAAACCAGCCAAACGAATGGTTTGTTTGCCCGGCACCAATGCTTCAAAACGCTGCACCATGTGTTCGCCAGAAATGGGGTCTTCAACACCGTCAATCAGCGTGAACGGCATGTCAGCTTTCTGCAAAGCTTGCACCCAGCGGTCGCGGTTTTCTTGCCTTTCGCGCATGTACTGAATCAACAGGTGCATACACAGGTTGCCCTTTTTGTGCGCCATCAGCGTCCAAGCCGCATCAATGTCGGCATCGCTTAAACCAGCAGAGCAAACACTGCGCAGGCTGGCGGCCAGCTTTTCTTTTTTCATAAAACGGGCAAACAAAAAACCCAGCGGGCTTAGCAGCAATTTTTGAACCAGAATGGCGCGGTGGGTTTCGGGAAACAAGCCGCCATTGAACATCACCACACGCTTCAAGCGAAAACCCGACTTTCCTTCGGCGTGGCGCGCCAGCAGCTCTTGCCCCACGGTGTCCCCCACATCGTGGGTGATCATGGTGCATTCATCAATGCCTTTGCTTTTCAGCAGCGCCTCGGCAATGTCGGCTTGATTAAAAATGGAATGTTGCCAGGTGCGGGGCTTGTCGGAATAGCCATAACCCAGCATGTCGAATGCAATCAGGCGGTGGGTTTCGGTCAGATCGGGCCACAGCAAATGAAAATCGTAACTGGCGGTGGGAAAACCGTGGATCAGCAACAGCACCGGCTTGTTGGGTGCCGCAGTATCTTGAACAAAGATGGAATGACCTTTCCAGTCAAAAAACTGCCCGCTGCTTTTCCACATCGACAGTTCCATCCGCGCTCTCCAATTCGTGTTAAGCCAATACCACCATGTTGTCGCGGTGAATCAGCTCGGGTTCATCCAGATAACCAAGGATGGACTCTATCGCGCTGGTGGGTTGCTTGGCAATTTTTTTAACCTCGGCTGCGGCATAGTTCACCAAGCCGCGCGCCACTTCCTCGCCTTCGGGGCTTACGCAGGCCACTACGTCGCCACGCTGAAAGTTGCCTTGGCAACCTGTCACGCCAATTGGCAACAAGCTACCTTTTCGCTTGCGCAGTGCGTCGGCCGCGCCAGCATCCAGTAACAGTGAGCCTTTCAATTTCAAGTGGTCGGCCATCCACTGCTTGCGCGCTGCCAAACGACCCAAAGGGGCCTTCAGGTAAGTGCCAACCGACTCGCCCTTCATCAGGCGAACCAGCACATTGGGTTCGTGACCACTGGCAATTACAGTTACTGCACCGCTGCGTGCTGCACGCTTGGCCGCCAGAATTTTGGTGATCATGCCGCCAGTGCCCACGCTGCTGCCCGCACCGCCCGCCATTTTTTCAAGTTCCGGGTTGCCTGCCATGTCTTCAACAATGAACTTTGCATCGGGGTTCTTGCGGGGGTCGGCGCTGTACAAGCCCACTTGGTCGGTCAAAATAACCAGCGTGTCAGCTTCAACCAGGTTGGTAACCAGCGCGCCCAAAGTGTCGTTGTCGCCGAAACGAATTTCGTCGGTGACCACGGTGTCGTTTTCATTAATAATTGGCACTACTTTGTGACCCAGCAGTGAATACAGGGTAGAACGGGCATTCAGGTAGCGTTCACGGTCGGCCAAATCTGCGTGGGTCAGCAACACCTGCGCGCACACCAGACCATGTTCGGCAAAGCCGATTTCGTAGGCGTGCACCAGGCCCATTTGCCCCACCGCGGCAGCGGCCTGCAGCTCGTGGATTTCGCGTGGGCGCTTGGCCCACTTCAGGCGCTTCATGCCTTCGGCAATTGCGCCCGATGACACTAGCACCACCTCGCAACCTTGATTTGCCAGCTCGGCAATTTGGGCCGCCCAGGCTCGAATGGACGCCATGTCCACACCCTCGCCATTCTTGGTAACAAGGGAGCTGCCTACTTTGACCACCACACGTTGATTTGCCAGAGATTTCCCTGCCACGGAATTTACTCCTGATCGTCGCCAGTTTCTTGGGGATTGATGAGTGTACCCGTGCTTTCTCGGAAACGCGCATCGGGCTCGGGCGGAAATTCCACCTGCATCTGCTGCACCAGGTTCTCGTACACCGAACGCATCAGGTTGGCGGTGTTCTCGCCAGTCAAGCTTGAAATGGGGTGCACCTGGCCTTGCCAGCCGGTTTTTTCGCGGTAACGGGTCACGAAATCGTCGATTTTTGCCTTGCGGTCTTCTTCGGCAATCATGTCGATCTTGTTCAACACCAGCCAGCGGGGTTTGGCCCACAGGTCTTCATCGTATTTGCGCAGCTCTTCCACAATGGCCGCTGCTTCGTACACCGGGTCTACGTTCTCGTCAAAAGGAGCCAAATCCACCAGATGCAACAACACCCGTGTGCGGCTGAGGTGTTTCAAGAACTGGTGGCCCAGGCCCGCGCCTTCGGCGGCACCTTCAATCAAACCCGGTACGTCGGCAATCACAAAGCTTTGTGCGTGCCCAATACGCACCACACCCAGGTTGGGGTGCAGGGTTGTAAACGGATAATCTGCAATTTTCGGGCGGGCATTCGACACCGCCGCAATCAAGGTTGATTTGCCTGCGTTGGGCATGCCCAGCAAACCGACATCGGCCAACACTTTCAATTCAAGCTTGTAGCGGGCTGAATCGCCGTCTTTGCCCTTGGTGAACTGGCGCGGGGCGCGGTTCACACTGCTTTTGAAGTGAATGTTGCCCAAACCGCCATCACCACCTTGGGCAATCAGCACGCGCTGGCCATGTTCGGTCAAGTCGGCCACAACCAGGCCGGTTTCAGCATTCACAATGGTGGTGCCCACGGGCATTTTCAACACAATGTCGAGGCCAGCCGCACCATAGCAATCCGAGCCACGGCCATTTTCGCCGCCTTTGGCGCGGTGTTGCTTGGAAAAACGGTAATCGATCAGGGTGTTCAGGTTGCGATCGGCCTCGGCGAACACGCTGCCGCCCTTGCCACCATCGCCACCATCGGGGCCACCCTTGGGAATGAATTTTTCGCGACGAAAGCTGCCCGAGCCATTGCCGCCCTTGCCTGCAAACACTTCAATTGTTGCTTCGTCGATGAATTTCATGCTTGATCCTGCTGACTTTGCCTGTTTACTTTTAAAAATGAATGTACCTGGCCAAAAACGAAAATAGCCCTGCAATGCAGGGCTATTGGACCAAGCACGGTGTGCGGTGCAAACGAAGGGGAATTAACCCTCGCTGACCACGCTCACAGTTTTGCGACGCAGTGCGCCTTTCACTGAGAACTGCACCTGACCATCGGTCAGTGCGAACAATGTGTGATCTTTGCCCATGCCGACGTTGTCGCCAGCATGAAAACGTGTGCCGCGTTGGCGAATGATAATGCCGCCGGCGTTGATTGCCTGGCCGCCAAACACCTTCACACCCAGTCGCTTGGCTTCTGAGTCACGTCCGTTGCGCGTAGAGCCGCCGCCTTTCTTACTTGCCATGAGTCATTCTCCTCTATCAAGCGTTGATGGCTTGGATCTGGATTTGAGTGTAGTTCTGGCGATGGCCTTGACGCTTTTGATAGTGCTTGCGACGACGCATCTTGAAGATCTTCACTTTGTCGTGACGACCGTGTGCCAAAACAACTGCCATGACCGAAGCCCCTTGAACCAGTGGAGTACCCACTTTAACCGTGTCACCGCTACCTACGGCAAGCACTTCGTTCAGAGAGATTTCTTGGCCAATGTCAGCAGGTATCTGTTCTACTTTAAGTTTTTCACCAGCAGCAACCTTGTATTGCTTGCCGCCGGTTTTTATGACCGCGTACATAGTTGACCCCTAAACCTTAATCTTACTTTCAATGAAATGAATCCGAAAAAATTCGGATAGCCCGCAATTATGCTCGGAAAGTGCAATGTTGTCAAAGCCTTGTGGGCAAAGTGCGTACATTCTGTAAACCCATTGCGGCTTTTCCCAAACACCCTCAAGTACAATATGCGCAACTTAAATCATCCTCACATCCAGTGAACCCATGCCCAGCCCCGTGCCCAGTGTGAAAAATGTGTTGTCGCCCATTGCCGTCGACATGCAGCAGCTTGATCAAGTTATCCGCGCCAGCCTGCATTCCGAGGTCAGCCTGATCAACCAGATCAGCGATTACATCATCAATGCCGGTGGCAAGCGTTTGCGCCCGGCATTGGTCATTCTCACGGCCCGCGCACTGGGCGCCAAGCCACTGCAATTGCAGCAAGCCATTGAATTGGCAGCAATTGTTGAATTCATCCACACGGCCACTTTGTTGCACGATGATGTGGTCGATGAATCAGACATGCGCCGTGGCCGCCTTACCGCGAATGCGGAATATGGCAATTCCGCAGCCGTGCTGGTGGGCGACTTTCTCTATTCCCGTTCTTTTCAGATGATGGTGAAAATTGGCCTGATGGATGTAATGGATGTGCTGTCCGAGGCCACCAACACCATTGCCGAAGGCGAAGTGCTGCAATTATTGAACTGCAAAGACCCCGACGTCACCGAGGCCCGCTACATGCAGGTGATCGACTTCAAAACGGCCAAGCTGTTCGAAGCATCATGCCGCCTGGCGGGCATTGTGACTGGCCAGAACAGGGACACAATCGCCAACCTGGGCCGCTTCGGCGCAGAAGTGGGCAGTGCGTTCCAATTGATTGACGATGTGCTGGACTACGCCGGTGAAAGTGCTGCATTAGGTAAAAACGTGGGGGACGACCTTCGCGAAGGCAAACCCACCCTGCCCCTGATTCACGCCATGCAGCATGCCGAGCCACAAGTACAAGCTCAAATTCGGGATGCAATTGCAAACGGTGGCACGCAAGATGTAAACGCCATTATGGCCAGCATTGAACAAACGGGTTCACTGAACTACACCCGCACCAAAGCGATCGATTTGGCAGCTTGCGCAAAAAAGCGCTTGCTTGATCTGCGCGACACGCCTTACAAGGACGCACTTGCCACCCTGTGTGATGTCGCCGTGACACGCAACAGCTAAAAGCCCAAACCGGAAAAACATCCGCCTAGGTGATTGATAAGTACATACTGAATACGCATAGTTAGGCAATAGAGCAATTGAGCCAACCGTTCACCTTGAAGGACATGATCTATGAGCATCAGCAGTGTAGTTGTCAAAAGCTCGGGGCTTGTGCGGGCACTGACCGCCAAGGGAATTCTCGACGCCAATCAATTGGACCAGCTCACAGCCGAAGAAGCTCAAGGCCGGTCTGTTGCCGAGTGGATAGTCAACAACGGCATTGTGAGCGCCGACTTGCTGGCCAGCACCGTGGCACAGCATTTTGGCTACCCATTGCTGGATTTAAGCCAGTTCGACGAAGCCCGCGACGGTCTGGACAACGACCTGATTCAGGCCGAAAAAGGTCTGGAAGCCCTTGTGTTATCCCGGCGGCACGGCGCGCTTAGCGTGGCACTGGCCGACCCTACCGACCTGAGCACCATTCAACAATTGAAATTTCGCACCCAACTGCAGGTTGAGCCGGTGGTTGTGGAGTATGACAAGCTGTTGAGCCGCATTGAGAGAAATGACCCATCTCAAGGCATGGACGACGGTCTGCTTACCGAAGTGGCCTCAGAATCCATCGACGGCAACGGCGAGGAAACTTCGCCCGATGTAGACGACGCCCCGATTGTCCGATTCGTACAACGAATTTTGAGCGATGCATTGAAGAAAGGCGCGTCAGACATTCATTTCGAACCCTACGAGAAAAGCTACCGCGTTCGATTTCGCATTGATGGCGTGCTACAGGAAACTTCGCAGCCACCGCTGGCAGCCAGGGCCAAAATTGCAGCCCGCATCAAGATCATGAGCCGCTTGAACACCACTGAAACCCGGATACCTCAGGATGGCCGCATTCGCTTGACGCTGGGTGCTGACGAGCGAAAAATCGATTTCCGCGTCAGCACCCTGCCCACGCTGTTCGGCGAAAAAATCGTGATGCGACTCCTCGATTCAAGCAAATCGCTTCTGAAACTGGAACAACTTGGCTTTGAAAACGCGCAACGCGACGCAGTTGAAAAAGCGCTGGCAAAACCTCACGGCATGATTTTGGTCACCGGCCCCACCGGCAGTGGCAAAACAGTGTCGCTGTACACCTTTTTGCAAATGCTGAACAACGATTCGATCAACATCAGCACAGTAGAAGACCCCGCCGAAATTAACCTGCCCGGCATCAACCAGGTCAACATCAACGAACGCATCGGCTTGACCTTCGCAAAAGCACTGCGTGCTTTGCTGCGCCAGGATCCGGATGTGATCATGGTTGGCGAAATTCGCGATCTGGAAACCGCCGACATCTCCATCAAGGCTTCACAGACGGGCCACAAGGTGCTGTCCACGCTGCACACCAACGATGCTGTGTCGTCTATCATCCGCTTGAAAAACATGGGCGTGGAAACCTTCAACATCGCGTCGTCGGTCAGCCTGATCATTGCGCAACGTTTGGTTCGCAAATTGTGCAACTGCAAATCACCCCACCCGCAAGGCCTGCCTGCTTTGGCCACGGCAGGCCTGATGAACAAGGTCCCCCAAGAGGATTGGACACCCTTCTGTGCGGTGGGCTGCGAGGCATGCAATGGGACAGGATACTCAGGTCGCACAGGAATTTATGAAGTACTGCCAGTATCAGAGGCCATGCAGGAATTGATTGTTTCGGGGGCTTCGGCCCTGGACATGGAACGGCTTGCCCGGCAAGAGGGCATTGCCAGCATGAGTGAATCCGGCCTTGCGAAAATTCGCTTGGGCATTACCAGCATTGAGGAAATTCTGAGCGCGACAAAAGCCGATTAATTCGAGTGACGAGCGCGCGCAATGAATGCAAACCTGAGACAAAAAGCACCAGCCAGTGATCAGTTGTTCCTGTGGACCGAGCGATCCAAAGGGATTGGTCGCAAAGCGCGCTCCGGAGAAATTCGAGCAAAATCAATAGACCATGCCCGCTACCAGCTTAGTCGGCAAGGGGTGAAGGCTGCGTCACTAAAAAAAGCAAAATCTCGTATCGGCGCGAGAATCAATTTGGCTGCGGTCAGCGCTTTTGTGCGTCAATTGGCTGTGATGATCCAGTCTGGCGTGCCCTTGGGCCAAAGCCTTGGTCTGATTGCTGGCGGCATGACCAGTAAGTCCAAACAGCCGATGCAAACCGTGGTTCGAGCCATTCGCGCTGACATTGAAAGTGGTCTGAAATTGAGCGATGCCATGCGCAAACACCCTCGCTGTTTTGACGCCCTGTTCTGCAACACGCTTGCAGCCGGGGAAAGCGCCGGCGAACTGGATACGGCACTGAACCGGCTGGCCATACACCTGGAAAAAACACTGCGCATTCGCCAAAAGGTACGCAAGGCAATGGTCTACCCCTGCATCGTGGTGTTGGTTGCCGTGGCTGTCACTGTGGGCATGCTACTGTTTGTACTGCCCGCATTCAAGTCGATTTACGCGCAGTTTGAAGCCGAGTTACCGATGCTCACCACGATCCTGCTTTCCGCATCCGACTTTCTGCAACAACACGGTTTGATGCTTCTCGGCATGTTGGCCCTCGGGGTCTACTGCCTTGTTCAAACATACCGTCGAAACCAGAAGATCCGAAACGCGCTGGACGTGTTTCTTTTACGCACACCTTTTGTGGGCGACCTGATCAAAACCGCGGTGTATGCGCGGTGGACGCGCACGTTTGCAACACTGAGTTCGTCCGGCGTACCCATCACTTCGGCACTGGAGTCTGTCGCAAGCGTTGCACAAATTCGGAGCTTTCAAGACGCCACGCTGGAAATTCGCCAAGCCGTCGCATCGGGTGCCCGGGTATCGGACAGCATGGAGCAAACCAGAATTTTTCCTCCTGAAGCGGTGCAGATGATACGAATCGGGGAGGAATCTGGACGAATGGACGCTATGCTTGAGCGGTTGGCAAACCAGTATGAAATCAATCTGGATGACAAAGTGGACACATTGTCCACCGTCATGGAACCACTGATCATGTGCATCATTGGTGTGCTGGTGGGTGTGCTAATTGTTGGCATGTACATGCCGATTTTCAACATCGGAGGCATTGTTTGACCACATTGAATTCACTAAACCCCACACAATGGCTTTTGTTTTGTGTTGTGCTGGGGCTTTGCATCGGTTCTTTGCTGAACGTGGTGGCATACCGCCTGCCCATCATGATGCAAAGAAGCTGGGATGCGGACTTGGCCGAAGCCCAGGGGCGTGAGCCAGAGGAACACCCGCGGTTCAATCTGTTCCTACCCGCCTCACACTGCCCAGCCTGCAAAAACCCGCTGAAGCTTTGGCACAACATTCCGGTTCTGTCGTATGCATTGCTGCGCGGCAAATGCGGGCATTGCTCAAGCAAGGTGTCCGTGCGTTACCCGATGGTTGAATTGCTTTGCGCTGGTTTGTTCGCAGCCCTTGCCTGGTTCAATCCGCCCGGTTCCACCGCACTTGCACTGATGGCTTTTGTCGCCAGCCTGCTGGTGTTGGCGCTGATTGACCTCGACACTTAC
Source organism: Limnobacter sp. (assembly GCF_036846585.1). Taxonomy (GTDB): domain Bacteria; phylum Pseudomonadota; class Gammaproteobacteria; order Burkholderiales; family Burkholderiaceae_B; genus Limnobacter. Next base: position 36,490 of record NZ_DAIUBR010000010.1, on the reverse strand, counting down.
CTGCTGCCAGACAGCATCACCCTGCCCCTGCTGTGGGCTGGCCTGCTGCTCAACCTGTTTGCACAGTACGTGCCGCTGGAAAGTGCGGTGTCAGGCGCAGCCTTGGGTTATCTGGTGTTGTGGCTTATTTACCAGCTTTTCAAGTTGGTCACAGGAAAAGAAGGCATGGGTTACGGCGACTTCAAACTGTTGGCCGCAATTGGCGCATGGTTGGGGGTTACATCACTGTTCAGCATTGTGCTGTTTGCTTCGGTCTCCGGCATTGTATTCGGGCTTGCCATTCAAACAATTCGAGGCAAGAAAAGAACAGATGCGTTCCCCTTCGGCCCCTGTTTGGTAATGGGTGCATTTGCATGGATGGCAGGGTTTGACCTGGCCAAGTGGATGTAACCGCGGTATGCACAGCGCCTTTCGAAAACCCACACAATTGGTTGTCGGCCTGACGGGCGGAATTGGTTCAGGCAAAACAGCGGTGTCCAATCGACTTCAGGAATTGGGGGCCACCGTGATCGACACAGATGAAATTGCCCACAGCCTGACCCACGCTGGTGGCCGGGCCATTCCAAACATACGGCGTGCTTTTGGTGCGGACGCCATTTTGCCCGATGGCAGCATGAATCGCGACCACATGCGTACCTTGGTTTTCAAAGACCCTAAACAACGCATCATTCTTGAAAAGATTCTGCATCCAAAAATTCGTGAGGTGGTCCAGCAACGGCTTGAGCAGGGTGCCCCGCACTACTTTCTGATCGTGGTGCCATTGCTGTTTGAAAAGGGTGGCTGGGGTGAATTGATGGACCAGGTGATTGTGGTGGATTGCCCCGTGGATCAACAGGTGGCCCGGGTGATACAACGCAATGGTTGGCCCGAAGTCCAGGTTCGGGCAGTGATTGGCAATCAGGCCGATCGGGAGGTTCGCCTGGCGGGTGCCGATCACGTGATCGAGAATACGGGCAGCCTGCCCGAACTGATTGAAAAAATAGACTTTCTGCATCAAAAATTGATAAAAAATGCGTAAAAAGGGCCTAGCTATTTGCAAGAAAACCACAGGTGCGCCACAATCACGCATGATGTTCCTTTTAATTGCGATGGATCGGTGACTCAAGTTATAGACGGACAACAGACCACCAGTCAGGTCACTCAAATCACCACTTACGAGTTTCCACTCAACGAGAGAATTCGTACGCTGTTGCGCCTCGAGGACTTGTTCGCCAAGTTCGGCTTTTTCACGTCACAAGATCATCGGCTGGACCATCACACAGCATTGCTCACCTTGTTTGAAATTATCGAAGTGGGGTCGCGCGCCGACCTGAAAAGCGATCTTCTTCAAGAACTGGACAGGCAACGCGCCTCACTGGTCCAGTTTCGCGGACACCCCGGCGTAGACCGCAACATGCTGGAAGAAACACTGGCCAGCATTGATTCCACCGCCACGCAACTGAATCAGTGTAGCGGGCGCTTGGGCTATCACCTGCGCGACAATGAATTCCTGATGATTATTCGCAGCCGTTGCACCATTCCCGGCGGCGTGTGTGAATTTGATTTGCCCGGTTATCACCGGTGGCAGTCACGTCCCCCGCAAGCGCGCCGGGCAGACATTGAGACGTGGTTCGAACCCATGCGCCCATTGGCCAAAGCAATTGGACTGGTTTTGAAAATTTTGCGCCACAGCGGCGAGATGAGCAGGGTTACAGCCGAACAGGGCAACTACACCCAACAAATGAGCGGCAAAACATTTCAGCTGCTTCGGGTTGATTTGCAAAGCGACCTGGAAGTGGTGCCGGAGTTCAGTGCCAACAAATACATGCTGTGGATTCGCTTCAATATTCCCAATGCCAACGGGGTGAGCAAAAACAATCCGTACCTCGAACCCATTGAATTCAAAATCAGGCTTTGTAATCTGTAAAAACAGGTTTCATGCCTTGAACCGGCTCAGCATGGCCACACCATGTGCCCCATGCAACCGGGCTTCCCGAAGGTCATCACAGCCCAACCCACCGATGGCATACACCGGCAAACGTGCTTGCAGCGCCATGCCCTGAAACCTTTCCCAACCCATTGCAGCATGCCCCGGATGTGAAGCGGTGTCCTTGACCGCGCCCAACACCGCGTAATCAAGCCCACGTTCAAACGCCACCGCCAAACTGCTTGCGCTGTGAATGGAAGCACCAACACACAACAATTCCTTGAACTGACCGGACAACAAATGCGCCTCAGTCAAATGCAGAGGGCATGGAAGCTCCTCCAGATGGCCCTGCAAATTCAACCATGTCGATGAATTCAGCAACATGGTTTGCCCGGTCTCCTGGCACAAGGCATAGCAATGCTCAAATGCGCGAAGCAAAGTCTCGCCTTTCAGGTTTTTCTCCCGAAACTGAACATATATCCGGGACTCGATGCGTCTCAAGGCTTGCTCCAGACGATCGGCGCATGCATCGAAACCCGTTTCGTAGTTGCTCAGGGCCATCAAAGCGGGCTGAGCAAGTTTGGGCAACAGGGGCTCGGTGGCAGGCAAGATCGGGGAAAGGTCTGAACTGCCCAGGCTTGCCCAGGTGAAAGCCTGCTGCTCCAGCGGCTTGGGTATGCCTTCAAAGGCCCACACACGGTACAAGTGCAAGCGCACATTGGCATGCTCGTAGTCGTGCTCAATACGGAACCAGGGACCACCTTCGGTGGCGGTAATGTCCAGCTCTTCTTTCAGTTCGCGAACCAGTGCCTGCCACACCGTTTCATCGGGTTCCACCTTGCCGCCTGGAAATTCCCAGTAACCAGCATAGGGCTTTCCCTCGGGGCGACAGCCCCACAGCACCTGCCCCGCGGGGTTGAACACCACGGCAACCGCCACATCAATTCGGGGTTTCAAGCTGGCGCTCACAGACCCATCATTCACAAGTGTTTGGAGCCAGCCCAGTGCTTGGCAAACTGGTAAGCCAAGCGGCCACTTCGGCTGCCCCGCTCAATGGTCCAGCGCAAAGCAATGTGGCGCGCCTCGTCGTTGTAAGGCATGTTGAAATGCTCCAGCCACACCTGCACGGCAGCCAGGTATTCGTCCTGATTGAATGCGTGAAAGGACACCCACACACCAAAGCGGTCGGACAGGGACACTTTTTCTTCAATGCCCTCGGCCGGACGAATTTCGCCGTTGTCCATGTGCTGGGTTTGAAGGTTGTCTTTCATCATTTGCGGCAGCAAGTGGCGGCGATTGGATGTGGCGTAAATCAGTACATTGTCCGACGTTCCAGCAATTGAACCATCGAGTACGCTTTTCAGCGCTTTGTAACCGGGCTCGCCTTCCTCGAATGACAGGTCATCGCAGAACACAATGAAACGTTCAGGCCGACCGTTGACCAAATCGACCACGTCTTGCAAAAACAGTAAATCAGATTTATCCACTTCGATCAGGCGCAAACCCTGTGGCGCATAACGGCTCAACATGGCACGCACAAGGCTGGATTTGCCCGTGCCACGTGCACCGGTCAGCAACACATTGTTGGCAGGCAAACCTTTCACAAACTGGTGAGTGTTCTGGTCTACCTTCTCAAGCTGGGGACCAATGTTCTTGAGCACCGCCGCGTCCAGAGACTCGACAGTTTTTACCGGCTCCAGGCGCAACTGCCCTGCACGGTGATGCAAGCGAAACGCCGTGGACGCATTCCAGTTGGTGGGCGCCTTCATGACACCCTGCTCAAGAGCCTGCGCAATGCGGCCAAGCTGCTCCAGAATTGCTTTGCTTTGATCGTGCTGCGTGCTCATTGAGGAATTGCCCGTGCGTTAGCTGCGGTAGTCCGCATTGATGGTGACGTATTCGTGCGAGAAATCGGTGGTCCACACCGTGGTGCTTGCAGTGCCACGGCCTAGTTGAACGCGCACGGTAATTTCGGCATCGTTCATCACGGCCTGACCTTGTTCTTCGCGGTAATCCGGGTGGCGGCCGCCGTTTTGTGCGACGTACACATCGCCCAGGTACAGTTGAATTTTGGTCTGATCCAGATCATCTATACCTGCGTAACCCACCGCCGCCAGAATACGACCCAGGTTGGGGTCAGACGCAAAAAAAGCGGTTTTCACCAAAGGCGAATGGCCAATGGCGTAGGCCACTTTCAGCGCTTCTTCTTCGGTGCCCGCTTGCTCTACTTTCAGGGTGATGAATTTGGTGGCGCCCTCGCCGTCGCGAACAATCGCTTGCGCCAGCTTGATGGATTCCGCTTTCAAGGCGTCGAACACGGCAGCAGCCTCGGGCTCGTTGCCGGTTTGAATGTTCACAGCATTGCTTTTGCCTGTGGCAATGACCACAAAACTGTCGTTGGTCGATGTATCGCCATCAATCGTGATTCGGTTAAACGAGGCATCGGCTATGGCTGTGGTCCATTTTTCCAGTACGGGCTGGGCAATGGCAGCGTCGGTGGCCAGGTAACCCAGCATGGTCGCCATATTGGGGCGAATCATGCCAGCACCTTTGGAAACCCCGGTGATGGCAATTTCTCCAGCACCCACTTTCAGCTTGCGGCTGCTGGCCTTGGGCAGGGTGTCGGTGGTCATGATTGCGGTGGCGGCATCCAACCAATCGGCTTTGCACAAACCCGCCACGGCTTGGTCAATGCCCAAAAGCAGACGATCCATGGGCAGGTTTTCAAGAATAACGCCCGTTGAAAACACCAGCACCTGCTCGGGCTGCAAGCCCAACAATTCAGCCACTTTTGCAGTGGTGGCGCGCGCATCGGCCAAACCACGTTCGCCAGTGCCCGCATTGGCGCAACCCGTGTTCACCACCAAAGCACGAATGCCCTTGCCCGCCTTCAAATGAGCCTGGCACACCTGCACGGGTGCTGCGCAAAAACGGTTTTTCGTGAACACCCCAGCCACGCTGCTGCCTTCTGCCACACGCACCACCAGTACATCTTTTCGGTTGGGCTTGCGAATCTGGGCCATGGCATAACCCATGTCCAGCCCGGCAACGGGGAACAGTGATTCAGCGGCAGGTACATTCAAATTCACGGGCATGGCGGTCGGCTCCTTGGCGCGTTGATTTCAATACAATCAGGAAATTTTTCCGTGGCACTGCTTGTACTTTCGGCCTGAACCACACGGGCAAGGGTCGTTGCGGCCCACTTTTTCACTGACCCGGCGTGGCACATTCGCAGGCGCGGCAGCGTCCTGTTCGGCGCCAGCCGAAGCTTCATCGTTGCCCATGGCGTCGGGGTGCTGATACTGAACTTTGTCCAAGTGGGACGAGGCTTGTTGCTCCAACTGCTGCTCGGCCTGCTCGACCTGCTCGGCAGATTGAACGCGCACGGTGAGCAGCACCTTGGCCACTTCGTCGCGCACCCTGTTCAGCAAGGCACCAAACAATTCAAACGCCTCGCGCTTGTATTCCTGCTTGGGGTTTTTCTGGGCATAACCGCGCAAGTGAATGCCTTGGCGCAGGTAATCCAGTGCAGCCAGGTGTTCACGCCAATGGGTGTCGATGCTTTGCAGCAGCAGGGTTTTCTCGAACTTGGCAAAGGAATCCGCACCCACCAATTGCACCTTGGCGTTGTAGATCTCGTCTGCAATTTGAAGGATGCGTTTCAGGAAGTCTTCATCCGAGCTTTTGGCGTCTTCTTCCAGCCATTTGCGCAAAGGAGCTTCCAGTTGGTACTCGTTCATCAGAACTGTTTCCAACCCCTCCATGTCCCATTGCTCTTCCACAGACTCTTCGGGAATGTACTCGCGGAACACCGCTTCCAAGGCACCGTGACGCAGGTTGCCAATGGTTTCGCGAATTTCTGCAGATTCCAGAATTTCATTGCGCTGCGCATAGATGATTTTGCGCTGCTCATTAGACACATCGTCGTATTCCAGCAATTGCTTGCGAATGTCGAAGTTGCGGCCTTCCACCTTGCGTTGGGCTGACTCGATTGAGCGGGACACAATGCCGGCTTCAATCGCCTCGCCCTCTGGCAGCTTCAGGCGCTCCATGATGGCGCGCACGCGATCGCCCGCAAAAATGCGCAGCAACTGGTCTTCCATTGACAGGTAGAAGCGCGATGAACCTGCATCGCCCTGGCGACCCGCACGACCGCGCAGCTGGTTATCGATGCGTCTGCTTTCATGGCGCTCGCAACCAATAATGTGCAAACCTCCCGCAGCCAGCACGGTTGCGTTGCGCAACTTCCATTCGGCGCGCGCTTTCTCGATCAAGGCAGGCTTGGCCGCTTCATCAATTTCGGCGTCGTTTTCAATGCCCGCCAGCTCACGTTCCAGGTTGCCGCCCAACACAATGTCGGTACCCCGACCAGCCATATTGGTGGCAATGGTAATTGCCTTTGGTCGCCCGGCCTGGGCCACAATTTCTGCTTCGCGTTCGTGCTGCTTGGCGTTGAGCACATTGTGCGGCAGCTTTTCCTTGTCCAGAAAGCTGGCAATCAGTTCGGAATTCTCGATGGAGGTGGTGCCCACCAACACAGGCTGCCCGCGTTCGTAGCAGTCACGAATGTCTTCAAGAATTGCGTTGTATTTCTCGCGTGCGCTTTTGTAGATTTTGTCTTGTGAGTCTTTGCGCTGAATGGGGCGGTGCGTTGGGATCAGCACTGTCTCCAGACCGTAAATGGACTGGAATTCGAACGCCTCCGTGTCGGCAGTACCCGTCATGCCAGACAACTTCCGGTACATGCGGAAATAGTTCTGGAATGTGATCGAGGCCAGCGTTTGGTTCTCGGCCTGAATACGCACGCCTTCCTTGGCCTCCACGGCCTGATGCAGACCATCGGACCAGCGGCGACCCGGCATCAGGCGGCCCGTGAATTCGTCCACGATGACCACGTCACCGTTTTGAACGACGTAGTGCTGGTCTTTGTGGAACAGGTTGTGGGCGCGCAGGGCTGCCATCACGTGGTGCATCAGGGAAATATTGGCTGCGTCGTACAGGCTGGCACCTTCCGGCAACAAGCCCATGTCGCTTAGAATCTGCTCGGCCTTTTCATGGCCGGCTTCGCTCATCTGGATTTGATGACCTTTTTCGTCCACATAAAAGTCACCGGGAATTTCCTCTTCTCCGGGCTTTTGCTCTTGCTCCATCCGCACCAGTTGCTTGGGCAGGCCATCGAGCTTGCGATACATCTCGGTGTGGTCGTCGGCCTGTCCGGAAATGATCAAGGGCGTACGTGCCTCGTCAATCAAAATCGAATCCACTTCGTCAACAATCGCGTAATTCAGACCGCGCTGAACGCGCTCGCCCACGCTGTAAACCATGTTGTCGCGCAGGTAGTCAAAGCCGAATTCGTTGTTGGTGCCGTAGGTGATGTCGGAAGCGTAAGCCGCCTGCTTCTGGTCATGCGGCATGCGCGAAAGGTTACACCCCACGCTCAAGCCCAGAAAACCGTACAGTTTGCCCATCCAGGCAGCATCCCGGGAAGCCAGGTAATCGTTCACGGTAATCACATGAACGCCTTTGCCTTCCAGCGCGTTCAGGTAGGCTGGCAACGTTGCCACCAAGGTTTTACCCTCACCGGTTCGCATTTCCGAAATTTTGCCTTGGTGCAGGGCCATGCCGCCGATCAGCTGCACATCAAAGTGACGCATGCCAAACACCCGCACACTGACCTCCCGGACCACGGCGAAGGCCTCGGGCAGCAGATCGTCCAGCGCTTCACCCTTGGCAAGGCGCTCTTTGAATTCAACGGTTTTGGCGCGCAAGGCGTCATCAGTCAATGCCTGAATGCTGGGTTCAAGCGCGTTGATCTGGTTTACGGTTTTTCGATAGGTCTTTAGCAGCCGGTCATTGCGGCTGCCAAAAAGCTTTTTCAGAGTGTCTGTGATCATAGTGTCGGCTGGTTCGACCCTTTTGGGGGCCTGAAAGTCAATCGACCGGGGTTTGGGTCCGGTCGATTCCAAAAACAGCCTAGAAGTTTAGCACGCGAAGCCTAGTCCAGCGGGGGCGCAGCGCTTTCCGAGAATAAGCCGTTCAGCGCCGCAACAGTTGAGGGGCCTGGCCGGGGAAGTCCGTTCTTTTCAAGAAACTTGTTGGGGTTCTGGGGCACGCCGTTTACACGAACCTCGAAGTGAAGGTGTGGGCCTGTGGAGCGGCCCGTGCTGCCGACCAGCGCAATTTTCTGACCCAGACGCACAATGTCACCCGGTTTTACCAACAGCTTGGATGCATGCGCGTAGCGGGTGGTGGTTTTGTTGTTGTGCTCAATTTCCACCATATTGCCATAACCGGGGTGCCACTTTGAATCAATCACCACGCCAGCGGCTGCCGACAAAATGGGGGTTCCGTTGGGGGCAATGAAATCGATGCCTTCGTGCGTAGAACGACGCCCGGTGAACGGATCAATCCGCATACCGAAATTGCTGACGGCAATCGTGTCCGTCAGTGGGGATTCATTGGGAATACTGAGAAACTTGACCCGTGCGCTTTGTAAATCGCTGTCAATAATGCTGAACACATCGGCCTGGCGCTCTATTTGGGTAGACACCGAGAAAATCGCATTCTTGACTTCCCTGAAATTCAACGATTTTTCATCTTTTTGCTGCAAACCACCTTGCCCCAGTTGCTCGGTCAAGGTCACTTTTGTGTCCATTCCATTGGACTTGAGCAAGCGCACACTGACTGCATCCAGGCGGGCCAGTTGTGCACGCATTTCCGCGAGACGGATTGCCATGGCGTCCAGTGGGCTGCCGGTTTCGGCGACATTGTGATGTCTGGCCAACTGCTTGGCGTATACAATATCCTGAACGACTGGAATTTCTTCACCGTAGCGCGCGGCCAGGTAAAGACCCGTCGCGGTGAATGAAGCAGCAACCAGAACCAGTAACGCAGCAAATAATGCGATGTGGCTGGCCTTGATACTTAAGACAGTGGTGCGGGAAAAAGGGCCCCGCATAAGAATTAATTGCATGTATAACCTCCTCAATCCGCGTAGCGAACCGAATTCACCCGTTTTTTTACGGGTTTTAGTGAGAACACAAGGTGAAACCCAAGCATTCCGCATTATCTCCCTTGGCTAGCTTGATGCAGGAACCACAAACAAGCTCCTTGATCACCCAAGCTGCGCAATCACGCCGCCTGGAGAAGATCATCCACAGCTGGCCATCCTTACGTGGCGTCACATTCAGCGTGGGACCAATCAAAAAAGACAAACTAAAAATTTTCGTGTCGACCCCGGCGGCGCTGACGCGCCTGAGGCAATCTTTACCCAGCCTGATTCAACATCTGCAGGGGTCGGGCATGAATATAAACGATATTCAGCTACAAATACAAACCAACCCCTTGATTTCAAAACAACTGGAGCGTCGCCCCAAAAAGGCTGTTTTCTCGGATGCAGCAAAAAAAGCCTGGTTGGACCTGGAAAACCGGCTTGAGGATTCGCCCCTGAAAGAAGCCACCCAAGCCTTGAACAAACATCACCAAATCAAGTAGATTCCAGCAAATCCCTGGATCGCTACAGGTTTAATACTATTTTACGATTGCACTGTTACGCAACCGCCCAATCGGCCCGAAATACAGTAGGCGTTTCCCTGACACTTTCAAAAGTAACAATTTCGTACGCAGTTGAATCATTGATTAAAGACCGAATCAACTGGTTATTAAGGCCATGGCCTGACCGGTAGGCCTGATATTCCCCAATGATGGGGTGGCCAATTACGTACAGGTCGCCAATCGCGTCCAGCACCTTGTGTTTTACAAATTCATCGTCATAACGCAAGCCATCTGAATTGAGGATGCGGTATTCATCCATCACGATGGCATTGTCCAGATTCCCCCCCAAAGCCAAACCCAGATTGCGCAAGGTCTCCACGTCTTGGGTGAAACCGAAGGTACGGGCCCGAGCGATGTCGCGGGTAAAGGAAGTATGGGAAAAGTCGATTTCCACCATCTGCCCGGTTTTGTCGATGGCAGGGTGCCCAAAATCAATTTCAAACTTCAGGCGAAAGCCATCAAAAGGTCTCAGGCTGGCGTACTTCAGGCTGACACCCTCACCCTCGCGCACCTCAATCGCTTTCTTGATGCGAATAAATTTCTTCAAGGCGGACTGCTCAACCAAACCAGCCTGCTGGATCAAAAACACAAAAGAAATCGCGCTGCCGTCCATGATGGGCACTTCAACGGCGGTCAAATCGATGTAGGCATTGTCTACGCCCAAACCGCACAGTGCTGACATCAAGTGCTCAATGGTGGACACCTTGGCACCGTCTTTCTCCAGTGTAGAGGCCATGCGCGTGTCACCAATCGCCAACGCGTTTACCGGGAAGTCCACCGGCTCAGGCAAATCGACGCGCCTGAACACAATCCCGGTGTCAGGAGGTGCAGGGCGAAGCGTCATAGTCACTCGCTTGCCGGAATGCAAGCCAATGCCAGTGGCGCTTAACACTTGTTTTAGGGTTCTCTGTTTCAATCAACTTTCCTTGAATTGTCATCGAAGTGTAACCACCCGGACTGTTCAACCCAAGATTTTTCGTGGAGGTCAAACTCCAATAAGGGTCAAAAACGGGTAAAAATGTCGCAAAATTGCAAAATTTACCCGTCTTTTACAGTTAATTCTTAAATCTGGGACAATAATTTCTCAGCCGTGCTGTTCTCAAACACGCCCGGTGCTTCCACATTCAACTGCGTCACAATGCCGTTTTTAACCAGCATTGAATAGCGATTGGAACGCACGCCCATGCCTCGGGCAGTCAGGTCCAGTTCCATACCCATCTTCTTGGTGAATTCGGCAGAGCCGTCGGCCATCATGCGAACCTTGCCTTCGGCACCCAAGGACTTGCCCCACATGCCCATGACAAACGCATCGTTCACGGAAATACACCAGATTTCATCCACGCCCTTGGTTTTGAATTCATTGAAATGATCAATAAAACCAGGCACATGTTTTGCGGAACAGGTCGGGGTATACGCGCCAGGCAGGGCCAGAATTGCAACGGTTTTGCCGGCCAGTTCCTTTTCCACCTCAAACTTGTTGGGGCCCAGTGAACAGCCTTCGGTTTCCTCATGAAAAAACTCGAACAAGGTTGCGTTGGGTAGCTTGTCACCAATCTGAATTGTCATTTTCACTTCTCCGATAAAACCTTAAAAATACACCAACACAAGCGCCCCTGACAGGTCGCGAATTCACAGTCTTCGGCAAAACTGCAAACATCACCCGCAAGCCGCCAAGGGTGTTGATAGGACACTCAGCCCCCGAAATCGTTCTCGGAAGATGAGTCGCTTGTGTCTTGCTTCATGTCAGAAGCAATTAATCCGCTTGACGACGCAAAAACGCGGGAATGTCAAACCGGTCCATGCCACTGTCCTGCAATGCTTGAACGCGTGACGCTGCGTTGTCGCGTGGATTGCGGAATACCGCTGGAATGGCATAGTCCGTTTCACCGTGTTGTCCGCCCACTGCATCGAATGTACCGGTGCGCGCCATGGGTTGATACTGTTCAGCTTGCACCAAGGTGGGTTTGGCGGCCTTGCGGCCCAAGCCTGTGGCCACCACGGTTACCCGCAAGTCGTCGCCCATGGTTTCGTCGTAGGCCGTACCGAAAATCACGGTGGCGTCTTCGGCCGCGTAAGCGCGGATAATGTTCATCACTTCCTTGGTTTCCTTCAGCTTCAGGCTCTTGCTTGAAGTGATGTTGACCAGCACGCCGCGGGCACCTGACAAATCAACACCTTCCAGCAGCGGCGATGCGATCGCTTGCTCGGCCGCTTCGCGCGCGCGCTCGGGGCCGTTGGCTGTGGCTGTGCCCATCATGGCTTTGCCCACTTCCGACATGATTGTTTTCACGTCTTCGAAGTCGACGTTCACATTGCCTTCTACATTGATGATTTCAGCAATACCGGCACAGGCGTTGTGCAACACATCATCGGCTGCAATGAAGCAGTCTTCTTGTGTGGCATCGTCGCCTACCACTTCCAGCAACTTTTCGTTCAACACGATGATCAGCGAATTTACTTTGCTGGACAGTTTCTCCAGGCCTTCTTCAGCCGCCTTACAACGCTTGGTGCCTTCAAATTCGAAAGGCTTGGTTACCACGGCAACGGTCAGAATGCCAAGCTCCTGGGCCACTTCAGCCACCACAGGTGCAGCACCTGTGCCTGTGCCGCCACCCATGCCTGCAGTAATGAACACCATATGCGCGCCACGCAGTGCGTCGCGAATGCGGTCACGGTCTTCTTCAGCAGCCTGACGGCCTGCTTCAGGTTTGGCACCCGCGCCCAAGCCGGTTTTACCCAGTTGAATGAGCACGTTCGCTTTGGTTTTTGCCAAGGCCTGTGCGTCGGTGTTGGCGCAAATGAATTCAACGTTTTGCACGCCTTGCGCAATCATGTGAGCAACCGCGTTACCGCCCGCGCCGCCTACACCTACAACTTTAATGACAGTCCCTTGGGTTTCTGTCTCGAGAATTTCAAATGACATGGTGTTGCCTCCTATCTGGCAAAAAGTTACATCGCCGAAAAAAACTTGATTTAAAAACTACAATTAAAAATTACCCAAAAACCACTCTTTCATTTTCTGCATGGTTTGCTTCAAACCACCGCCCTGTGAAGCCACCCGGCGACCGCGCAAGTGCTGTGCACGTGCCTCGTGCAGCAAGCCCATCGCAGTGGCAAATCGGGGGGTGCGAACCATGTCCGCCAAACCACCGGTGTAATCGGGCACGCCGATGCGCACAGGCTTCATGAAAATATCTTCGCCAAGTTCTGCAATGCCCGGCATCAAACTGGTGCCGCCCGTCAGCACCACGCCAGACGACAACAATTCTTCGTAACCGGATTCACGCAACACTTGCTGCACCATCAGGAACAACTCTTCAAGGCGAGGTTCAATAACGGCCGCCAGTGCCTGTTTGGACAAAGTGCGTGGATCGCGTTCGCCAATCCCGGGCACATCAATTTTTGCGTGTGGATCGGCCAGCACTTGTTTGGCCACGCCATGGCGAATCTTGATTTCTTCTGCATCAGGGGTGGGGGTGCGCAAGGCCATGGCAATGTCGTTGGTGATTTGATCACCCGCAATTGGAATGACCGCGGTGTGGCGAATTGCGCCTCCAGTGAACACGGCAATGTCGGTGGTACCACCGCCAATGTCGATCAGAACCACTCCCAATTCTTTTTCATCTTCAGTCAACACGGCCATACTGGAGGCCAGTGGTTGCAACATCAGGTCTTGTACTTCAAGGCCACAACGGCGCACACACTTCACAATGTTTTGTGCAGCAGATACTGCACCGGTCACAATGTGTACTCTGGTTTCCAGACGCACACCGCTCATTCCCAATGGTTCGCGCACATCTTCCTGGCCATCCACAATGAATTCCTGTGGCAACACATGCAGAATTTGCTGGTCGGTCGGAATGTTCACTGCCTTCGCTGTTTCAATGACGCGGGCCACATCGGCCTGCGTTACTTCGCGTTCCTTGATGGCCACCATGCCCGAGGAATTGAAGCTGCGAATGTGGCTGCCTGCAATGCCGGTCAGCACGGTTTTGATTTTGCAATCGGCCATCAATTCGGCTTCTTCCAAAGCCTGTTGGATGGAATGCACGGTGGACTCAATGTTGACCACCACCCCTTTTTTCAATCCCCGCGACTCATGTTGTGCCACGCCAATGACCTCGAAGCGGCCGTCTGGCAGCAACTCCGCGACCATGGCCACAACTTTCGCAGTGCCAATATCCAGCCCAACAATCAAATCTTTCGGCTCTTTGTTCATGGTGCCCAGTTTCAATATTTCAAATTCAGTTCAATTTCACGCTTGAAGCACTGGCAGGTTTTGACACCGCCAAACGCTCGCCCTTTACTGCCACACCCCGCGGATAGCGCAGATCAATTCGTTGAACTGCTGCCATCACCTGGCTTGTGATTTTTGGATAAACCGCCAGCAGTCGATCCATCTTTTGTTCAATGCTGAAATTCTCTTGTTCCCGACCCAGCTCAATCGTGATACCGGTGTCCGTTTCAATTGACCAGGCGTATCGATCAGACAGCTTCACACGTGAAGGCCACATGCCCAGTGTTTTCAATTTCTCGATGCTCGACACATACATTTTCGACACCAGCAATTCACTGCCAGCCGGTCCACTCAGCACCGCCAGCTGCTGGTCTTCTGCCACTTCGGCCAGGTTGGCGGAAAACACTTCACCGAAGGTGTTTACCAAGCGTGTGTCACCCCACAAGGCCAAGGGTGTGTGCCCTTGAATATTGATTTTCAAGCCGCTGGGCCAGGTGCGCTGCACCACCGCCTTGCGAACCCAGGGCTGCGCCTCGACCTGTTCACGCACCCGCTGCAAATCGGCAGAAAAAAATGTGCCTTCAATCTTTGGCAACACATTGGCTTTGAAACCGATCAAATTCACGCGATCAACATCACCCACCAACTCAACACGCTTGAGCTCAAACACCGGGCGCTGGATCAGCCACTGCACGCACGCATAGCCCAACAGCACCAAAGCCAGCGCTGAGAACAGCCCGGCAATAATGCTCATCAACTTGTCGTCGTTCCAGATGGCGCCCAACATTTAGCGTGTGCCCTCCACATTCAAACCCGATGCTTTTAAACGTGCACTGGCGGCAATCTGCATCACCAGGTCGTCGTATTCCACGCCACTTGCTCGCGCACTCATGGGCACCAACGAATGGTCGGTCATGCCCGGCGATGTATTCATTTCCAGTAGCCAAGGTTTGCCGCCTTCATCCACCAACACATCGGCACGCCCCCAGCCTGCGCAACCCAGCACTTGGTAAGCCTTTACACACAGCGCCTGCACTTCTGCTTCAAAGGCGGCGTCCAGACCGCTTGGGCAGAAGTATTTGGTTTCGTTGCCAATGTATTTGTTGTGGTAATCGTAGTTGCCATCGGGTGCCTGAATGCGGATCACTGGCAGCGCATGTGCGCCAGCGCCCTCGCCCATCACCGGCACCGTTAGTTCCTGCCCGCTGACAAACTTTTCCGCCAATACATTGGGGTCGTACTTGTAAGCCAGGTCAAAAGCGCCTTGCAGTTGGTCTGCAGTTTTTACTTTGGTCAAACCCAAGGTCGATCCTTCCTGCGCGGGTTTCACAATCAGGGGCAAACCCAAACGCTGCACCACCTCATTCACATTGAAGCCAGGCTCAAGGCGAACATAGTCGGGTGTGGCCAACCCCTGGCTTATCCACGCAGCTTTGGTCAAAATTTTGTCCATGGCCAAGGCCGATGCCGTTACACCGCTGCCGGTGTAGGGAATATCCAACCACTCCAACACACCCTGAATGGTGCCGTCTTCACCGAAGCGGCCGTGCAGGGAAATCACGGCGCGGTCAAAGCCACCCTGCGCCAGTTCAACCATGCTGCGTTCAGCGGGGTCAAAGCCATGTGCATCCACACCATTGCGCTTCAATGCGGCCAGCACCATGCTGCCCGATTTCAATGACACCTCGCGTTCGGCAGAACGCCCACCAAACAGCACCACCACTTTGCCCAGACTTTTTGGATCAATGCGAGCGTTCATGGCTGTGCTCCTTGCGCACTTGCAACCAAACGGCCGGGTAAAGCGCCTATCGAGCCGGCACCCATGGTAATCACCAAATCGCCGTCGCGGGCGATGTTCAAAATCGTACTTTCCATCTCGTTCATGTCTTCTACAAAAACAGGTTCGGTGCGCCCGGCCACGCGCACGGCACGGGCCAGTGATCTTCCATCTGCGGCAACAATGGGTGCTTCGCCAGCGGAATACACTTCGGACAAAATCACCAGGTCGGGCGTGCCCAGCACTTTCACAAAATCTTCGAAACAATCGCGGGTGCGGGTGTAGCGGTGCGGCTGAAAGGCCAACACCAACCGTTTGTCGGGGTATGCGCCCCGCGCGGCCGCGAGTGTAGCAGCCATTTCAACAGGGTGATGACCATAGTCATCGACCACCAGAAAGTGGCCTCCCTCTTTGGCGGCCACTTCGCCGTAATGCTGAAAGCGGCGGCCCACACCATGGAATTTCTCAAGTGCCTTGACAATTGCATCGTCTGCCACGCCAAGTTCAGTGGCCACCGCGATGGCGGCCAATGAATTGCGCACGTTGTGGTCGCCGGGCAGATTCAGGGTGATGTCCAGCGGTGCTTCATCTTCACGCAGCACGGTGAACTTCATTTGCCCTTGGCACGCCTGAACATTCACGGCGCGAATTTGCGCTTGTTCCGACAATCCGTAAGTAACAATGGTCTTGGAAACAAACGGCATGATTTCACGCACGCAGGGATCGTCTACACACACCGCAGCAACGCCATAAAAAGGCAGGCGCTGCGTGAACTCGACAAAGGCCTGCTTCAATCGTGCGAAATCATGGCCGTAGGTTTCCATGTGGTCGGCATCAATGTTCGTGATCACGGCGATCACTGGCATCAGGTTCAAAAACGAGGCGTCCGATTCATCGGCCTCAACGACCATGAATTCGCCTGTGCCCAGCTTGGCATTGGCCCCAGCAGAATTCAGGCGACCACCGATCACAAACGTGGGGTCAAGCTTGCCTTCTGCCAAAATGCTGGCGACTAAACTGGTGGTGGTGGTTTTGCCATGCGTGCCAGCCACTGCGATGCCCTGCTTCAAACGCATGAGCTCAGCCAGCATGACCGCACGTGGTACTACTGGCACCCTGGCCGTGCGCGCAGCCAGCACCTCGGGGTTGCTGCCGCCAACTGCAGTAGACGTAACCACCGCATCGGCACCTGCAATGTTTGAACGTTCATGCCCTGTGAATACCGTGGCCCCCAATTTGGCCAAACGTTGGGTTACCGCGGAATCGGACAGATCAGACCCGCTGACCTTGTACCCCAGGTTGATCAATACCTCGGCGATTCCGCTCATGCCGGAACCACCGATACCAACAAAGTGCACGTGTTTGACTTTGTGTTTCATGCCTTCGCAACCTGTTCAATGTGATCCGCCACTTCCTGCGTGGCTTGTGGTTTGGCCAACGCCCTTGCACGCACCGCTTGTGCCAGGCAGGCATCCCTGTTCATGTTTTGCAGCCAATTGGCCAGCCATGCAACATCCAGTTCGTTTTGCTGACGCAACCAGGCTGCGTTTTCCTTGACCAAAAATTCCGCGTTGTGGGTTTGGTGGTCATCTACTGCATGGGGAAACGGCACAAACAGCGCCGCCACACCAATGGCTGCCACTTCAGCCACAGTCATCGCCCCTGCCCGGCAAATCACCAGATCGGCTTGCGCCATCGCGCCGGCCACATCATCAATAAACGCCACTTGCTGGGCATGCACACCCGCTTTCTCGTAGTTGTCGCGCAACACCGGCAAATTTTTCTCGCCGGCTTGATGAACCACCTCGGGGCGCTGCGCCTTATCCAGTTGGCTCAGCGCCTTGGGCACTACATCGTTCAACGCCTGTGCCCCCAGGCTTCCGCCCAGCACCAGTAACTTCAATGGCCCTGTTCTGCCAACAAAACGATCAGCGGGTTCTGCCTGGCTGTAAATCATTTCCCGAACCGGATTGCCCACCCAACTTGAATTCGGCAAGGCATACGGAAACGCAACCAGGTTTCTGTTGGCCAGCTTCGCCAGCACCTTGTTTGTCAACCCGGCGATCGAGTTCTGTTCATGCACCACCAATGGGATGTTCAGCAGGCTTGCCATCATGCCCAAAGGAAAAGCCACATAACCGCCCATGCCCAGTACCACTGCCGGTTTGCTGCGGCGAAGAATCTGAATGGATGTCCAGAACGCGCGCAGCAACTTGATGGGCATGAACACTTGTTGCAACAAGCCTTTTCCGCGAAACCCGGAGAACACCAAGGTGTTCAACTCAATGCCATTGGCTGGCACCAGGCGACCTTCCATCGCTTCAGGGTTGCCAGCCCACTGCACTTGCCAACCACGCGCTTTCAGTTCGGAAGCCACACTCAGCCCCGGGAAAATATGGCCACCAGTTCCTCCGGCAACAATCAATGCGAGTCGCTGGGCGTTGCTCATGCAGCACCTCCACGCATCATGGTTCTGTTTTCAAAATCAATTCGCACCACCAGGGCCAGCGCTGCACAGGTCACCAAAATTGCGGAGCCTCCATAGCTCATCAAGGGCAGGGTCAAGCCTTTGGTGGGAAGCACGCCCAGATTCACACCCATATTGATGAAACACTGCACCGCAATCCAGATGCCCACACCCTTGGCCACCAGACCAGAAAAGGTTCGTTCCAGCGCAATCGCTTGCGAACCCACAGCAAAGCATCGCTTCACAATGAATGCAAACAACAGGATCACAACAGTGATTCCCACAAAGCCAAGCTCTTCGCCAATAACGGCCAGTAAAAAGTCGGTGTGTGCTTCCGGCAGGTAATGCAGCTTTTCCACGCTGCCACCCAAACCAACGCCCAGCACCTCGCCCCGACCAAATGCAATCAGCGAATGCGAAAGCTGATAAGCCTTGTTCAAGGCGTTGTCGCCTTCCCAAGGATCAAGGTAGGCAAGCAAACGAGCCCTGCGGTAATCACTGAACGCAATCAACAGGGCAAATGCGGCGCTCAGTGCAAACAACACGCCAAAGAACACGCGTGCGTTGATGCCACCCAAAAACAGGATGCCGAACACAACCGTGACGATCACGATGAATGCACCCATGTCAGGTTCAAGCAGCAACAACATGCCCACCAAAAACATGGCCATGAACATTGGGAACAACACCTTGCCAAAACGCTGCATGTAGGCTTGCTTGCGCACGGTGTAGTCGGCAGCGTAAATAATCGCGCACATCTTCATCAACTCAGACGGTTGAATGTTCAACACATACAGCGAAAGCCAGCGACGCGCACCGTTGACTTCTTTGCCTATGCCGGGAATCAACACAAGAATCAACAATGCGATACAGCAAATAAACACAAGGGGTGCCAGTTCCTGCCATGTTTTCATGGGAATCTGGAACACACAGAACGCTGCCGCAAATGCCACAACAATAGACACGGCATGGCGCACCAAAAAGTGGGTGGTTTGGTAGTTGGCGTATTTGACTGAATCCGGCAAGGCCACCGTGGCGGAATACACCATGACCAAGCCCAGAAACAACAAGGCCAGCACAGCCCAGATAAAACCCTGATCAATGGATTGCGCCACCGTGCTGGTGCGTTTTACGCTATACATGGACGACGACAAACCACTGCCCGCCGATGTCGCTGGAATCAGACTTTTGAACTGCATGTTGCTCTGGTTTTTTTTGGTCCACTTTCCTAGCATGGCTGCCCCCTTTCGGCCGCCAGGGCACGAACGGCATCCACAAACACATCTGCGCGGTGCACATAGTTTTTAAACATGTCCAGGCTTGCGCAGGCAGGGCTTAACAACACGCAATCGCCGGCGATTGCCTTGCTTGCCGCCACACCCACCGCCTGCGCCAGGCTGTCTGCTTTCACGCAAGGAACATCAGTGGCCTGAAGCGTTGTCATGAGAGTATTGGCATCTTTGCCGATCAGCACCACACATTTGCAATAATTGGCAACGGGTTCAATCAAGGGTGAGAAATCCTGCCCTTTGCCGTCCCCGCCTGCAATCAGCACGGTGGGTTTGGCCAGACCGTTCAGGGCCGCGACAGTGGCACCCACATTGGTGCCTTTGCTGTCGTCAAAATAATCAACGCCATCTATTTGAACCACGTGCTGAACCCGGTGCGGCTCGCCCTGATAACTGCGAAGGCCATGCAACAATTTCGCCATGGGCATTCCCAGGCCCTGACAAATGGCCAACGCCGCCAGCGCATTGGACGCATTGTGCAAGCCCACCACCTGCAAAGCCTCAATTGGCATCAACAGTTTCTGGCTCAACTCAAATTCTTCCTGCTTTCTGCGCCGCGGAGAAACAGCAGCCTCCTGATCGCCAACCAGTTGGGTCAGCCACAACATGCCGCCCTCACGCACCAAACCAAAATCATTGACATTCACTGGTGCGCTGATGCCAAACGTCAACACATTTGCACCAGCGGGCAATGGTGCCCCGGCCACCAGGGCATCGTCGCGGTTCAACACGCACACGGCATTCCCGGAGAAAACCCGAAACTTGTCCTGCGCGTACTCTTGCAAGTCAGGATGCCAATCCAGATGGTCCTGCGTAATGTTCAACACCGTGGATGCATCAAACTTCAGACGCTTGGTCCAGTGCAGCTGAAAACTGGAAAGCTCAAGTACCCACACATCGGGCAAATCGCCTGCATCAAGTTGTTCCCGCAGTGCCTCCATGGCCGCCGGACTTATATTGCCTGCCGCCACAACATTCTTGCCTGCAAACTGGGCCAGGCATTGCACCATCCGCGTGGTGGTGGTTTTTCCGTTCGTACCGGTAATGCCAACTACTTGCGGCTGATAACCCCTATCCCGGGCCAGGTCGCTTAACGCATCGGCAAACAGATCCAGCTCAGAATCCACTTCGGTGCCATGCTGCGCAGCCTGATTCAACACCGCGACCATCAAGGGGTGCGAAGGCGGCAAACCAGGCGACACCACAACGCGCTGGAAGTCCCAATGCAGGTCGCTTACCGAGTTCACCAGACGGACATCGGGCTGAACCGCCAGCAGTTCATTCAAACCGGGAGGCGTTTCGCGTGTGTCAATCACCGTCAAACTGGCACCCTGCGCAAGCGCCCAGCGCGCGCAGGCCAAGCCCGACTCGCCGAGCCCGACTTGCAACACCGATTGATCACGAAGCGAATTCATCATTAAATTAGTTTCAACGCAGTTTCAAAGTAGACAAACCAATCAACACCAAAATCATGGTGATGATCCAGAAACGGACCACCACCTGGGTTTCTTTCCAGCCACTCAATTCATAGTGGTGATGCAAGGGGGCCATGCGAAAAACCCGCTTGCCACCGCTGTATTTGAAGTACAGCACCTGGATCATCACCGACAGTGTTTCGGCCACGAACACACCGCCCATGATGAACAGCACCACTTCCTGCCGAACAATCACGGCCACTGTACCCAGCGCGCCGCCCAGGGCCAATGCACCCACGTCACCCATGAACACCTGAGCGGGGTATGCATTGAACCAGAGGAAGGCCAGACCAGCCCCCGCAATGGCAGCAAGAAAAACAGCCAGTTCGCCTGCCCCTGGTATGTAGGGCAGCAACAGGTACTTGGAATACACTGCATTGCCTGCCACATACGCAAAAATCGCCAGTGCAGAAGCCACCATCACTGTGGGCATGATGGCCAATCCGTCCAGCCCATCGGTCAGGTTCACCGCGTTGCTGGTGCCCACAATCACGAAATAGGTCAAGGCAATGAAGCCCCACACACCCAAGGGGTAACTGATGGACTTGAAAAACGGAACAATCAAGTCTGCGTTGTTGGGCAGGTGCATTGAAAACCCGCTTTCAACCCACTGTACGAAAATATCCAGCACCTCTTGTCCGCTTTGTGCGGACACGGCAAACGCCAGATAAAACGCACAAATCAAACCCACCACGCTTTGCCAAAAATATTTCCACTTGGCCGACAAACCCTTGGGATTGCGATACACCACCTTGCGGTAATCATCAACCCAGCCTATCCAGCCAAAACCGAAGGTGACCAGCATCACCACCCACACGAAGCGGTTCGACAAGTCGGCCCACAACAAGGTTGAAATACCGATACCGATCAGCACCAGTGCGCCACCCATGGTGGGCGTCCCAGCCTTGGCCAAATGGGTTTGGGGGCCATCGTCCCGAACCGACTGGCCAATTTTGTACTGGGTCAGCTTGCGGATCACCATGGGGCCTGCAACCAAGCCCACCAGCAAAGCCGTTGCGCAGGCCAGCACAGCACGCAAGGTCAGGTAATTGAATACGCCGAAAGCGCGAATGTCTTGTGCCAGCCACTGCGTAAGTTCAAGAAGCATGTGTTGCTCCCCCTTGGTGGTGTTGAACAATTGCCTGAACCACGCGCTCCATTTTCATGAAGCGGGATCCTTTGACCAACACTGACCATTGGCCTTGCTTTGTTGTGTTCATGGTGTCGTCTATTAATGTGTCAATATTTTTGAAATGCTGCGCACCTTGTCCAAAGGCAAAAACGGTGTGCTCTGTGGCCTCACCAAGTGCGTACAGCAACTTCACACCCGCCTGCCTGGCAAACAGCCCAACCTCGGCATGGTATTCATCAGACTGATCACCTACTTCGCCCATGTCGCCCAGCACCAGCAAGGTATTGCCCTGCTGCGCAGCCAACACTTTGCTGGCCGCATTCACTGAGTCGGGATTGGCGTTGTAACTGTCGTTGATCAACAGAAGCGAAGGCGTATGCAAAGCGATTTGCAAGCGTCCGCTGACTGGCTGAAAACGTTCCAGCCCAGTTTGGATGGACTGCACCGAACAACCTGCTGCATGTGCTGCCGCAGCGGCACCGGCTGCGTTGGCGTAATTGTGTTCGCCCAAAAAAGCCGGCTTTAATTCAATGGCAGCGCCAGGCGTTTTCAATGTAGCGCTACCCATGTATTGCGCCTGCGCCACTGGAACCATTTCAAAATCTGCATCAGGTCCAAAACGCAATGCGCGCTGGCCCGTTGACTGGACTTGCCAATACGGCTCAAATTCAACAGATGCGGGGTAAACCGCCACCCCATCAGCGGGCAAGTGGGCAAAGGCGCTGCCATTTTCCTGCGCCACCGCCAGCACTGTTTTCATGAACTCCTGGTGCTCGCGTTGCGCGTTGGTCAACAACACCACATCGGGCTTCACCAAGCCGGCCAGGTAATCAATTTCCCCCAAGTGATTCATGCCCATTTCAATCACGGCCACCCGGTGAATATCGCGCAGCCTGAACAGTGTTTGGGGCACGCCAATGTCGTTGTTCAAATTGCCAGCGGTCACCAACACCTTGTCGTCACCAAAGTGCGTTTTGCAAATGCTGCCCAGCATTTCCTTGCTGGTGGTTTTGCCGTTGCTTCCAACCACAGCCAATACTTTTAAATCAAAACGCGCGCGCCAGGCCCTGGCCAACACACCCAGTGCAAGGCGCGTGTCCCTGACCACAAACTGCGCAACGGGAACGTTCAGAGTCCGGTCGGTCACCAATGCGGTGGCACCGGCATTGCAAACCTGTTCAGCGAAATCGTGTGCATCGAACCTCTCGCCGATCAGGCACACAAATAGATCGCCCTTGCTCACCTGCCGACTGTCTGTTTGAACCAAGCGAACATCGCCATGGGTCACGGGTGCAACCTGAACCAGTTCCGCAGCCAAGGCTTTCGCGACATCGTGCAAGGGCCAGTTCATATCAAGCATGCGCACCTCGCCTGGCCAGAAAAGACTGTGCACACTGCGCATCTGAATGTGGAATCACTTGGGCTCCAATGGTTTGCGTGTCTTCGTGTCCTTTGCCGGCCAACAACACCACATCCCGATCCTCAGCGCTGCAAACTGCAATTTCAATGGCCGTTACGCGATCCACTTCAATTCGTACTTTCTCGGCCAGGTGCGCATCAACCCCCGAACGAATTTCATCCACAATGGCTTGAGGTGGTTCGCTTCGGGGGTTGTCCGAGGTAATCAACACCACATCCGCATGTTCTGCAGCAATCGCACCCATCAGCGGGCGCTTGCTGCGATCACGGTCACCGCCACAACCAAACACAACCCACAACTTGCCCTTTCGTTTTTCTGCCAAGGGTCGAAGTGTTTGCAATGCCTTTTCCAGGGCATCGGGGGTATGCGCGTAATCAACAATCACTGCGGGTTGATCGCCAATTGGCTGCATGCGGCCCGGTGGCGGCGTCACGCTCGAAAGCGCGGGCAGTATGTTGCGCGCCTCATGCCCCAACTGTTTCAGCACAGCGAAAACCAGCGCCAGGTTGTCGGCATTGAAATCGCCAATGACAGCAGTTTCAAATTGTGTCAGCACATCGTCAACTTTCAGTTGTATCCGCTGACCATTTTCAAGATGGGCCACATCAAGCAATTGGCAACCTGCGCCATGTGAACGACCCACCGAGACACATTCAACATTGCGGCTTTTTAGCAAAGCCTGAAATTCCAACCCGAAGGCATCATCCACATTCACCACAGCCGATCGCAAGGTGGGCCAACTGGCCAGTATCAGCTTGGACCGGGCGTAGGCCGCCATGTCACCGTGATAATCCAAGTGGTCTTGAGACAAATTGGTGTACGCGGCCACGTCAATGCTGACACAAGCCAGCCGGCGTTGTTCCAGGCCAATGGACGAGGCCTCAAGGCACACAGTGTCAAACTGCCCCTGGCGCAATTCATGCAGAATTTTATGCACGCCGACCACATCTGGCGTGGTCAAGCCAGTGTGCGCCTTCAGGTCGTCGGGCGCACCATAACCCAGGGTGCCAATTACCGCCGCTTTTTTACCCAGTGCGTTCAAGGCTTGCGCCAACCAGCGTGTCACCGTGGTTTTTCCGTTCGTGCCAGTCACGGCAATCACGGTCATTGCATCGCTGGGTGTTTCGTAATAACCAAATGCAAGCTCGGCCAACATGGTTTTCAGATTCAGCACGGGCACGACACTTGCGCTTTGATAGGCGCGCAAGTCATCGTAATCCACCAGCACCAGGCCACAGCGTTGTTCGCGCAACAAATCATCGGCCAGCTTTCTGGGATCAAACTTCTCACCGGGCACAGCGAGAAACACATCTTGCGGCCCGGTCAGGCGTCGGTGATCGGTCACCAAACCGGAACAATCCGCATAAAAACCGCGCTCGTGCAATTCTGCCAACACTTCCGTCACTGAATGCAGATAGGCGCTGATCATAGGCGGCTCCCTGCGGGTGCAGACACATACTTGCGCAACTGCTCCGTGGACTCAATGCTATCGGGCTGCACATTCAAGCGGGTCAACACACTTTTTGTGATCACCGAGAAAACAGGGGCTGCCACCAGGCCGCCATAGTACAAACCATTTTTTGGTTCATCCACCATGATCGCCACGATCACGCGTGGATCAGAAACCGGTGCCAAACCCACATACGACGACACATATTTATTGATGTACTTGCCAGCTTCCTGCTTGTGCGCGGTGCCGGTTTTTCCAGCAACACGGTAGCCTTGAACCTGTGCCTTTGGTGCAGTTCCCTCGGGTCCTGAAGCCAACTCAAGCATATTCAGCATGCTGTCTGCCACCTTGGCACTGACCACCTGGTGCGAAACAACCGGATCCAGCGGCCCGCGCTTGATCAGCGATGCTGGAACGAATCGCCCTTTGTTTGCAAAGATGGTGTAGGACTGCGCCAACTGGATCAATGAGACTGAGATTCCGTGCCCATACGACATGGTAGCTTGCTCAATCGGCCGCCATTTTTTCCACGGACGAACACGGCCAGCAACAGACCCAGGAAATGCGATGGACGGGGTTTGACCAAAGCCAAGCAGGTTAAAGAAGTCCCACAGGTCTTTGCGCTCCAGATCCAGAACAATTTTGGATGTGCCCACGTTGCTGGATTTTTGAATGATTTCTTCGACTGTCATGACACCATGCGGCTTGGTGTCATGAATGGTGGCAGGGCCAATGGACAAACGGCCATTGCCGGTGTCAATTTTTGTGCTGGCCTTTACCTTGCCTTGCTCCATCGCCAAAGCCACGCCAAATGGCTTTAAGGTTGAACCGGGTTCAAACATGTCCGTAAACACACGGTTGCGCAGCTTCTCGCCATGCAATTGACCGCGGTTGTTGGGGTCGTACGTGGGAATGTTGGCCATGGCCAGCAATTCACCTGTTTTCGCATCCAGCACCACTGCAGCAGCGCCCTTCGCCTTGTGAAATTCCACTGCTTTTTTCAATTCCGACAACACGATGTACTGCACATCGGCATCGACAGACAACACCAGGTCATGCCCATTGACCGGGGGGCGCAGCTCACGAATGTCTTCAATCACATTGCCCAAGCGGTCGCGAATCACATTGCGCTCACCATCCTCACCGGTCAGTCGTTCATTGAAGGCCAGCTCAACACCCTCCTGGCCTTTGTCTTCAATGCTGGTGAAGCCCACCAAATGCGCCATGGTCTCGCCTTGCGGATAGTAGCGCTTACTCTCGGTCACAAACCCCAGCCCCGGAATTTTCAGCGCTTTGGCCTTGGCTGCAACATCGGAATCCACCTGCCGATCCAGGTACACAAAGGCACGCTTGCTGTCAGTGCGCATTTGCTTGATCATTCGCTCAGGCTTCAAGCCCAGCACTGCCGCCAACTTGCGTAAATCGTCGTCTTTGGCGTCCACAATCCGGCGCCCGTCGTACCACACGGCCTGCGCAGGCACACTTTGGGCCAGCACCACCATATTCCTGTCCAGCAAACTGCCACGGCTTGCCTGCAAGGGCAATGTACGCTCCAGCCGCTTGGCGCCCTGTTCCTGCAAAAAGTCGTTGGAAATTATTTGGAGGTAAGCAGCGCGGGCAATCAAGCCACCGAAAGCCAGAAAGATGCACACCAAAACAAAACGCGACCGCCAGGCTGGCAATCGCATTTCCAACAATTCTGATCCACCAAACCGAACGGCTTTACTCACGCTGAAAGCCTCCGTCCAAGGGCATGAACACCACCGACCCCGGGGCCGGTGGGCTCATGTCAAGTTTCGTTCGGGCCACCTCATCAACCCGCTCACCTTTGGCCAATGTCACCTGCTGCAGCTGCAAGCGGGTAAATGCCACTTCGATCTGCTGCTCGGCCTGTTGCTCCTGCCCAAGCGCAACGAACAAAGTGCGCGCTTCATGCTGTTGCTCAACCACCAACATGGCACAGAAAATAACCAAGGCCAACAGCAAGATATTCAAGCGCCCCATGCACCCTCCTCCCTGCCTTGCAACTCAGCCAGTTTTTCAGCGACCCGCAACACGGATGAACGAGAGCGCGGGTTCAATTCGCACTCGTCCTTGCCGGGCTTGATCCGCTCCAGCTTTTTCATCAATGGCGTGGGTTCGGGCAAGGGCAGCTTGCGCAAGCGCGCATCCTGCTGCGACTTCGGATTGGCCAGCTTTTCAATGAACTGCTTGGTGATTCTGTCTTCAAGTGAATGGAAACTGATCACCGCCAGTCGCCCCCCCACTTTCAAGCGCTTGAACGCTGCCGTTAAACCTTGTTCGAGCTGCGCAAGCTCCTGGTTGACGTGAATCCGTAAAGCCTGAAAGGTGCGCGTTGCAGGGTCTTGGCCCGGCTCCCTCGTGCGAACTGCCCCTGCCACGATCTGGGCAAGGTCGAGTGTTGTAGTGATCGGCCGCTGCGTGCGGCGAGCAACAATCGCTGTTGCAATCTGAACAGCAAACCGTTCTTCCCCATAATTTTTTATCACCTCTTTGATTTCCCGGACATCTGCCCGGGCAAGAAAATCGGCCGCTGACTGTCCAGCCTGCGGATCCATGCGCATGTCCAAAGGACCATCCCTGCGGAAACTGAAACCCCGCTCAGCCTGATCGATTTGGGGTGAAGAAACACCGATGTCCATCAGCACGCCATCCACCTGATCAATACCCAGCGAATCGAGCGCTGACTCAAGTTCAGCAAAAGCGCTGCGAACACCTTGAAAACGGGGATCCTTGATTTCGCTCATGGCCTGCACCGCCTGCGGATCGCGGTCCAGCGCAACAAGGCGCCCTTGGGCAGACAAGCCGGCAAGCAATGCGCGGCTGTGGCCGCCGCGACCAAATGTGCAGTCCAGATAGACCCCGTCGGGTTTGTGCAACAGGGCGTCAACCGTGGGCTGAAGAAGCACGGGGATGTGTTCATTGATACTCACCTTCAGAAACTGAATTCGTTCAGTGATTCAGGCATGCCAGCAGCAATCGCCTTTTCCTCTTCCACCTTCAACAGCGTGGAATCCCAGATCTCGAAATGACTGCCCATGCCCAGCAACATGACTTCCTTGCTCAGCGATGCAGCT
Source organism: Limnobacter sp. (assembly GCF_036846585.1). Classification (GTDB taxonomy): domain Bacteria; phylum Pseudomonadota; class Gammaproteobacteria; order Burkholderiales; family Burkholderiaceae_B; genus Limnobacter. The sequence goes on along the minus strand of NZ_DAIUBR010000010.1, from coordinate 8,685 downwards.
TCACGCAATTCTGGCGAAACCAGAATACGGCCCGCAGAATCAATTTCAACATCGGTTGCAAAACCGAGAAAAATTCGCTGCCAGGGACGGGCAGACATGGGCCAAGCGGCAATTTTCTCGCGATGCTGTTCCCAAGTGGGGCGAGGAAACATCAGCAAACAGCCGTTGGGATGTTTCGTAAGCGTCAAGGCCCCCTCGCACTGCGTTTGCAGCGCATCACGATGCTTCTGCGGCACATTCATGCGCCCCTTTGCATCCATCGATAAGGAAGAACTACCTTGATACACGTGAATTAATTTCCCACAAAATCACACAAATCCCCACGAATCACCACTTTACGCATTATGAAATAAGTGGTCAAGCAATTCCCGCGAGAAAAGGCTTTACAACCAAGGACTTAGAGAGACTTCCGAGAAAACAATATGGAAAAACAATTGAAAAAATAAGGATGTAAAGACAACACTGAAAGTAATGTCTTAAGAAAAACCGCCGGAAGTTAAATCGAATTGGGGAATGCGGAAAGCGCGCCTGTAAGCCGGATTCTGTTCAATGGCCTTGCGGCCAAAGTGACAATCATTCCTCTAGGCTGAAGATTACTCTTCAGCTCAAGCCACCTACCCGCGCGCACGGGGAGCGCCGTTGGCGCCTAAGCGCCTGCGCGCCTATTTGGTGTTGCTCCAAGTGGGGTTTACCTAGCCAGCCTTGTCGCCAAGTCTGCGGGGGTCTCTTACACCTCCGGTTCGCCCTTGCCTGTGAAAGTTTCCTTTCCATCGGCGGTGTGTTTTCTGTTGCACTTTCCGTCGCCTTCGGTCTTGTTGCCAAAACCTTATAACGCCTGGTCGTTAACCAGCACCGCGCTCACTGGAGTCCGGACTTTCCTCTCCCTGAAATTCAGGCAGCGACTGTCCGGCGCACTTTCCGCTGCACAGTGTAGACCCATCCCACACAAATGCCAATCTTTCATGCGATGAAGCATTGCTTCTTGTTGGCTTCGCACGATACACCGATGTGTCACTGTAGAAACCCGAAGCGTTCGATTCATCGAACCACCCCGGCACACCCATCACCGGCATCGGGCTGAAATTACCGGAATCCCGAATCTCGTCAACCAGCTTGAGCAGCAAGACCTGCAACTCATTCGCCCCCAAATCAACACGGGGCACCAGCACCGGAATTACCTTTGCACACAGGCCTTTGTGCGGCCGATGCATGGAATCAAGCAGGCCATGCCCCACAATCAACACCCGCGCACGCCCAGCCCAAACGGAACGGTTTTTCGCAAACAATGCTTGCCAGTCGTGATTCAACAAGGCCGACAACAGAGCAGCATCTGTGGTCAACAGCACGGCACCACTTTCATCAAACAGGGTAAGGGCATCGCGAAACCGGCTTCGACCGTTCGACGACTGCGCGATCAAACGTTGTGAGTCCACAATGTGATGTGTATTGATTTGCTGCTTGGCTTGGGGAAAGTACAACCACACCAAGCCGTTGTACCAGTCGTGCGCAAGGTCGCGCGTGGGTATTTCACCAGCATGCACCCGGCGCTCGTAGTCAAGCGCACCAAGCGTGTCGCTTGAAGCAGCGAATTCGGGCATAAGCAAACCAGCGTTTGAACACGCCCGATTCAATCGATGCGCAACCCCACCAGCGGCCAGGCCCGCGGGTTCAAACCGCGCGGAATCCCCACCGTAGGGCCAAAGCCAGGGCAGCTGCATGCCAGTCAAACCAGGCGAGTTACAGTCCAGTCCAACGTCTCGCCAGCGCGAAGCGGCACAATGCCGCTCTCGGTAACGAAGGGCAAGTGCGTGGGCACATCGAACTTCTTGCGCTGCATGACGAAAGTACCTTCATTGACCGGCAAGCCATAAAAAGCCGGGCCATTCAAACTGCAAAACTGTTCAAACAACACCGCATCATTCAATGCGCCAACCTGCTCAAATGCCTCTGCGTACATCGCCATTGCATAGGGTGCGGAATAACACCCCGCGCAACCACACGACATTTCCTTCAAGTGTTTGGCGTGGGGTGCACTGTCTGTGCCCAAAAAGAATTGCGGCAAGCCACTGGTGGCCGCCGTCAACAAAGCCTTGCGATGCACTTCCCTTTTCAGCACCGGCAAACAATACCAATGGGGTTGCAAGCCACCCTTGAACAAGGCATTGCGGTTGTACAGCAAATGCTGGGGCGTAATGGTGGCGGCCAGCAGCAAACGGCCCTGCGAATCCCGGCCTGAATTTTCGGTTACAAAAGTTGCAGCCTGCTCCGTCGTGATGTGTTCAAACACCACGCGCAGATTCGGAAACTGCTTGCGCAGCGGCTTCATCACTGTTTCAACAAACGCGGCTTCGCGATCGAACACATCCACATCCGTGTCTGTCACTTCACCATGCACCAACAAAGGCACGCCATGTTCCTCCATGGCGTGCAGCACAGCGCCGCACTGCCCCAGCAAATCAGATACGCCAGCATCCGAATTGGTGGTTGCACCCGCCGGGTACAACTTCACAGCCTTTACCACGCCACTGCGGGCCGCCTTTTCAATTTCCTGCGGGTTGGTAGTGCCAGTCAGGTAAAGCACCATCAGGGGTTCAAACTGCCGCATCACCGCCTGTTCTTCCGCTGTGTAATTGCCGGTTGCGCAGGCCTTCTCAATTGCGGCAAGAATTCGGCCGCGATACGCCACAGCCTGATCCACCGTGGTGACGGGCGGCTTCAAGTTCGGCATAACAATTGCTCGGCGAAAATTAAGCGCCGTTGCCGCAACCACACACGCCAAAGCCTCACCATCGCGAAGGTGCAAATGCCAATCATCGGGAGGTGAAATTTGAATGGTCTGAATCATGGGAGGCGGCGCAAAGTTAAAGAAAGTGAGACTTATTTTACCCCACTTGTCTTGCATGGACCTCTCAAGGCTTGCCGATCAGAATTATCCTCAAGTCATTCACATTCGTCATTGTTGGTCCGGTCATCAACAGGCGATCCAGACGCTTGAAATAGTCGTAACTGGTGTGTTGGTCCAGGTGCAACTGCGGCGCCAATTTGGCACTTTTGCACAACTGACGGTCACCGGGCAACATCAATGCACCAGCATGCCCACCAATTCCATCAATGCCGTCCGTGTCAGCAGCAAGGGCAGCCACGTCCACATCGGCATTCAGGTCACGCAGATAAAACGCAAGTGCCAACAAAAATTCAGAATTACGCCCGCCCCTGGCCTGGCGCATCTGTGTTTCATTCAAGGTCACCGTGCATTCGCCACCACTGACAATGGCCAAAGGCGCAGCAGGCCAGCCCCCCTGCCCCATGGCCGCCTGCCGCGCGATTGCGGCATGCACCTGCGCCACATCCCGGGCCTCGCCTTCAAGCGTATCGCCCAGGTTCAAAACCTTGTAGCCTTTGCCCTCAAGGTGTTGCGTCACCGCATTGAGCGACTTCAAATTACTGGCCAGTAAATGCGTTTTCACCTTCCTGAACACCAATGAACTGCGTTTGGGCGTGTCCGCAACCTCGCCGCGTACCCCTTTCTCCAAATGGCGAGAAATCGAATGCGGCACCTGCACCGCCCAGCGACGCAACACCTCCACGGCATCGTGGAACGTGCTTTCATCCGGACTGAACGGCCCTGAGGCGATTGACGAGGGATCATCCCCGGGCACATCAGAAATCAGCAACTGAAAAACCGGTGCGCGACAAACCTGCGCCAACTGCCCGCCCAGGGTCAGGGTGACATGCTTTCGCACAGTATTCATTTCATCAATAGGTGCGCCGCACGACAACAAAGCGCGATTCAACTGCTGCAAATCCACAAAAGGAATGTCTCGAACCGGCACGCTCAACAGGCTCGACCCCCCCCCCGAAACCAGGGCAATCACCGCGTCACTTGAAGGCACCTCAGAAATGGACTTGTACAAGCGGCGCGCCGCACGTTGTCCATCTTCGTCTGGCACCGGGTGTGCCGCCTGAACCACTTCAATCGTCGAGGTTTTTACGTCATGGCCACGCCGGGTCACCACAAAACCCTGCAACGCCTCTTTGCCGTTTACCGCGACCTCAAGGGCCTTGGCCATCGAAGCGGCCGCCTTCCCGGCCCCAAACACCCAAACCCGCTCGCGTTCCGGTGCCATTTGCTCCAGCCAAGAGGCAATGTGCGAATCCCAGGCACCCTGAATGGCCTGGTCAGGTTGAGCGGCCTGCACACCGGTGTTAAAAACCTGTGTCAGCAAGTCTTTGTAAAAATCTTCCATCGCAGACATGAAAAGTCTCTTAAAATAAAAATCAGTCAATCAACCATTTATGTATTAAACCATGTGTCAACTGCTCGGCATGAACTGCAACACACCGACCGACATCCAATTCTCATTTGAGGGTTTTGCCAAGCGTGGCGGCCTCACCGATGAACATGCTGACGGTTGGGGCATCGCCTTTTTCGAAGGCTCTGCAGCCCGGTGTTTCATCGACCACCGCCCCGCCGCCGACTCCCCCGTGGCCGAGCTGATTCGCAACTACCCCATCCGTTCCTACAACGTCATCTCACACATTCGCAAAGCCACTGTAGGGCAAGTCAAACTACAAAACTGCCATCCGTTCATTCGGGAACTGTGGGGACAAGCATGGGTTTTCGCACACAACGGCGACCTCAAAAACTTCAACCCCACACTGCAAGGCGACTTTCTTCCAATTGGGGAAACTGACAGCGAACAGGCATTCTGCCTATTGCTGCAAACCCTTAAAAACAAATTTGGGTACCGCACTCGATCCAATCGACCCAGCGTGCAGGAAATCGATGAAGTATTGCGCCCCGTGTGTGCGCAGATAGCGGAACATGGAACATTCAACATGCTGCTGTCCAACGGACAGGCCATGTTCACCCACTGCTCCACCAAACTGGAATACATTGTGCGTGCGCATCCATTCAAGAATGCCCACCTGGTCGATTGCGATATTCAAGTCGATTTCGGCGCGGTGACCACCCAGAACGATCGGGTGGCGGTTATCGCAACAACCGCCCTGACCCATGACGAAGTGTGGACCCCCTATGAACCACACTCATTTTTGGTGTTTGAAGACGGCCTCCCGGTGCTGAAAAACGGCCAGTTATTAAAAGCCTGAGCACCCAAGATCGATCTGGCTGAAATCTCCCGAGCGAATGGCTTGCAGCAAACCATCACGCTCGGCCGCTGGCTTGGCACCCAGCGCATCAACCGCCTTGTAAAAATCAGGAAAGTTTGATTCGCAGTGAACAAACAAGGCCTTGAAGGCCGGCACGTGCCGGGTATACAGACCCGACACACCCAACTTGGCATTGTTCAAATCATCTGCCATGAAACGGTCGTATCCAGCCCAACCACCCCAACTTGCCTTTAAACCGGAATATTCCGTCCGCAATAGCGCCAACCGCTCGGCCTTGGCCTGCAAAACCGTCCCGCTTTCTACCAATGCCGGGTCAGAGTAAATAGCTCTCAAATCATCTTGCGCCCGCGCCAACATCAATCGAAAAGCCGCCCTGCGTCCATCAAACACCTCGTACGGCGCACGCAACGGTGCATTCCCCTCTTGGTTCAACCATTCATTTACCCCCAGTTCCTCGACGGCCGTCGCAAAACTTTCGTTGAACATGGTGTCATCTGCGATGTAAATCACCTGATGCGCCAATTCATGAAAAATCAGCCTGGCCAACTCGCCGGCAGGGAAGTAAACGAAGGTGCTCAACACCGGATCCGGAGTAAAACCCAATGTTGAATACGCCGGCACACCCAACACCGCCACGTCCAACCCCTCACTGCGCAAAGAATTTCCCAACTTGACCGCGTCCTCCTCTTTGTAAAACCCCTTGTAGGAAATACAGCCGGTGAACGGAAAACACCAGGTATTCAAGGTCAGGCTGTCTGGCTGCGCCGCCACCACATTCCACACCACGTAGGGACGATTCAAGTCTGCATAAGACCTGTAACTGCGATTGTCCGGCAGACCAAGCCGGGTCACAGAGAACGCTCGAATTTGCTGAACATATTTCAGCTGCGTACGCAACTTTGCAGGCGTGTCGGGCGTTGCCAGCACGGCATCAATGGGCTTGGCTGAAGCCAACACTTTCAAATGCCCGGTGGTGGCCTGCCAGAAATAAGCTCCTGTACTGCACGCCCCCAAAAAGCCAGCAAACAACACCGCCAAAGCCACCAGCACACTTCTACGCACAACCCACCCCAACCAAATTGTGAAATGACAACGCACCATACTAAAGCACAGCGATTGCAACGCGGCAGAAAACCTGCGATTCTTGAAACTTGTACCAATCAGTGAAGTATGTTGTGACTCCAAGCAAAATTGAACTCTGGGTGAACACCCGCAGAGACATCCACGCCCACCCGGAACTGCGCTATCAGGAAAACCGCACGGCCAACATCGTCGCCACGCGACTGCGCGAATTGGGCTATCAGGTCGAAACAGGCGTGGGCGAAACGGGTGTGGTTGGCATGCTCAATGGCAAGCTGGGCACAGGTAAATCGATTGGCCTGAGGGCTGACATGGATGCACTGCCCATTCAAGAACGCAATGAATTTCCGCATGCATCAAAGCACCCCGGGAAAATGCATGCATGCGGCCACGATGGCCATGTCGCCATGCTGTTGGGTGCTGCGCAAGAATTCGCCGAGAACAACAATTTTGAAGGCAGTGTGGTGCTGATATTCCAGCCCGCCGAGGAAGGGGGCGCCGGCGCACGGCGCATGATCGAAGACGGCTTGTTTGAACGTTACCCCGTTGATGCCGTATTTGCCATGCACAACTGGCCAGGCCTGCGTGAAGGCGAGTTTGCCGCGCATGTTGGTCCTGTGATGGCTTCCAGCAACGAATTCTCAATCGAAATTCATGCAAAGGGTGCGCACGCCGCCATGCCCGATCTGGGAATTGATCCGGTGGTCGTTGCCGCGCAACTGATCATCGCATTTCAAACCATCATCAGCCGCACATGCAGACCCGTGGATCCCGCGGTGCTTTCAGTGACTCAAATTAACGCGGGTGAGGCCAACAACGTCATTCCCGATCGAGCTACCCTGCAAGGCACAGTAAGAACATTCAGCATTGAAACACTGGACCTGATCGAAAGCCATATGCGAAAACTGAGCAGTGATCTGTGCGCCGCTTTCGGCGCATCAGCAACATTTCAGTTTGAACGAAAATACCCCCCCACCATCAATACTGCCGACATGGCTGCCTTGGCCAGGTTCGCCCTGGAAAAACTGCCAGAAGTAGACAGCGTCCACACCAACTTGCCGCCCACCATGGGCGCAGAAGACTTTGCCTTCATGTTGCAACACAAACCCGGCGCGTACCTGTGGATTGGAAACGGCGACGGTGGTCACCGCACGCACGGCCACGGGATTGGCCCCTGCACGCTACACAACCCCAGTTACGACTTCAACGACAAGATATTGCCTTTGGGCGTCAAAGCATGGATCGCCATCGCACAGGAATTTCTGGGCAAAAAATAATTATTTAACGGTGTACGCCAGCAAGGCCTCGTAGTCGTGTTGCTTGGGCCGCCGTCCCATGACAATCAGCTCGCCTCGCTCTGGAAGCATGGTCAAGGCATGCAGAATCCCATCTTTGCTCATGGGATTCCACTTTTTACCCTGAACCACCATCAACTCCTCAAATTGCGCGCTTTCCAGCTTGAAGCTTTGCAGTTGCCGGCTTAACCGCCCCTGAACAGGGGCTTGTACTACGCGGAACACACTTGCGGGCTGGTCAAAAGTTTTCACCAGCGGTTGCCCCGTGTGTTGGCGCTGAAAGTGAAGTATGTCTGCAGGCTTAAACCCAATTGCAGCCGCATAAACCGCATCCTCAGGCATCTTGGCAAAAAGGCTGGCACTGACACCAAAACGTTTTTGAAACCCAAGTTCATCCGAATGATCGAAATGGCTGAGCACAGCCAACTCAGGCGGCATCAAAAAGAACAAATCAGTTTGTTCACTTTGAAAGCCTTGCGGACCAACATAACCGGAACCCCAGGTTGCATCGATCACCCGCCATTGCGCATCAATTTTTACTGCATTCCAAACGTGATTGACAGACAAGTCTAGCCGCGTTGATCCAGCATTGGCCTTGACAGTGCCATACACCGTTTTCACTTCGAATCCGGCACGTGCCAGCAAACGATGAACCACATCGGCATACACCGCACAACTGCCCCCCCCATGCTGGTAAAGCGCATCCAGACTGTGTTTGCGTGGATCGCCTATTCTGGAGGCCAAACGGGAATCGTGCCGAAAATGACGTGTGACCCACCGGTAAACCAACCAGGCTTTTTCGTGCTCATTGCTGGCCAGCTTCAAAATAGCATCCAAACGGTCATCAACATTCAAGCCAGGTTTTGAAATAACCCTAAGCAAATGTTTTTCGAGATACTGGGTACGGGACTCCGCTGTAGCCAGAAGAGTAGGGGGCAAAATTATCAACGCCAACAAGACAACAAGACGAACCTTGAACCATGCTAGGCTAGACGCACCATTTAAACTACTAAACATTCATGCGGCTTTAAACGAAAGAGAGGCAGCAAGAATAACGGATTACTACAAATCTGCAGATCTGACTTACGAACCCGAAACAAAAGGGTCCGTTCTGGAAATAAGAAAAGTATTTGTAGAAATAAAAAACCCCGCCTCTTTTTGAGAGCGGGGTTTTTAT
>NZ_DAIUBR010000009.1:40750-99212 GCF_036846585.1 Limnobacter sp. | reverse complement strand
TCCGTGATGTTGGCCAGCACGGGCACCTTCACAGCGTCCACAAACTGCTGGTACATGCTGAGTTCGGTCATGGCTTCGGGGAAAATCATGTCGGCACCTGCTTCCACGCAGGCACAGGCGCGGTCAATGGCTGATTGCAAGCCTTCCACGGCCAGCGCATCGGTGCGGGCCATGATCACGAAGTCGTCTGAACCACGTGCGTCCACAGCCGCTTTGATTCGGTCTACCATTTCGGCTTGGGTCACAATGGCTTTACCGGGGCGGTGGCCACAGCGCTTGGCGCCCACCTGGTCTTCAATGTGCATGGCGGCGGCACCCGCTTTCATCATGGCTTTGGTGGTGCGGGCAATGTTGAAGGCCGATGAACCAAAGCCTGTGTCCACATCCACCAGCAGGGGGGTGTCGCACACATCGGTAATGCGGCGCACATCAGTTAAAACATCATCCAGGCCTGAAATGCCCAGGTCGGGCAGGCCCAGTGAACCAGCCGCTACACCGCCGCCGCTCAGGTAAATAGCTTTAAAGCCAGCGCGCTTGGCCAGCAATGCGTGGTTGGCGTTAATTGCGCCGATTACTTGCAAAGGTTGTTCGTCTTTCACTGCCTGGCGAAAACGGGAGCCTGCGGAATTTTGGGTCATGGAATTCTCCTTGTTGTATACATGGAGTAGTGCAGGGTTCATGCCAGTGTTATTGATTATTAAATATATTATTATAAATCAATTATTTGTACTGTATAGTTAAAGTGATATCAATTATATTTAAGTGGTATTTTGAAACCTGCGTGTGTAAAATAAAACGTATAAATGTTTCAAATGCAACCTTAGGTATTTTGAATGAAACCCAGAATTGTGGTGTTCAGCATCAGTGCCTTGGCCGGTACACTGCGGGAAATCGCCCGCGACTACACCGGTTCAGCCAATATTGAGTTGGTGCCCAAGGCCTATGAAGACGCCTTGGCCTACGCCCGCAACCGCTACTACACCGACACGGCCGATGTATTCATTGCCGCGGGTTCAAATGGTGCGTTCCTGCAAAACCAGCTTGAAGCCCCTTTGGTGATCATTCGTACCGATGGGTTTGATGTAATGCAGGCACTGGCTTCTGCCAGAAAAGTATCTTCGGCAGTGGGTTTGGTCAGCTATGAACACGTGTTCGATGAACTGGAACAGTTTGCCCGCGCATTCGATGTGCCGCTGAACACCCGCACCTATCGCACCCCGGAAGATGCACGCCGCGCCGTACGTGAATTGGCGCAATTGGGCGTGCGGGTGGTGGTGGGGTCGGGTTTGGTCACCGAAATCGCCCAGGAAATGGGCATGGAAGCCATCCTCATTTATTCCCGCCAAGGCGTTGTAAAGGCATTTGAAGAAGCCATACGCCTGGCCAGCGCCAAAGCCACTGGCGGTGTGCGCCGAAGCAGCCAGGCCTACACCCACCACACCGAACAGGATCTGATTGGCACCAGCCCTGCGATCCAAAAGCTTCGCAGCACCATTCGGTTGTGCGGCAGCATCGATTTTTCCGTGCTTGTTCAGGGCGAAACCGGGGTGGGTAAAGAATTGGTGGCCCAGTCCATCCACACAGCCAGCCCGCGTGCCGGCAAACCGTTTGTGGCCATTAACTGCGCGTCACTGACAGAAAGCCTGCTGGAAAGCGAGCTGTTTGGTTACGAAGAAGGTGCATTTTCTGGCGCGGTAAAAGGCGGGCGCGCTGGCATGTTTGAAAGTGCGCAAGGCGGCACCGTGTTTCTGGATGAAATTGGCGACATGCCGCTGGCCTTTCAAACCCGGTTGCTACGCATTCTGGAAGACGGCACCGTGCGCCGCATCGGTTCGGCATCCTCACGCAAAGTTGATTTCCGCCTGCTGGCGGCCAGCAATGTGAATTTGCAGCAGGCTGTAGAAGAAGGGCGTTTTCGTGAAGACTTGTATTTCCGCTTGAACGAAATGCTGATTCAAATTCCGCCACTTCGCGAACGGCCTGAAGACATTGGCGAGCTTGCGGGTTACTTTTTGCGAACCACACCTGTGCGGGTCAGCAAAGTAAAGTTCGATGATTTTTTGAACGCAGCCTTGCCTGTGCTGCGCACCCTGCCTTGGCCCGGCAATATTCGGCAACTTAAAAACGTGTGCCGTAGGGCGGCGGTGCTGATGTTGCAGGAAGGTAATGTGCACCAATGGCGTGACTGGTTTCCTGATTTGTTGGGCCCATCGGTCAGTGTGCCAGCAGCGAAGTTCGGTGACATGAATGCGTTGGCTGTCGCCTACAGCAGGGCATCGAAAAACGACCGCCCTGAAATTGTTCGCAAGGCACTTGAGTTGAAGGATGGGGAAGTGCAAAAGGTGGCTGATGGTTTGGGAATCAGCAGGTCAACCGTGTGGCGGTTGGGGAAAGGCCAGGAAAAAATTAATGAAGCTTGAACCAGAACCCATGTCTTTCATGCCCCCCGTCATTGCTGAATCTGAAGTTGAGTTCACCGCCATTCGCGCTCAAGGTGCAGGTGGTCAAAACGTCAACAAGGTATCGAGCGCAGTTCATCTGCGTTTCGACATTCGTTCATCCTCTCTGCCCGAATACATCAAGGAAAAACTGCTTTCCCTGCAAGACCAGCGCTTGACCAAGGACGGAGTGATTGTCATCAAGGCACAAACTACGCGCAGCCAGGAGCAGAACCGGGTCGATGCGTTGGCGCGCCTGAATGAATTGATTGCCGAGGTGGCCAAGCCCATCAAGGCTCGGCGCGAAACTCGCCCAACCTTGGGTTCCAAGCGCCGCCGCCTGGAAGGCAAAACCATTCGGGGGCAAGTCAAGGCCTTGCGGGGAAAGGTGCAAGACTAGTTGAAACGTGCAGGCCCAAGTCTATGTCAGTATCAAGAGTGTGAATTATTTGCAAACTTGGGCAATAATGAGCACGAACCTCAACCACTTGGAGAATCAATGGACCTTATCCGCATACTGATCGCTATTTTGGTGCCGCCTCTTGGTGTGTTTTTGCAAGAAGGGCTGGGCAAACATTTCTGGATCAACATCATTCTGACTTTGCTTGGCTACATCCCCGGTATTGTTCATGCGGTTTACATTATTGCCAAAAAATGAAGCCACAGGAATACGCCTGAAAGTTACAACACAATGTATCTTGTATATCGACTTGGCGTTTCGCCCGTTAGTATCCACACAATTACAATCATTAAGGAACTCATGATGCAAGCTACAAAAATAGTCGGAATTCTGTTGATCATTGCCGGTACCTTGGGCCTTGTGTACGGCGGCTTCAGCTACACCGAAGAATCAACCGCAGCCAAAATCGGTTCACTGGAAATTACCGTGGATCAGGAAAAAGACGTGAACGTGCCCATGTGGGCCGGTGTGGGTGCCATAGTGGCGGGTGCTTTGCTGTTGCTTGCCGGTGGCCGTCGGGGCTAAAAAGTCCACGCAACAATGCGCGTGGTTTTGTTGCCTTGTTCCATTTCAACTTCCAGAACGTCCCGGGCGCCCACATTGCGAATCAATCGCTTTGCGGGTGCAACGTTCTCAGCCTTGGAAATCAAGGTTGTAAACCACTTGCATTGCTTGCCGAACTGCGCACTCTCGTTGATCATGGTTTGCAGAAAACCACTTTCCCCGCCTTCGCACCACAGCTCGTTTTTCTGACCACCAAAGTTCAAGGCAGCCTGTGATTTCGCCGCAGGTTTTTCCCCGCGATTGAATGCCAGGCTGTTCACCTTGCGCTGGTTGCTTTTCATCGCTTCCTTTTGCGAGGCATGGAATGGCGGGTTGCAGACACTTAAATCGAAACGCTCGCCCGGTTTGATCACTCCGTCAAAAATTTTTCGTTTGTCGCGCTGCAGGCGCAAATCAATCAAATGTTTCAGTGCTTCATTTTTATCAAGCACAGCAGCAAGGTTCTTCATCGCTGCTTGATCAATTTCAGTGCCCGTACATTGCCAGCCATGCACTTGCGCGGCCAGCAGCGAATAGATGCCATTGGCGCCCGTGCCAATGTCGAGCATTCGAACCGGGCGCGAATCAGAGGCCACAATGCCCACGCTTGACAGCAGATCGGCCACGTAATGAATGTAATCCACCCGGCCCGGAATGGGTGGGCACAGGTAACCATCCGGAACATTCCAGCCTTCGATTCCGTAGTGATGTTTCAACAGTGCGCTGTTCAATGCCTTCACAGCCGCAGGGTCGGCAAAGTCAATTGACTCGCTGCCATATTTGTTGGGTTTCACATGTTTTTTAAGGGCAGGGTAGGTCGACGCAAGCGCCGTAAAGTCATAGCCCTCGTTGTGCAGGTTCTTGGGGTGAAACGCCTTATTCATTTGTTGCCTTTTTAGACCTTTGTGCTTTGCTTCGAGCGGCCAAGTCGTAACAGCCAGTTTTGTTGGCGTCTTGTTTGGGGTCTGGCGTGCCTGCGTCAAGGAGGGGTATAAGGGCAGCCAGTGGATTGAGCAGTGCAAGCAATGCAGCGCCCGCCAGTTTGCCAGCAAGCGGGCCTTTTTGCACGGATACTTTTGGCGACCCCATGGTGCCTGTCACCAATAACGGTGTGCGCAAGCTCACCGGGCTGAAATCCTTGGGTGTTACGACCACCCGCAAGTCCAGGGCTTCTGTCTTCATGGAAATTGTGCCGTTAACCCACAGTGCGGAATCGGGCGTGTCAATCACAAATGCACGGGGGCGCAGCACGCCATTGCTGGCTTGCAGGTCCGCGAATGCGCACTTCATTTCCAGCACATCGTCTCCCCGGAACCACACGCCAAGCGCCTCGGCAGCATCCAGGCCAGCCGCCTCGATGATCAGGTGCGACATGGTGCCATTGCTGACCTCGGTTCGAACACTGCCCGCAAGGCTTCCCAAAATTTCCGCAGTTGAACGGCCTTTGCCTTTCAGTTTGGCCGCGCCATTCATGCGCCCTGTGACGTAAGGTGGCTGGTTTGATGGGCGGGTCAGTTTCAACCACTGTTCAAGCTGCACGCCAGCCCAGCCCAAATCGACTTCCCACAACGCAATGTCTTCGCGACCATCAAGCTGCACTATGCCTGCCAACTGGCCTTGCGCGGTTTTGGCTTCAATGTCGGAAATCCGAAGAACACCGCCGGTCAGCCCCAGATGGGCACGCAGCGGGCGCAAGGGTTTTAAAATTTCACTGCCCAGATCAAGGTTGTCGATGTCAATCTGTACGTCGGCATCCATGGCCCGCAGGGATGGCAAATCGAATGGTTTGTCAGGCAGCACCCGGCCTGTGGAATTTTCGGATTTCTCGGTTTTTGCTACGGGAGTGCCCACCGTGGGGCCCAGGTCGGCCAGAATCAGCGAGGGGCCTTTCAATACGCCTGAAAGCAATGGCGTTTCCCTGCCGCCTTCGTACACAAAATCGCCTTTCAGGCGACTGTTTCCAATGGTCGCGCTGGCAATATTGGTTTTCCATACCGGGCCTTCGCGACTTAACTCGCCTTCGGTGCGGAATGGCGGGGTGCTTGGCAAGGTAATGCCCAAGGCTTCGCCGGCCATGGCCAGCGAAGGGCCACTGACCACAAAATGACCAGACAGCTGTTGCATTTGCAGTGCATCTGTTGCTTCGCCTTTGAACGTCAGTTTCGCGCCGCCCAAGACAATGTCCAGAGTAACTGGTATGGGTTCTGCATTTTGTGCCACCCAAGGCAGAACGCCTGTGGAGGCCAGTTTGATCATGAGTTTCTTCTTTTGATAGCTGCCTTTCGCGTTCACTTTCAAGGCATTTTCACCGGAGTCGCCCTCTTGCAGGGCGAGAGTTGCATTCAGGTCGAGCGCAAGGGGTTCGTCGTTGTAGCGAATGGTGCCAGCTTCAATGGCGAGCAAACCGAAGCTCGGCAACGGCGTGGGTTTGGTGTCGGGCTTTTTTTGGGTAAAGTGCCAGGAAGCGCGGCCGTCAGCCAAACGCTCAATGTTGCCATCCAGAACATCGGCTTTCAGTGTTTTGATGTGCAAGGGCAGGTCGGGATCGTTGCGCCAGGCGAGCAAATCCCGGTAGCGCAATGCCAGCGCAACATTTTTTCCCTGAAGCATATAAGGTGCTTTGCTCCAGTCGGGGGAACCCAACTCAAAGAAACCCAACTCTAGTCGAACTCCGCCAATCAGGCGCAGTTTGAAGGCCGGGTTCTCGTTCGATTCAGTCAGGTCAACTTTCCGTTTCAAAGAGTCGCTTAAAAACTGTTCTGCAGGTTTGGCCAGAAAAGACCATCCCATCAATTCAAATATGCCAACAGCCAATACGATGAAGCCAATGCCGCTTGCCGTGGCGAACAGCCATGGGCGTTTGCGGCGCAGTTTCCTGGTGAATCGTGTTTGGTTCAAAATAGACCTGTGTTAGTGTTGCCGGGTGTAAATTTTTGCGTATGTTTCCACAAGTGGTTAACGCACACGACGCAAGTAAAGTCAACCAAGGTCAACGTAATTGCAGCATACTCGTTATATGGAATATTGAAATGTAAGGGCTTTCGGCCATCTTGTGCCGATTCAGACATCAAACCAATTATCGTTCAAAGGAAAGCTTCATACATGAAAACATTTTTTTCCATTTTGGCCCTTGTTGCATTGTTGGGCGGATGTGCTATTCATACGCCTTCAGGTTCGGTGATTGTAGATCCTCATGACGGTCATGGTGGTGGTTTCTGCCCGCCGGGTCAGGCCAAGAAAGGTAACTGCTGATTATTTGTCAAACGAATGCGTGTCGATGGGACGAGAGTTACTTCGCACGCATCCGCAGTACTTCAAAAAAGTACCTGTAGCTCGCCCTGTCATGCAACTCGCCCTTCACTTGGATGGGCCCCCAATCCGCTTTTTGTGCTTCGGTCAACACCAGCACTGCCTCTTCCACTTCAGAATCTGTGGGCAACATGGCCGACATGATGTGAACAATCTGATCCGGGTGGATGCTCCACATCCGCGTAAACCCAAAATCCCTTTTCGCACGTTGCGCATCTTCAGCCGCCATTTCGGGCTGGCGAATGTTGCGCGTTACATTGTGTGATGGCACCTTGCCAAACCGGTGGCACGCCGCTGAAATTTCCAGCTTTGCGCGGCGCACCAGCGGGTTCTCAAACTGCCCTGGTGAATTCAATGCTGTTTTGGGAATGGCGCTTCGATGACTTGAAATAAAATCCATGATGCCAAAGGAAAGTGATTCAACTTCTTCCATGCCGGCAATGTTGTGCACTGCCGCCAAAGCGCCATGGGTTTCAATCAACACATGCAAGGGTGGTGGTTCAACTCCGGCCTTTGCGCATTGTTCGCGAATAAGGGCAGTGGCCAGTTTTACATCATCAAAATTCTCGGGCTTTGGCAGCATCAGGTAGGCGGGCAGCGGCACACCCTCACGCAATACGATGGGCAATTCCAATTCAAACGCCGGGTCTTGCACCGGGTGGAGGCGAACGCCGGGTCTGCGCGTTTCCTTGCCGTAGCGTGCAGAAAAATCAGTCAGGCTTTGCGAGGCCCAGGTTGCAATCTCGGTGACCTGGCCCACCACCGCACCGTCTTCCAGGTCCAGTGTAATGTCGAAGCAAGCACCAATTTCAGCACGAATTTGCAGGGCTTTCTCGAAGTACTTGGGGCGGCCAGTGTAGTGGTCGCACACTGGCAGGTTCACCTGCGCATGGTCTTCGCTGTACAAAATGGTGGAAATGTTCGCCAAATCCAGGTTGTGCTTTTTCACGCGATGTTTCCTCGGTTGCAAATAAAAAAAGCCAGCATCTCTGCTGGCCTTTTTATCACGAATTGCTTGTGAATTACTTGCCCAGCAAGTGCTTCACGCCTTCGCGTTCTTCCATCAGTTCGTTCAGGGTAATGTTGATGCGTTCCTGGCTAAATGCATCAATTTCCAGCCCCTTCACAATTTCGAACTTGCCGTTGGCACAGGTTACAGGGAAACCAAACTGTGTGCCTTCGGGAATGCCGTATGAGCCATCGGAAGGAATGCCCATGGTGACCCACTTGCCGTTGGTGCCCAGCACCCAGTCGCGAACGTGATCGATCGCGGCATTGGCAGCAGAAGCGGCAGAAGACAATCCACGTGCTTCAATAATGGCAGCACCACGCTTGCCCACTGTTGGCAAGAACGTGTTGGCGTTCCATTCCTGGTCGTTGATCATGTCTTTCACTGATGCACCGTCGATTGTTGCGAAACGGTAGTCGGCGTACATGGTGGGTGAGTGGTTGCCCCACACAGCCAGTTTTTCGATGGATGCCACCGGCTTGCCGGTTTTGGCAGCAACCTGGCTCAATGCACGGTTGTGGTCCAAGCGTAGCATGGACGTAAAGCAGTTCGGGTCAAGGTCCGGGGCAGATTGTTGTGCAATGTAAGCGTTGGTGTTGGCGGGGTTGCCCACAACCAGCACCTTCACAGTTGGCTTGGCGTTGTCGTTCAGTGCCTTGCCCTGTACAGTGAAAATTGCGCCGTTGGCTTCCAGCAGGTCTTTGCGTTCCATGCCTTTGCTGCGGGGGCGTGCGCCAACCAGCAGGGCCACGTCCACGTCTTTGAATGCGGTGGCAGGGTCGTCTGTAATTACTACACCTTGTAGCAACGGGAATGCACAGTCTTCCAGTTCCATGACCACACCCTTGACTGCGGGCAGGGCAGGTGTAATGTCCAGCAACTGCAAAATCACGGGCTGGTCTTTGCCCAGCATGTCGCCATTGGCGATACGGAACAACAAGCTGTAGCCGATTTGGCCAGCAGCACCTGTAACGGCAACTCGCATTGCGGGTTTGGTCATGTCAAACACTCCAAAGGATTAAAAATCGAAGGCCATAGTTTAGCGCCAAACACTGACACCTTGTTGACTAATCTGGTGGTTTAGAGGGGTTTAACTTTTAAAAGTCCTCTATAAGATATAAGATACGCAATAATCTGAAAAAACAAGATCGAGAGACACTTTGCAGCCTGTAAATCCTACCTTCAGCCCGCTTTACCAGCAAATCAAAGGTTTGCTGCTGAAAAGCCTTCAAGATGGCGAATGGAAGCCAGGCGAACTCATCCCGTCAGAAACGGAGCTTGCGGTTCGCTATGGCGTAAGCCAGGGTACGGTGCGCAAGGCCATTGATGAACTTGCTGCTGAAAACCTGGTTGATCGCAAGCAGGGGCGCGGCACTTTTGTGGCCACGCACAACGAGGCCAAATCGGAATACCGGTTTCTGCGATTGGCTGCCGACGAAGAACCCGACGTCAGGCCCAAATCCACCTATTTGTCTGTTGAGCGCGTGCGCGCAAGCTCCCAAATTGCCAAGCTGCTGGACATCAGGCCCAGCGATTCCGTATTTGTGGTCAAGCGGGTGATGCGGTTTGACGGTGTGCCCCGCATTTTCGATGAAATCTGGCTGCCCGCATCCCAGTACAAAGGGCTCACGCTAGAGCGGCTTCAACTATGGAATTCCACCTTGTACGGTTTTCTGGAAAGCAGCTTCAATGTGCGCATGTTGCGCGCCAACGAACACATCAAGGCAGTAAGTGCCCAGGGCGAGCATGCCAGTATTTTGCAGGTCGAAGCAGGTACACCTTTGTTGCTGGTCGAGCGCCTTTCAATGACGTATGCTGACAAACCAGTAGAGCTTCGCCGTGGCTGGTATTTGACCGACAAATTTTCATACAGGAATGAATTGTATTGAATTGATACAAGTCTTTTGCGCGCAAAAGAATGCATTTGTGTCACTTAACGCCCAAAATCAAAAATTACACGCTTTAAGCCCTGGTTCATTTGGTTCAGAATATATCGTTGTCCGATATTGGTTTTTTAAAGGATTCAGGCCGCAAGGCCTAGGGTTTTGGCCCGTTTTCCAATCACTTTTATAAGAACACGAGCATGTCAAACACTGTTGCGAAGAAACGTCCGGAATACCGGAACATTCATGTCACACAAATTCTGAAATACAGATTGCCGTTGGCGGGCAAGTTGTCAATTCTGCATCGCGTCAGCGGTGCGGTGCTGTTTTTGGCGCTTCCCGTTATTTTGCTGCCGCTTTTCGACAAAAGCATCACTTCTGAACTGACCTTTCTCGAAATGCAATCGCTGGTCAGCAGCCCGCTGGTTAAAATTGTGTTGCTGGGCCTGATCTGGTCATACCTGCATCACTTTGCCGCCGGCATTCGCTACCTGGCGCTTGATGTACACATGGGCACTGAAAAATACGCAGCGAGCAAAAGCGCGGGCATTGTATTCGCAGTCAGCTTGAGCCTGACCGCCCTGTTTGGCCTGAAACTGTTCGGAGCGTTTTAATCATGGGTAACAATATTGGTTCAAAGCGCCTGGTGGTTGGTGCGCATTATGGTTTGAAAGAATGGGTGGCCCAGCGCATTACCGCGGTCATTATGTCCTTGTACACCATTGGCCTGTTTCTGGCGGTGCTGTTCACCCCTGATCTCGATTATGTGAAGTGGGTTGGTTTCTTCAACTTCACCGTGTTCTCTTTTCCCTTGGGAAAAATGCTGGCTTTGCTGGCCATTTTGTCCCTGTGCTATCACGCCTACATCGGTATCCGCGACATCTGGATGGACTACGTCAAGCCCACCGGCATTCGCCTCACGTTGCAAGTATTTACAGCCTTGTGGTTGCTCGGCGCTGCCGGCTACGCGGCTGACATTCTCTGGAGGGTCTAAAAGTGACTGCAGTTAAAACTTCCCTTCCACGTCGCAAATTCGACGCGGTGATCGTCGGTGCGGGTGGCGCAGGTATGCGCTGTTCGCTCCAGTTGGCAGAGGCTGGTCTGAATGTGGCCGTGCTGTCCAAAGTATTTCCCACGCGCTCGCACACCGTGGCCGCGCAGGGTGGTATTGGCGCATCGTTGGGCAATATGTCCGACGACAGCTGGTACTGGCACATGTTTGATACCGTGAAAGGTTCCGATTATCTGGGCGACCAGGACGCCATTGAATTCATGTGCCGTGAAGCCCCCAAAGTGGTTTACGAACTTGAACACTTCGGCATGCCTTTCGACCGCAACCCCGATGGCACCATTTACCAGCGCCCGTTTGGTGGCCACACGGCCAACTTCGGTGAAAAGCCGGTTCAGCGTGCCTGTGCTGCAGCCGACCGCACGGGCCACGCCCTGTTGCACACCCTGTATCAGCGCAACGTGCGTGCGCGCACCCAGTTCTTCGTTGAATGGATGGCGCTTGACATCATTCGCGACGCCGACGGCGACGTGGTGGGTGTAACCGCCCTGGAAATGGAAACCGGCGAAATGATGGTTCTGGAAGCCAAAACCACGGTGTTTGCCACCGGTGGTGCAGGCCGTATCTGGGACGCCTCCACCAACGCCTTTATCAATACAGGCGACGGCATGGGCATGGCAGCACGCGCTGGCATTCCTCTTGAAGACATGGAATTCTGGCAGTTCCACCCCACAGGCGTGGCTGGTGCCGGTGTTCTGGTTACAGAAGGTGTTCGCGGCGAAGGCGGTATTTTGCTCAACAGCGAAGGCGAGCGTTTCATGGAACGCTATGCCCCAACCCTGAAAGACCTGGCCCCACGCGACTTCGTGTCCCGTTCAATGGATCAGGAGATCAAGGAAGGTCGTGGTTGCGGGCCCAACAAAGACCATGTGCTGCTGAAGCTCGACCACCTGGGCGCAGACACCATCATGAAGCGTCTGCCTTCCATTCGTGAAATCGCGATCAAGTTTGCCAACGTGGATCCGATCAAGGAACCCATTCCAGTGGTGCCAACCATCCACTACCAGATGGGCGGTATTCCAACCAATGTGTATGGTCAGGTTGTTGCACCGAAAGTATCGGGCGGTCCAAGCGAAATTGTCAATGGCATGTATGCCATTGGTGAATGTGCCTGTGTGTCCGTTCACGGCGCAAACCGTTTGGGAACAAACTCGCTGCTCGACCTGATTGTGTTTGGTCGTGCAGCTGGCAACCACATCGTGAACAGCAACCTGAAAACACGCACCCACAAAGAACTGCCAGCCGATGGCACTGACTTGACCATGGCCCGCGTCGATAAGCTGATGAATTCGACCAGCGGTGAAAACGTGCGTGTTGTGGCCGATGCAATTCGCAAAGGCATGCAGTACCACTGTGGCGTGTTCCGCACCACCCAGTTGATGAACGAAGGCGTTGCAAAAATTGTTGATCTGGCCGCACAGGCAGACCACATTCACCTGAAAGACAAATCCAAAGTGTTCAACACCGCATTGGTTGAAGCACTGGAACTGGCCAACCTGCAGGAAACCGCCAAGGCCACCATGGTTTCGGCCGCAGCTCGTGAAGAAAGCCGTGGTGCACACGCACACAGCGACTTTCCCGAGCGCGATGACGACAAGTGGATGCGTCACTCCCTGTGGTACTCCGAAGGCAACCGCCTGGACTACAAGCCAGTGAACCTGAAGCCACTGACAGTTGAAACCTTCCAGCCCAAAAAGCGGACGTTCTAATCAAGGTTACGAGGTACAGAAAATGAGCGAAAAGAGAATCGTACGTTTTGAAATTTATCGCTACGACCCCGACACGGGCGAAGCACCAAAAATGCAAAAGCTGGAAGTGGAGCTGGAACCCACCGACAAAATGTTGCTCGACGCGCTGATGCGCATCAAGAGCGATGTGGATGAGTCGATTGCCTACCGCCGTTCATGCCGCGAAGGGGTGTGCGGAAGCGATGCCATGAACATCAACGGCAAGAACGGTTTGGCTTGCATCACGAACCTGCGCGACCTGAAGCAGCCCATCGTGTTGAAGCCGCTCCCCGGTTTGCCAGTGGTGCGCGACTTGATCGTGGACATGACCCAGTTTTTCAAGCAATACCATTCCATCAAGCCTTACCTGGTGAATGAAACACCTCCACCTGACAAAGAGCGTTTGCAGTCTCCCGAAGAGCGCGAGGAACTGGATGGTTTGTATGAATGTATTCTGTGTGCGTGCTGCTCAACCAGCTGCCCATCATTCTGGTGGAACCCCGACAAGTTCGTGGGCCCAGCCGGTTTGCTGCAGGCCTACCGCTTCATTGCAGACAGTCGCGATCAGTCCACTGGTGAGCGTTTGGACAACCTGGAGGATCCCTACCGCTTGTTCCGTTGCCACACCATCATGAACTGCGTGGATGTGTGTCCAAAGGGCCTGAACCCCACAAAAGCAATTGGCAAGATCAAGGAATTGATGGTGCGTCGCGCCGTCTAGAACCCTTGTTCGGATTTTTTTATTCAAATCGGGGTTGTGCACTGCAAAACCCCGTTTTTTTTGTTGTAATTTATGTCTAATCAGAGTCATCAGTCCGATCCAACCCAACGGGCCCGTTTGCGCTGGCGTGCAAGGCGTGGTTTGTTGGAAAACGACCTGATTATTCAACGATTTTTCGACAAGCATGAAATGGAGTTGACCGACGACGACGTGCACGCACTGACCGTGCTGTTCGAGGAAATCGACAACCACCTGCTTGACCTGTTTCTTGGCCGCAAAGAGCCGGACGGGGATCTGGACACGCCCAGTGTGCGTCGGGTGATCCAGATGATGCGAGAACTTTAATTTCAATCCCATTAGAAGGAAATCCGATGAGCACAGAACACAAGGCCACGCTGTCGTTTACTGACGGCACCCCTTCGGTAGAATTTCCCATTCACAAAGGCACCATTGGTCCCGATGTGATCGACATCCGCAAGCTGTATGGTTCGACTGGCAAATTCACCTACGATCCAGGCTTCCTTTCAACGGCCTCTTGCAATTCATCCATCACTTACATTGATGGTGACAAGGGCGAATTGTTGTACCGTGGTTACCCCATTGAGCAATTGGCCCAAAACTGCGACTTCATGGATGTGTGCTACCTGCTGTTGAATGGCGAATTGCCCAACGCAGTTGAAAAGATCAAGTTTGATGAACTGGTCACCAAGCACACCATGGTGAATGATCAAATGAATTTCTTCTTGCGCGGTTTCCGCCGCGACGCGCACCCCATGGCCGTGATGACTGGTTTGGTCGGTGGCATGTCAGCGTTCTACCCCGATTCCATGAATCTGCTGGACAAAAACCAGCGCGACATTTCCGCGATCCGCCTGATCGCAAAAATGCCGACTTTGGTGGCCATGGCCTACAAATACGGCATTGGCGCACCGAACATTTACCCCAAGAACGAACTTGGTTACACCGCCAACTTCATGCGCATGATGTTCGGCAATCCGTGTGAAGAGTATCAGGTGAATGATGTGCTGGTTCGCGCCATGGACCGCATCTTCATTTTGCACGCAGACCACGAACAAAACGCATCCACTTCCACAGTTCGCCTGTGTGCGTCTTCCGGGACCAACCCGTTTGCGGCCATTGCTGCAGGTGTTGCCTGCCTGTGGGGCCCATCACACGGCGGTGCCAACGAAGCTTGTTTGAACATGTTGACCGAAATTCAGGCCAACGGCGGTGTGGAAAAAATTGGCGATTTCATTGCCAAGGTGAAAGACAAGGATTCCGGAGTACGCCTGATGGGCTTTGGCCACCGCGTGTACAAGAACTACGACCCGCGTGCCAAGCTGATGCGTGAAACCTGTCACGAAGTATTGAACGAACTGGGCCTGCACGACGACCCATTGTTCAAGATCGCCATGGCTTTGGAAAAAATCGCCCTGGAAGACGAATACTTTGTGAAGCGCAAGCTGTACCCGAACGTGGACTTCTATTCCGGCATCGTTCAAAAAGCGATCGGCATTCCAGTGCCATTGTTCACAGCGATTTTCGCGCTGGCCCGCACTGTGGGTTGGATCGCCCAGTTGAACGAAATGATTGCAGACCCCGAGTACAAAATCGGTCGTCCACGTCAGTTGTTCAATGGTGCAGCGCACCGCGATGTAAAGCCCATCGATCAGCGTTAATTCATCGCCCGATTGTTTCGGATGAAAGCCCCTTGTTCATGCGAGGGGCTTTTTTTATTCCTGTCTCCAGTTGACGCAGCAAATGTTCACTGTTGAGCAACACCAGTACATTGTTTGATGTCTTGATTAGTCCTTGAACAATGCCGCCCTGTTCTTGCAGACGGTCTGATTCGTGAATGGCAGACATGGGCAGGCTAGGTATTTCTCCCAGTTCGTCCACAGCCAATGCCACTTTGGCATTGTTCCCTCCCGTTCGGAGAAGAATCATCTGCTGACGTTGACCCGTGTCGGGTTCGCTGCCTGAACTGGAAAGAAATTCAGATACGTCCACAATCGTAATCGCCTGTTTGCGGTGCAAGGTGTTGCCCAATATCCAGTCTGGCGAGTTTGGCAGACTGACAATCTGATTGCAAAGAAACGCCTCCTCAGCGTCTTCACTGTCAATGCCGTACCAGTGTCTGCCCACACGGAATGCGGCAATGTCCACCGTCTGTTCTTTCTGGCCTGCGTGCCGGAATTCTTCAAAGCTGATTTCCTCAGACTGTTTGTTTTCCTGTTTCAATGTGCCGATTTCCAGGCCATACAGGCAAATCAGATTGTTTTGATAAGTGTCTGAATCGCTCTTGAATTCTCTGTAAGAGCCCGAGTTGCACAGCCCATAGGCAAGAAGTTTTCCGGCGATGTTGAAATAGCCCAAGTCTGTCGCCTGTTTGACAAATTTGCGGTTCTGTTTCCAGGGCAAGGTAAACTTGCCATTTTCAGTGAACTGGTCGGTGGTTGATGAGATGATTTGCTGTTTCTCATCAACAATAAATGCAAAAGCCTTGTGTTTGCTTTCCCCCATGGATTCATTCAGGATGGCTTCAAACTGCGGCTCACTGTCAAATACCAGCGCAATTGCCCCAATGCATTGGGATGGATTGTCCGCGTTCTCGAACACGGCTGCGGAATAAATGTAGGTGGGTCGATCTTGATAAAGATCGGTTTTTTCAAATTTTGACACGCAGTATTGCGACTGGTTTTTTAGCTGCATCACGTTGTGTATCCAGCCCGCCTCGATATGTTTTCCGGGCTCTACCTCGGATGCGCTGTCGCAGATTACGCAACCGTTTCGGTCAAGCAGAAAAATGTTTGTGTATACCGTGTAAAGGCTGTGAATATGCTTTAGGCAATTGGCAGCATTCAGTCTCGTTTCCGGGTTTTCCGCATTCAGGAGTGCCTCTTTTAGCGTGGGGTTCAGTGCCCACCAGCGGCAATCGTTTGCACGTTCGTACAGATTGCGGTCCATCAAATCCATGGCAAGCATGGCGTGAATTTGTTGCTCGTTCTGGTAACCATTGATTTCAGTATTGACGAGATTATTCAAGGAATCACTGAACAAGGTTTTTGTCCGTTCGCCAGCTCGACTGATTTCCCATAAAAGCGTTTTCCCGAACGAGTTTCCCAGTGCTGAATTTGAATTTCGCTGGGCTATGTTGCCATTCCAGATGCTTCGGTTCAATTGCCGTTGTATCTGTGCTGCCTGGCTCTGAAAGTCTTGAATTCTGGCGTCAATCAAACCGGCATTCGGATCAATTTCCGATAGCCCGCCTTCTTCGCCCGCATGCTGTTGGCCAAATGCGTGGCTTAGCGGCACAAGGCAAAATCCCTTCCAGCCCGGCCCTGAGTAGCCTTGGTAGCCACGCGTGGGTCGTATGCAGCAAAGGTAAGCGACTGGCCCTATTTGGGTAATGCCCCACTCGGCCTGATCCGAGAGCGTGATAATTTGTCCTTGGCCCACATACTGCGAATTACTTGAAATAAGCACTTTGCCCGCTGCGTCGCTTACTCCGCACACACGCCACTCTGGTGGTGTATCGGGCAAACGCGGGCCAATCACCTTCGAGAACAGCGCTTTACTCTCTTCTTCAAGATTGAACACGAGCGCAATATACCCCTTGGTCTGGCCCGATACCGTCATCTTCCAGGCATAAATCAATTCATCGGATTTGTCGTTCATTCGTAAAGGGCGAAACGCCTCTGCATATTGTGCACTTGCAGCAACCTTGTGCTTGATCCATTTCAGGTCTTCGCCCGGGGCAAGTTCGCCCAGCATGTCGACAATCACGTCACCATGCTGGTCCAGCAAAATTACGTTTTCATAAACAGAATAGTTGCTTGTGTAGTTCTTCATCCTTTGGCGGATATGGCCGCTGGCCTCCTCGCTCAAGGAAGAATGCTGAGCGTCGATGCAATGTCCTGTGAAAGCCGAGTCAGTGACCAGGAAACCAATGTCGGCCGTTCTTTCGTACAGGTTTCTGACTAATATATCGATTGAATTTTGAGCCCGTGAAGCGAGCAATTCGACAGTTTGGCGGGTGGATTGTTTCACCAGAAAATTCGTAAGGTCGCTGGCCAGTTGCTGAAAGTGTTGGCGAGTATCTGCTATTTCAGTACCCACTTGAGTCAATTCGCCCAGCAGGCTCAGGTTGTTCCACGTTGATTGTAGGTCTCGAAGTTCGTCGATCAGGTCGTGGACACTGTCCAGGTTTTTTGCCATGTCAATGTGCGCGGAGTCCATTTCGATACCCCGATACTTTCGGATTGCCATGCCCTTATCCCTTCGTTGGAATTAGATTTATGGTCTGCGAAATGCTGGAAAGAGTGATCCCCATATGGAGTGGGTTTCCCCCTCTATGGTGGTGTTTTCAGATGCTGTGGCAAATCGTTTCCTGAAAACCACATATTTTTGGTCTGCCTTGTCAGATCATTTTAGGGTCTCGTATCTAATCTGCTATCCTTTGGGCTTAACTCTTAAAACAGTCGTCATTGGCTGTTTTTTGCTATCTGGTTAGGGGCAGGGGCTCCACAAACCAGACGGGGAGTGCGGTTTAACCCACGTGTGTAGGGATTCGGTCCGATGGCAATAGCCAAGGTCGAGTCCGAACCCCACATCTTTGAAACGAGAAACTCGGAAAAAGGTGAAGCGCAAATGATGCGATCATTTCAACAAAACTCGTATTTGTTCGGGGGCAATGCGCCCTATGTCGAAGAAATGTACGAGTCCTACCTGGACAACCCAGGCTCCGTGCCGGAAAAATGGCGCGCCTATTTTGACCAAATGCAAATGGTGCCTTCCGCTCACGGTGACGTGAACGAGAAAGACGTAGCCCATGCGCCGGTGGTTCAATCCTTTGCTCAACGTGCCAAGAAAGGCTTCATTCAGCCGCAGATTCATTCTGCTGACCTGGAAGTGGCCAAGAAACAGGTGCATGTACAGTCAATCGTGGCTGCATACCGCTTTCTGGGCTCACGTTTTGCTGATCTGGATCCGCTTAAGCGCCAGGAACGTCCAATTATTCCCGAGCTTGATCCTGCCTTCTACGGTTTGACTGAAGCGGACATGGACATCACGTTCTCCGCCACCAATACCTATTTCGGTCACGATCAAATGACCCTTCGCGACATTGTGAAGGCATTGCGCGACACCTATTGCCGCTCCATCGGCATTGAATACATGCACATTAGCGACCCCGCCCAGAAGCGCTGGTTGCAGGAACGCATGGAAACAAGCCTTGGAACCCCCCAGTTAAGTACACAGGAAAAACTGCACATTCTTGAGCGCCTTACCGCAGCAGAAGGTCTTGAGCGCTATTTGCACACACGTTATGTGGGCCAGAAGCGCTTTTCGCTGGAAGGTGGCGAGTCGTTTATCGCGTCACTGGATGAAGTAGTTCAACGTGCCGGTAAAGTCGGTGTTCAGGAAACCGTAATCGGCATGGCCCACCGTGGTCGGCTGAACGTGTTGGTGAACATTCTGGGCAAAAGCCCAAGCGTATTGTTTGAAGAATTTGAAGGCAAGCAAGCCGATGACCTGCCCGCCGGTGACGTGAAGTATCACCAGGGCTTTTCATCCGATGTGACCACCCCCGGTGGCCCCATGCACTTGTCTTTGGCGTTTAACCCGTCGCACCTTGAAATCGTCAACCCTGTTGTTGAAGGTTCTGTAAAGGCCCGTCAAGAACGCCGTGGCGACAAAGAAGGCCGCCAGGTTTTGCCAGTGCTGGTGCACGGTGATGCCGCGTTTGCCGGGCAGGGCGTTGTGATGGAAACCCTGAACCTGGTGCACACTCGCGGCTACGGCACGGGTGGCACGGTCCACGTCGTGATCAACAACCAGATTGGTTTCACAACATCTGACCCTCGCGACAGCCGCTCCACGCTGTACTGTTCAGACGTGGTCAAGATGATTGAAGCCCCCGTGTTTCACGTGAACGGCGACGACCCCGAGGCAGTTATTTTCGTAACCCAGCTTGCGCTTGATTTCCGCATGGAATTCCAGCAAGACGTGGTGATCGACATCGTGTGTTTCCGCAAACTGGGTCACAACGAACAGGACACCCCTGCCGTAACCCAGCCGCTGATGTACAAAACCATTGGCAAGCACCCCGGCACACGTGCTCTGTATGCCGAGCGTTTGGTAATGCAGGGTATTTTGAAAGAAGATGGTGCGGAAAAACTGATAGCCGACTTCCGTGCTGCCATGGACGAAGGCAAGCACAATCGTGCCGACCCCGTTCTGACCAACTACAAAAGCAAGTTTGCCGTGGACTGGTCGCCTTACCTGAACAAAAAGTGGACCGATGCTGCTGATACTTCGGTGCCAATTTCCGAAATCAAACGTTTGTCCGAACGCATCACCACCGTGCCAGACACCTTCAAGGTGCACCCGCTGGTGCAAAAAGTAATTGCTGACCGCGCAGCCATGGGGCAAGGTGAAACCTTGCTTGACTGGGGTATGGGCGAGCACCTGGCTTACGCCTCGCTGGTGTCTTCGGGTTATGCTGTTCGCATGACTGGTCAGGATTGCGGGCGTGGCACCTTCACGCACCGTCATGCAGTGCTGCACCATCAAGGTCGCGAAAAATGGAATGAGGGTACTTACATTCCCCTTGAAAATGTGTCGGAAGGTCAAGCGCCGTTCAACGTAATTGACTCCGTGTTGTCCGAAGAAGCTGTGCTCGGTTTTGAGTACGGTTACTCCACCGCAGAACCCAACACATTGGTTATCTGGGAAGCGCAGTTCGGTGACTTCGCCAACGGCGCGCAAGTAGTTATCGACCAGTTTATTTCCTCCGGTGAAGTGAAGTGGGGTCGCGCTTCCGGTTTGGTCATGATGTTGCCGCATGGCTACGAAGGCCAGGGCCCGGAACACTCTTCAGCGCGCATTGAACGCTATTTGCAGCTGTGTGCAGAAAACAATATGCAGGTGTGCCAGCCCACAACGCCAGCACAAATTTTCCACCTGCTGCGCCGCCAGATGATCCGCTTGTTCCGCAAGCCCCTGATCATCATGACGCCGAAGTCTTTGTTGCGTCACAAGGAAGCCACCTCTTCGCTGCAAGACTTGTCCAAGGGTCACTTTCAGACCGTCATTGGTGACCAGGGTGAACTGGAAGCCAGCAAGGTCAAGCGAGTAGTCCTTTGTTCCGGCCGTGTGTATTACGACCTGGTCTCCAGCCGTCGCGAGCGCAACATCAAGGATGTCGCGATCGTGCGTGTAGAACAGTTGTATCCATTCCCGCACAAGTCACTCAGCGCCGAATTGCGCAAGTACCCGAACATGACTGATGTGGTGTGGTGCCAGGACGAGCCACAAAACCAGGGCCCTTGGTTCCAGATTCAGCACAACGTTCTGGAAAACCTGTCGGATGGTCAACGCTTGGGGTATGCAGGCCGTCCGGCCTCTGCTTCCCCGGCAGTTGGCTACTATGCCAAGCACAACGAGCAGCAAAAAGCGCTGCTGGACGCTGCATTTGGCAAGCTCAAGGGTTTTGTGATCACAAAGTAAACACAGGAAGCGGGCTGGCCATGGTGGTCGCCCGCACTTGAACAAAGAATCAAAAAGGAAAATATTCCATGGCAATCGTAGACGTGGTCGTACCACAACTGTCCGAATCTGTCGCCGAAGCAACGTTGTTGAATTGGTATAAAAAACCCGGTGAAGCCGTTAAGCGCGATGAAAACCTGATAGACATTGAAACTGACAAGGTGGTACTTGAAGTGCCGGCACCCTTGGCTGGTGTCATTGTTGAAATTTTGTGTGAAGACGGCGCCACTGTGGTGGCGGGTCAGCTTTTGGCCAAAATTGACACCGAGGCAAGCGCTGGCGAAACACCTTCGGAAGTCAAACCTTCAACCCCGTCAGCGGCTGCGCCCGCAGCAGCACCGGCCGTGTCAGCCCCTTCAGGCCATGCCGATGGTTCAGTCGCCATGCCAGCCGCTGCCAAAATGATGGCTGAAAACAAGCTGAGTGCTGATCAAATCGCCGGTTCCGGCAAAGACGGCCGCATCACCAAAGGCGATGTAATCGGTACATTGAATGCACCTGCTGCGGCACCAGCCGCCAAGCCTGCTGCTGCACCTGCTCAGGCCGCCAAGCCTGTCAGCTTGTTGCCTGAAGTGAAAGCGCCGCTCGACCCTTCGACACTGATTGAAGGCCGTCCGGAACAGCGCGTGCCAATGA
This sequence comes from Limnobacter sp., assembly GCF_036846585.1. Classification (GTDB taxonomy): domain Bacteria; phylum Pseudomonadota; class Gammaproteobacteria; order Burkholderiales; family Burkholderiaceae_B; genus Limnobacter. The sequence goes on along the minus strand of NZ_DAIUBR010000009.1, from coordinate 77,869 downwards.
GCCGTTTGCGTGCACGCGTGGCAGAACGCCTGGTTCAATCGCAGCAAACCAATGCCATCCTCACTACGTTTAACGAAGTGAACATGAAGCCGGTCATGGACTTGCGCAACAAGTACAAAGACAAGTTCGAGAAAGAACATGGTGCCAAGCTGGGCTTCATGGGTTTCTTTGTGAAAGCGGCAGTGGCTGCCTTGAAAAAGTACCCAGTGTTGAACGCATCTGTAGACGGTAACGACATTGTTTACCATGGCTACTTCGACATCGGTATTGCCGTGGGTTCTCCCCGTGGTTTGGTGGTGCCCATTATTCGCAACGCCGATCAAATGAGCATTGCTGACATTGAAATGAAAATTTCGGAATTTGGCCAGAAGGCCAAAGACGGCAAGTTGACCCTTGACGACCTCACCGGCGGTACGTTCTCCATTTCCAACGGTGGTGTGTTCGGCTCCATGTTGTCCACACCCATTATCAACCCACCCCAGTCCGCAATTTTGGGCATTCACGCCACGAAAGAACGTGCAGTGGTTGAGAACGGCGAGATCGTGATTCGCCCCATGAATTACCTGGCCATGAGCTATGATCACCGCATTATTGACGGTCGTGAAGCGGTACTTGGCCTGGTTGCAATGAAGGAAGCCCTGGAAGACCCAGCACGCTTGCTGCTGGAACTGTAAGGGGATATTCATGAGCACACAATACGACGTTGTAGTAATTGGCGCGGGCCCCGGCGGTTACATCGCCGCGATTCGCGCGGGTCAGCTTGGCATGAAAGTGGCCTGTATCGAAGGCAATGCTTACGATGATCCAAAAGGTGAGCCACGTTTGGGCGGTACCTGCCTGAATGTGGGTTGTATTCCATCCAAGGCCTTGCTGGCATCTTCCGAAGAATTCGAGAAGATCCAGCACCACGTAGAAGACCACGGCATTTCCGTGACTGGCGCGAAAATGGATGTGGCCAAGATGGTCAAGCGCAAGGACGACATTGTTGCCAAAATGGTTGGCGGCATTCAGTACCTGTTCAAGAAAAACAAGGTCACCCAGATCAAGGGTTGGGCCAGTTTTTCCGGCAAGGTAGAGGGTGGTTTCGAACTCACCGTGAAAAGTGCTGCAGGTGAGGAAAAAGTCACTGCCAAGCAGGTGATCGTGGCCACAGGTTCCAAAGCCCGCCACTTGCCAGGCATCGCCGTTGACAACGAATTGGTATGCGACAACGAAGGTGCCTTGAAATTTGGTGCCGTGCCCAAGAAGCTGGGTGTTATTGGCGCGGGTGTGATCGGCCTGGAGCTGGGTTCTGTGTGGCGCCGTTTGGGCGCGGATGTCACGGTGCTTGAAGCCATGCCCAATTTCCTGGCTGCTTGCGACGAAGGCGTTGCCAAGGAAATGCAGAAAATCTTCACCAAGCAAGGTTTGAAGCTGAACATGGGTGTGAAGATTGCTGACGTAAAAGCCAGCAAGAAAGGCGTTTCCGTGGCGTACACCGATGCCGAGGGCAAAGACCAAAAGCTGGATTGCGACAGGTTGATCGTGTCGGTGGGCCGCGTGCCCAACACCGATGGTTTGAACCTGGAAGCCGTTGGCCTGAAAACCAACGACCGTGGCCAAATTGATGTGGATGCACACTGCCAAACATTGGTGGCTGGTATTTATGCAATTGGCGACGTGATCCGCGGTGCCATGCTGGCCCACAAAGCCGAAGAAGAAGGTGTGATGGTTGCGGAAATCATGGCGGGGCAAGCTGGCCACTGCAATTACGACACCATTCCCTGGGTTATTTATACTTCTCCTGAAGTGGCTTGGGTTGGTAAAACCGAGCAACAGTTGAAAGAAGAAGGCCGCAAATACAAGGCAGGACAGTTCCCGTTCATGGCCAATGGCCGTGCGTTGGGGCAGGGCGATTCCCAAGGCTTCGTGAAAGTGCTGGCCGATGCTACCACCGATGAAGTGCTGGGTGTTCACATCATCAACAGCCATGCGTCCGATCTGATTGCAGAAGCTGTGATGGCCATGGAATTCAAGGCTTCTTCTGAAGACATTGGCCGCATTTGTCATGCGCACCCCAGTTTGTCTGAAGTGGTGAAAGAAGCGGCTTTGGCCTGCGACAAGCGTCAACTGAACGGTTAATTTTTCGTTCAGTGCATTTTCCCCAAACGGCTGGTGAATTGCTTCATCGGCCGTTTCTGATTGAATTAAATCAAATCCCGCCATCGTGAACGTTCAGGACTATTACAAACAGATTTTGATTGAGCGTGGTTACCAGTCGGATGCGGCACAGCAAAAGGCTGTGGACCGCATGCAATTGTTTTACGACGAGTTTGTGGAATACAAAAAAGCACGCAGCAGCGTCATCAAGAAATTTTTGAATCGCCCGGCAGTGCCCAAAGGTCTTTATCTGTGGGGCGGGGTGGGGCGCGGCAAAAGCTTCTTGATGGATTGCTTTTACAATTCCGTAACTGTGCAGCGCAAGGTGCGTTTGCACTTCCATGAGTTCATGCGCGGAGTACATGCCGAGCTTGATGACCTGAAAGGTGTTCAAGATCCGCTTGACGAAGTGGCAGCCCGAATCGCCAAGCGCTACCGCCTGATTTGTTTTGATGAATTTCATGTCTCCGACATTGCCGATGCCATGATTCTGTATCGCCTGCTGGATGGCCTGTTTGCCAATGGCGTTACTTTCCTGATGACATCGAACTACAAACCTGATGACTTGTATCCGGATGGCTTGCATCGCGACCGCCTGTTGCCTGCCATTGCCTTGCTGAACAAGCAGCTGGATGTGATCAATGTGGATGTGGGTGTGGATTACCGCCGCCGCACACTTGAACAATTGAACACCTACCTGATGCCCCTTGATGCACAGGCCGACAGGCAACTGACGGAAGACTTCAACCGACTGGCGGAAATGGCTGACGAAGAAGCCGAGCTTCACATTGAATCACGCGTGATCAAGGCTGTTCGGCGCGCGGGTTCAGTGGTGTGGTTCGATTTCCCCACCTTGTGTGGTGGTCCGCGTTCACAAAATGATTACCTTGAAATTGCCAGCCAGTTTCAAACCGTGATTTTAAGCGGTGTGCCCAAGATGGGCGCCGGTATGGCTTCAGAAGCCCGCCGCTTCACCTGGCTGATTGATGTGCTGTACGACCACAAAGTGAAGCTGATTATGTCGGCAGCGGTTGAGCCTGAGGCGCTTTACACCGAAGGTGCAATGGCGCATGAGTTTTTCCGTACGGTCAGCCGCATTGTTGAAATGCAGTCGAAAGAGTATCTGGATTCGCCGAAACGAAATGCTGTTCGGCTGTGATGCGGTTCGCAGTACGCCACTCATTCTGCCTTGATCAAGTCGAATTCCCCGCATTGATACTGGCTCAGGGAATGCGACTTCGCAAATTCCATGTAAAGAACCAGGCATGCCGCTTACTTGCTTCCCTTCGCCTTCGCAAACGCAGCAGCAAACGCATTGTTCGCAAACCCTGCACCTTGTTGCGAACCCGAAGCCGCACCACCACCACGCCGATCGCCGCGAGAATTTCCTCGTGCGTCACCAGCCCTGTTGGCCTGAACCGGTCGCCCGGCATTCTGTCGTGGTGCTGCCTTGGGCACATCGTCTCCCATTTTCATGGTCAGTGAAATCCGTTTGCGGGGAATGTCCACCTCAAGCACTTTCACTTTCACAATCTGGCCAGTTTTAACCACGCTGTGCGGGTCTTTCACAAAGGTATTCGACAGGGCGGATACATGCACCAAACCATCCTGATGTACGCCAATGTCTACGAATGCGCCGAAGTTGGCCACGTTGGTCACCACGCCTTCCAGCGTCATGCCCGGCTTCAGGTCGGCCATGGTGTGTACTTTGTCGTCAAACTTTGCGGTTTTGAAACTGGGGCGCGGGTCGCGGCCCGGCTTTTCCAGTTCCACCAAAATGTCCTGCACGGTGGGCAAACCAAAGCGTTCGTCCACAAACTCAGTGGGTTTCATTTCCTTCAAAACCTCGCGGTTTCCCACCAGGCTGCCCACGGGCTTTTTGGCCTTGGCTGCCATTTTTTCCACCACAATGTAGGCTTCGGGGTGAACTGACGAGGCGTCCAGCGGATTTTCCGCACCATGAATACGCAGAAAGCCTGCGGCCTGCTCGAAGGTTTTGTCGCCAAGGCGCGGCACTTTGCGCAAATCCTCACGGCTTTTGAACTGACCATTGGTGTTACGGAATGTCACCAGTGCTTTTGCAACGGATGCATTCAAGCCGGAAACCCTTGACAACAATTGCTCTGAAGCGGTGTTCACTTCCACACCCACCGCGTTCACACAATCCTCCACCACTGCGTCCAAACGCCCACTTAGCTGGCGCTGGTCTACATCGTGCTGATACTGCCCCACGCCAATCGATTTTGGGTCGATTTTCACCAACTCGGCCAATGGGTCTTGCAAGCGGCGGGCAATTGAAACTGCACCGCGAATGCTCACGTCCAGTTCCGGCAATTCAGCCGAGGCCAAAGCGGAAGCAGAGTACACCGACGCACCGGCCTCACTTACCATCACGCGCGTGGCTTTCAGGTCTTTGTGCTGCGCAAGCAGGTCGGCTGCAAGTTGATCGGTTTCGCGGCTGGCTGTGCCGTTGCCAATTGCGATCAACTCGACATTGTGTTTCATACAAAGCGCCGCAAGCAATGCAATGGATTCATTCCATTGGCGGCGTGGTTCATGTGGGTAAATGGTGGCGTGTTCAACCACCTGTCCTGTGCTGTCGATTACGGCCACTTTCACGCCGGTTCGAATACCAGGGTCAAGGCCCATGGTTGCTTTACCGCCTGCGGGCGCGGCCAGCAGCAGGTCTTTCAGGTTTTTGCCGAACACGGAGATGGCTTCTGCTTGTGCTGCATCGCGCAGGGTGCCAATTACTTCGCTTTCCAGTGTGCTGGCTAGTTTGATTTTCCAGGTCCAGCGGCAGGTTTCGTTCAGGAATTTGCCACGTGGGCTGTCATCGCGTTCAATGCCGTGCAGGCGTGCAATCTCAGACTCAAAAGGGTGCGGCGCACGCGGGTTTTCCGCTTCCCACACCTCGGGCAAATCAACTTTCAATGTCAGGAAGCCTTGTTCGCGACCGCGCAGCATGGCCAGCATGCGGTGCGATGCTGTACTGGCCAGCGCTTCCTGATGTTCGAAATAATCCTGAAACTTGATGGCTTCAGCGGCTTTTTCAGGCACCACGGCAGCGCGAATTGCGCCTTCGCTGTTCAGGCGATTTCGCAGCAAGGCCAGCAAGGCGGCGTTCTCTGAAAACTGTTCCGCCAGAATATCGCGGGCACCGTCCAGTGCCGCCTTGGTGTCGTTGATCTGGTGCTCGGCGTTCAGGTACCCACCAGCCAATACCTCAGGCACTGCATTTTTATTTGCAAAAATTTCCTCTGCCAGGCCCTGTAAGCCAGCCTCGCGCGCAATTTGTGCACGGGTACGGCGTTTGGGTTTGTAGGGCAAGTAGAGGTCTTCCAGCGTTTGCTTGTTCTCGGCTTTTTCAATCGCGGTTTTCAATTCGGGTGTCAGTTTGCCCTGGCTTTCAATCGATTCCAGAATGCTGCTGCGCCGGTCTTCAAGTTCACGCAGGTACACAAGGCGTTCTTGCAGGTCGCGCAATACGGCGTCATCCAGCCCGCCGGTTGCTTCTTTGCGGTAACGTGCAATGAAGGGAACGGTCGAGCCTTCATCCAGCAAATCTACGGCAGCTTTGATTTGTGATTGTGCTGCGCCCAATTCTTGAGCCAACTGGGCGATAATTCGATTTCGAACAAGCGACATGGGTTTGGTCTATGAGTTTTCAAAGTAAGCAAGTCATTGTGCCACAGCTTGTGAAGTCCTTTCCCAAGTGGGTGTCGCGTGTACCCACCCTTGTTCTTTCTGTTTCCATGGTGTTTCTTGCCGCCTGCAGCACAGTACAACTTCAAGCGAATAAACCTACGCCGCCAGCAAACCTGGAAGAAGCCAGGACATATGTCGGGAATCGAGAGAAAAAGCTCGAGTATCTGGAATATGAGTTGAACGAACAGTCTCGCGCCTGTTACAAGAAGTTTTTTGTGTCCAGCTGCCTTGATGATGTGCGCCTGCAAGGCGCTGAAATTCGACGCGCCCACCTGGAAGTACAGGGGCAGGCAGAAGACTTGATCCGTTTGAACGATTACGCCCAGCGGCGCAGCAAGAACACCAGCCCCGGCAATTGACTACGCCATTAACCCGGGTGACCCCCTTGGGGTAGATTGTTTCCAGCCCCCTTATACTTGCGGCTACAATAGGCAATAACACTGAGCCGGTTCAATTTTTATATCCATGGTCCACACAGAAGACATCGAATCGATCAAACGCCGCATTGTTGAATTGCAAGTGGAGCACCGCGATCTGGATCAGATCATTGCCATGCTGACTGCGCAACCCGGTTTCGATCAGCTTCAAATTCGCAGACTGAAAAAGCGCAAGTTGCAGATCAAAGACTCGATCACCCTGTTGCAGATCCAGCTTGAACCGGACATTCCTGCTTAAACTTTTCTGCCTAAACGTATCCACGCCCTGCATGTTTGATTTTTCTGAACCCTTGAATGAGGCCTTTGCCCCCGGCGGCGCTTTGGCACGCCGCCTGGCCGGGTTCTCCGCACGCGAATCGCAAATTGAAATGGCGCAGGCCGTTGGGCAGGCCATTGAAAGCCAAACCGCATTGGTTGTGGAGGCGGGCACCGGCACGGGTAAAACCTTCGCGTACGTAGTCCCAGCTTTGTTGTCAGGGCGCCGTGTGTTGTTGTCCACGGCCACCAAAACTTTGCAGGACCAGCTTTTCACCAAAGACCTTCCCTTGGTGCGTGAAGCACTGGGCGTGCCTGTCAATGTCGCCCTGTTGAAGGGGCGACAGAATTATGTGTGTCACTTTCATCTTGAACGTGCCTTGAAAGAAGCGCGCCTGCCTTCCCCGCGTGAAGTGGATCACCTTCAAAAAGTCAAAGTGTTTGCTGGTCGCACCCGCACCGGTGACAGGGCTGATTGCGCTGGCGTGCCCGAAGATTCCGCAGTGTGGAGCTGGGTGACGTCCAACAAAGACAACTGCCTGGGTGGTGAATGCCCGAATGCGTCTGAATGTTTTGTGAACAAGGCACGTCGCGAAGCGCTGGACGCTGAAGTGGTTGTGGTGAATCACCACTTGTTTCTGGCCGATTTGGCCTTGAAAGAAGAAGGCATAGCCGAGCTTCTTCCCGCCTGCGATGTGATTGTTTTCGATGAAGCCCACCAGTTGCCCGACATTGCCACCAGCCTGTTGGGGCAAGCCATTTCCACGGCGCAATGTCAGGAATTTCTGCGTGATGTGTTGATCGAAGGTAGAACGTCGAGCGCCGATGCTGGCGATTGGGATGCTGTGTTGCGTCCCATGGAACTGGCACTGAAAGAAATTCGCCGCATTGTGGGCACAGAAATTGAGTCAGCACGTTTTACGCACGCACAATTTCTGGCCCTCAAGGGCGTGGCTGCTGTATGCGCTGATTTTGAAAGCCGGCTTGAAAGTTTGATCGAAATGATCAGCCCTTTGTCGGTGCGCAATGAATCGTGGGTAAAACTGATGGGGCGCGCAAGCGAGTTGTGCCTGCGCTGGCAAGACTGGTTTTCTCCGGCCACGGCGCAAGATGACGCGCAGTCGGTACGCTGGGTCAGCGTGTCCACCCACGTTGTGCAGTTCTGTGATTCACCGCTGGATGTGTCCAATGCATTTGCGAAGCTGTACGCTGAACAACCCAAGGCCTGGGTGTTCACCAGCGCCACATTGAGCATCAAGGAAAGCCTGCAACACTTCACCTTGCAGGTGGGGCTTGATGACTGCAAGCAATTGTTGCTGCCCAGCCCTTTTGATTATGAATCACAGGCCTTGCTGTGCGTGCCCGATAATCTGCCCTTTCCCAATGAACCGCAGTTCAGCAAAAAGCTGTGCGATGCTGTGTGGCCATTGTTGCAAGCCAGTGCGGGTGGGGTGTTTTTTCTGTGCACCAGCCACCGCGCTGTGAAGCAGGTGGGTGAATACCTGCGTGATCGAATTGAAAAAGACGAGTTGGACTGGAGCCTGCTGGTGCAGGGTGAGGCCTCAAGGGCGGAATTGCTTGAACAGTTCAGGGTGTTGAACAACCCGGTTCTGGTGGGGGCTGCCAGTTTTTGGGAAGGCGTGGACATTCGCGGTGAAGGCTTGCGATTGGTGATCATCGACAAGTTGCCATTTGCACCACCCGACGACCCGGTTTTTCAGGCCAAAAGCGAGTTGATTAAAAACCGCGGCGGCAATGCGTTCCAGGATTTGTCATTGCCCGACGCAGCGATTGCCTTGAAGCAGGGTGCGGGTCGCCTGATTCGTGATGAAACGGACTGGGGGGTTTTGTTGATAGGCGATCGCCGTCTGGTTGAAAAAGGTTACGGCAAGCTGCTGTGGCGCAGCCTGCCGCCGTTCAAGCGCACGCGAGAATTGAAGGTGGCGATTGAATTCATGACTGACAAGCGTCGCAAATGAAAAATCAGTCTTTCCAGACCTGCCACCACCTAGCTTGAACTTTATCCTTTTCAGGCAAGTCCATGTTCCAGTAAGGGCTGTCTTTGAAGTTCAGGTGGATCACGCGTTTGGTGTCTGTAGCCAAAGCCGCCATGTTCAACTTTTCATAACTGCGCAGGCTGATGAACAAGGCTTCTTCAATGGAAGGAGTTTGTTCAAACCGGCGAACCACTTCCTGTGCACGGTTTACAGCAGCCAGATAGGCGCCACGCTTGTAATAGTAACGGGCCACGTGCAATTCGTTCTGGGCCAATGCATTCACCAAATATTGCAAACGTGACTTGCTGTCATTGTAGTATTTGCTGTCGGGGAAGCGGGTGACCACTTCCTTGAAGGCATCAAAAGCAGCACGGGTGCCCTTTGGATCGCGCGCGCTTTGCTCTTCACCGGAAAGCAGCGCGAAAATACCCTTGTCTTCGTTGAAGCTGATCAAGCCGCGCAGGTAGTACACGTAGTCCAGGTTTTGATGGTTGGGGTACAGCTTGATAAAGCGGTCTGTTGCGGCCAAGGCCTGCGCATTGTCGCCCGACTTGTAATAAGCGAAGGCAGTGTCAATTTGCGCTTGCTGGGCAAAGCGGCCGTAGGGGTAACGTGCCTCCAGTTTTTCAAGCAGCTCGATGCCGCGTTCATAGTTGGCAGCGTCTATCTCGGCCTTGGCTTCTTCGTACAGGCGGGCAGGGCTCCAGCCCTCGGTTTCATCAAATTGTTTTGCAGAGCCGCATGCGGCCAGCGCGAAAACAAGCGCGGGGATCAGGAATAACTGCGATAATGTGCGCAACCAGGCGGTGCGCGGGGCCAGTGTGGTTTTGTTCATGTGATTTCGAAACCCGAAGTGTCCCTGTTTGATCATCAATGGTTTTCCATTATATCGGGCAAAGCCCTTGCCGCCCACCGGCGGTGTACCCAATTGAAAGATTCGATTTTAAATATGACGTCCCAAATTCTCGACGGCGCTGAAAGCGCACAACCCGATCAGCCCTTGCAAGCCAGGGTGCCCATGGAATTGGGAGGCTCACGTTTGGACAAAGTCATTGCTGAGTTGTTCCCGCAGTATTCCCGTTCCCGTCTGCAAGGGTGGTTAAAAGAGGAGCGGGTACTGGTCAACGGTGTGGCTGCAGCCAAGGGCAACCAAAAAGTGCAGGGCATGGACCGCATTGAACTAAGCCCTGGTGTGCTGGCCCATATGCAGGCGCTGGTTCCGGAAGACATGAACCTGGACATTGTGGCCCGCACCGATGAATACACGGTGGTCAACAAACAGGCAGGGCTGGTGGTGCACCCCGCGCCCGGGCACTGGACTGGCACCTTGATGAACGGCCTGTACCACCTTGACCCTGAACTGATCCATGTGCCCCGCGCAGGCATTGTTCACCGGCTTGACGCCGACACCACCGGCCTGATGGTAGTGGCCCGCACCCAGGAAACCCAGGTGAAGCTGGTGCAAATGCTGCAAGCCCGTATTGTGAAGCGTGTGTATTTGGCCATGGTGTGGGGCCGCATTGCCAACCCGTTGACCGTGAACAACCCGCTTGGGCGCGACCCACGTAATCGCTTGCGCATGGCTGTGGTGGATCACGGCAAACCAGCCGTTACCCACTTCACGCCAGTGGCTTTTGGTGAATTGCTGGAAGTGCCGGTTACCTTGATGGTGTGTCGCCTTGAAACTGGCCGCACGCACCAAATTCGCGTGCATGCCCAACACGCGGGCTTTGCGCTGGTGGCTGACCCTGTTTATAAAATCAAGGGTGCAGGCAGTCATTCAGCGCTGCGGCTTTCATCGATCGAACTGCCAAATGGCGAAAACTTTGAACGACAGGCCCTACATGCCACGCACCTCAGCTTTCCTGATCCGGCGTATTTTCATGTGCAAGGTGACGATGAAGCAGCCGAGGACTGGGATGAAAGTCTGGGCAATCACGAGTGGCCTGAATATGTAGCCAAGGCGCCGCAAGACCTGCGTTTGCTGGGTGAAATGGCAGGAATCGATTTCCATTCAGACGAAGTGGAAGACGCGGTACTGGAGGAAGCGCACCAGCACAAGGCTTCCGTACTGGTGCGTTTTGATGAAGATGACCTCGACGAACTTGAATAAAACAATTCCACTTTCGAACATCGGTCCGCAATGGGCGGGTGTGAAAGTGGCTGTCACTGAAACCGGCTTTCGGGAAGGCAGTACAACGCCGTTTTCTTTTGGTTTCAATTTGGGAACGCATGTGGGTGATGTATTGGCAGACGTGCAAGGTCGCCGTAATGCATTGCAAACCCATGTGGGTGCGCCAATTGCCTGGTTAAACCAGGTGCATGGGTGTGAAGTGTTTTCCATCACAAACTTGGTCAATCCGATTGCCAATCCCGATCCAAATCCCCCGAATGCCGATGCTTGCCTAAGTACCCGCAGCGATGTGGCCTTGGCCATCATGACCGCCGATTGCCTGCCTGTGCTGTTCGCGGCAATCGATGTTTCTGGCAAGGTGGTGGGCGTTGCTGCTGCCCATGCCGGTTGGCGTGGTTTGCATGCCGGGGTTTTGCAAGCCTGTGCAAATGCATTGGTGCAGGCGTGTGCCGTGCCCGCAGTTCAGATAAAGGCATGGATAGGGCCAGCCATTGGCCCAGAGTCGTTTGAAGTGGGGCAAGAGGTATTGGATGCGTTTGTTCAACAAAATGCCTTGAATGCGGCCTGCTTCAAGCTTGGCCTGTCTTGCGGCAAATACCTGGCTGATATTTATGCTTTGGCCCGCATTGCCTTAAACGGCGCGGGTGTTGCCAACGTGGAAGGCGGCGGGTTGGACACCCTCACGGATTCACGCTGGTTTTCTCATCGGCGGGGTCAGCGGCAGGGGGTACCTTCGGGGCGTTTTGCAACGCTGATTCGGCTTCTTCCTTCGCAAGCCGTTTGATCCGTCTTGATTTCGTGCCCAGCAAATACACCAATACTGAACAGGGCAATGCGCCATAGAACAGAAAGGTGACCACGCCAGCCACGAAATTTGTTTCGGTGGCCGCCATCAACGTGACCACATACATCCAGCCAATCGGAACAATGTACATCTTTGCTAACTCTGGTGTGAAGCGAATACACTGGAGATGTTGCATGATTTTTGACCCTTCTGAAAACTGTCAGGGCCAGAGAGGTAAAATTATTTGACAAGTTAAAATGTTGCGGTGCACAATATAAGAAAGGCCGGTGAGCCACGGTGTGCGAAGTTGTGTTCAAGTGAACCCGGCAAGAGCGCCCTCAAAGGAGAGGAAGGTGAACAAACAAATTCCAGACTTCAACGAAGTCTTTGGACAGATTTTGCCTGTCGCAGAACAAATGCAACAGCAAATGCAATCGCAGTTTCAGCAAGCTTTGGGCGCGTTTGGCCAATTCAGTCAATTGCCCGCGTTGCAATCAATCGCGCCAATTCAAAACGCAACCATGGGGGCCATTCAGCCTTTCATGAATTCTGTCATGGGGGCTTGCCAAGCCACGCTTGGTCAAATCCCGGTGCATTCCCTGGGTCAAATTCAAACCGAATACGCGGCAGAATTGTCGGCCCTTTTTGCCTCAGCTTTTGCCCATCTGCCCAACACGGAAGGAAAGCCCACCCTACCTGTATCGCTTGACGCCTGGATTCAGGGCGACAAGCGTTTTGCTGCCCCCGATTGGCACGATCACGGTGTATATGAGTTCACCGCCGCCATGTATTCACTGAATGCGCGTTTCACCAAGCGGGTTGTTGATCTGGTGCCCGACGACAGTCCTGAAAAGCGCAAGGTGGAATACGCTGTGGAACAGCTGGTTGATGCACTAAGCCCGGCGAATTTTTTCGTAACCAATCCCGAAGCGCAAAAGAAGTTGCTTGAAACCAAAGGTGAAAGCCTGACGCAGGCGATTCAAAACCTGATGACCGACATGCAGAAGGGCCGCATTTCCCAAACGGATGAAAGCGCTTTTGAGGTGGGCGTGAATGTGGCCACCACCCCCGGGCATGTGGTGTATGAATGCGAGTATTTTCAACTGCTGCAATACAAACCCACTACAGAAAAAGTCGGCAAGCAGCCCATGCTGTTTGTGCCGCCTTGCATCAACAAGTACTACATTCTCGATTTGCAGCCAGACAATTCGCTGGTGAATTATGTGGTCAGCCAAGGGCACACCCTGTTCCTGGTTTCGTGGAAAAACCCGACTGATGCAGAAGGTCATTTCTGTTGGGATGGTTACGTTGAAGAGGGCGTGATCAAGGCCATTGAGGTCACCAAAGCCATTTCCAAACAACCCAAACTCAATGTGCTGGGTTTCTGCGTGGGTGGCACGCTGCTGGCCACTGCACTGTCAACCTTGGTCAACCGTGGCGACGACAGCGTGAACAGTGTGACGTTTTTGACCACCCTGCTTGATTTCACCGACACGGGTGCGCTGGGCGTATTTGTGGATGAAGAACAGGTAAAAGCCCGCGAGGAAAGCCTTGGCAAGGGCGGTGTGATGCTCGGCAAAGATTTGTCCAGTGCTTTTTCATCACTACGCCCCAACGACCTGATCTGGAACTACGTGGTGAACAATTACCTGAAAGGCGAGAAGCCACCCGTATTCGACTTGTTGTACTGGAACAGCGACAGCACCAACCTTGCAGGCCCCATGTTCGCTTGGTATTTGCGCAACGCCTACCTTGAAAACAAGGTGTGCCAGCCCGGCAAAGCGGTGGTATGTGGCACGCCGGTAGACCTGGGTTTGATCGATGTGCCGGTTTACATATTGGCCACCCGTGAAGACCACATTGTTCCGTGGACCAGTGCCTTTCAAACCAGCCACCTGGTCAGCGGCGACGTGCGCTTTTTGCTGGGTGCCAGTGGGCACATTGCCGGTGTGATCAACCCGGCCAGCAAGAACAAACGAAACTATTGGGTGTGTGAAGGTGAAATTCCCGACACACCTGAACAATGGTTTAAAAAAGCCAAGGAAGTACCGGGCAGTTGGTGGAGCGACTGGGCGCAATGGCTCGAACCCATGAAAGGTGGCGAGGTAAAAGCCCCAGCGAAACCGGGCAATGCCAAATACAAACCGATTGAGCCTGCGCCTGGACGATATGTGAAACAGCGCGTTGTATGAAAACTGAAAAGGAGAGTTGACATGACTGAAGTGGTAATTGTTGCTGCGGGTCGTACCGCACTGGGTAAGTTTGGTGGATCGCTTGCCAAAATTTCCGCCCCTGAACTGGGTGCCCATGTAATCAAGGGCTTGCTGGAAAAAACGGGCGTGAAGGGTGAACAGATTTCTGAAGTAATTTTGGGGCAGGTGTTGACTGCAGGTTCAGGCCAGAACCCGGCGCGCCAGTCTGTCATCAAGGCGGGCTTGCCCAATACCGTACCGGCACTGACGATCAACAAGGTGTGCGGTTCCGGTTTGAAGGCTGTGATGCTGGGCGCGCAGGCCATTGCGTGTGGCGATGCTGAAATTGTGATCGCAGGTGGTCAGGAAAACATGAGCGCTGCACCCCACGTGATGATGGGCAGCCGAGATGGTTTCCGCATGGGCGATGCCAAGCTGGTGGACAGCATGATCGTCGATGGCCTGTGGGACGTGTACAACCAGTACCACATGGGCATTACTGCTGAAAATGTGGCTGAAAAGTACGGTATCAACCGTGCTGAGCAAGATGAATTTGCAGTGAAAAGCCAGAACAAGGCCGAGGCCGCAATCAAGGCCGGCCGGTTTAAAGACGAGATTTTTCCGTTGAGCATTCCACAGCGCAAGGGCGACCCTGTGGTGTTTGATACCGACGAATTCCCCCGCCTGGGCGCCACGCTGGACAACATGACCGCGTTGAAGCCCGCATTCAAGAAAGATGGCAGCGTGACTGCAGCCAATGCTTCGGGTTTGAACGATGGCGCCGCTGCCGTGATGCTGATGAGTGCCGCCAAGGCCAAAGAATTGGGCTTGCCCGTGTTGGCCACAATTCAAGCATACGCCAGTGCTGGTCTGGACCCCACCATCATGGGCATGGGCCCTGTGCCAGCGTCCACAAAGTGTTTGGAGAAAGCCGGTTGGAAGCCCGCTGATCTGGATTTGATGGAAATCAACGAGGCCTTCGCCGCGCAAGCCTGTGCAGTGAACAAGGAAATGGGTTGGGATACTTCCAAAATCAATGTGAACGGTGGTGCAATTGCTTTGGGCCACCCCATTGGTGCATCAGGTTGCCGCGTGCTGGTAAGTTTGATCCATGAAATGAACAAGCGCGATGCCAGGAAAGGTTTGGCCTCGTTGTGTATTGGTGGTGGCATGGGTGTGGCTTTGGCTGTGTCGCGATAATTTTAAAAGAGAGGAAGGATGTCAATCATGAGTGAACCAAAAGTAGCGTACGTGACCGGTGGTATGGGCGGCATTGGTACAGCCATTTGCAAGAAGCTGTGCGAGTCTGGCTACCGCGTGATCGCGGGTTGTGGCCCCAATTCACCGCGCAAGGAAAAGTGGCTGGGTGAAATGCGCAGTGCAGGCTACGAGGTGTACGCCAGTGAAGGCAACGTGGCCGATTGGGACAGCACGGTTACTGCGTTCGAGAAGGTACGTGCCGAGCATGGCACCGTGTCCATTCTGGTGAACAATGCGGGCATTACCCGCGATGGCACGTTTGTCAAAATGAGCCGCGACGATTGGTCTGCTGTGATCGACACCAACCTGAACTCTTTGTTCAACGTCACCAAGCAGGTGATCGGTGGCATGATCGAGCAGGGCTTTGGCCGCATCATCAACATTTCATCGGTAAATGGCCAGAAGGGTCAGTTTGGCCAAACCAACTACTCCACAGCCAAGGCCGGTTTGCGTGGCTTCACCATGGCACTGGCGCAGGAAGTGGCTGCCAAGGGCGTGACGGTGAACACGGTTTCCCCCGGTTACATTGGCACAGACATGGTTCGCGCCATTCGCCCTGATGTGCTGGAAAAAATTGTGAATACCATTCCAGTGAAGCGTTTGGGTACGCCTGAGGAAATCGCTTCAATTTGCGCCTGGCTGGCGTCGGAAGACTCTGGTTTCTCGACCGGTGCCGACTTCTCGCTTAACGGTGGCCTTCACATGGGCTAATGCTTGGTACATTTTCGGCGACCAAGCGCCAAAAAGACGGTATGATGTTGCACTGCACGTTGAAAAGCGTGCAGTGCTTTGTTTTTTGTAAGTGCTTGTTTGTGCAAGATTGTTTGTAATGGCAGTGCACCTGCAACCAGACCGTTCACCCACGCAGGTGCGGCGGCGTATAACACCACAAAAAAGAGATGAGAGGCATGGCTGACGCAATACGACTGATCAAGAAATACCCGAACCGCCGTTTGTACGATACCCAAACCAGCAGTTACATCACCTTGGGCGATGTGAAGCAATTGGTGTTGGAAAACGAAGGCTTCCAGGTGGTGGATGCGAAAAGTGCTGAAGATTTGACCCGCAGCATTTTGCTTCAGATCATTCTGGAAGAGGAAACCGTGGGCGTGCCCATTTTCACTTCTCCCATGCTTTCGCAGATCATTCGTTTTTACGGCAATGCCATGCAAGGCATCATGGGCACGTTTCTGGAAAAGAATTTGCAAGCGTTCATGGACATCCAGAACAGCTTTCAAGATCAAGGCAAAAACGTGGGCGATGGCAGTCAGTTCGCCAACCCTGAATTGTGGTCACAGTTCATGAGTGTGCAAACGCCCGTCATTCAAAGCATGATGAGCAACTACATCGAACAAAGCAAAAACATGTTTGTGCAAATGCAGGACCAGTTTCAAAACCAGACCCGCAGCATGTTCACAAACTTCAAGTTTCCAAACCCGGGCGAATTTCCCGGCATGCCTGGCATGCCCGGTATGCCAAGTGCGGGTAAAGACAAACCGGACCCTACGAAAAAGTAACACCTGAATATGCAAGACGACACCTTTTCTGCCAAGCGCCCACCGAGTGTGGGCTTTGTTTCTTTGGGTTGCCCAAAGGCCCTTGTGGATTCCGAGCGAATTCTGACCCAATTGAAGGTAGAGGGGTACAACGTGTCCGCTTCCTATGAGGGGGCGGACCTTATTGTTGTAAACACCTGTGGTTTCATCGACAGTGCCGTGCAAGAAAGCCTGGACGCGATTGGCGAAGCCATGCATGCCAACGGAAAGGTGATCGTAACGGGTTGCCTGGGTGCCAAGAACGGCAACGAAGGCAAGGAACTGATTACTAGTTTGCACCCCAAAGTGCTGGCTGTAACTGGCCCGCATGCCACCGAAGAAGTGATGCAGGCGGTGCACATTCACCTGCCAAAACCGCACGACCCATTCATTGATTTGGTGCCCGACCATGGCGTTAAATTGACACCCAAGCACTACGCCTATTTGAAAATATCGGAAGGCTGTAACCACCGTTGCACTTTTTGCATTATTCCGAGCATGCGTGGCGATTTGGTGTCGCGCCCAATTGGCGAAGTAATACGTGAAGCAGAAAGTCTGAAAAAATCGGGCGTGAAAGAATTGCTGGTGGTAAGCCAAGACACCTCCGCGTATGGCGTCGACTTGAAATACCGCACCGACTTTGTCAATGGCCGCCCTGTAAAAACCCAGTTTCAGCAACTGGCTGAAGAATTGGGCGAGTTGGGTATTTGGGTGCGCATGCACTATGTGTACCCATACCCCCATGTAGACCGCGTGGTGCCGCTGATGGCCGAAGGCAAAATTTTGCCTTACCTGGATATTCCTTTTCAGCATTCACACCCCGATGTGTTGAAGCGCATGAAGCGCCCCGCCAGCGGCGAGCGCAACATTGAACGCATTCGTGCATGGCGCGATACCTGCCCCGACATCACCTTGCGCAGTACCTTCATCACCGGTTTCCCCGGTGAAACCGAAGATGAATTCAAGCACCTGCTCGACTTCATCGAAGAGGCGCAACTTGACCGTGTAGGTGTGTTTGCCTATTCACCAGTCGACGGTGCGGTGGCCAATGAACTGGACAACCCTGTGCCGGAAGAAGTGAAAGAAGAGCGCCGCGCGCGCCTTATGGCGCTGCAGGAAAAAATTTCACTAAGCCGCAACGAAGCGAAGTTGGGCAAAGTGATGCAAGTGTTGGTCGACGAAACCGACGAAGAGGGCATTGTGGCGCGCAGCAAAGCCGATGCCCCGGAAATTGACGGCAATGTGTTCATACCCATGCCTGAAAACCCAGCTCAGAAGCCTAAGCCGGGAGATTTTATCAATGTGCTGATTGATGATTGCGACGAGCACGACCTGTGGGGCCAAATCGTTTAATAAAAAATGGAGATAGAGCAATGACACGTGAAGTTGTGGTTGTAGCCGGTGTACGTACCGCAGTAGGTGACTTTGGTGGAAGTTTGAAAGACTTTTCCCCAACGCAGTTGGGCGCCATGGTTGTGAAAGAAGTGGTTGCACGCGCAGGTATAAGCGCCGACCAAGTGGGCCATGTGGTGTTCGGCCATGTGGTGAATTCCGAGCCACGCGACATGTACTTGTCTCGCGTAGCAGCCATTGAAGGCGGCCTGGACAAATCCACGCCAGCCCTTACGCTGAACCGCTTGTGTGGTTCTGGCCTGCAAGCAATTGTTACCGCCGCGCAAAGCATTATGCTGGGCGACACCGATGTGGCCATTGGTGGCGGTGCCGAAAGCATGAGCAAAGCCCCTTACATTTTGCCCGCCGCCCGCTGGGGCGCACGCATGGGCGACATGAAAGGCATCGACATGATGGTGGGTGCATTGCACGACCCATTCCATGTAATCCACATGGGCGTGACCGCCGAAAACGTGGCCAAAGAATTCAATGTAAGTCGCGAAGACCAAGACAACCTGGCTGTTGAAAGCCACAAGCGTGCAGCCAACGCCATTGCCAAAGGCTATTTCAAAGAGCAGATTCTGCCGATTGAAGTGAAAACCCGCAAAGGCGTGGTGATGTTTGACACTGACGAACACGTTCGTGGTGATGTAACCGTAGAAGGCATGGGCAAACTGAAAACCGTGTTTCAGAAAGACGGCACCGTAACGGCTGGCAATGCATCGGGTTTGAACGATGGTGCAGGCGCTGTGCTGTTGATGGAACGTGGCGCAGCTGAAAAGGCTGGCATGAAACCCATGGCGCGCCTGGTGGCTTATGCCAACACGGGTGTTGAGCCTACCATCATGGGCATTGGCCCAGTGTCTGCCACCAAGAAAGCCTTGGCAAAAGCCGGCTTGAAAATTGAAGACATGGACGTGATTGAAGCCAACGAAGCGTTTGCTGCACAGGCTTGTGCTGTGACCAAAGAATTGGGCATGGATCCCGCCAAGGTCAACCCCAATGGTTCAGGTATTTCAATCGGCCACCCCATTGGTGCCACAGGTGCAATTATTACCGTGAAGGCTTTGTATGAATTGCAGCGCGTTCAGGGGCGTTATGCATTGGTGACCATGTGTATTGGTGGTGGTCAGGGTATTGCGGCGATTTTTGAGCGGATGTAAAACAGAATTTAAATTCGCTTATTAAAAAATTTGCGGCATCTGGACTTTTGGTTCAAATGCCGCATTTTTTATGAGACTTTAAGCGTAGTCAGGATTTTCCATTAAATCGACCGCTGTCGTATTAATTTTGGTGTTGCCCCATGTTACTGCATCAGCAAAAATAATTTTGTCTAAAGAATCTGCGGTGTTACCTGTACCGCTAAAGTGATTGGCAATTTTCACATGGTCTGTGTTGGAACCCAGGTGTTGAATGTACAAGTCGTCGTAATAACGACCCAGTTTAATGTCACTACTTTTTACATCTACCAGGCGCAATGTTTCGACAAAATTCATTCCGCTTCCATCGGAAACATGAACGGTATCTTTGCCATCACCTGATTTATAAACGAAGGTATCACTTCCTTGGCCACCCTGAGTTTCGTCGTTTCCTGTGCCGCCGTTGATGGTGTCATTTCCATTTTCGCCGAGTATGACATCGTTACTGCCACCACCGGAAAGTGTATTTGCAGCACTGTCTCCATATAAAAAATCAGAGCTCTCAGTGCCAATTAAAACCAGGGCAGCAATGTTTGACTGAGTCCAGATCGAACCATCAGAAAACATAATTTGATCGATGCCTTTGTCGCCGTAATCAGAACTCAGAAAATGTTGTTCAACACGGATTTGATCACCACTGCTGAACTTAAAGTCAACAATCAAATCATCGTTTTCACGGCTCACCAACACATCGGTCGGCAAAATATTGTTGAATTTGATTGTGTTCGTGAATGGTGTGTTGTCATGGGAATAAAGATTACTGTTAATGGTGTCGTGGCCGTCACCTACACTGAAAATATAGGTGTTGTTGCCAGCTCCGCCTGACAAAAAATCATCCCCATGATTACCCTCAAGAATGTCATCGCCATTTTCGCCATCAAGTTCATCGTTTCCTGATTCGCCTTTCAAGTGATCGTTGCCTTCGCCACCGTACAGTCTGTCTTGGCCGTTTCCCCCGAACAGTTTGTCTGAGGCCCCGTCTCCAAATAAATCGTCGTTGCCGTTGTCTCCATAAATTGAATCGTCTCCATCCTCTCCAAAAATGGTGTCATCACCGTCATTACCCCTTAATACGTTATTGGTCTGGTATCCGGTAATGTTGTCATCTCCGATGGTGCCTGCTAGCACTTTGCTTTGAATTGTTGAGAAATTCCACGTTACATTGTTTGAAAAAACAAGTGAATCAATTGCTGTCAAATTGTTATTGGAAGTATCAAAATGATTCAAAATGCGAACTTCGTCGTTTGCACTGCTTTTGATTTTTATAAGCAGATCATTGTCATTTCTACTCAAAATAACGTCAGTCGACGATATGTCGGCAAATTTCAATATCTCTGTTTGAGTTCCGTAAATGCCATCCGCAGCATAGGTATCTATGGTGTCTCTACCGTGGCCTTTGCGGTAAATGTAAGTGTCGTTGCCCGCATCACCTATGAACAAGTCATCTCCTTTGCTGCCCTCTAGCACGTCGTTACCACTGGTTCCGTTAATTGTGCTGATCACTCCTGCATAAGAAATCGCTTTGGGATTGAATACACTTGATGACCAAATAGTGCCATCTGAGAATTGAATGCGGTCTAAAACATGATGCCCCGCACCATGAAAATTAAAATGCTGCTTAATTCGAATGGGGTCGTGCGGGTGAGAATTGATGACAATTAATAAATCTGAATTTTCTTTAAAGAAATTGACTTCAGAAGCCGTAGCATTTAGCAATTTTAGAGTTTCAACGTGATTGCCTTCATATTGATCAGCAATAATGGTGTCGCGGCCATCGCCTTTGCGGTATTGGTAAGTGTCGCTGCCTGCTCCTCCGTAAAGAAGGTCGTCGCCAAGGCCTCCGTCCAGTAGGTCGTTTCCGAAATCGCCTTCAAGTGTGTCGTTGCCCGCCTGGCCGAAAACGGAGTCATTTCCGTCGCCGCCGTTCAACAGGTCATTACCGTTACTACCATAAAGCCTGTCAGCACCAGCTTCACCGTAAAGAAAATCATTTCCTGCATCGCCATAAAGTATGTCGTTACCACTTCGGCCATACAAGGTATCGTTGCCATTGCCGCCACGCAATGTGTCAGCAGTTGTGTAGCCAGTTAATATGTCGTTACCCGTAGTGGATGCAATCACCTTGCTCTTAATGGTTGTGGCATTCCAGGCTAGGCCATCCGCAAATTCAATTGTTCCAAGGGACTGGTCAATGCCGTTGTAAGATTCAAAATGGTTTTTAACTAAAACAAAATCATTCGATGCGAATGTAAAATTAACTAACAAATCGTTTTCAACTCGACGTAGCTGAACTTCAGATGACGAAATATCTGTAAATTTTAAAGTATCAATATTGGCGGTGTCGTCTTTGAACACAGTAATAGTGTCTCGACCGTCGCCCTTGCTGTAAACGATTGTGTCTGTGCCGTAACCAGTGTGAATTTCATCATTTCCTTTGCTGCCAATCAACAAGTCGTTACCGAGGTCGCCGTTGATGTGGTCATTGCCTGTGCCCCCATCAATTACATCGTGAGATTCAAAGCCGATTAACGTGTCTTCACCCGCTAATCCAGAAAGTAGGGCAGGCTGATTTGCTACACCAGATGAATTTAATGGACCGATTAAATCATCTTCAGTACCCAAGAACCGGAAGTCCACCGCATTAGAAAATTTCCAGATTTTCTGCAAAACAGGGTCGCTGTCTAATTGAAGTTCAAAGGAACCTAATAGTTGGGATGTGGTTTCCTCTCCGCTAAAACTGGCTGCCAATTTGAAAAACGAAAGCGTGGTAATTTGATCCAACAATGGCTTATTCAAAACCAATTGCTTTAATTTCAAAGTGGCTTGGGTGGTGTCAAGTTTCACAGTTTGAGTTTGCGGATCGAAGGCTATGCCGATCGCCCCAAAAATCGGTTGAAATACCGTTTGCTTCAAAATTTCTGCTGTAAATTGGCCTTGTGCCATCTTAACGGCGTGTGAAATTGGGCCAGTAGCCAATACGAGATTGCCGTAAGGGTCTAGTCCATTCTTCAGTATTTCAGCCAAGGGTTTATTCAACAATTTTTCCAAGGCCAGAACTTCGCGTGCATCAGTGCGGTGTCGTTCCATAACAGGAGAAATATTGTCAACCCCCGCCCATTTCAGGAAAAGATTGTGTGTGTCGTTGAACAAATTCGAAATTGAGTATTCACCTTGTAGCTTGCTTTGAAGGTCGGTAACCACGGCTTGTAATGAACCGCTGGTGTCCAGCGCCATGGCTGTGTGCAAATCTGTAAGCTTGCCAGTACCCGGCAAATTGAAGAGTGTTTTAATATCCGCGCCAATTTCAACTTCAGTTCCATACACTGTATCTCGCTTGTTTGTGGCGAACCACACATCGTGCGACTCCCGCACATTGCCTGTTGAGTCGGTGTAAGTGGATTGTTGGCGGTGCTGGTTGTTTTGCAGGTCAGATTCAGTGTCATACCATGCGATTGAATAATCCAGGCTAATGGCAGCCACTTTCGCCTGTTCAAGGGTTAGTAATTCGCCTGCGTCCAGCTTGGCATTTGAATTGCTGTCTTTCCACACCTTCACGGTGTTCCATGCAGTGTCTGCATTTGTGAATTGCCGATCATTGTTCGAATCAAGCGCACGCAGCGCTTCGAAACCGTTTTCCGCAGATTGCCCTGCATCAAGGGTGTTATTGCCAAACAGTTCGCCGCCATGGTCAATCTGATTGTTGTTGTTCAGGTCGCTAACCAAAATACCATCATCCGCACCAGCCCAACCGGTTCGTTCTTTAAAACCATCGTTGTTGTGATCAAAGTAGATTGGCTTGTTGCCAATATTCAGTGTTTCAACGCCGTCTCCATCAAGATCAAGAACAATCGGCGAGGCTGGGTTTTCATAGATATGATCCACTCGGTTTAATTGATCAAGCCATTCCTGGCGGAAGAAGTCTGCAGCATCGCCAAGTAGTTCTCCAATGTAGTGAGCGCCTGCAATTGACCCCACCAAGCCTGCTATTAAAGACAAACCAGCCGCAATAATTGCCCCCGCAGGTCCAGTTAAGTAAAGTGGCGTAAGAGCGGCGCTTGCTAATTTTGCGGCCAAAATACCGCCTGCGAAACCGCCTGCGAAACCGCCTGCGAAATCGGTTGCCCAATCTTGAATTATTTGGTTGCCCGCTTGAGTGTCGCCAGCAGCATACGCAGCGTTGGCTTGCGTAGCCGCAAAACCCAATGCAAGCAGATCGCCAGCAATTCCGAGTTTATTCAGCGTGTTCAAGGCACCAGCACGTAGTGCCCAGTTATCCACATTTGGTAAATCGGGAGTGTTCGCCAAGGCAACGTACTTACTTTTTATATCCTGCAGTATTTGTGCACCAGCTTCGTGTTGAGCAAATCGATCTTGCATGAACTGACCAAGATTTCCCGTGTTGCTCAAAGGGATGGCGGGTGGCCTACCTTCTAGCCCGGTGGCATCGAAGTAACCACGAGTGTCGATAAGGGGTTGGCCATCGATACCTTTGTACACGGTGCCGTCAGTGTTTAACAACACCTTGATTTCTGTTGAATACACATCAGACTGCGCGCTAATGGCCTTAAACGCATCGGCTGCACCTTTTTCCGCAAGGTCTGCGCGGGGAATACCATCGATGCTTGTGATTTTTGCGTTTTCTAGCGCCGCAGGAATTTCAGTTTGCGAAAAGATACGATCTGCTTCGGCTGCGCCGGTTAGTGTACGAACTTCGCCCTCTGTGGCTGCTACGAAGCGACTAGAAACATTGTCCCAGGCACCGTTCGGAATACGTGTGCCGTCAGCGGTTTTTTCTCCGAACAGAAACTGGTTGGCAGGGGAGCCCTTGCCATCAGTTCCGACAATGTCCATGGGCTCGCCGACAATTTCGAGTTCGGCGAGTTTAAGTGCCAGGGCGCTGTTGTAACTTGGTGCATCTCTGTCAAATAAATCCAGAAACTTGGCGGCTTCTGTTTTATCGATGACGCGAATGTCTTCACCGTTGAGTAACATGCCTTTGATGATTTGAGAGTTGCTTATGCCATCTGCAGTAACGCCGCTATACAAAATGGTAGTTTTACCGCTTGCCTCTATGGAGATCTGGTTGATCAGGTCACGCAGTTGTTCTTTAGTGGTGATATCGGCCAACATCGCGTTGGCTTGTTGAGCTGTAAGTGCCATGAGAATGTGGTCCTGATTCAGAAGCCAAAGGTAACAGTAATGGGAGATTTGATGTGCTTGTTATATTCAGCTGCTTTAAATACAGTCACAGCCTCTTTGAATATGGCAACAAATTTATTGAATGAGTAATTGTTCAGCATTGGGTGTGAGGCGTCTGGTTGCTCTGTTACCATTTTTGTGACATCAACCATTCTGTTTTCCTGTGGGCGAATAGCCCAGATTTCCAGCAAAGCAGGCCAGTGGATAAAAAATGGATCCGCTTTGAAATCACCGGGTGTGCGTTTTGGTTCCATAATGATTCTGAACTTCGAGCCTGATAAATAGAGGGAGAAATATACCTTGAGTGTTTTAGGATCTTCGAAAGCCGGGTTGCCTGTTAGACCACCCCCTGTCAAGAAAAAGTCTCTTTCTCGATCCACGGTCCACATCCGTCGATGTTCAATCGGTTTTTCAAGATCAAGTTTGTAAGGTAGTTCGTATTTTTCTATGTCTTCTGCGGTTGGTATTTCATTTACAAAGGTCATGTGTTTTCCTTTCAAGTTTGTCTGGTGTTATTTGTCGAATATCTATGTCGTGGCCAGGTGCCGGAGAAGGGTGTAACTCATCACTTTAAGATGTTCTTCAAACATTTTTCATCAGCATTCTCCGGGAATGCAGTCGTTGATGAAGGGGATGATTGGTGTCCTGTTTTTTTGGCATGCTTCATAGCAGCTATGGCTTGGTTTGGAGTGTCTCGGGCTGTAGTAGAAATCGTAAGCCTAGAATAATGGATTAAGCAAATGGTGTAAAAGTGGTTGGGTTAATACTTTCACTCGCGATGGGTATCTGCACACACTCAAGTATTACAGGGCCTTTCGGTTGGCCGGGTTGGAATAAAAAGCAAAGTTGTTGCTCAGTTCTTGATATGCGGCTTGTAAGGTCAGTGCGGTCATGTTTTACACTCCTTTGCCCAGTTCAAGAATGCTGATGAATTCACACTTTTCTGTATTGAGTACCCCCGACCCTCGTTCCGCTGTGAATGCCTCCCTGAGCAAGGCCAGGGTTTCACCGTTGTCCGATTGAATGTCGTGTTTGAAGAAGTGTCCGGTTTCATCCATTTCACTGAACAGGTCGATTCGCAATGTTGTGGTGCGCGGTTGCCCCACCCGGTCGCCGCCTACTGTACTCAGCTGCCAAGTTTCAATGTAAAACGTTCGCCCGGCATTGTGAAAAATGTAAGCATCGTAGCGAGCTCGTTCAATATCCCCCCCTTTGATCCAGGTCAGGAATATGTCCCGTTCCCGGTCAATCGTCCAGCTTCTGGCGCGGCTATGTCCCACGCTGCCTGTCCGTTTAATGACCGCTTTTTCAATCGCTTCGTAGCGTGGCTTGTCGGCTTCTGGAATGTATTCGTTGATGAAAGGCATGGTGTGTTTCCTGAGGGTGCTTGGGTTTGATCGCAGCTATAGTTTAGTTTTGAGGGACATGGGTTGAAGTAGAAATAATGTTTTCACGCGTCAACGTAGCTAGTTTGGGCCTTGTGTAATCTGATCTACAACTCGCTCCACACCCAATTCACCTGTCAATTCCAGCAGTGAGAAATACGCTTGGTTGGCTTTTAATTCGCGTTCCAGCTTTTTCAGCTTTAGTTCTGTTTGTTTGGCCTGAATATTGGCTAGGTCAATGATGGAATTCAATTGGTGGCCAATGCCGGTTTCAATGGCCTTTTCTTGCTGCTCGGCGGCTGAAATTGCTTTGGCATAGGCCCTGGCAAAGTTCGAAGAAATCATCAGTTGCTTTTGGGCAGCAAAAGCTTCTTTCAACACGTCGGTTTGAACACTGTCTAGCTCGGCGCGCTGTTGAGTTAGGGCGGCGGCGGCTTTTTCAACTTGCGCTTGCGTGCCAAAACCACTGAACAGTGGAATGTCTACTTGAATGGCAAGAACATTTTGCTTAACCTGGTTACCCAATGTGCTCACTGTTTCAGATTTGCTTTGGGTGTTTTGTGCCACCAGCATTACTGTGGGGTGGTGTTCGCCTTGGGTTTTTTCAATATTCAATTCAGCGTTTTGAATATAAGTGTTTTGAATTTTAAGGTTCAGGTTGTTGCTTAAAATTGCCTGTTCCAGTTCATTTTGAACCACGGTGCTTTCGGGGGCTTTGAATTCTAGCTTTTTAAGCCACAAACTGCTTACTGGTTGGCCACTTAGTTGGGAAAGTTCCCACAGGTGGCGTTCAAGTGTCTCCTGCGCTTCATCCAATTCTGCTTGCCGCAGCTCAAGTTCTGAAAAGGCGGCGCTTAATTCCAAAGGGCTGGTTTCACCCCTGCCCATTCCGTATTGTGTTTGTTCATGCAACAAAGCCGTGCTGCGCAGTTTTTGGCCCGCCAGCGTTGTAACCAGTTCGCTTTGTTTGCATTCCATCAATTTTTCAACCCACTTTTGAATCAGGTTTTGTGTGGCTTCCAGTTCGCGGCTGTGCGCCTCGCTTTGGGCCAATCGCGATTGCTCAATTTGAAGCCATGCCGGCCTGTTGTAAATACTCTGTTGAAGGGAGATGCTGTTGTTCTGAATGGTATCCCGGGTGGTGTTCTCGTTCAGCAAGGGGTTGGATTGCTGGGTGTTTGCCACCCCGTTGTATAGCCTTGCGTTAACTTGCGGCAACCAGGCCGATTCGCTAATGGAAAGCTCTGCGTCGGCTATGTTTCGACCAGCCCGTGCTTTTGCCACTTCCCCAGAACTTTCAATGGCCTGTTCAAGCAGTTGTTCTATTGATTGGGCATGGGCTGGAAAGGCTGCCGCACACCACAGGCAGGCCAGCAAGGCCAGTTTTTTGTTGTTGCTTGTCACGGTCACGGTTTTAGTGCTCCGTCATCGCGGTGAACAGCCTGTCGGTAATGGGCTTGAACAGGTATTGCATCAGCGTTTGTTCGCCTGTAACAATCAACAGTTCAGCCGGAACACCGGCCTGTATGCGGTGTATTGCAATTTGCCCCAAGGCTTTTTCAGTGAAGCGCACCTTCACAGGTATGTGTGCTATGCCCGTTGATGGGTCGCTTAATTGGTCTGCGCCAATATTGTGAAGGCTGCCCTGAACTTCCAGTGTTTGCGCGGTTTTTAATGCACTGAAACGCACGGTGACCAATTGCCCGGCTTTGAGTTGGTCAACCAGCCCGGGTTCCAGTTGCGCGCTAATTTCAAGTTGCCCCTGGCTGGGTGCAATGTCCATTACTGCGGTATTGGCTGGCATGGCACTGCCCTGTGTGAACAATTGCAATCCTAGAACCTGACCTGCCACGGGGCTTTGAATATTGGTGTGATGGCGAATAAATTCAATTCGATGCAATTGCTCGTCCAGGTTTGCCAGTTCAGTTTGAACGTCATTCAGTAGTGTTTGGCTTTCAGCCTGCTGCTGATTGTGCAGCTGTTGCATTTTCAGGCGTGCCTGGCTTGTTTGCCCACGCAGTTGGCTGATTTGAATTTGATCTTGCGCCAGCGTTACTTGCAAACTGGTGATTTGCCCTTGAATCTCCACAAGCCGGTTGGCGGGCATGTACCCCTTGGCTACCATGTCTGAAAGTCCGCTTTGTTGTTGGTTCAAGCTTTCCAGTTGGCGTTGTTTGCTGCTTTGTGTGGTTTGCAGGGCCAGCAGGCTGTTGTGTGCAGTGCTAATTTCAACACCCAATGTGTTGATTTGATTTTGCAGTGCGCGCTGGCGTGTTTCAAACAGTTGTGTTTCTGCCTCCTGTTGCAGCGTTTGAAAGCTGGATGGTATGTTCACTTCCGCCGGGGCAGAATTTACAAGGGCTACTTTTATATTCTTTGCGCTTCGGGATTCAATTCGAAGCCGGTTCATTTTCGCTAAAAGTGCTTGGCGCTGAACTTCCAGCGCGTTCAATTGTGCCTGGCTGTCTGTGGTGTTCAGGCTGATCAGGGTTTGGCCTTTTTCTACCAGTTGCCCTTCATTTACCCAAATTTTCTCAATCACCCCGCCATGTGGATGAACAATGGTTTTCCGCTCGCCCTGGAATGTCAGGGTGCCGCTAACCACCACGCCCCTGTCCATGGCGACCAGGCTGGCCCAAAGCATGAATCCGACAAACCCCAGAAGCAGTGCAATCAGGCCCTTGCGGGAGGCATTTGTAATGTTGCTTTCTTCAAGCATGTTGCACCTGTGGGGCTTGGGGCTGCTGCTGTTTTTGCAGGTGAGCCAGTACTTCGGGGGTGTTGCCATACAAGGCCACTTCACCGTCTTTCAGCACCAGCAGTTTGTTACAGGCGCGCAATATGGATTTTTTGTGGGTGACCACAATGGCCGTGTTGCCTTGCTGCCAGTGTGCAAGCAGGGCATTCATTAAGGCGGTTTCCCCTGCGTCGTCCAGGTTGGAATTGGGTTCATCCAGCAGCAACAGGCGTGGTTTGTTATACAGTGCGCGTGCCAAGCCGATGCGTTGCTTCATGCCGCCCGATAGCCCTTCACCTTGTTCGCCCAACGCGGTGTCGTATCCCTTGGGTAGTTTCAAGATAAGTTCATGCACTCCGGCGGCCATGGCAGCTTCAATAACCTGCTGGTCGTTGTCGCAGTTAAAGCGGCCAATGTTTTGTGCCACAGTGCCTTCAAACAGCTCTACGCTTTGTGCAAGGTAACCTGTCCATTCGCCCAATTCATCGCGCTTGTATTGCGCAATGTCGGCTCCACCTACATCAAGGCGGCCTTGGGCCACGGCAAGTATGGCCGCAGTGGTGTGCAGAAAGCTGGTTTTACCCGATCCGCTGGGGCCTATTACGCCAACCACACTGCCTGCGGGAATTTTTAAGTGAATGTTTTTAAGCACCCATTGGCCCGATAGCGGGACTGCTGCATACACATTGTTGAATTCGATCAATGGTTGGGGTGTGGGCAGGCTGTGCGCGTTGTTGTGAAGCTGGCTGTTTTCCAGCAACAATTTCAAGCGGCCATGTGCCTGGCGTGCACCTGAAAGTGCCTTGCATGCAGAAGCCAGTGTGTCGACCGGTGCAAGTGCTTTGCCCATCAGAATGGAAGCGGCAATCATCATTCCACCGGTCAGGCTTTGTTCAAGCGCCAAATAGGCACCCAAACCCAACGCAGCGCTTTGTACAAACATGCGAAAGTATTTGCTGCTATTGGCCCAAGCCGACGTGGCGTCTGCCGATGCGGTGTGGTGTTGGGTGTGCTGATTTTGAATTTTCAGCCATTGCTTTTGAATGGCAGGCAGCATGCCCATGGCCTGAATGGAATTTGTGTTGCGAAGCACTGAATTCATTGTGTTTGCGCTGCGAATGGCCCATGTGCTGGATTGTTCGTCGTTGAATTGATTTTTACGAATGTGCAACAAGCTAAGGCTTATCGAAATAGTGATGCAGCAAAGGGCCATTACCCCGAACCAAGGGTGGAAGGCAAACAACAACAAAACGTAGAACAACACCCAAGGAACGTCGAACAAAGCCACGGCGCCCTGGCTGGTCATGAATTGTCGAATCAGTGCAAAATCACGAATTGCTTGGCCAGTGTTGTCTTTTCCCTGAGTTTTTAGTGCCCTTTGAAATGCAGCCTTGTGTATGTCGGTAATCAGTTGTTGTTCCATCGAGTTGCCAATGCGTGTCAGCATTGCAGTTCGATAATGGTCCAGCAGGGCGCTGAGTATATACAGGCCAATCACCAGGCCAGTAAGTGCCAGAAGTGTTGTGTGGCTTTGACTGCTTAGTACGCGGTCGTAAACCTGCAACATGTAAATGCTGGGCACCAGCGCAAGCAAATTGATGGCCGCGCTGAAAGCAATTAATACTTTCAGCCAGCGCCGGTGGCTTTGTAATGCTGTTTTGAATGGTGAGAAGTTTTCAGGAGGGGAGGGCATGCAACGCTGGGTCCATTGATTCTTGTTGGACTTTGTTGCATGCAGCTTTGAGAAAGTTCAATTTCAGCCAATAGTCGCTTCAAACCATTTACAAATCGTGTCTAGCCCACCGTGGTTGATGCAGAAATCAGTTTTTTCCTGCACCACTGGTTTGGCATGAAACGCCACACTGGCACCTGCAATTTCCATCATTTTCAGGTCGTTCGAGCCATCGCCCACCACAATGGCGCGTGAAGGGTCGCAGCCCAGAATTTCGCAGGTTTCAAGCACGGTGTCGCGCTTTACATCGGCATCCACAATGGTGCCCAGCACGCGGCCTGTTAAGTGGCCTTCCACAATTTCTAGTGTGTTGGATCGGGCGTAATCCAGCCCCAGCACGTCTTTCATTTTGTCGGTAAAAAAAGTAAAGCCACCGCTGACCAGCAGTGTTTTCCACTTGTTGGCTTTGGCATAGGCAATCAGTTCTTCTGCGCCGGGGGACAAGCGCAGGCGCTCTTCAAACACAGCGTTCAAGCAACTTTCCGGAACACCCTTCAGCAAGGCAACACGGCGATTCAGGCTTTCAGAAAAGTCTTTGATTTCGCCACGCATGGCGGCTTCGGTAATTGCCGACACCTCTTTTTTTTTGCCTGCAAAATCAGCAATTTCGTCAATGCATTCAATGGTAATCAGCGTGCTGTCCATGTCCATGGTCAGCAGTTTGAATTCACTGGCTTGAAATTCTGCTTCCAGAATTGCGAAGTCAAAGTGGTGCGCGCGGCTTAATGGTCGCAATGTGTCGGTAATGGCTGTTTTAGGCAGCGTGTAGGCTTCCGGAATTTCAATGCAGGCTTGTTGGTCAACCACTTCAACGCCCAACGCAGGCAGGTTCAGTGCATCCAGTGCGGTGTGCACTTGTGCTGTGGTCAGTGTTCTGGAGGAAAAGAATAATTGGCTCATGGTGTGCTCTCCGTGGGTTGCGCGGATTCTACCTTGTCATTTGCAGGAATATCGCCGGCGGGCGCTCGAAGTTGTGCCAAGAGCTGTCTGGATGGTTCGTGACCTTGTTCCGCCGCAAGGTTTAGCCATTGTAACCCCAAGGGCTTGTTGACGGGAAATCGGGTCCCTTCATGCAACAGGCTGCCCAACAGGTGCATGGCCTCGAGAACACCTTGCTGTGCGGCGGAATTCAACAGTGCCAGCACGGCCGGGTCTTCGGGTTGCAGGGGGGCTTCATTTTTCAACACCAGGTCGGCCAGTTCATGGCTGGCTTGCGGGTGGCCCAGGCGTGCCGCCCTGCGCAGCCAGAACATACGGTCTTCGCCTTCAAAGTGGCTCAGGCGGTAAAGCGCGGTGGTGTTTTGTGCATTGGCCAGTTGGTACAGCAGGCGTTTTTTTTGTTCGCACAAATCGTTCAAGGCGCAATATGCTTCTGTTTGTCCTTGATCCAGTCGTTCAAGCGCGTATTCTGCGCATGCAAGGTGCGTTTCTGCGCAAGCATTCAAGTGTTGTTGCGCTTCAATTTTGCTGTGTCCATACGGATGTTCAAGCGTGCTTTGCAGCAGTGTTTCAGCGTAAAGAAGTTGCGAGGGGTGGTGTTGCTCCCGTGAAGCCCTGCGAAGCCAGCCCAAGCCTTCTGCCAGTTGTTTATGAAGGTCGCGGGTGTTTGCATCGAACACGTCCAGCATTAACAACTGGCCCAAATAGTATTGGGCCGGGGTGTGGTCTTGTACCGCTGCCTTGCCCAGCCAAACCCTTGCCACCTTCAGGTCGCGCGGCACCGCGTCGCCACGCAGGCGCATCAAGCCCAGCGTGGTTTGAACTTCTGCATCACCAGCCTCGGCTTTGGGCAACAATGACTTGTAAACGTGTATGCCTTCTTCTTGTTCAGCTTGTGCCCACGCGTTGTGGGTTGCTGAACACATGCCCATGGCAAGCGCCATGAGCCAAGGGGTACACCAGTTGGGCATGCGGTACCTGTTCATTTGCCTATACCAATTGTTTAATCAGGCCTTTGAGAAACTGTACACGGTCGCTTACTTTAGGAAAACTGCGCGTGATGCGCAAGCGTTCAGCTCCTGCCAGTTTCATGTCTTTTTCTTTCTGAATCATCAGAATAATTTTTCCTGCGTCCACATTGGGCTGTGCATCAAACTGCACCACAGTGGCGTCGGTTGAGCTGTCAATTTTTGCAATACCCAAGGGTTTGGCCAAAATGCGCAGGCGGTGTGTTTCCAACAGCGCTGTGGCGGCTTCTGGCAATTTTCCAAAACGGTCGATCAATTCTTCTTGAACCTCAGAAACAAAGTCCATTTCTTCGGTGCTGGCCAGTCGTTTGTACAGGGTCAGGCGTTCATGCACATCCGGGCAATAGTCTTCAGGCAACAGGGCTGGCGTGTGCAGGTTAATTTCAACTGTTGCGTTCAGCGGCGCGGTCAAATCGGGTTCTTTGCCGGCCCGCAAACTGCGCACCGCGTGGTTCAACATGTCGGTGTACATCTGGAAACCCACCTCGTGCACATTGCCACTTTGGTTGGCACCCAACACTTCACCTGCACCGCGAATTTCAAGGTCGTGCATGGCCAAATAGAACCCGCTACCCAAGTCTTCCATCATGGTAATCGCTTCAAGGCGGCGCTCTGCGTTTTTGCTCAGGCCATCTTCGTTGTTCACCATCATGTAGGCATAGGCTTGGTGGTGCGATCGGCCCACGCGGCCACGCAATTGGTGCAGTTGCGCCAGGCCGAATTTGTCAGCGCGGTGAATCACAATGGTGTTGGCGGTGGGTACATCAATACCGGTTTCAATGATGGTGGTGCACAACAACAGGTTGAATCGCTGTTGGTAAAAATCGCGCATCACGCGTTCAAGGTCGCGTTCATTCATTTGCCCGTGGGCAATGCCAATGCGCGCCTCGGGCAGAATTTTTTCAAGTGCCTCGCGCCGGTTTTCAATGGTGTCCACTTCGTTGTGAAGGTAGTACACCTGCCCGCCGCGCTTTAGTTCACGCAGCACGGCTTCGCGAATCACGCTGTCGGTTTCACGGCGTACAAAAGTTTTGATCGACAAGCGGCGTTGCGGTGCAGTGGCTATTACCGAGAAATCGCGAATGCCTTCCATGCTCATGGCCAGTGTGCGCGGAATGGGGGTGGCGGTTAAGGTAAGTACATCGACTTCAGCGCGCAGATTTTTCAGCGCCTCTTTCTGGCGCACACCGAAGCGGTGTTCTTCATCAATAATCACCAGGCCAAGGCGTGAAAATTCCACATCGGAACTGAGCACTTTGTGCGTTCCAATAATAATGTCGGCTTTGCCCGTGTTGATCAGTTCAACCGCATCGCGAATTTCCTTGGGCGACTTGAATCGAGACAACTCAACCACCTTCACGGGCCAATCTGAAAAGCGATCCGAAAAGGTTTGAAAGTGTTGCTCGGCCAACAGCGTGGTGGGGGCCAGCAATACCACCTGTTTGCCGTCCATCACGCTGACGAATGCGGCACGCAATGCCACTTCGGTTTTGCCAAAGCCCACGTCGCCACACACCAAACGGTCCATGGGGCGGGGGGAAGTCATGTCGGCAATTACGGCGCGAATGGCGGCGGCCTGGTCTGCGGTTTCCTCGAAACCGAATTTTTCAACAAAGGCTTCGTAGTCGCCAATGCTTAACTTGAATTCATGGCCTTTGCGCAGCGCGCGGCGGGCGTACAAATTCAATAATTCAGCTGCGGTGTCGCGCACCATTTTCGCAGCTTTCTTTTTGGCTTTTTCCCACTGGCCTGAACCCAGTGCATGCACTGGTGCGCTCTCGGGGTCGGAACCGCTGTAACGCGCGATCACATGCAGTTGGGCCACCGGTACAAACAGGTTGGATCCGTTGGCGTATTCGAGGTGAAGGAATTCGGATGCGCCTTCACCCAGGTCCATGCTGATCAGCCCTTTGTAGCGGCCAATGCCGTGCTGTTGGTGCACCACGGGGTCACTGATCTTCAGTTCCGACAAATCGCGAATCATCGATTCAACGTTGCTTTGCCTTTCCTGCTGCCTGCGTGCACCACGGCGGCGTGGCGACAATGAAAACAGTTCGGTTTCTGTTACAAATGCAACCTGTGCTTCCAGCCCGCGGTGCACACCAAAGCCTTGGTCCAGCACGGCTGTGCACAGCACAAAGCGTTCACCACTTTCCAGTGCGCTTTGCATCGTTTCAGTTTGGTGGGGTTTTAGTTTGTGTTCCAGAAAATACTGGTTCAGGGTTTCGCGGCGGCCGTCGCTGGGCGCAACCATAATCACTTGTTTGTAGCTGCCTGCACCTGTGCGTTCCACCAGGTTGCGGAATTTGAATATTGGGTCGTCGGCCTTTCGGTCTGCTGCCAGTTCGGGCAGCAATGCGCCG
This sequence comes from Limnobacter sp., assembly GCF_036846585.1. GTDB lineage: Bacteria > Pseudomonadota > Gammaproteobacteria > Burkholderiales > Burkholderiaceae_B > Limnobacter. The sequence goes on along the minus strand of NZ_DAIUBR010000009.1, from coordinate 43,454 downwards.
CTGTATTCGGGTACCAGTGCATTTTTGGATGCGGACAAATTCACGCGCGCAGCATTCTCGAAGCTGCTGAAAAATTCATTGGCATTCAAATAAATTTCAGAAGGGCGAAGAATGGGCCGCTGAATGTCTTTCGACAAAAAATCAAAACGGCTTTGTGTGTCTGCTGCAAAAGTTTGCAAGGCTTGATCCACATCGCCGTGTTGAATGAACACCAGTTCTTTTTCGGGCAGGTAGTCGACCAAACTGGCCGTGTTCTCGAAAAACAGGGGCAGGTAATACTCAATGCCCGCGCTGGCCACACCGGTGCCCATGTCGCGGTAAATGGATACTTTGGAGGGGTCGCCTTCAAAACGTTCCCGCCACTTGCTGCGAAACTGCGCGCGGCTTTGCTCATCCATCGGGTATTCACGGCCGGGTAGCAGGCGCATTTCCCGCACCGGGTACAGGCTGCGCTGGGTGTCTACATCGAATGTTTTGATCGATTCAATTTCATTGTCAAACAAGTCAATGCGAAAAGGCAGCGCAGTGCCCGTGGCAAACAAGTCGATAATGCCGCCACGTATGCAGTACTCACCCGGGGTCATTACTTGTGACACATGGCTGTAGCCTGCGATCGTCAATTGCTCGCGCAGCTTTTTCTCATTCAGCTTGTCGCCGGTTTTAAAATAAAACGTGCTGCCCGCTAAAAATGAAGGTGGGGCCAGTTTTTGAATGGCAGTACTGGCCGCTGTTATCAGCACATCCAGATCACCTTGCTGGGTTTGGTACAGCGTGGCCAGGCGTTCGGACACCAGATCCTGGTGGGCGGACAAACTGTCGTAGGGCAATGTTTCCCAATCGGGCAGATAATGCACCTTCAAGCCCGGGGCAAACAGGGCGATTTCTTCTTGCAGGCGGGTGGCGTCGTGCGGGTTGGCGCAGGTGATCAGGCACAGCCTGTCCTGCTGCTGTGCCTGTGTGCACAGTTGGGCCAGCAAAAATGCATCGGCACTGCCGGGCGGATGTGCCAAGCTGAGCCTGTGCCCGCCGGTTAACTGAAAAGAAGAAGTAAAATGTGACAGCATAAGGTTTGCCCGCTTGGATACTGCAACCATCCTGGTTTTCCAGTGGGCTTCAAGTTCGGGTTTTGGGTCGATGAATCAAGGCCCGTATTATACGGCGGCAAGTGCCGACATAGGAACAGACTTTCATGGCAAAAGCTGCCAGGTATTTTGGATTGGTGCCCGCAGGTGGTGCCGGGCGCCGTTTTGGGGGCAGCACTCCCAAGCAGTACGCCTTGCTGGGCGGAAAAACCGTGCTGGAACACAGTGTGCAGGCGCTTTTGGTCGACCCGCGTGTTGAAAAAGTATTTGTGGTGGTGGCCCAGGAAGATTCAATGGCCCAGGCTTTGTTCGCGGACAACCCCAAGATAAAGTGTTTGCCTGTGGCCGGTGCGGAACGTGTGAACACGGTTTTGAACGCATTGAATCTGTTGCTTGAGAACTTCATGGTGAATGAAACCGACTGGGTGTTGGTGCACGACGCCGCGCGCCCCGGCCTGAATGCAGCGGCACTGAAGGCTTTGATTGACCAGGCCAGTGAACATGTTGCCGGTGGTTTGCTGGCTTTGCCCGTGGCAGATACCCTGAAAAAAACCACAGTGGCCGAGGAGGGCGAAGTGATTGCCCAGCACACCGTGCCGCGAGTCCATTTGTGGGCCGCCCAGACACCACAAATGTTTCGGGCTCAGGCCTTGAGCATGGCAATTTCGGAATGTATTTACAAAGGCCTTCAGTTGACTGACGATGCCAGCGCCATCGAGACCATGGGCATTGGCCCCCTGATTGTGCCGGGGCACATCGAGAACATGAAAATTACCCAGGCCGACGATTTGCGCATTGTGGCCAGGTTGCTGGGCTTGAGTCAGGAGAACACACAATGAGTGAGATCAGCCGCCTGCGTGTGGGGCAGGGCTATGATGTGCACCGTTTGGTTGCGGGTCGAAAGCTTGTTTTGGGTGGTGTGCACATTCCGTCTGAATTTGGATTGCTGGGCCATTCCGATGCAGACGCTTTGTTGCATGCAATTACAGATGCCATTTTGGGTGCTTGCGCAATGGGCGACATTGGCACGCATTTCTCCGATACAGACCCGCAGTTTGAAGGTGCCGACAGTGGCATGCTATTAAAAACCGTGATCAGCAAAGCCAAACAAAAAGGTTTCAGCCTGCTCAATGTGGATTCAACACTGATTTGCCAAAGCCCCAAGCTGGCACCCCACATGGCGGCCATGCATGAAAGCTTGAGCGCCTTGTGTGGCTTGCCGCCAGATGCAGTGAACATCAAGGCCAAAACCAACGAAACCCTGGGCTACCTGGGGCGCAAGGAAGCCATTGAGGCGCAGGCCGTGGTGTTGATGGTCAAGGACGCTTCTTGATGGCAGCACGTTTTATTCTGGCGATCAGCACCAGTTCCGGAGTGGCCAAGGTGGCTGCAGTGGCCGAGTTCCTTGATGGTGGGGCTGCCGCACAAACCCTGTTCAACTATGAAATTGTCGATTACAAAAGCCAGTCAGCCCAGCTGTTGCCCATGCTTGAACAACATTTGAAAGCGGCAGGTTTGCAATCCAGTCAATGCGCCGCAATTGCGGCAGACATAGGTCCAGGCGGGTTCACCAGTTTGCGAACCGCCTGGACCTATGTCTGCCGCAATTGCGGCGCATTGAC